>NZ_JBFRFW010000002.1:0-577008 GCF_052115025.1 Bradyrhizobium sp. 2TAF24 | reverse complement strand
TGCTTAGGGCCAGCCCTCGGCGCACTTCGGAGTGGGCTTCCGCCCAGCTTCGGTCGCTGCGCTCCCTGCAGCCGGTTCCCCGCGAAGCCACCCCTCCGTTTGCACACCCGGTCTCGGCGACGGCCAGGGTTGCAGCGCAGCGCTGCGCTCCAACCCACGCCCAAGGAAAGGAACCGGCTATGTATCACCAGCTTGCAACCCGTTTCGGCCGCAACGCCCACCAGATCAGCGGACGCGAGCCGCTCGACAATGAGGAGCTTTACCGGCATGTCCCGTCCATCTTCGCGCGCGAGGCGCATGACAGCCGTTCGGAACGCTATATCTATGTCCCCACCATCGACATCGTGGAGGGATTGCGTCGCGAAGGTTGGTTTCCGTTCTTCGCCGTCCAGTCCGTGCCGCGCGACGGCAGCCGCCACGGCCACGCCAAGCACATGCTACGCCTTCGCCGTGACGAGGGCATCGGCAAGCCCGAGGCCGCCGAAGTTATCATCGTCAACAGTCATGACGGGACCTCAGCCTATCAGATGTTTGCGGGCATGCTCCGTTTCGTCTGCACCAACAGCATGATCGCGGGCGAGCGCTTCGAGGAAGTCCGCGTGCCACACAAGGGCAATATTCAGCACGACATCATCGAAGGCGTTTACACCGTCGCGGAGGATTTCCCGCGCCTGATCGACGCGAGCCAGACAATGAAGGAAACCCGCCTGTCGCAGGACGAGCAGCGCGTTTTTGCCGAGGCAAGCCTTGTGGCTCGCTATGGCGAGGATGAAAGCCCGCTTCAGCCTGACCAGATCATCGCGCCGCGCCGTCGTGAGGATGTCGGGCAAAGCCTCTGGACCACGTTCAACGTCATTCAGGAAAACGTCATTCGCGGCGGAGTGCATGGCCGCAAGCGCAACGCCGAGGGGCGCATTCGCCGCAGCCAGACACGCGCCATCAATGGCATCGATCAGAATGTCAGCCTCAATCGCGCGCTCTGGACGCTCGCCGAGGGGATGCAGCGCTTGAAGACCGCATAGATGCCGAGCCGTGGAGCCGGGTTTCCGGCTCTACGGCTCAGCGTCTTTCAGGATGTCCGTATCTGGCTTTTTTCCGCCGATCCGGCTTTGCGGATCGGCGGCGCGGCCGCGCCCATGGCACGGCCGCCGCTCGCCGGGCTTCGCCCGGCTCGCAAAGACACGCATGCGATGTTAAGAAGAAAATAACCAATATCGATCGCTACGCACGATCAACATATCCGCCTTTGGCGGCTGCAAAAACGCTGCCTGGTCGCTGAAACTCTCTGTCCGGGTGTTGGCTTTGCATGACCCGGTCAATGAGAGGTGATGTTATGCTCAGCATCGATTGGCGTTCGCCGGCGGCGTATCAGCATGCCGAGACCATTCCCGCCGCCGGCTTCGCTTGGGAATATCTCCGCCGCGATGATAATTATCATCGAGACTTCCAGAAGATCGGGCGTCTCGGGAACCCGTCCGCGCGGTCGCTGGCGGCGTTTTCGAAACGCTGGGGGTTGCGATTTCCCGTGTGATCCCGAGACGCCGCCCGATCGGCAATCCCTGTTCTGGATTCCAAGCCTGCAACCGCAGGCTGTTCACCTCACCACAGCGCCGCGACCGATCGTTGCGCAAGCGATCGTGCCGATTCCGCTGACGCAGCTCGATGGCCTCGATCTGCGCCGGGCCGATGACGGCTGGCACGGCGTCTGGCAGGCCGATGGCGTCACGCATCAGTTCTGGCTCGTCGAGGCCCCTTCCGACGGGGCGACGTTCTACGCTGTTGTCTTGCCGCTGGACGCGCTTCTCGAACTGCGCGTGCACGCTGCGCGACGGCTCTGGCGCGCGCTCAATGGCCGTGCGCCAGGCCCGGACTTCCGCGCGATGCCGATCCAGCTTCGGCGGTTCCACATCCTCTCCCTGCGAGCGCTCGATGCGCGTCAGCGCGGCGAGAGCTACCGCACCATCGCCGAAGTCCTCCTCGGCTTTCGCGGCACGAAGGAGGATTGGGAGAACGACCCACGCAAGAACCAGGCCCGCCGCCTCGTGGCCCACAGCCTGAGCATGATGAAGGGGGGATACCGGCTGCTGCTCCATTATCCGATCAAGCCGCGCCGCCGATAGGCAGACGCCGCCGCATAGCGTGTCTTACAAAGGGGTGCCGCCAGCGCATAAGCGCAAATGCGGCACGCTCCGCGCCGCCGATCCTTCGCCATGGTTCGCCATCGCACGCTGTCGCCGCCGGCAGCCCCACGCATGACGAACCAGAGGTGATCTCATGGCCGACCTGAAGGCGGACCTGCCGCCACGCCTGTTGCGCACGCCCGATGCCGCGCGCTTTCTCGGAATCTCGCTGCGCACGCTGGAGAAGCATCGCACCTACGGGACCGGTCCGATCTATCGCAAGATCGGAGGCCGCGTCGTCTACGCTGTCGAGGATCTGCAAGCCTGGTCCGCGATAGGCGCCCGCAAATCGACGCGCGACAAGGATGTCGGCCGCGTGTTTCCGGCGCGCCGTTTAACGCCGGCTGAGCGGGGCGAACACTGAATGCTGCGCGACGATGACCATCGACGCGGGCGTCAGCGCAAGGCCAGCGAACGGACCAACCTCAATCCCTTCGTGGTGATCGGCGGCGACGCATCGCCCCGCGACCAGCGCGATCTGATGGAGCGGCCATTCTTCTCGTTGGCGAAAACGCCACGCACCCGACCGATCTTCTACCAGGCCGCTGATGTCGAGGTGCAGGTGTTCGCCATGCCCGAGCACGGCATGGCGACAATCTGGGACGCCGACGTGCTGATCTGGGCCGCCTCGCAGATTGTCGAGGCCGAGAACCGCGGCCTCACCACATCACGCTTCTTCCGCTTCACGCCTTACCAGCTTCTGCGCGGCATCGGCCGCCCGACCGGCAACCGCCAATATCTATTGCTGAAGGCCGCGCTCGCGCGCCTGCAATCGACCGTCATCGCCACCACGATCCGCAACGGCGCGCATTGGCGCCGCCGGCAGTTCTCCTGGATCAACGAATGGGAGGAGATGACGACGCATGCCGGCCGCGTCGAGGGCATGGAGTTCGTGCTGCCCGAATGGTTCTACAACGGCGTCGTCGACCGCTCGCTGGTGCTCACCATCGACCCGGCTTATTTCCGGCTGACCGGCGGCATCGAACGCTGGCTCTATCGCGTCGCGCGCAAGCATGCCGGCCGCCAGCGCCACGGCTGGCTGTTCGAGATTGCTCATCTCCACGTCAAGTCCGGCAGTCTCGCGCGCATCTCCGATTTCGCACTCGACCTGCGCCGCATCGCGGCGCGTCAGCCGCTGCCGGGTTATCGCCTCCAGATCGAGCGAGAGAACGGCCGCGAACTGCTGCGTTTCCTTCCCGAAAATCCATCCACAGTGCCTGTTGAAAACCATGTGAATGGCATCGGTACATCAGGCGCACGCACTATCGGTACATCAGGCGCAAATCGCGCGACGCACTCTATAGAAGAATCTAACAAAGATTCTAACTCTTCTTCTTTGACGCGCGCACATGCGAGGCATGGTGCCTGTGCTACCCGCCGGAGTGCACCATGATCGTCGCGCTCCTCAATCAAAAAGGCGGTGTCGGCAAGACCACGCTCGCGCTGCATCTCGCCGGTGCATGGGCCACCAGGAGACACCGTGTCACCTTGATCGACGCCGATCCGCAAGGCTCGGCGCTCGACTGGTCGCAGCAACGAAGCCGCGAGGGCCTGCCGCGCCTGTTCGGCGTCGTCGGCCTGGCGCGCGACACGCTGCATCGCGAAGCCCCCGAGCTGGCGCGTGACGCCGATCATGTTGTCATCGACGGTCCGCCACGTATCGCCAGCCTCATGCGCTCGGCGCTGCTCGCCGCCGACCTGGTGCTGATCCCGGTGCAGCCGTCGCCGTTCGATGGCTGGGCGTCGGCCGAGATGCTGGCGCTTCTCAGCGAAGCGCGCATCTACCGGCCGCAGCTCGCCGCGCGCTTCGTGCTGAACCGCTGCGCGGCGCGCACCGTGATTGCCCGCGAGACTGCTGAGACGCTGGTTGATCACGACCCGCCGGTGCTCGCCACCACCATTGGCCAGCGTGTCGTCTTTGCCGACGCCGCGCAGTCCGGGCGGCTGGCCTGCGAGATCGATGATGACAGCTCGGCCGCACGCGAGATCGCCGCGCTGGCAGCCGAGATCGATCGGCTCCGCGTCGCGAGGATCGCGCCATGACCGGGCGCACCGGCAAGCGCGGCTTCGCCTCCCGTCCGGGCGACGCCGAGAGCTGGATCAAGGCAGCCGACGCGCAGGCCCAGCGCACAAACGACGCCGCAACCTTCACCGCGCGGCTGACGATCGATGTCACGCCCGAGCTGCGCGGCCGCATCAAGGTCGCGGCCTTCCGGCGCGGGGAGACAGTCGCCGACATGCTGCGCGCGCTGCTCGCACGCGAATTCGCATCCACTGAGGGAGACACCCCATGACCGGCAATGCGGCGCGCCGCATGCGCGGCCGTCCGCTGCCGGCCGGTCCCGCGTCCTTCACCACCTTCGTCGAACTGACCCGGAGCCAAAGGAAAATCGAGAATTGGATCAGATTCGGCCGCAAGAGCTACGAGCAGATCCTCGACCGCCGCCGCAGCATCGTCGGCTTCGCGCCGGACATCATCTTCGCCTTCGTCCGCTGGGCCTCCAACGATTTCGGAACGATCATCTCGCGTATCGACATCGTGCGGGCGGTCGGCCGCGGCGAGCCGTTCCAGACGCTGCCCTTCGTGCGGCCCGGCGGCGACATACTGCTGCGCCTCGACGGCTGGCCCAAGGTCGAACGGGCGCTGCAAGCCATCGACGCGGTAGAGGCGCTCGGTCTCGATCCGGCGGACGCGGCGCCGGAGCATTGGCGGCATGTCCACAACCGGCTGAGCGTCGGCGAGACGCCGCGCACCTACACGTCCGCGCAGCATGCCGCCTGGCTTCGCCGCCGGAGAATCGGGCCATGACGCGCGCTGGCCTCATCATCGCGACGGCTCTTGCTGCCGCGGGCGTCGGTTATCCCGGCCTCACGCCGATGCCGATCAAACTGATCTGGAACGCCAGCGCGAGCGCTCCGATCGGCTTCTACACGATCGACTTCGACGGCCCGTTCGAGGTGACCGATCTCGTTGCCGTGGACGCCCCTGAACCGCTCGCGACCTTCCTTAGCGAGCGCGGCTATCTACCGAAAGGCGTGCCGCTCATGAAGCGTGTGCTGGCTGTGTCCGGGCAAACGGTCTGCCGCAACGGCCGCGCCGTCACGGTTGACGGCATCGCGATGGGGGAGGCGCGTGACCGCGACCGCGCCGGTCGCGATCTCCCGGTCTGGCAGGGCTGCCGTCGCATCCAGACCGGCGAGGTCTTTCTCATGAACTGGCAGGTCCGCGACAGCCTCGACGGTCGCTACTTCGGTCTGACCTCCACGGACCAGATCATCGGTCGCGCGGTCCCGCTGTGGACCGATGAGGACGGCGACGGCCGCTACCAGTGGCGCGTGCCAACGCACTGACATCGCTTTCCCACCCCAACCACAGGAGACTTGCTATGCCGCAGATTGGTCAATTCACCGCCGAGAAATCGGGCTTCGTCGGGCGCGTTCACACGCTCACGCTCTACCGCGACATCACCATCGTTCCGGCGGAACCTTCGGATGCCGAGAACGCGCCTGACTATCGCGTCCATCACGGCGCGGAAGACGGACCGGAGATCGGCGCGGGCTGGAAGCGCACCGGCGAGAAAGCGGGCAGCTACGTTTCGCTGCTCATCGACGACCCAGCCTTGCCACAGCCGATCCGCGCCAACCTGTTCCGCAATGGCGACGATGAATCCTCATGGTCGCTGCACTGGAACCGTCCAGCCAAGCGCGCCGAGCGGGACTGAAGACCATGCGCCATCCCGTCACGATCGCGCTCAAAACCGCCATCCCTTGGTTCGCGGAAAAGCCGTCTCATCCCTTCGTCCCGCTCGACGGTCAGACGGCCGGCGCGCGCAGCGAAGGTCAAGGGCGGCGTTTCGCCGGCGCTTCGCGCGCACCCTTGACCGCAGCGAGCACGCTGGCAGGCTTGCGGCGCAGCGGAGACAAGGCGCTACGCCGTTGTGCCGTTCTCTTCGCGGTCGGCACGCTGTCAGTCGGTAGCGGCTTGGCGGTCGCGCAATCCATGCCGATCGCGCGCGCTCCCGCTGTCGATCCCTATGCTGCGCCCATTGCAGAAGCTTCGAAGCGCTTCGGCATTCCCGAGCGCTGGATTCGTGCGGTGCTGCGCGCTGAGAGTGCGGGCGATGCGCGCGCGATCTCATCGGTCGGCGCGGTCGGATTGATGCAGGTCATGCCCGACACCTGGGCGGGGCTGCGCATCCGTCATCGGCTCGGCCGCGATCCTTATGATCCGCGCGCTAACATCCTCGCCGGCACGGCCTTTCTGCGCGAGATGTGGGATCGTTACGGCAATGTCGCCGCGATGCTCGCGTCCTACAATGCTGGTCCCAATCGCTATGACGAGCATCGCGCGTCCGGCCGCCCGTTGCCGGCCGAGACACGCGCCTATGTCGCCGCACTCGCGCCGATCCTTGGTGGTGCGGCTGTATCCGATGCGCCAACCCGGCAGCCGGCACCGCCGCCCGACTGGCGCGAAGCCCCTCTGTTCATCACGCGTCCGAACGACAGCGGGATTGCTGCCGCTCTGCCATCCATTGCGCAATCCGGCGACACACGCGCAACCGTTCCCGTGCGCGATTCTGCTCGCACGGAGCCGCAGAGTGGCAGCATTTTCGTGGCCCGCGCGAGCGACGGAGGCACGCCATGAGGATGGCGCTCCCGCGCTCAGCGGCGGTCATTTCGGTGTGCAGTCGGGCAGGTTCGCGCTTGGCTGCATTCAGGGTTGAAACGGCAGAAAGGGCGGAAAGGCGGGAGGGCAAGATTAAAGCGGACGGCACCCCATGGGGCCGATCCGCCAGGCAAGCCCTTGTCTGCACACTGTTGGGGGCGGCACCCCCGAACGATCGGCATGGTGCCGTCGTCCTTCGGATAGCCAGCTTTTGCAGGGCGTTCGACGGCACTGTGGCCGGAAATCCCTGCCGTCGGCGGGAACTGCGCCGATGAGCGACGATGAGGACCGCTTCCGCCCGCGCCTTGGCCGCATCCGCTCCGATGCCCGCGCCGGCGCCAAGACCAAGAGCTTCTTCACCAAGGTCAAGAAGATCGCCCGCCAGCATGGCGGATCGCCATCGCGCGGCGGGCGTGCCGCTGGTGCGGACCGCGCTGCCAAGAGCGGATCACGATCGGCGCTGGCGAGCGGCCGGGGTGTGAAGCGCGGCCGCGGCGCGGCCTTCGTGCGTGCGCGCAACCTCTCGGACGGTTGGAGCCATCGCCAGCCCGGCAGTCGCCGCGTCATCGTCAAATCGCGCTCGGTCCGCGCCGCCGGAAAAAATGGCCGGGCGGCCGCCCATCTGCGCTACATCCAGCGTGACGGAACCTCGCGCGACGGCGAACGCGGTCACCTCTATTCGGCGACCGAGGACCGCGTCGACGGCGATGCCTTCCTCGATCGCGGCAAGGACGATCGCCACCAGTTCCGCTTCATCGTTTCGCCGGAGGATGGCGCCGATCTCGGCGATATCACCGGCTTCACCCGCGACCTGATGAGCCAGGTCGAAGCCGACCTCGGCAGCAAGCTCGATTGGGTGGCGGTCAATCACTTCAACACCGGTCATCCTCATGTCCACGTCATCGTCAACGGCCGCGACGAACTGGGCGAGGATCTGGTCATCAACGGCGACTATGTCGCCCACGGCGTCCGCGAACGCGCCAGCGCGCTCGCGACGCTCGAGCTCGGCCCCGTCACCGAGATCGAACAGCAGCGTAAGCTCACCGCCGAACTCGGCCAGGATCGCTTCGCCCGCATCGACCGCGCCATGATCGAAGAGGCCCGTGACGGCCTGATCGACCTTCGGCCCGAGCACGGCGATCCGCGCGGCATCGCTAGACGGGCGCTGCGCCTGGCCCGGCTCGGCAAGTTGGAGAAGATGGGGCTCGCCACCCAGCATGCGCCTGGCGTCTGGGAGTTGAGCGTGCGGCTGGAGCCAACCCTGCGCGAGCTGGGCGAGCGTGGAGACATCATCCGCACCATGCACAAGGCGCTCCAGGCCGAGGGGCAGGAGCGCGATCCGGCCAGCTTCCAGATTCATGACGGCGCGCCCGCCGCGCCGATCACCGGTCGCGTCATCGACAAGCATCTCGCTGACGAATTGGGCGAGAGCCTCACCCTGGTTGTCGACGGGGTCGACGGCCGCACCCATCATGTCTCTGGCTTCGATCCGGCCCGCGTCGAGGAAGCGCGCATCGGCAGCATCGTTGAGATCGGTCCGGCCGATACCGCGGCACGGCCGTCCGATCGCGCTATCGTCGGCATGGCTGAGGACGGCATCTACCGGCCGAGCCGCCATCTGGAGCAGGTGCGCTTCGACGGCCGCGTGCCGGGCGGCGATCACCAAGGCTTCGTCGACGCTCATGTCCGCCGGCTGGAGGCGCTCCGCCGCGCCGGCATCGTCGAGCGGATCGACGCCGACCAATGGCGCATCCCCGACGATTTCGAGAGCCGGGCTGCCGCCCATGACGCCAGCCGCAGCGCCCGCGCCAATATCCGCGTCCTTTCAGCCTTCGACCTGGAAAGCCAGATCGGGGCGGACGGCGCGACCTGGCTCGATCGCCGGCTGATCGCAGGCGAAGCGTCCGATCTCGCGCCAGCCGGCTTCGGACAGGCGGTCAGCCAGGCGATGGACCACCGCCGCGAGCGTCTGATCGACCAGGGCGATGCCACGCGCCAGCAGAACGGTGGGGTTCTCTACCGCCGCAATCTGCTCGCCGCACTGCGCGAGCGTGAGGTCGCCCGCGCCGGCACCGAGCTGGCGGCGCAGAAGCCGATGCCGTTTCGCGCGGCCAGAGACGGCGAGACCGTCAGCGGCACGTTCACCGGGACCATCCAGCTCGCAAGCGGCAGGTTCGCCATCGTCGAGAAGAGCCAAGAGTTCACGCTCGTTCCCTGGCGGCCGGTCATCGACCGCCAGCTCGGCCGCGAGGTCGCGGGCATCGTGCAGGGAGCCTCGGTTTCGTGGCAGCTCGGCAGGCAGCGGGGGCTTGGGCTATGATCGCCACAATCTGCCAGACAATGTCATGACAAAGGAGACCGGGTATGCTATATGAGGGATCAGGAGGCGCCACCATGGCCAATGCAACCCGATCCGAAAAACTCGACCTGCGGCTCACGCGAGAGGCTAAGCGCGTGCTGAACGCCGCGGCCCGGGCCGAGCGACGGTCGGTCAGCGAGTTCGTTCTGGAAAGCGCGCTCGCCCGCGCCCAGGAGTCCCTGCCGGACCGCCAGCATTTCGGGCTGGACGCGGAGCGCTGGCACGCCTTCCTCACCGCGCTCGATGCGCCGCCCCGTCCGTTGCCGAGACTGAAGCGGCTCCTGAGCGAGCCCGGCGTGTTTGAGCAGCCTGGCAAATAGCCCCGTGGCGCTCCGCATCGAGAAGCTGCGGCGCGACCATCGCGTCGAGGGGTTCGATTGCGGCAAGGAGCCGCTCAACCGCTTCCTGATCCGCTTTGCCCTGCAAAACCAGCTTGCCAACAGCGCGCAGACCTATCTCGCCCTCTCGGACGACGAGGTGGTCGGCTACTATACGCTGACCTATGGCGACGTGGCCTATGACGATGCGCCCGGGCGGCTGCAGAAGGGCGTCGCCCGACATCCAGTCCCCCTGATGATCCTCGCGCGCCTTGCGGTCGCCCGCGCCTGGTCAGGCAAGGGGATCGGTTCCGGCCTGCTCAAGGATGCGCTCGGCCGCACACTGGCCGCCGCCGAGATCGCGGGCCTGCGCGCCTTTGCCGTCCATGCCAAGGATGAGGAGGCGCAGGCCTTTTACGAACATTTCGATTTCATCGCATCGCCGAGCGACCCGATGCACCTGTTCGTTCTTCTCAAGGACGTTCGCGCCCTGATCGGCAGCTAGCCGATGGGTTGTGATTTCCGCCTGACAGGTCGTTTTGGGCGGTCTCCGGCCGCTTCGATCTTGCTCAGGATGTCGACACTCGAAACGCCCAGCACCCCGGCAATGTCAATGAACTCGACGACATCAATCCGTCGCTCATTGTTCTCATATTTGGCGACAAAGGATTGCGGCCTGTCGAGCGCCGCGGCAACGTCGGCCTGGGTCATGCCTTTCGCCTTGCGTGCTTGGACGAGCAGGGACAGGAGAAGCTGCTGTCGGGACGTGCGCAAGGACTTCTGCATTCGGAACGGCGCTCCGTTGATCAAAGGAGGCCATTCCGGTAATCCTGATATGGGATTATCCCAGTTCAGGATTTTTGGTGTTGTTGGCCCTGAAGGGAGGGCGTTCCATGCGCGTCAGACCCAAGCTTGATCCCGATGTCGATGACGAGGCCCCGAACGGACCCGACATAACGACCTATGACGAAGAGCATTACGTGACCTACATGCGCTTGCTCGATGCGCAAACGGACGGAGCGGATTGGACCGAGGTGGCGCGGATCGTCCTGCACCGCGATCCGGTCGCCGATGAAGCCCGCACAAGGGCATGCTGGGAGAGCCATCTCGCCCGTGCGCAATGGATGACCAGTCAGGGCTACCGCCGCATTCTCCAGCAGGCCGTCGCGGAAGCCACGGAGGAGGCTCGCGGCAAGACGCGGCACTAAGCGAACCATCCGATTTCTACGCCATGGTATCCGGCGACGCGCCGAACCGTCTTTTTCGTTGAGTCTCGCGCGAACGCCCATTCTCTGATCGGCACCGTCTGTTTTGCCGATTGGAGTCTGTATGTCGGGAACCCGCGTCCTCTGGGGTCAGATCACTGTCGTCCTCGCCATCGTTCTGGCGACGACCTGGGGCGCGACCCAATGGACGGCATGGCGGCTCGGCTTTCAGGCGCAGCTTGGCCACCCGTGGTTCGAACTGGCGGGCTGGCCGGTCTATTACCCCCCGGCCTTCTTCTGGTGGTGGTATTCCTTCGACGCCTATGCGCCATCCATCTTCCTCGAAGGGGCGGCGATCGCCGCATCAGGCGGTTTTATCGCCATCGCCGTCGCCATCCTCATGTCGCTCATCCGTGCGCGCGAGGCACGCAATGTCGCGACCTACGGCTCCGCTCGCTGGGCCGAGGACAGGGAAATCCGTGCCGCCGGCCTGCTCGGCCCCGATGGCGTCCTGCTCGGCCGGCATGCCCAAGACCATCTGCGCCATGACGGCCCCGAACATGTGCTGTGCTTCGCACCGACCAGGAGTGGCAAAGGCGTCGGCCTCGTCGTGCCGACGCTGTTGACCTGGCCGGGAAGCTGCATCGTTCACGACATCAAAGGCGAGAACTGGACCCTGACGGCCGGTTTCCGGGCGCGGCACGGAAGGGTGTTGCTGTTCGATCCAACCAATGCGCAGTCGTTCGCCTACAACCCGTTGCTGGAGGTCCGGCGCGGCGAATGGGAGGTGCGCGACGTCCAGAACATCGCCGACATCCTCGTCGATCCTGAAGGCAGTCTCGACAAGCGCAACCATTGGGAGAAGACCAGCCACAGCCTGCTGGTCGGCGCGATCCTCCATGTCCTCTATGCCGAGCCCGACAAGACGCTGGCAGGTGTCGCCAACTTCCTCTCCGATCCGCGCCGGCCGGTCGAAGCGACGCTGCGCGCGATGATGTCGGCGCCGCACCTCGGCGAGGCGGGCGTCCATCCCGTTGTCGCGTCCGCCGCGCGCGAGCTGCTCAACAAATCCGACAACGAACGCTCCGGCGTGCTCTCGACCGCCATGAGCTTCCTCGGTCTTTACCGCGATCCGGTCGTCGCGAAAGTGACGGCGCGTTGCGACTGGCGCATCGCCGATCTGGTTGGCGGTCGGCGTCCGGCCACGCTCTATCTCGTCGTGCCGCCCTCCGACATCAATCGCACCAAGCCGCTCATCCGCCTGATCCTCAACCAGATCGGCCGGCGGCTGACCGAGGAATTGAAGGCGTCGGGCAAACGCCATCGCCTGCTGCTCATGCTCGACGAGTTTCCGGCACTCGGACGCTTGGATTTCTTCGAGAGCGCCCTGGCTTTCATGGCCGGCTACGGTCTCAAAAGTTTTTTGATCGCGCAGAGCCTCAACCAGATCGAGCGCGCCTATGGGCCGAACAACTCGATCCTCGACAATTGCCATGTGCGCGTCGCCTTCGCGACCAATGACGAGCGCACCGCCAAACGCGTGTCGGATTCGCTCGGCACCGCGACCGAACTGCGCGACTCCATCAACTATGCCGGCCATCGGCTGGCGCCATGGCTCGGGCACCTGATGGTATCGCGCCAGGAGACGGCGCGGCCGCTCCTGACGCCCGGCGAGATCATGCAGCTTCCGCCCAGCGACGAGATCGTCATGGTGGCGGGCACGCCGCCGATCCGGGCGAGGAAGGCGCGCTATTTCGAGGACGCGCGCTTCAAGGAGCGCATCCTGCCGCCGCCCGATCCGGCCGCATCGCGACCCGGCACGACGATGACGGCGCCGGATGACTGGTCGATGCGTGTGATCGCGCCATCGGCCGAAGCGACGACAGCCGCGACAGGCGACGGCGCCGATGGCGATCCGGCCAATGCCGGCATCCGCCGCGAGCCGGAATTGCCCGAGCATGAGGAGGTCATTCCGGCCGAGCGCCAAGCCGGGCACGAGTTCGACCTCCTGGACGACGAGCCCGACGTTGACGCCGCCAAGGCGCGGGCGATGCGCCAGCGCATCGTCGCCCGACAGGCGACGATGGACCCGGCCGACGGCATCGAATTGTAGGAGGATGCCTGTGCAGGCCAAGACCCGCATGAACGTCTATTTCGATCCGGCGCTGCTCAAACAGGTCGAGGCGCTGGCGCTTCGGCGCAACGTCTCGAAGTCCGCGGTCATCGAGGCGGCGGTCGCATCCTTCCTCTCGGCCGATGCGTCCGAGCGGCTCGAAGCCGTGTTCGCGCGCCGCATGGACAAGCTCGGCCGCCAGGTCGACGGCCTCGACGAGGATCTGGCCATTCTGGGCGAGACCCTCTCGCTGTTCATCCGCTTTTGGCTGACCATCACACCGCCATTGTCCGAAAGCGCACAAGCCTCGGCGCGCGCGAAAGGAATGGAACGGTTCGAGGGCTTCATGCAATCGCTCGGCAGGAGACTCGCGACCGGCGACCGGTTCCTGAAAGAGCTGTCGCGCGATATCGACTCGCTGCGCGATGGCACAGGCGACGCACGCTTCAAGACGAACGGCGATCCCGGCTGAACATTCAATTCCGCCGATAGCCGCCTTTTCTTCGCCATGACCGCATCCACTTAGATACTTGTTGAACCGGACCGATTTCCGGCTCTTTTAATCGACCCCGTTGCGGGGACCGTCTGTCGCGCCCCCTCAGGAATCGGGGCCGGGATGAATGCCACTCACCACAAACCAGAAGCGATCGCGCGCGGCGCCCGCATGCTGCGCACTGCGCTCGGCCCGGCCATCGCCCAGTATCTCGAAGACCCGGCTGTGGTCGAGGTTATGCTGAATCCGGACGGACGCATCTGGGTGGACCGCCTGTCCGAAGGGCTTGCCGACACCGGTGAAACGATGATGGCCGCCGATGGCGAGCGCATCGTGCGGCTGGTCGCTCATCACGTCGGCGCCGAGGTGCATGCACGCAGCCCGCGCGTCTCGGCCGAACTCCCCGAGACCGGCGAGCGCTTCGAGGGTCTGTTGCCGCCGGTCGTCGCAGCACCGGCCTTCGCGATCAGGAAGCCGGCGGTCGCCGTGTTCACCCTCGACGACTACGTCGCGGCCGGCATCATGACTACCGACCAGGCCGCGATGCTGCGCACGGCCGTCGTTTCCCGCGCCAACATTCTTGTCGCGGGCGGCACCTCGACCGGCAAGACCACGCTCACCAATGCGCTGCTCGCCGAGGTGGCGAAGGGGGCCGATCGCGTCGTCATCATCGAGGATACGCGCGAACTGCAATGTACCGCGCCAAACCTCGTTGCCATGCGAACCAAGGACGGCGTGGCGACGCTCTCCGATCTCGTCCGCTCGTCGCTCCGCCTGCGGCCGGACCGCATCCCCATCGGCGAAGTCCGTGGCAGCGAAGCCCTGGACCTGCTCAAGGCATGGGGCACCGGCCATCCGGGCGGTATCGGCACCATCCATGCCGGCAGCGCGATCGGCGCACTGCGCCGTCTTGAGCAACTCATTCAAGAAGCCGTCGTCACCGTCCCGCGCGCGCTGATCGCGGAGACCATCGACCTCGTTGCCGTGCTCTCCGGCCGTGGCTCCGCGCGCCGGCTCGCCGAACTCGCTCGCGTCGAAGGGCTCGGTCCGGACGGCGATTACCGCATCACCCCAACCACACCGAACACAGGAGAAGCCCAATGATCCGCATCACGATGCGCGCCCGCCGTTTAGTCACGACGGCCGCCGCTTTCACCTACGTCAACCTTGTCCTCGTGCCGGCCGCACATGCCTCCGGCTCCTCCATGCCGTGGGAACAACCCCTCCAAAAGATCCTCCAGTCGATCGAGGGGCCGGTCTCCAAGATCATCGCCGTCATCATCATCATCGTGACCGGCCTGACGCTCGCCTTCGGCGATACGTCGGGCGGTTTCCGCCGGCTGATCCAGATTGTGTTCGGCCTGTCGATCGCCTTCGCCGCGTCGAGCTTCTTCCTGTCGTTCTTCTCGTTCGGCGGCGGGGCGCTCATCTGATGGCGGCCGCCTTCGAACAGCTCGATGCGGTGCCGGGGTTCTCGATCTCCGTCCGTCGCGCGCTGACCGAGCACATCATGCTTGGCGGCGCACCACGAAGCATCGCCATCATGAACGGAACGCTGGCCGGTGCAGTCGGCCTTGGTCTGCGTCTCTGGCTCGTCGGTCTCGCCATCTGGGCCATCGGTCATTTCGCGGCAGTGTGGGCGGCGAAGCGCGATCCGCTGTTCGTGGAAGTCGGGCGCAGGCACCTGCGCATCCCCGGTCATCTATCGGTGTGAAGGCGCGGCCATGATGAACCTTGCCGAATATCGCCGCACCGCCAGCCGGCTTGCCGATTACCTTCCGTGGGTCGCACTCGTCGGCGAAGGCGTCGTTCTCAACAAGGATGGAAGCTTTCAGCGCAGCGCGCGCTTTCGTGGCCCCGATCTCGACTCCGCCGTCGCGGCCGAGCTGGTCGCGGTCGCCGGCCGCGTCAACAATGCCTTCCGCCGCCTGGGCTCGGGATGGAGCATTTTTGTCGAAGCGCAGCGCCACGAGGCCGCGACGTATCCGGACAGCACGTTTCCCGATCCGGCCTCCGCGCTGGTCGATGCCGAGCGCAGAGCCGACTTCGAGGAAGAAGGCGCGCATTTCATATCGAGCTACTTCGTCACCTTCCTCTACCTACCGCCGGCCGAGGAAGCCGCGCGCACTGAATCCTGGCTCTATGAGGGGCGCGAGCGGTCCGGCGTCGATCCCCATGAAGCGCTGCGCGGCTTCACTGACCGCACCGACCGCGTGCTGGCGCTGCTCGATGGTTTCATGCCCGAATGCGCCTGGCTCGATGACGCGGAAACGCTGACCTACCTGCATTCTTGCGCTTCTACCAAGCGCCATCGCGTGCGCGTCCCCGAGACGCCGATCTATCTGGACGCATTGCTCGCCGACCAGCCGTTGACCGGCGGGCTGGAGCCGCGGCTTGGCGATCAGCACCTGCGCATCCTCACCATTGTCGGCTTCCCCACCGCGACGACACCCGGTCTGCTCGACGATCTCAATCGCCTCGCTTTCCCGTATCGATGGTTGACGCGGGCGATCCTGCTCGACAAAACCGACGCGACGAAGCTGCTCACCAAGATCAGGCGGCAATGGTTCGCCAAGCGCAAGTCGATCGCCGCGATTTTGAAAGAGGTGATGACCAACGAGGCGTCCGTGCTCGTGGACACGGACGCGGCGAACAAGGCTGCTGACGCCGACATGGCCTTGCAGGAGCTCGGGGCCGACATGGCGGGCATGGCCTATGTCACGGCCACCATCACCGTCTGGGACGCCGATCCGCGTCGCGCCGACGAGAAGCTGCGCCTTATCGAGAAGGTCATCCAGGGCCGCGACTTCACGGCCATGGTCGAGACCGTCAACGCAGTGGACGCCTGGCTCGGCTCGCTGCCGGGACATGCCTACGCCAATGTCCGGCAGCCGCCGATCAGCACTTTGAATCTCGCTCACATGATCCCGCTCTCGGCGGTATGGGCGGGGCCGGAACGGGACGAGCACTTCGGCGCACCCCCCTTGCTCTATGGCAGAACCGAAGGCTCAACCCCGTTCCGGTTGTCTTTGCATGTCGGCGACGTGGGGCACACCCTCGTCGTCGGCCCCACGGGCGCGGGCAAGTCCGTGCTGCTCGCGCTCATGGCCTTGCAGTTCCGCCGCTATGGCCACTCGCAGGTCTTCGCCTTCGACTTCGGCGGCTCCATCAGGGCCGCATCGCTCGCCATGGGCGGCGACTGGCATGATCTCGGCGGCGGCCTGACCGAAGGCTCGGACGCCTCTGTCTCGCTTCAGCCGCTCGCCCGCATCCACGACACCTATGAGCGCGCTTGGGCGGCGGACTGGATCGTCGCGATTCTCATGCGCGAGGGTGTGCCCGTCACGCCCGAGGCCAAGGAGCATATCTGGACGGCGCTGACCTCGCTCTCTTCCGCGCCAGTCGAGGAACGCACGATCACCGGGCTCACCGTGCTGCTCCAGTCGAACGACTTGAAGCAGGCATTGCGCCCGTTTTGCGTTGGCGGCGCTTACGGCCGGCTGCTCGACGCCGAATCCGAATATTTGGGCTCGGCCGATGTGCAAGCGTTCGAGATCGAAGGACTCGTGGGCACCGGGGCGGCTCCGGCCGTGCTGGCCTATCTCTTCCATCGCATCGGCGACCGGCTCGACGGACGGCCGACGCTTCTCATCATCGACGAGGGCTGGCTCGCGCTCGATGACGACGCGTTCGCCGGCCAACTCCGCGAGTGGCTGAAGACGCTGCGCAAGAAGAACGCCAGCGTCATCTTCGCCACGCAGTCGCTCAGCGACATCGACGGCAGCAACATCGCGCCGGCCATCATCGAAAGTTGCCCGACGCGGCTGCTCTTGCCGAACGAACGCGCCATCGAGCCGCAGATCACGGCGATCTATCGCCGTTTCGGCCTCAATGACCGCCAGATCGAAATCCTCGCGCGGGCGACGCCGAAACGCGACTACTACTGCCAGTCACGGCGCGGCAACCGCCTGTTCGAGCTGGGCCTGTCTGAGGTCGGCCTCGCGCTCTGCGCCGCATCCTCCAAATCCGACCAGACGCTGATCGCGCAGATCGTCGCCGAGCACGGCCGCGACGGCTTTCTCACCGCCTGGCTCAACGCTCGCGATGTGAGCTGGGTCGTCGATCTCATCCCGACCCTCACCAACAAGGAGACATCCTCATGACCCTGTGCCGTTCCCGCGCAGCGCGGCTTGCCGTCGCGCTCCTATCCACCCCCATCGTGCTGGCGCCGATGCTGGCGACGCCGGCCCACGCGCTCATCGTGTTCGATCCGTCGAACTATGCGCAAAACGTGCTGACCGCCGCGCGTACGCTCCAGCAGATCAACAACCAGATCACTGGCCTACAATATCAGGCGCAGATGCTGATCAATCAGGCCCGCAATCTTACGAGCCTGCCGTTCTCCGCGCTCCAGCAGATCCAGCAATCGGTCCAGCGCACGCAGCAGCTCCTGAACCAGGCCCAGAACATCGCCTTCAACGTCCAGCAGATCGACCAGGCGTTTCAGCAGAAATACGGCAACGTCTCGCTGTCGGCCTCCGACCAGCAGCTCATCGCCGATGCACGCTCGCGCTGGCAGAACACGGTCGGCGGCCTGCAGGACGCCATGCGCGTGCAGGCCGGTGTCGTCGGCAACATCGACACCAACCGCACGCAGATGTCATCGCTCGTCGGCCAGAGCCAGGGCGCGACCGGCGCATTGCAGGCGACGCAAGCCGGCAACCAGATTCTCGCGCTCCAGTCGCAGCAGCTTTCCGACCTGATTGCGCTGATGTCGGCCAATGGCCGAGCGAGCGCGCTGACCGAAGCCGAGCGCGCCGCTGCTGCCGCGCAGGGGCGCGAGCAGCGCCGGCGCTTCCTGACGCCCGGCAGCGGTTACCAGCCCGGCAACGCGCAGATGTTCAATAGGGGCAACTGACGGTCAAAGGGCGAGAGTTACCATGGACGGAAAGCTGCTGGCGCGCTTCGGCGCAATTGCCCTCGTCGCGGTCGCCATCACGGCGACCGCGATCGAACTGACCCGCAAGGATGAAGCGCTGGCACCGCCGCCGGTGCGCCTCGTCCAGCCCGAGCGCGATCCGCTGCGTGAGAACCAGCGCCGGTGCCAGCAGCTTGGACAGAAGGCGGCCGACGATGCGCAATGCCTGCGCGTCTGGGCCGAGACCCGCGACCGCTTCCTAGGCCGGACGCCCGCGCCCGTCGCTCCGCAATCCACGGAAGGGCGGTGAAGCATGCGGGGCGCGGGCGTCATCGACAATTTCCTTGGGGTCTTCACCCGCTACATCGACAGCGGCTTCGGCTTGCTCGGCGGCGAAGTCGCCTTCATCGCTACCACGCTGATCGTCATCGACGTGACGCTGGCCGCCCTGTTCTGGAGCTGGGGCGCCGATGACGACATCATGGCGCGGCTGGTGAAGAAGACGCTGTTCGTCGGCGCCTTCGCCTATCTCATTGGCAATTGGAACAATCTCGCGAAAATCGTCTTCGACAGCTTCGCCGGTCTCGGCCTGAAGGCGAGCGGTACGGGCTTTACCGCGCAGGATCTGATGCGGCCCGGAAAAGTCGCGCAAACCGGGCTCGACGCCGCCCGGCCACTGCTCGACTCGATTTCTGATTTAATGGGCTGGGTGGCGTTCTTCGAGAACTTCATCCAGATCGCGTGCCTGCTGTTCGCCTGGGCGCTGGTCATCCTCGCCTTCTTCATTTTAGCGATCCAGCTTTTCGTGACGCTGATCGAGTTCAAGCTGTCGACGCTCGCCGGCTTCGTCCTCATTCCGTTCGGCCTGTTCGGCAAGACCGCCTTCATGGCCGAGCGCGTGCTTGGCAACGTCATTTCCTCTGGCATCAAGGTGCTGGTGCTCGCCGTCATCATCGGCATCGGCTCGACGCTGTTCGGCCAGTTCACGCAAGGCTTCGGCGGCAAGACCCCGTCCATCGACGACGCCATGGCCGTTGTCCTGGCCGCCTTGTCGCTGGTCGGCCTCGGCATTTTCGGACCCGGTATCGCGAACGGCCTCGTCTCTGGTGGTCCTCAACTGGGCGCAGGCGCGGCGGTCGGCACTGGCCTTGCCGTCGGCGGCGCTGCCTTTGCCGCGGGCGGCGGCGCGATGCTCGCTGCGAGAGGTGGAGCGGCCGCGTTTTCGACCGGCGCAGCCGCTGTGCGTGGCGGCGCGACCGCGGCGGGTGCTGCTTCGGCCGCCTACAGCCTCGGCTCGCTCGGTCAATCCGGAGCGGCCGGCGTCGCATCAGGTCTCGGGGGCGTGACGCGCGCGGCCGGCGGTGCTGCGACATCGCCGCTTCGACGTGCTGCCGCGAGCGTCAAGGCCAGCTTCGCCGGCGGCGTGAAAGCCGGGTTCGGTGCGACTGGCGGCTCTTCGACCGCGGGTTCGGCTGTCGGCGCGGTCTCATCCGTACCCTCTCAGTCCTCTGGCGCCCCGCCGCCCGCCTGGGCGCAGCGCATGCGACGCGGCGGACATATGGGCCATGCCGTCCAAACCACCGCGCATGCCGTCCGCTCCGGTGACAGCCACGGCTCCGGCTCTTCCATCAATCTCTCTGAAAGTGATCGCACATGAACCTCTTCAAGCGACCCGCCGCGCATTACGGCAAGACACCCCAACCCGAGACGCCATACCAGCGCGCCGCGCAGGTCTGGGACGAGCGGATTGGGTCCGCGCGCGTCCAGGCGAGGAATTGGCGCGCGATGGCCTTCGGATCGCTGATCCTCTCGGCCGGTTTCGCCGCAGCCCTTGTCTGGCAGTCCGCGAGCGGGACCGTGGTGCCTTGGGTCGTGCAGGTCGATAATCTCGGCCAGGCGCAGACGGTCGCGCCGGCAACGGCCGATTACAGGCCGACCGATCCGCAGGTGGCATGGCATCTGGCGCGCTTCATTGAACAGGTTCGTTCGACACCGGCCGATCCGGTCATTGTCCGCCAGAATTGGCTGCGCGCCTATGAATGGACCACCGATCGCGGCTCGGCGGCGCTCAACGACTATGCCCGCGCCAACGACCCCTTCATCAAGGTCGGGAAGCAACAGGTCGCCGTCGAGGTGTCGAGCGTCATTCGCGCGTCACCGGACAGTTTTCGCGTTGCCTGGACCGAGCGCCGTTACGAGAGTGGTCAGCTCGCCACCACCGAACGCTGGACCGCGATCCTGACCATCGTGATCCAGCCGCCGCGCGACGCCGATCGGCTCAAGGCCAACCCGCTCGGAATCTACGTCAATGCCATCAACTGGTCGCGGGAGATGAGCCAATGAGCCGACCGACGATCCGCAAAGGCGCAAAACCTTCTATCCGTAAATCCGGACTTGCGGCTTTGCTGCTTTCCGGCTCCATGCTCGCCGGCTGCGCCACGCCGCAGAAGCCGCCGCAGATCAGCTACGATGCTGATGTACCGCCGCTGCCGGCCGTGCCCGCGTCCGTCGCCGACGATCGACCGAAGCCGCTGCATATCCCGCCGGCCTGGACGCCGACGCGGGGCGGGACACAAGCTTCAACACCGACAGAGCGCGTAGAAAACGCCAACGCCGCTGCGCGCGTCCAGCCACGCCGCGAAGGCTATTACAACGCGATCCAAGTTTATCCGTGGTCCGAAGGCGCGCTCTATCAGGTCTATGCCGCGCCTGGCCAGATCACCGACATCGCTCTTGAGCCGGGCGAGAGCTTGACCGGCGCAGGGCCGATCGCGGCCGGCGACACCGCGCGCTGGATCATCGGCGATACCGAATCCGGCTCCGGCGTAACCCGGCGCGTGCATGTGCTGGTGAAGCCCTCGCGCCCGGACCTCACCACCAACCTGGTCGTCACCACCGACCGGCGCACCTATATGCTCGAGCTGCGCTCCGGCCCAAAACCCTACATGCCGGCCGTGGCCTGGGCCTATCCGCAGCCGCCAGCCGGGCAGCGGCAGAACGGGCCGGCAACACCGGTCATCCCGGCGGCGACGGCTCGCAACTATCGCTACGGTCTGACTGGCGACGATCCGCCATGGAAGCCGATTACCGTTTATGACGACGGCAGGCGCGTTTATGTCGAGTTTCCGCGCGGCATCGTCCAGGGCGAGATGCCGCCGATCTTCGTCATCGGCCCGGACGGCGAAGCGCAGATCGTCAACAGCCGCATCTACCAGAACATCCTGATCGTCGACCGTCTGTTCGGCGCGGCCGAGCTGCGCCTTGGCAGCGGCGACAAGCAGCAGACCGTCAGGATCGTCCGCACGGACGGGAGGCCGTCGTCATGAGCGAGGATGAAACGAACGTTGCCGCGCCGATGCGGCTTCGCGCCGAACCGCCACGCGTCACCCGCCTGTCGCGCAAGGTGCTTGCTGGCATCGGCGTTGTCGTGTCCATCGGCATTGGCGGGTCGTTGATCTACGCGCTTCAGACGCGTGCGCCCGGCGACGATGGCAAAGAGCTTTACTCCACCACCAATCGGCAACCCGCCGATGGTCTCTCGGGCCTGCCGCGCGATTACACCGGCCCTGTCCTCGGCCCGCCGCTGCCCGGCGATCTCGGCCGCCCGATCCTCGACGCACAGAATAGGGGTCAGCCGGTCGTGCCGCCAACCGTCACGACGCCCGCGGTCGATGAAGCTGAACAACGTCGGCGGGCCGAGGACGAGGCCGCGCGCACCAGTCGTGTCTTCTTCCAGACCGCGCCAGGCAACGCGGCCACGGCCACAGCATCGAACACCACGACCATGCCGAATCTCGCCGGCTTTGATCTGATGACGGGACAGCCCAGCCAGCAAACGGCGCAGGACAAGCAGCTCGCCTTCCTAAACGCGCCTGTCGATCACCGCACCACGTCGTCGGATCGCATCACGCCCCCGGCATCGCCCTTCGTGCTCCAGGCCGGCGCCATGATTTCGGCAGCGCTCATCACCGGCATTCGTTCCGATCTTCCGGGTCAGATCACGGCGCAAGTGACGGAGAACATCTATGACAGCCCCACGGGCCGCATCCTGCTCGTGCCGCAGGGCACGCGGATCATCGGCCAGTACGACAACAACGTGCAGTTCGGGCAGCGCCGCGTGCTGCTCGTCTGGAACAGGCTCATCCTGCCGAATGGCCGTTCCATCGTGCTGGAGCGCCAGCCCGGCGCCGATGCGGCCGGCTATGCCGGTCTTCAGGATGGCGTCGACTATCACTGGTGGGATCTCGCCAAGGCGGCCGGCCTCTCGACGCTGCTCGCGGTCGGGGCAGAGATGGCTGTCAATGATGAGGACCGGCTGCTGCGTGCCATTCGCCGTGGCGGCCAGGACACCATCAATGACGCCGGACAGCAGATCGTCCGCCGTCAGTTGCAGGTTGCGCCGACGCTGACCATCCGGCCGGGCTTCCCGGTCCGAATCGTGGTCACGCGCGATTTGATCCTCGAATCCTACAGAGGCTGACATGGCAAAGCTGAAACTCGGCCCCATCGCAGACGACAAGCCGGTGAAGGTGTCGCTGGAATTGCCCGCGCCGCTCCACCGCGATCTTCTTGAATATGGACGCTTGCTGGCCGAGGCGGGAAATCCGCCGATCGATCCGTTCCGGCTGATCGTGCCCATGCTGGAACGCTTCATCGCGACGGACCGGGCATTTGCAAAGGCGCGCCGCGCGTCGAGCTAGATCGTGGCGCGGCTGCGCGCGAGATCCAGCAAGCCGCGAAGCGCCTTGCTGGAATTGTGCGGCGACCAGATAGCGCCGAATCTGAGTGGCTCCGGTTCGTCGCACAGCGGCAGGAAAGTGACACCGGGAAAAGCGACCTGGGCTGTCGTCTCGCTGCAAAGCGTTATCCCGTAATCTGCCGCCACCATCGACATGAGCAGGCAATGGTCGACGTTGCAGCGTTGCACACGCGGCTGCAGGCTACGCTCTGCGAAACGGCGAAAGACATGGTCATGCACCTGTGGCCCGGTTCCATTGTAGCGCACCAGGAACAAATCATCCTTCAGGTCGCACCAATGCACCGCATCGGCGCTTGCACGAGGATCGCGCGCCGGCACCGCAATGAATAGGGGTTCGGTCCAAAGCGCCCGGCTGTGGCAATCCGGAACATCGGCGATCGCGGCGACGAACGCGACATCCAGCCGGCCTTCGCGCACTTGCAGGATTGCATCCTTGGCGCGTCCGTCGAATAGCTCCAATTCGATACCAGGCCATTGCTGACGGTAGCGTTGGAGAAGGTCGGCCAGGAATCCGGCGGCGATCGTCGTCGGCACACCGACCCGCACACGGCCGAGTTCGCCCGTGCCGATCATCCCGGCCGTCTTCACCGCGTAGGCAAGCTGGTCGATTCCGTCGGCAACCTGGGCAAGAAAGAACCGTCCGGCTTCGGTCGGCCGGACGCCGCGGTGCCGCCGCTCGAAAAGACGGACGCCGAGCGTCTCTTCCAACGCGCGGATGCGCTCGCTCACTGAGGACTGGCTGACGCCTAACGCAGTGGCCGCATGCCGGAAGTTCAGATGCTCGCCGACTGCGACAGCCTGGATCAACGAGGCGAGCGGGATGCGCGTACCCAGAAGGCGACATTGTTGGCAGTTCAGGCTATCGGCGTCCTCCGGCCACTTGCAGGGACGACGCCTCACGATCGTACTCCCAATGCTGCTGCGCGGCCGTAGTGGCGTCGACATCCTTGACGCTGCCGGCGGCCGTAGACTGCCAGCGCGGCGACGTCAGTACCTCTTGTCGAACTCTCACTTACGGCTGCGGTCACCGAGCAACGGATACTATCGATGGTGTGACCTCCCGCCTCAGAACTGGTAGCGCAGGCTGCTGCCGACATGGACGCTGTTGCCGATGTGATCGACCAAGGCCGACACTGTTCTTGATGTCATTTCGCTCGTCAGCGATTGGCCAATCCAGTCGCCATTCAACTCTGTCCTCAACGGCATACACGTCCCCGTAGAATCGAAATCCGCGAAAAAATCTCGAGTGAAATTCTCGACTTTCGGGGGCGCTGTCTCTCCTCGTTTCCGAGGAGAGCTGAAAAAATAGACGTGTTGTTGCTGTTCTGACGGCGAAATCAGTCTAGAATCCCTCACTCCATGCGTTCTGAATCTGGCGTAGAATTGGGTCGTTCTTCGTAGTCTTGCCTCGCGCGATAGTTCGGTGATGAGCCAATCGCGTGTCCACCGTCACAAAGGCCGGCCCCGGCCTCCCGTTCCCGGCGCTCTGCCGGACGATCTTTATGACTACTACGACAACGCGCCGTCGGCGCGACGCAGCGCGTCCCACACGAACGCACCCCGAACCCGGCGCGTCGTCGATGACTGGCCCGAACGCGTGCCGATCACCGTGGCTGAAATCGAAGTGTTCGAGCGCTGGTTCGCCGATGTCTTCAACGAGTTGTTCGGTCCGACTCAAGCCGAAGAAGACTTGACGAAGTTATCGCAGTCTGATAACAATACAAATGAGCGAAGGCCGTGATCCGAGCTTCAACACGATTCTCGCTGGCGAGGTGCTCGTCGTCGACTCCGAAGTCGGTCATTGGGTGAAGTTTTTCACTACGCGTGTTCCGGCTTCGTCGGGAAATCGCACGGCCTGACGACTCGTTCACGATTCACTGTCGACCTCTGGCAGTTGATGGATGCGGTGTTGAAGGAGCGAGGTGCGATCTGATGACGACGCTGAAGGTCGGAATTGCCGACTACAAGGAAATGAAGGCTCGCACCATGCAGGTCGTGCGCGGCCAACAGAAGCCGGCGACGGGCGAGCCCAAGGTATGGTTCACCTCCACCGAATCCTTCGCCAAGGTCTTGTCGGCGAACAACCGCGCGCTGCTGCGCATCATCGCCGAGCAGGCGCCGGACTCGCTGGAGGAACTGGCGCAGATTACCGGCCGCGCCAAGTCCAACCTCTCACGCACGCTCAAGACCATGGTGGGCTACGGCCTTGTTCGCCTGGAAAAGGGCGAAGGTCTCAAGCTCGCGCCGAAGCTCGTCCATGACCGGGTTGAGCTGGATTTGCCGTTGACCGAGCAACAGAAGGCGCCGGGAGATCGGCGATGAACCTTCACACTCCCAACGTCACTACCCGCGCTGCGCTCTATCTGCGCGTCTCGACTGCCCGGCAGGCCGAGCATGATGTGTCGATCCCCGACCAGCGCAAGCAGGGCGAAACCTATTGCGCGGCGCGCGGGTATGAGCTCATCGACACCTTTGTCGAGGCCGGCGCCTCGGCCACCAACGATCGCCGTCCCGAGTTCCAGCGCATGATCGAGGCGGGCACGTCGAAGCCTGCGCCGTTCGATGTCGTCGTGGTTCACAGCTTCTCGCGCTTCTTCCGCGATCACTTCGAGCTGGAATTCTATGTCCGCAAGCTCGCCAAGAACGGCGTCAAGCTCGTTTCCATCACCCAGGAGATGGGCGACGACCCGATGCACGTCATGATGCGCCAGATCATGGCGTTGTTCGACGAGTATCAGTCCAAGGAGAACGCCAAGCACGTCCTGCGCGCCATGAATGAGAATGCGCGGCAGGGTTTTTGGAACGGCGCGCTGCCGCCCATCGGCTATCGCATCGTCGCCGCCGAACAGCGTGGATCGAAGACCAAGAAAAAACTGGAGATCGACCCGTTGCACGCCGAGACCGTGCGACTGATCTATCGGCTGTTCCTTGAAGGTAACGGCAATTCCGGCCCGATGGGTGTCAAGGCCATCACCTGCCATCTCAATGAACGTCGCATCTTCACTCGTGACGGCGGGCGATGGGGCCTCGCGCAAATCCACGCGATCCTTACCCGCACAACCTATATCGGCGAGCACAGGTTCAACACGCGCTCGCACAAAGACCGGGAGAAGAAACCCGAAAACGAGGTCGCTGTCATGGCCGTGCCGCCGCTGATTGACCGCGAGACCTTTGATGCGGTGCAGGCCAAATTGAAATCTCGCAATCCGATGCTGGTGCCGGCACGTGTTACCAGTGGCCCCACGCTTCTGACCGGCATCTGCTTCTGCGCCAAATGCGGGGGCGCGATGACGCTCCGCACCGGCAGAGGAAGCGCAGGAGGCACCTATCGCTACTATACCTGTTCCACCAAGGCCCGACAGGGCAAGACCGGCTGCGTGGGCCGCTCGATCCCGATGGACAAGCTTGACGATCTGATTGCGGGTCATCTGGAAGATCGGTTGCTCCAACCCGAACGGCTGGAAGCTATCCTTGCTAGCGTTATCGACCGCCGCCAGGAACGCGCTGAGCGCCGCCGCGAGCATCTTGCCGAGCTCAATCGGCGAATCACAGAGACCGACCAGCGGCTCAACCGGCTCTACGAGGCCATCGAATCCGGTGTCGCCGATCTGGGGGATTCAGCGCTCAAAGAGCGCATCACCGGCCTAAAGGCAATTCGGGATCAGGCCAAGGCCGATGCGGGGCGTTTTCAAGCTATGCTCGACAGCGCCGGAAATCAGAAGGTTACGCCGGACATGATCGGGACGTTCTCCCGCGCGGCGCGTGACGGGCTGCGACTTGAAGGCGGCGGCTATCGGCGGGATCACTTGCGCGCATTGGCGCAGCGCATCGAGGTCGCAGATACCGAAGTTCGCATTATGGGATCGAAACCAGAACTGCTGCGAACGCTCCTTGCCGCTTCTAGCGTGAAATCGGCGGCGTTCGGCGTTCATAGTTCTGTACTGAAATGGCGCACCCGACACGATTCGAACGTGTGACCTTTGCCTTCGGAGCAAGATAACGTGCCCATCCGAAAAATGCGATAGGGCGCGCTAGGCTACGCTATCCAGCTGAAGCAACTGGATATTCTCAAGAACAGAAGCGACGTTCCTATCCGAAATCACGCTCCAATTTTCTCCCGCCTGCTTACGTCCTGCTTACGCGAGAGATGTTGCCGGAACGAAGGAACGTCATGGTCAAGATTACAAAGAGGGTTGTCGAGGCGGCCGGGGCCCGGGAGAAGGACTACGTGATCTGGGACGACGAACTGCCCGGTTTCGGAGTTCGGGTCTTTAGTTCAGGCAAGCGAAGCTACGTCATCCAATACCGAACGGGAGGTCGCTCGCGTCGCTACACGATTGGGCTTCACGGGGCTTGGGCGCCAGAAACCGCACGCCGGGAAGCGAAGGTACAATTGGGGCGGGTCGCTGGGGGTGATGATCCCGCGGAAGATCGCCAGCTTGATCACAAGGCGATCACCGTGAAGGAGCTGTGCACCCGCTATCTCGCTGACCTCCAGGCCGGACTTATCCTCGGCAAGGGTGGTCGGCCGAAGAAGGCTTCGACAACCACCACCGACACTGGCCGTATTGAGCGTCATATCGTTCCGCTCATAGGGACCCGCCGGGTCAAGGATCTAACCAAAACCGACATCAACAAGGTTCTCAAGGACATCATGGCCGGAAAGACGCGGGTTTCGGTCAAGACGAAGAAGCTGCGGGGAAAGGCAATTGTCAGAGGTGGTGCGGGGACGGCCACGCGGACCGTCGGTCTTCTCGGTGGTATCCTGACCTACGCAGTCGACGCGGGCATCATCGAAAGCAACCCGGCCCACGGCGTCCGCAAGCCAAAAGACAACGTTCGGAAGCGTCGGCTATCGGAGGCGGAGTATCGCACACTCGGTCGGATGCTCCGCAACGCTGCTAGGCAAGAGAAATACGCCATGATCGTGGATATCGTTCGTCAGTTAGCGCTGACCGGCTGCCGACGCGGCGAGATGATCGCGTTGAAATGGACGGAGGCGGACACCGAGTCGAGTTGCTTGCGATTGGAGGATAGCAAAGAGGGTGAATCCATCCGTCCTATTGGGTTGCCAGTTGTCGAATATCTCGAGCGACGGCGGACTGACGATGTCGGCACGTACGTCTTTCCGGGGCAGGGTGAGGATAACGCGTTCGGCAGTTTCCCGAACCACTGGAAACATCTCTTCGAGGACTCTGCGCTACCCGATATTACTCCCCACGTCCTGCGTCATAGCTTCGCGAGTATCGCCAACGATCTTGGGTTTACCGAGGTGACTATCGCGGCGCTGGTAGGCCATGCCAAGGGTTCGGTAACCAGCAAATACATCCATACACTCGACACGGCGCTCATCATGGCTGCGGACACGATCTCGGGCTACATTCAAGGATTGCTTGATGGCATCGAGTTCAAGCAAACCGCGTATGCGTTGGATCGCGATTCACGAAAAGCCGCCTTGGCCCGCTTCCTGAAGAGGGCTTCATACGAAGACCCGGAGGAGTTCGAAGCGGAGCGCTGCTTGGCTGCCTAACGCATCGAACTATTCGTGAATCACGGGTTGCAGACATGGCCACGCTCGATGTCCGTATGGCTCCGAAAGTGGCGCCAACCCGCATTTCATCAGGAGTGCGGGTTGGGCGGGTGACATTCGAAACGAGATTGACCAACGGTCGCCCCGAAGTGGCTCGCAAGGATCACTCCGGCCGCGCGATGATTTGGTGATGGGCGTCCACCCCGATGCGGCCGCGCTCCATTCCGTGCGGCTGCCCGTCGCTGTTATAGATGACGAGGACAGCGTTGTCGTGGGTTGGCATGCTCGGCAGAGTCACGGTGATGCTGGCGGTGCCGTCGGCCTTCGCCGTGAAGCTGTTCGTCTTCCCGGCGCCGTCCATCGGTGTGAACGTGACCGGCTTCGTGTCGAAATGGTTCTCGAAAAGGCTGTAGCTTGCGTTCGGTTGCAGGTTCTTGAACGTCGCCTCCAGCGTCACCTTGCCGTCCTTCTCTGCGATGGTGACGGTCCCGGTGGCGGACAGCCACGACTGGAGATCGAAGCCGAGAGGCTTATGGTCTGCGTTGAACAGCTTCGATGTCTTGGAGTCCTGGTCAATGAACGGCGGCCGTACGCCGGCGACGTGCTTGATGCCCTGAGGCCCCGTCGCCTCCGGAGCAGCAGCGTCCTCGACGAAGACCTGAGGGTCGAGAATTTTCGGCTGCTTGGTTTCTGCCGAAAAGAAGGCAGCGTGAGTGATGAACTCCAGTTTCATAGGCGAGGCTGCGAAGCTGCTGCCGATGGAAGCGATGAGCAGTCCAGCCGCCGCGACCGAGATGAACAGACGTCGTTCGAGCGATTTCTTCATTTGGGATCGTTGCCTTTCGAGATGACCGAGCAATCGGCGCCGCACGTCAGCCCGGCGCCTATAACGGCATCAGGCGGAAACGGAGGCTCGCCCCACAGTTCGCTGCGTGCCGCCTCGAGGTTACCTGCGAGAGGTCTCTTTTTTACGGCCAACCAGAGGAGCCTATCTACAACGGCCGCCGCTTTCCTGAACCGGCGGGCATGGCACCGTTCCGTACGAACAGAACACGCAGCAATCGCCATCCTTCGGTTTCAATCTGGCGCCGCAGCCCCTGCAGTCGTAGAAGAATTGGCAAGCGTCTACCGGCATCAACTCGGTCGACTCGTTGCCGCAATTAGGGCAGCTGACGACGGATTCCTGCTTCATATCGACCTCCATATAGAATCGGGCCGCTCACGGGCGCATTATCTTCGAGCTGCCGCCCTGGCTCGGCCGAGTGGAGGCAGATTCACTGTCGTGGTCGTGGGTCGATAGAGCCGACCGTGCCTGCGGACGCGGCCTGGCGGATTTGCACAGAAACCGCGCCATAGGTGCTGACGGCATATGGCACGCAGTAGGTCAGGATGATCTTGAACCAGTTGACGGGCGCGCCGCCGAACAGGGCGTCGCCTTGGTTGATGAAGTTCAGCACTGTCCCAACAACAAGTGCCGCGAAAAACGACCGGCGAGGTACACCGTCCGAGAGCGCATAGTGACAGGCGAGCCTCAATGTCACTGTCTGTCTCCTGAGCCGCGCTTATTAAATTGCTTCGACAATAGCTGGCAGTTCCGCCAGCGTTTCGATTTCGAAGTCGGGTTGACCCGGGAGGCACTCCTTTCGCTGGCGATAGCGATTGCACCAGACGACTTTCATGCCAAACGCCGACGCGGCATAAGCGTCCCACGCATTTGAGGATTGGAAAGATATTTGCGAGGCCTGAATACCCAACCGGTCGACCGCGAGCTGATAGACGCGCGGATGCGGCTTGTATACTCCGACCTCTTCGACCGACAAGACGCAATCGATGAGGTCGGCCAGACCAGCATGCTCTACAGCGGATCTGAGCATGACCGGAGATCCGTTCGAGAGAATCGAAGTTCTTTTGCCGGCAGCCTTCAGTTGGCGGAGGACGTCCGGCACCTCGGGGAACGCCTCGAGTGTCAGATAAAGCTCCATCAGCCTGTCGCGCAGTCCCGGTCGATCGAGCTTCAACGTGTCCAACGTGAAGTCGAGGGCGTCTCCAGTAACTTGCCAAAAATCGGCATGCCTCTCCTGGATCGCGCGCAGCCAAGTGTATTGGAGTTGCTTGTCGCGCCAGAGAGCGGTCAACTTGTCGAGTTCAGCGCCATCGAGCAGATCGCCAGAACCGCGGGTCGCGGAAGCGAAATCAAACAGAGTCCCATAGGCGTCGAAGACGCAAACCCGTACTTCGCCCAATTCCGGCATGATGCTCCTCTCCATCGGAAGGTCAGTTGCACTCAGGCTAATCCTTTTTTCGCGTTTTTGGGCGCGCGCTTCAGGAGAGTCGGGCCTTCCCCCGAAGCGCTGGATTACTGGGTTCAGGTACGCATTCCCTGAAGGACACCCGTAGGGTCCGGCCGCTCGAGCGCATAAATGGCGCCGAGAACGAAGCCGAAGACGATGTGCAGCATCAGTGTCATGATCGGCGCCATCATCCCGAGGTGGGATCCGAAGAGGCCGGCGCCAGCCATCGGCATCATCACGACCATCATGACGAGCCAAGCGCCGACGGCGAACACGATGCCCTTCAGCCAGTGGCTTCCGCCGGGAAGGCCGGGGTTCAGCCACGCGAACAGCGTGCCCCAGAGCACGGTTCCGATCATGAAGTGCATCGCCCAGCCGACCGCCGGCGGTGCGTCGAGCATGTCGGCGATCATCTTGACCGGGTTGAGCTCGGGCATCACGCCCATCATCGCCTTCATCACTATGAGGGCGGAAAGAATGGCGGTGGCGACGAAGCCCGCCACCAAGCCCTTCATCCAATTTCCAGTAGTCATTGCATGTCCTCCATCTGTCCGTCGGCGACGGACCGTCACCGAGCGGTTCGACGGGTGGGACAGGATGGTTACGCCCAAAATTGGCGCGCAACGGCAGGTAACCTTTCGCCGGATATGGCGAACCGATCCGCAGGTATCGTACGGAAAGTCGAAGCATGTCGCGCCACGTCCGGATCACGCATCGAGCGAGCGGCGAGATCATCGCGGAGGGGCCGATCGGGCTCTTCGGGATCACGCCTTTCGAGGGCAACTACTACATCGCGCGAAAGTACCTGAAGACAGCGCGGCTGAAGCCGAACTGGATTCCTGGGCTCTGCGTGTACAAGTTCCTGTACGTGTGGCTCGACCTGCAGCTTCCGGACGGGACCCGCGAACCGTCGATCGGGTGGATGTACTGGCTGCCCAATCCCTTGTTCTTCTTCACCGCGTTCCGTCCGGCCGTCCCACAGGCATCGCCGGTGCTGTCGGTCCAGGAGATCGCTTGAAGGAGGCGGGCGCCGGCGCAGGTTCAGGCGCGGCGCGGATGCCGTCGCGCCGCAGGGTCCTGCGCGCGTTGGCCGGCCTGGCGACCGGGCTCGCGTCGCGCGAAGCTGTCTCCGCTGAGGATGACGTTCCCAGGTTCGAATCCGGACGCTACCAGTTCACCATCCTCCGCCCTGCTCAGGAATTGCCGCCGCTGCGGCTGTTCCGCCTGGAAGGCGGCACGGCGGATCTTTTGGCGCTGCGTGGCAAACCGATTCTTGTGAACTTCTGGGCTTCGTGGTGCGCCGCCTGCCGCATGGAGTTGCCCGCGCTCGACAGGCTGTATCGGGAATCCTGGCGCGGCAGAGTGCATGTCGCCGCCATTTCGGAGGATCGCGGGCCGCGCGAGACAGTCGCGCGCTTCGTGACGTCGCTCGATCTGAAGGCACTTCCGATCTTTCTCGATCCCAACGGATTTGTCGCGCACTCGGATGCCGACAACGCCAAGAAGGCGCCGTTCGCGCTCTACGGCATGCCGATCACCTACGCAGTCTCGGCCTCTGGCGCGATCGTCGGCTACATACCGGGTGACGCGGATTGGTCGTCCCCGGTGGCGGACGACCTCATTGCCTATCTGAGCAGAACGTAGGGCCGGCGACCCCTACGCCGTCTTCTGGAGGTCCGCTACTTCGCCGCGAGCGGGATACTTGTTCTTCACGACGAAATCGATCGCCATCAGAATGTCGGAGAAATGCGGTCGCGCGAACGGCATGGTCTGTACGCTGCCGAAGTAGAGGCTGCCGTCCGGTCTTACCAGGTAGATGGCAGGCTCCGAAAAGAGCGCCGGCTCATCGACGCCGGCCGACGTCTTGCCGCGTCCAGACGACACGTACAGTCCCCAGTGCCTGGCTGCGACGAGCGACAGCCCGTACCCGACGCGCAGCCGGGACAACCCCCATGTTTCCCGTGTCTGTTCTGCACGTTCCCTGGAGTCGGTCGATACGGCCACGACGCCGACACCCCGCTTTTCGAAATCGTCGAGATTGGATTCAAGATTCTTGAGCTGCGTCTTGCAGATGGGACAATGAAGCCCGCGGTAGAAGACGACGAGCGTGAAGTTGGACGGTCTTTCGGATGCGAGATCGAATTGTCCGCCGCCGGCGAGATCGACGCGTAGCGGCGGAACGGTTTGGTTCGGAAAGAGAGGGACGAGATCCGTCATCGTGCTTGTCCTTTCTGCGGAAGCCCTGCGGTCATGTGTAGAGTGCGTCGCGCCCGCAGGCACGTCCGATATTTTTCCGACCCCCACGTAACCTTTCTCCGGAGTGGGCGAACCATGGCCTCGAGACTTCTCAGCATCCACGGAGAACCACCGTCATGTCCTCGAGCTTCCTGCGTACGGCCATCGTTATCGCCGCGGTCCTCGCGCTGCCCTCGCTGGCGAATGCCGGACAGCCTTTCGACGCCAAGGCCTTTCAGGCTTCGCAGGCCGCGGGCAAGTCCATCCTCGTCGACGTCACCGCGCCGTGGTGCCCCACCTGCAAGCAGCAGAAGCCGATCGTGCAGGAGATCGAGAAGGAGCATCCGGATCTGGTCGTCTACGACGTCGATTTCGATAGCGCCAAGGATGTCCTGAAGCAGTTTCGCGTCCAATACCAGAGCACGCTGATCGTGTTCAAGGGATCGAAGGAAGTCGCGCGCTCCACCGGCGAGACCGATCCGGCGCCGCTGCGGGCGCTGGTGGCGAAGGCGTTCTGAGATGTCCGCAAACCTCGCGCTGGGCTACGCCGCCGGCGCGCTGTCGACGCTCTCGCCGTGCGTGCTTCCCATCCTGCCGATCGTGCTGTTCGGCGCACTCGAGCGGCATCTGTGGGGACCCGTGGCGCTCGCCGCGGGTCTGGCGGCGTCCTTTGCTGGCGTGGGCATCGCGCTCGCCTCGGCCGGCTTCAGCGTCGGCATCGATCCCAAGACGCTGCGGCTGGCCGTCGCGGCCCTGATGGGCGCGGCCGGCGTGGTCCTTCTGGTGCCGGCGCTGCAGGGCAGATTGGCCTCCATCGCGTCTCCGCTTGCCGGCAGGGGCCAAGTCCTGCTGGACCGGCTTCGGCCGTCCGGAATCGGAGGGCAGTTCGCGTTGGGCGCCGTGCTCGGTGTGATCTGGTCACCGTGTTCGGGGCCGACGCTCGGCGCCGCGATCGGTCTCGCAACGCAGGGCGATGATATCGGTCGGGCGGCCTCGACCATGGCGGCCTTCGCGCTCGGTGCGGCGACCCCGATCCTCGCGCTCGCCTACGGTTCGCGCCAGGCGATCATGGCGCGGCGGGACTGGATGGCGCGCGCCTCCCGGATCGGCAAACCGCTGATGGGGGCCGCCTTCTTCGGAATCGGACTCTTCGTGCTTACCGGCCTCGACAAGATCGTCGAGACCTCGCTGACGAACGCCATGCCGGAATGGCTGGTGAACGTGACGACGCGTCTATGAACGCCCGTCGATTGTCTTAACAACCATGGAGATATCGAAATGCCTTCGCTGAAGAGGAGCCTGCAAACCCTGGGCGCGATCGCCGCGGTCACTGGCATGGTTGCCGCGACCCCGGTCCCAGCGGCCGCCGGCTCGAACCCCTGTGCGCCCAAGCACAAATCGGCCAAGAGAGCCGCCAACCCGTGCAAGGCGAACCCCTGCGCGGCCAAGACGAACCCCTGCGCCGCCAAGAAGTAACGAAGGCTGGTTCATAGACGTATCTCGTTCAGCGATATTGCGAGATCGAGTGGAGGAGACGGCGGGCATCCCGATGACGCCGTCTCCGGCCAGTCCCAGTTCAAGGTTAACTGACGACATGATCGCTCAGCGTGCGATAGTACACCTTGCTGACGACGCGCCAGCGTTTTCGCCGGAGATGCTGTCGCGCATGGCGACCGCCGCGGAGACCGCCGTCGACTGCATTCGCGGGCTTCACGAAAGCGGAAGCAACCTGGTTTTGGAGGCGCTGCGTGGTAGCGAGGACTTCGTCGAGTGGGAGCATTACCCGCACGACGATGTACGCGACGCGGTCACCCACGCGCAGTTCTTCCTCCACGCCCACGCCCCGGACGACCGGGATCGTCCCGATTACGCGCACTTCCACGCGTTCATGGGCGCGGCGGGAATGCCGCCGGGAGTCCATCCAGCGGAGCTCGACTGCTACAGCTCGCGATCGGCAGAAGATAGCGCTGCGATCTCCCATCTCGTCGCGATCTCGATGACGCCGACGGGAATGCCGGAGCGGCTGTTCACCACGAACCGTTGGGTGACAGCGGAGACGTGGTATCGCGCCTCCGACGTGATCGCCATGCTCGACGGATTCGCCGTCGGCGGGAAGCGGCCCCTCGACCGCTGGATCACCTCGATGATGGTTCTGTTCAGGCCGCAGATCGAGCGGCTTCTCCACGAACGCGACGCCGCGGTCGATCGTTGGCGTGCAGCGTATCCCGGCACCGACGTCTTCGAGGACCGGCGTCTCGAAATCACGTCGGCGATGGACATCTCGCTCGAGGCGCACATCGCGTGGCTCGACGCACGGCTGGAAAGCGGTGCGTGATGCCGCGCGCCTTCGCGAGGGTAACCTTTCGGACATCGCGGCGAACAATGGGTGCAGACGGGAAGAGCAGCCCGTCGGACCAGCGACCCATGCACTTCGCAAAGTCGCCCCGAACCCGGAGGAACTCGAATGTCCAATCGCACGCTCAACGCAATGGTCGCCGGCGCGTTTGCCGTCGCCGTCGGAACGCTCGCCGCCACGTCCGCCACCGCGCAGATGAACAAAGGCGATATGGAAAAGATGATGAAGGAGAAGCAGGCCCAGACCATGAAGGCGATGGAGGGCGGCAAGATGGAGAAGTGCTTCGGCGTGGCTCTCAAGGGCCAGAACGACTGCTTCGCCGGAGCCGGCACGACCTGCGCCGGCACCAGCACCGTCGACTATCAGGGCAACGCGTTCAAGCTCGAGCCTAAGGGCACCTGCACGACCATGAATACGCCAAAGGGCGCCGGAAGCCTCACCCCGAAGGCCTGACGAAACCAGGGCGGGCCGCGACGGCCCGCCCTCATCCTCGAGATCACCATGCGCATTCCGTCATCGCCAGAAGATCGCATACCGGCGCGCGCCGGCGTCGGCTTGAAGGCCGAGCACTACCGCACGATCATCGATACGGCGCCGGACATCGGTTTCTTCGAGGTGCATGCGGAGAACTACATGGGCGCGGGCGGTCCGCCGCATCGCTACCTTTCGGCGATCCGGGAGCGCTATCCGTTGTCGCTTCACGGCGTCGGATTGTCGATCGGCGCGGACAGGCCGCTGGACGAAGATCATATCGCGCAGCTGAGACTGCTCCGGCAGCGCTACAGACCCGGTCTGTTTTCCGAGCATCTGGCGTGGTCGACACATGACACCGGTTTCCTGAACGACCTGCTTCCCGTTCCCTACACTTCCGAAACGCTCCAGCGGGTCGTCGAGCACATCGATCAGGTCCAGACCGCGCTCGGCTGTCAAATGCTGCTCGAAAATCCATCGACCTACGTCGCGTTCGCCGAGAGCACCTACGCGGAGACCGACTTCATCGCCGAAGTGGCCAGTCGCAGCGGCTGCGGGCTGCTGCTCGACGTCAACAACGTCTTCGTCGCATCGACCAATCAGCAGTGGGATCCCGTCGCCTACATCGAAGGCTATCCGCTCGCGAGCGTGCGGGAGATCCACCTCGCCGGAAACGACCGGCAGGCCGACGAGGCCGGCAGGCCGCTTCTCATCGACACTCATGATCGCCCCGTCGAGGATGCCGTCTGGTATCTCTACGAGCTCGCGGTGCGGCTCGTCGGTCCGGTTCCGACGCTGATCGAGTGGGATGCCCAAGTGCCGGCCTGGTCGACGCTCGCCGCGGAAGCGAAACGGGCCGAGCAGATCATGTCCGCGAACGCTCCGGAGAAACGGCGCCATGCAGTCGCTTGCTGAACTGCAGCGCGGCTTCGCGGCCGCGTTGCTCGATCCGGCGATTCCGGCGCCGCCAGGTCTGGTCGGACCGGACGGGAAACCGAGCTCGACGCGTTTCGCCGTCTATCGCAACAACGTGATGGTGGGCCTGACGCAGACACTGAAGGATGCCTATCCCGCCGTGCATCGCATCGTCGGATCGGAATTCTTCCACGCCTTGGCCCGCGCCTTCGTCGTCGGCGCTTTGCCCCGGTCGCCGATGCTCTTCGACTATGGCGCGGGCCTACCCGATTTCATCGACCGGTTCGAACCCGCTTTGGTGTTGCCGTATCTGGCTGACGTGGCGCGCATCGAGCGGGCATGGATCGAGGCCTACCATTCGGCCGAGGCCGCGCCGATCGGCCCTGCAGCGTTCTCGGAGATCGATCCGGACTTGTTGCCGGATGTGAGTCTTACGCTGCATCCGTCCGTCCGGATCGTGAGCTCGCGCTTTCCGGCACTAACGATCTGGCGGATGAACGTCGAGGACGGCGCGCCCGCCCAAGTGGACCTCGCCGCGGGCGGCGAAGATGCCCTCGTCGTCAGGCCGGAGGCCGAGGTCGAGGTCCGATCGATTCCGCCTGGTTCGGCGGATTTCATCCGCGCTCTCGCGTCCGGAAGATCGGTGCTGACCGCGCTCGAGGAAGCCCTGGTCAGCAGCCCGGGCTTTGATCTGGCGGCGAACTTGACGGATCTGATCCAGGTCGGCGCGGTGATCGGCTTCGGGACCGCAAGGGAGCCGCTGAGGCCATGAGTTCGTCTGCGACCATCTCTACCCTCGACGAGGTCGTGCGTGGCGCGACGGAACGCCTCGCGCGGGGCGCCGGCGTCTTAGCGCCGCCGTTGCTGCGCGTCGCTCTAGCCGTGCCGTTCCTCAAATCCGGATTGACGAAGTGGGACGGTTTCCTGTCCCTATCGCCGGCGGCGTCGTACCTCTTCGAGGACGAGTTCAAGCTTCACCTTTTCGGGCATGCCTACGACTTCCCGGTGCCGGGACTTTTCGCGTATCTCGACGGCATTGCGGAGATCGTGCTGCCGCTGCTACTGGTCGTCGGCCTCGCGACGCGATTCAGCGCGCTCGCGCTTCTGGTGATGACGGCGGTTATCCAACTCGTCGTCCCGGAGGGGTGGGCCAACTTCCATCTGCCCTGGGCTGGGCTCGCCCTCGCCATCATGGCGCTCGGTCCCGGACGGCTTTCGCTCGACCAGCTCGCGGCCTCGCTCAGTCGATCCCGAGCGCCGGATGGAGGCCGCCCATGATCGAACGCAATGGCCGGCCCCCGCAGCTCAGGCTCGTCGGCAGTGACGCCGACGCGGCGCCGGCCGGCCCCGAGCCCACGATCCGCGATACCGACTGGGCAATCCTGATGGCCCATGCCCAGGACGGCGACAGGTCGGCCTATCAGCGCCTCCTTCGCGAAATCACGCCCTACCTGCGTTCGCTGGCGGCGCGCCGGCATCGAGATCCGAGCGACGTCGAGGACGCGGTGCAGGACATCCTGCTAACCGTCCACGCGATCCGGCATACGTTCGATCCTACCAGGCCTTTCGGTCCGTGGCTGGTGACGATCGCGAACCGGCGGTTCATCGACCGGCTGCGGCGGCAAGGGCGCAGGCGAGGCCGGGAAACGCCCCTGATGCCGGAGCATGAAACCTTTTCCGAGCCTCAAGCGAACCTTGAAGAGAGACCAGACAGACACGAACTCGAAAAGGCGATCAACGAGCTTCCCCCCATGCAGCGCAAGGCAGTACAACTTCTCAAGCTCAACGAAATGTCGCTGAAGGAGGCCTCGACGGCGAGCGGGATGTCGATCGCCTCGCTCAAGGTCAACGTTCATAGGGCGGTAAAGAGCCTGCGGAAGATACTGGGCGATCGGAGCGAGTCATGATTGCCACACCTGATCTCATCGAATCTCTGGCCGCCAATATGAAGCCGGTGCGGCGGTTGAAGCCGCCGGCGATACGGGCGACTGGCTGGCTTCTCCTCGCGGCGGTGGTCGTGACGCTTCTTGCGGTCAGCCAGGGGATCCGGCCAGATCTCCCGCAGCGGCTGCACGATCCGGCTTTCGCCGGCGGCGTGGCCGGGGCGGCCTTGACGGGCGTGCTCGCCGCCATTGCTGCATTCTTGGTCAGCCTGCCGGACCGCTCGCGGTTGTGGCTGCTCCTTCCCGCGCCGGCCGTGGCGATCTGGCTGTCGAACATCGGCTATCAGTGTCTCACGCAATGGATATCGATAGGGCCGAACGGTGTCAGTGTCGGCGAAGCGACACGTTGCCTCGCGACCTTGGTTCTGACGAGCCTGCCGTTGTCGCTCGCGATGCTGGTCATGCTGCGCTACGCGGCGCCGCTGCGCCCGACGGCCGTGACGTTCATGGGGAGCCTGTCGGTCGCCGCGATAACCGCAACGGCCCTCTCGCTCTTTCATTCCGCCGACGCGACCCTGATGATCATCATGTTCAACATCGGAACGGCGGCCATGTTCGTCGGTCTCGGCGGCCTATTCGGCCGTCGGATGTTGGAGTGGATGGCCCCGCGCTCCGACATCAGAAATTAGCTATTGGATCGCCGAGGAGCGCAGATGGCTCACCTTCCGACCTTGCCCGAGAAGGCCACGCTGCTGGATGTCTTCAGGATGTTTCCGGAGACGAACCGGCCATTGCTCAAATTCCACGAAGTGCTGCTGCGGGGCCCGTCGCCGTTCAYTGAGGCCGAACGGGAACTCATCGCCGCCTACGTGTCCGGACTGAACGGTTGCCGGTACTGTCAGGGTGTGCACACGGCGACCGCCGAGCGTCTGGGCATTCCGCAAGGGGCGATTGCTGCGCTACTTGCCGGTGATCCCAAGGCCGACGTACCTGCGAAGATGCGGCCAGTGCTGGAGCTCGCCGCAAAATTGACCGAACGCGCCGACGGCTTGACCAAGTCCGACATCGATGCCGTCTTCATCGCGGGGTGGGACGGCCAAGCGTACTACCACCTCGTCGCCACCGTGGCGCTCTTCAACTACATGAACCGGCTCGTCGAAGGCCTCGGCATCGAGCTCGATCAGGCCTACGTGGGCGTCGCCGCGCAGCGCCTCGCCGACCGCGGTTATCTCCCGCTGATCGAGATGCTTGGATAACCCGGGGCAGGACCGCTTCGACGCAAATCTACGTAACCAAATCGTCACGCCCAGCGAACAGTCCAGGAAAGAGCGGCGGCCCCGGTGGATTCATCGCCGGCACAGCTCGGGAGCAAGGAGAGGATTCGTGCCGAAAGCCATCTGGAACGACAAAGTGATCGCTGAAGCGGAGCAAACCGAATTGCTGGAGGGAAACCACTACTTCCCTCCGGATTCGCTATCCAAGCAATATTTCCAGAAGAGCGACACCGTCACCACGTGCGCTTGGAAGGGCACTGCCCACTACTATACGATCGACGTGGACGGCAGCGTGAACCCCGACGCCGCCTGGTACTATCCGGATCCCAGGCCGGCGGCCGCCAACATCGCGGGCAAAGTCGCTTTCTGGAAGGGCGTCAAGGTCGTGCGTTGAGATCGCCGGCGCGCGGAACGGCGTCCTTTGCGGCCGTGATGATCGCATAGCCGAGCATGCCGGACTTCGCCGCAGCGAGCGCATGGCGAACTATGTCCTTGACCGTCGCGAGGTCGGTGCCGGGCAATTCGAGTTTCTTCAGCCCGATCATGATCTCCGTAGCGAACAGCCGCGACCGGATGGCCGCCACGAAATCGACGAGGGCGCCGTCGTGCGCCTCTGTCTCGCCGACAGCCAGGCCGGCGCCGGCGAGCAGCGCACGATATTCGTCGACTGGCCGTGCGTCCGCAACGCACGCGATCCAGGCGGCGACACCTTCGAGCTCGCGGGGCAGAGGGCCGCTCCGCGTGAGGTCACTGATGCCGACCCGTCCGCCGGGCTTTAGCACTCGCGCGAACTCCGCTACCGCCGTCGGCTTGTCCGGGAACGTGCACAGCGCGCACTCGCAGATGACCGCGTCGAACGTCTCGTCGCCGAATGGCAAACTCTCGGCGTCGCCGCAGTAGAACGCGCTCCTGTCGGTGAGCCCCCGTTCTCTGGCTTGTTTTGTCGCCGCTTTCACGTTCCGCCGTCCGAGGTCGAGACCGACGACCTCGCAACCGAAGCGGGCGGCGATCACCAGAGCGCCGTCTCCGCGCCCGGACGCGACGTCGAGGACGCGCGCATCCGGTCCCAGATTCAGGATCCGTCCCAGACGCTCGGTGACTCGGGCGCCGCCTGGGTGCAGCGCGTCGCCGACCAGCATCCGGACGGCGTCGTGGTCGTAGGCCGCGGCGCAGCATTGCTTGAGGGTCTCCGGCGCGGATTCGGGGCGGCTCATCGGGGGTGCTTGTCGCCGAAATCGAAGACGATGGGCTTCGGCTCAAAGGGCCGGCCCTCCTTCCGTGCGCGCCGGCGCTCCGGCTCCATGGCGTTGAGTTGCGCGCGCGCCTGCTCGCGGTAGCCGACCGAGTTGAACGCGCAGAACGGAATCTGCTTGCCGCCCGGCAACAGGAACTCCTTGCAGCACTTCATCAGGTTCTTCTGGTTGAACGTCCATGGGTCCATAAAGTCTTGGAGCATGATCATGATCATGTTCTTGGCGATGCTGTTGATCGCTAGGCCATCCGGAAGGTCGCAGGTCTGGCACGAAATCGCGACCCGCCGCTCGGAAGATTCGGAGCCGGCAACGGTCGATGAGGACCAGAGCCCTTCCAGGGCCGTCCTCACCTCGCGGCTGAAATCCGGCACGATGCGGTTCGTGATGTAGTCGAGGTAGTCGCCGACATCGACGATGCGCGGCAAAGGGGTCACCTTGCCGTCTTCGACGAAGGCGTAGGTCACCGAATTGCAGGTGGGGAAGCAGCACGGTACCGGCACGAAATCGGAGGCGACGAACTTGCCGCCGGTCTGCGCCTCGATCAGCCGGACGATCTCCGGGATTGTCATGCGTTGCATCGGGTCGTGAGCGGAGTGCCGTCCCGCATGGAAGGCGGGCTGGAAAGTGATGCCGCGGATCGCCGGATGCTCGATCGCGAAGTCCACGATCCGCCCGATTTCGTGTTCGTTGATGCCGCGCTCGATCGCGGGGACGATGGTGACGTCGAGCCCGATCTGGGCCAGCCGATCGAGAGCGCGCAGCTTTTCCTCGAGGATGTCGGGCTCTCCGCGGATCGCGCGGTAGGTCTCGCGCTCGAAGCCGTCGAACTGAAAGTAGAACGAGGGGCGCACCCTTTCGAGTTCCGCCAGAAACGTGTCGTCGCGGGCGATGCGCCTGCCGTTGGTGTTCAGCATGACGAAGCGGATGTCGCGGGCGTACGCAGCGCGGATGAAGTCGATGATCCGCGGATGCATCGTGGGCTCGCCGCCAGAGAACTGGATGACCTCCGGCTGGCCTTCCGTTCGGACGTAGTCGTCCAGCACCAGCTCGACTTCCTCCAAGGTCAGGCTGAAGCCGGGCGCGGCGTCCGCAAAGCAGAGCGGGCAGTCCATGTCGCACACGCTGTTGATCTCGATGATGCCGAGGCAGGCGTGCTGTTCGTGGTCGGGGCAGAGCCCACAATCGTGCGGGCAGCCCTTGTCATGCTCCGAACCGTACGCCAGCGGAATCGTGCCGGGCTTGTTGAAGCGGGCGAAAGACGCGTAGGCCTGCGCGTCTTCGTAGACGAGCGCCATGAACGGACCGCAGTGCGGACACCGCTTGCTCATGTAGACCTTGTTGTCGCGGAGCAGGATCTTGGCGTCGATCACCGTCTTGCAGGACGGGCAGATGCTGCGGGTGAGTTCGTGGAAGACGTAGTCCGAATCCGCCCGCCGACGGGGAGGGCCTTCCTCCGGAGCTAGACTGTGCGGCAATGCAGGGGCGATTTTCGCTTCCATAGCCGGATCCTCAGACATCAACCGAGCTTCCAGACCGAGTAGAGCAGCACCGGAGACAGCGCCGCGGTGGTCAGACAGTAGAAGCAGTAGCCGCCGAAATTCATCATGTCGCGGATTCCAAGCACGTTCGCCGCGGTCGCGGCCTCAGCCAAAATTAGCAGTGCGATCCAAACCCAGCGGACGGGTGGCGCCAACAGCAGCCCGATGATCACGATATACAGAGCCGCTCCGATGTAGCCGTCCGGAATGCCGAATGGCCGCGCGAACGGTGCGTCAGCGACGCCTTCACACTGCCGGCCGAGGAACGGGCAAATAAGGCGGCCCACTAGACGGCTCTGATACAGCCCAACATAGAACATTGCCGCGGCGCTCGCTGCCGTGACGGCAAATGCGATGTAGCGGAAGAAACTCATCCTAGCGGTAACCCTTTAGTACCCTCGATCGCCGCATCGGCCCGACGGATTGCGCGGCATCGACAAAATGGTTCGACCGGGCTTTGGAAAGGTTACAGTCGTCGCGCCGACTTTAGTCGCGGGATGGGGCACGAGGCCTGCGGCAAAGGTTAAATGCGGGCGAAGATCGACGCCGTGTCCGCCTGTGCCTGTGACTTCGGCTCGCCGCAAATGAAATAGGGCCAGCCGAATCTCGACATCTACTGGGCGTTTTCGCAAACTTGATGGCCGATAAGTCCGCTTGGGCGATGGTGCGGCAATTGGCCGGTTTCCCGTCCGTCAGCCAAAACCATCGAACCTGCGATCAACATCGATCGTTGCCAACCCTACCCACGGGCGGCGACAATCTTCATCAGAATGCTTACTCGCATGAAACAGACAGTGCTGCGGTTTCGATCTAGGCACGCGCATCGCGCTGCAGAATAAGAGAAATTGGCGCACCCGACACGATTCGAACGTGTGACCTTTGCCTTCGGAGGGCAACGCTCTATCCAGCTGAGCTACGGGTGCATCAGGTTAGCGCTGGTCGCACAATCGGTTCGTCTTCCGTTTTCTCTTTGAGAACCAATCCGTTACACGCTCTCACAATATCATACGACATAGGCCGCGCAACGGGTTTATCGGTTCGGCTAGCCCGGTGATGTTGAGCTTGTCACACTCGGCTGTGACAGAACTGTGCCAGCCCCACGTGGGGGAAAGCGCCAGCGCCGTCCAGACGCTGGCCTCTCGAACTTTTTCTGGAAATTTAGGGTCAGCCCTCCGCGACCTCGAAACTCGGCAGGACATTGTTCAACAAGGAGACGGCCCCTCGATCTTCCTCCGATAGTTCCGGCAAGAGCCGGATGAAGCCGCCCATTTTGCCCCTGCCTGCCCCCGTGACGTAGTCCCAACGCCCATGGCGCATCGCTGCTTGCACTTCCGATCTTGGTAGGTCTCTGTTGCGGTTCTTTTGCAAGTCAACACCCGTAAGTCTCTTCACTTCCGCGGTGCTGAGAGAATCCTTTTCGGTCGATAGCAACAGGGCGATCATTGCTTCCATTCCCCCGTGCTGGAATCTCGCTTGAGGATCATCCAAGACGAGCTTGGCACCCGGAAACATGCATTCCGAGTGACACACCAGCCGATCCAACTCACCTGTGACGTAAAGGCGCTGGATGCCACAGGTGCCGTTGCTATCAATGTTTCGGGCATTGCCCCGCATCGCCATCTGCTTCATCCATCGGCAGAGGTCGCCATCTCTCAGGGCGACGAATGGCCCATCTTTCCGATTCCATGCTTGGTAAGGCTGCAATGCAGCTCGTGTAGCTGGCTCCTCGCCCCAACCGAGACCGGCGGCGACGGTAATCCGCTTCGGTTTGTGAAATTCTCCAAACAGAAATACGGCCTCAGCATCTTTCCAACGGTTGGAGCCGATACCTTTGCCCCAATGGACAAAGCAGACATTGCGACCTTCCAAATCATAAGGAGTATCGAAGTCGCAATTGGTCGGAAGGTATTCGTGATCGAGCAGGCCCTTGTGAACAACCACTAAGACCTGTTCGCCCGGTTGCGTGTGAAGCTTCACCGTTTCCGATATCCAATCTGCATAAGGCTGTGCCCATGTAGACTTTGTAATGACGTCAGCCAGCTTGCGGTGCTTCTTTCTGCCTAATCGGAGCGGTGTAGGGTCGATATGAGTTATGGTGAGATTACCAAAGTCGATTTGAGGAACAGGAACGACATTCCGATTCTTGGCAATGAGCGATAACCCATCAATATCGGCCGTAGCGTCCAGGATGATCATGCCGGGGGTCGGCGGCACCTTCATTTCGTAACCGATGAACCGCGCACCGTTTCCTATTGCGTCGTAACGACCAAGAAACGCGAAGCCGTTTGCCAAGGCGCGAGCGAACCCGAATACATTTTTCGTCTGTTCATTCGGTGACAAAAGATATTTTGTTGCGTTCGACGTAGCGAACCAGCCGATGTCCAAGGTTCGACTAGGTGGCAGGACATCAAAAGCTGATTTATCTGATGCTGACTGCCAAATAGCTTCAAGATAGTCGTGTAACTCAGTCAGTCGCTTTACGACATCAGATGCCGATGTATGTTGCTGTGCTATTCGATCTCGAACGACTTTGATCAGGCCTGTATCGACATCGAAGATGCTGACTGCGTCAGGCCGTTCGTCGAAGAATGTAAGTTGTCTGGGTTGGCCTCGATACAGCGTTGCCTTGGCTGCGCGAGGACCAACGTAGAATCCCGGCGTGGCAATTAGAACGGGATAATTGCATAGCTCATCGACAGAAAAGTGTTGGGACGGGTTGAAGCCGTATTCCTGAATAGCCGTTTCTGGCGAAGTTTCTATGTCGTGAGCAACAGTCCATACGGCTACTCGACTTGCTCCAATGAGAGCAGACATTTCCCGGTAGACGTCATCGGCGTGGCGACGAGTTTCAACGAGGTAGAGAACTGAGCCATCGGGCATGGTGTCGGTAAGAGCCTTGATGAATGCTTGGGCGCAGCTGCTTTTGCCGCTTCCGGTCGGGGCTGGGACTATCCTGTACTGGGCGACGCCGGCTTCGCGGTCTCGCATTGCTAGGATACCAGCCGAGAACACGGAATCTGAGACGGTCTGGCTGAATGGCGTAACGGTCTGGTTGCGGCGCTGAGCTTGGTCTTGGATGGCAGCATCATAAGAGCTGCGTAGTTCTGTGTTCATTGATGTTTCAAGTGAGCATAGACCAACGCTCTCGCCCGCAATCGCGAGCAGAGGTGGGCCGGGGATGTGGATGGGATGGGGTAAAAACCCTCTGCGTGTAAGTAAGAGGTCAGAGCATTGAGGGGCAGTCCAGGGACGGACTATGTGGGATAAAACCCCCTCAACCCACAATAAGAGACTTGGGCTTTGAGGGGGATTCTACAGCGTCAGGTGGCATTAGCCGTGGTGATGCAATAGGCAAGCGCCGCTGACATCGTGGTTTCGCGAACGCCGATCCGCGTAGCCAAGAGCTTCCTGAGTTGGGTGAGCTTCTCTAACATCTTTTCATCGACCCTTACGGATAGGACATGTCCTTTCTTGCAGGCATGGTCGGTTGATCGTTCGCGATAATGAATCCGGTTCGCCGAGGGGGCGTGGTTCACGCGATTAGTCTCCTTTTGAATTGGAATTGAGCAGTTGTTCGAGGTTGGCGATGTGGCCTGGAAGGCCAGTAGACGGCTGTGGTCATTGGTAGACGCAAGGAATACCCACCGAAACAGCGACGCAGGCGAGGTGCCGATGCGTCGTTGCGGTGTGCTTGGGTCGCTAGTCAAATGGGGGCGATGAGACGCTTTGTCTTCACAATGCGGGCATCCTCTTTGACCACCGCGATCTTGTTTGGTTGAGGAGCCACGAAGGGTACTTTGCTATGCGGCATACGCGTCGGTGCGCACCTTTAAGCCAGCGTAGCGGTAGCTGATCTCTATGGCTTGTCAGTGAAAAGCGCTGTCAGAATCGGGTGATTACGCAAGATGCGGGGATCGCTCCTGATCCCATTCCTGCGGCCAGAACTGATAGAAGTGGTAGTGAATATGGCTGCTGGAGCGTTTCGCCCTGCTGAATGGGCGGTGGCGGTCTCTAATGCGGCGAGTGTTGCCCATTTGACACACATGGGACGGGGCAGCAATTCTCTTATAGTGGACGTAATTGTCCTTTTTGCTTCAATCGATGGCAGTTGGCTGGGATACCACCCTTGATCGTCACGATGAGGCCCAGGCAAAGCCGTTTCAGTCTCCAATCGCCTGAGGCTGCGCCACTACAATCACATTGGCGAAGGTGTCATCGCGCTACAGCCCCTGCTTTCTTGCAAGGGCAAGCATAAGAGCCGATCCGAAACGGTCTCAAGCGTCATACCAATCAAATTTCTTTCTCGTTCTTGCAGTCCGTCCAAGAATTGCGGGAGAAAAACCGAATACCGTCGCTTGGCTACAGCGCTCATTCGACTTTCTATAGAACCAAGCCGTCGGGCTCGATTCTCATCGGGAGAGCAGCGTCGGGTTTGCTGTCCCAGTAACCGAATTTACCCACTTGGCCCACTTTCGCAACGCGCCACCATGTCGGCGATGTGACCCATCGGACCATTCGGTTCGGAATTCCTTTGCCAACCGTCTGCCGATCTCTGCCCCTAAAAGAAGTGGATTCTCGGCGAGCATGTCGCAAACGAAAGCGACTGTTTCCTTACTTCGAGCTCTCGTGGCAATAACTACTTCCACCTCTGGCGTGGTCGTTCCGAGAATTGAGCCGTCTTGGTCCATCAATCCGAGCTTGATAAGTGCGTAACAAGTATTGCGCCCGTGTCGCTTCTCTATCTCCATTCGGGTTAACGCCTGCGCTCCTGTAGATAGCTCTCGATAGGCCGCTAAAACACGAGAGGGCGGTGCTTCTCCCAAAAAGAATTCCGACATTTGTGAGCGCTGGACCACTATTGCTTCGAGCGACTGAATTGAAGAAAGCGCAGGAGCGTCGCGCAAAATGAGATTGTTTCCGTCTTGACGTACGAGATCGATCCCAATCAGCCACCGAAGCATTCTCATAGCATAGGCTTTAATTGCATTGTCGCCCAACGCACTGCGCTTGTTCGCAGCTCGATATACAGCCACAAACTCAGTCTCTCGGAAGGCACCTCCGCTTGGTCTTGTTGCGAGTAGCCGACGGACTACCTCATGTGAGCGCCAAAACGAGTGCGCTATCTCAATAGCGCGAGCCTCATCCTTGAAAGTTGGCTCAATTCGGTGCTCCTTCCGGTTAGCGTCCACATGCCCAAGGTTTACAAGGTCGCGAACTAAATTATCCGCTGCGCCCATCCCCAAATTCATCTGAGTGGCGAGATCGTGGTAAGATAACTCATTCTTGCCGACCATGTATGCAAGCGCTTTTACGTACCTACTAAAATTTGCTTGAGGCACATAGGTGACCGGGATGTAGGGGATTTTCTCCGTTAGAATGTAGTCACGGAAGATGTCCCAATAGATAGTTAAACGCGTTCCGCTGCGAATCACCAAACGCTTGTCTACAAGTCTCGAAACTATTTCTTCTCCAAAATTTTGAACGACTTTGAAAAATTCAGCCGGTGATTCTGTCGCTATCTGCTTTATGCATGCGGTCTCTGCCGACGACAAATTCTCCAAATCCTTCTTGAATAGATTTTGAATATTGATTGAACGATTGAGAATATCGGTTTGGTCAATTCCGCTCTTCGAGAGGTCCAGTATGTGAACACAAAGTTTTTTAAGTAGCCAAGGAAAGCCTTGGCAGTGGTCCTGCAAGACGCGTCTAAGCTGCGGGATGACGGGCTTGTCGAGTTCTTTCGAAAAGCGGTTGATTGCTAGGACGACCTCGTTTTCAGTAAACGGAGCTAATTCGATCTCGAAGCGCCGATCCGCTAGCGTATGCCACATGTGATAGGCATTATGCTCTGTAGGGATCACTCCGTCTGTTTTCCATGAAAACCCAATGACGATGTTGATTTGAGACTCTTCGACGGCCGCACAGATTCGTCGCATCTCTTCGAACACTTCGACCAAATCAGCCTTGTACAGCAGCTCTTCGAACTGATCAAAGAAGACGCAAATGACTTTTTCTTCTTGTTTTAGAGTTTCCCCGATAGTCTTCATCTTCGATGTAGAGAAAAAACTCGTGGCGCCGCCGAAATCGATGGAGTCTGAAAGAGAGATAAAATCTTTCCGCCCAGCTTCGCGGATAGCGCTTGCAACGGCAAGTTCTGGAAACCTTCGAGTTGTTGCCGCGCGGGAATCCACCGTAAAGATAAAGTACTTGCCTCGATTTCTCACGTTGGTGGCCCGCGAGGCGATCTTTAGGACGCTAGAACTCTTTCCCCAGCCAGATGGCGCTTTGATTGCGACGAGTCTGGTCTCGGTGGCTTTTGTGCGAACGCTATCAAGGAATCCAAAGATGGTATTCTGAACTGTTTCTCTGCCAACAAAATCTTCCGGTCGAGCTGGCCGATAGTCCGCCCAATGATCTGCAACTGGCACGCCTACGATGCTTTCTAGCTCCAACGCGAGACGAGATGTAGCAGTAGCTATTGCGGTCGGATTGGCTGAATCGGATATCCATGGAAGCTGTAAGCTGCGATCGGTTCGGTCGATCCAATCTAACGTGGCGGAGTCAGTAATCGCGTTGCCATTGCTTGCGTCGAACAAGAGAGCGGCGATTTGAATACCTGTACCTTCCGCAAGGACTGGGAGTGCCCAGAACTCGGAGGTTTGAGTTATTAGTAGGTATGCTTCACTTCCGGTTCGAAAGCGGCTGCGGTCGATGACAAGGGAATCGACGTCCACTATGATGCGAGCTGCGACGAGCCTTTCCACCAATTTTTCGGGAGGGTAGATGCGAAGCTTGCGACGCTCCTCTGGTGGTCTTTGATTCCATTCATCTTCAAAGCCTTTGGCATCCTTTCCAAGGGCAAAGGTGGATATAAGCCAGCCCGCCGAATAATTCTTGAATGTAATGTTTCCAAGCAGTTTTTGAAGAACTTCGCTCGAAATGGCAGCGCGATGGGCCTTACACTCAACAAATATGCGCTCACCTGTCGTTTTATCGCATCCTAGCAGGTCGATCTCCGACGCGGTGACGCGAAGCTCTTCGGTTATTTTGTAGTTCTGGGTTTCGAGGAATCGACGTGCAAACCGTTCGAGAACGCGGCCCCGTTCTGTGTTGCTTGTTCCTTCGGGGACAGCAACTTCAATCAAGTAGGAATTAGACATGAGAATCCTAGGAGCTAACGTCGACGGACATTTACTCAGGGGAGTTAAGTGCCATTTATTGTTTGCGGTGCGCCCCGATGAAGATTTGGCGCTCGAATCTATTGGCCTAATATAGTACGGGCAGAAGTTACGCATGTTGGATGTGTTTTGGCTAGTGTTTCCATCTCCGTCAGCTTGGCCTTGCTGGCGGCGTTGAACCCGAGCCAAATGGATAATGCGCTGATCGATAGTGGAGACTGTTATGGCAGGAAGGGGCGATGTTGAATTCAGCGCTGCCACGCGAAGGATACTGGCTGAAAGAGTGGCGTGGCGTTGTTCTGTCCCGGGATGCCCAGTTATCACGGTAGGTCCAGGTGATTCGAGCGGCGAGACTGCAAACGTAGGAACGGCGGCTCACATAAACAGTGCCGCTCTAAATGGCCCGCGAGGTAGAGGTGGACTATCGGACGAAGAACTGGCCAGCGTAGAGAACGGTATTTGGTGCTGCGCAAATCACGGGCGAGAAATTGATACAAATGGCGGGCGAGGCTATCAGGTCGAGACGCTTAAGGATTGGAAGCGAGCTCGAGAACAGGAAGCCCAGCGACTGCGCACAGGAATGTCCCAGCCAGGCGTGGGATGGATCCAAACGATCACAATCTCTCGGAGCCCACGTTTTGAAACTCGTTCTAGTTTCGAGCTGTCTAAGATTACGATAATTGACGGCAATGAAGCGGTGGGAAAGACGTCGTTATTTGAGTGGATTTGTGAAGCAGCGGGTGGGCGGCAGGCGGAACGCTGGAAGGGGGAGGAGATTAGACTGGACGTCCGGTACTCCTCGCCAATTCCTCATAGGTTTGAGTATTCAAGCAACGCCAACGGTCGAGATTATCGGATAGACGATGTCACCTTTCATCTGGCGCCGCGTGATTTTCAAGTCGTTCATGTGCGAGAAGAAGCTGTCAAGGCTCGCGAATTGCCTGACGATCTACTCCGGATCGCAGGCGAACTAGGCGTCGATATCAGCGTAATCAGAGGCTTGGCTACCGAGATTATCCGCAACGGCTCTGGCTACTTGAGTGCCATCCGTTTCGCCGACCGAGCCCAAGACCCGGATTCGGACGAAAGCGATCCCGCAGACTGCGAGCTTCTCGTGACTCGAACAGCTGCTGGCTTCGAACAAACCTATCTGTCCTTGTCACGCAGCGAATCATTCCGGATTATTGTCGAATTTGCGGCGGCGCTAGCGCGAGAGCGAGCGAGGACTAGTCCAACACTTTTGATGATTGATGGTGGAGGATGGAATTTATCGGACGGTTCTTGGGGGGAGATTATAAAACTGCTGTTGGCGCAACCCTATCAATCGATGTTGATCGTCAACTATTGCGAGCGCAATTCGGCTGAATGGAATTCTTGTGGGCGCATCTACTTGCGCCGGCCGGGCAAGACAGATCCGAGCGGTAGGACTGTGATTGAGTATCGAGCGGTGCCCTGATGCTCGCGTATGCACGAGTTCTCAAGACTAATTATCCATACGACGCTGCCTGCTTATCCGCCCTTTTGGACTGGGCTTGGCAGGGGATTGTCGCCACAGAACATTACGAACGAGGGCGTGTATAGCTTCTACCGGGGCGGATCGCTCGCTTTAACTAAAGAGCGCTTATGGGATTGGCTTCTCTCATTGCCAAGGTCCGATGGCTGGCCTCTGATCTGGCCCAGCTTACGAGCAATTACCTCGGGATGGAGATGAGTGTAACGCGTCAGCATTCGAGGATCGCGATGACCACTGATCAACGCAACCTCAGGAACGGTTAGCCCCGCCTCGAAGAATCGTGAAATAGCTTCATGGCGAAGGTCGTGTAGCCGTAGATGTTTCAAAGATGCTCTTAGTCTAAGACGCTCCCACGCGAGCCTCACCGCATTCGCGGTTACGTTGAAGACCTTTTCACCACTTTTCGGCAGAGATTTGAAGGTATTTACGGCCTCTGGCGTTAGCGGTACTCGGCGCGGATGGCCGTTCTTAGTTTTCGCAATTCGAACGGTACAGCTATCAAAATCTATATCTTGCCAACGAATCGAAAGGAGTTCGCCGCGGCGCATCCCAGTTTCGATCAGTAAGACTAAAATGGGGCGCAGGTACCAAGCTGAACGCTCATCCAGTGCGGCGTGCAGTTGTTCTTCGTCTTCGCCGACCAAGCGTTGTTCCCGTGGGCGGGCGTCATGAGGCAATTTCACTCGCTTAAATGGGTTTTCGCGGATCGGTACGGCCCATTCTCGTATGGCAATCTCAAAGACGTGACGAAGGATGACCAACTCGCGGCGCACTGACGGAGGTTCGACCTTCCTCAGGCGATCATCGCGAAACCGAACGATAGTGGCGGCGGACAGGTGGTGCAGGCTTGTTCGAGACATTGGGTGTGCGAGCATTTGGCGAATCCGCGAACGCTCGAAGATCGCGCCTCGTTTCTTTGGCGTAATCTCCTGCTCGTATCGCTTGAGCAGATCACTGACCGTCACCCGTTTCAGTTCTTTGATGTCAAAGGGTAACTCGGCGCGATCGATTGATCGTTCCTTCTCCCGCGCCCAAGCAACGGCGTCAGCTCGCGTGGAGAATGATTTCGACAATGCGGGGTAACCCGCTCGGCGCACTTGGGCTTGCCATTTGCCGCCTCGTTTTCGGATCGTTGGCATAGTTTTCCGTCCAGCTGTGACAGGGCTGTGACGGATCGGGTTCTTTGGAAAATCCGGGAGCGACAGCGCCGACCCAAACGCCAATGAAATAAGCGTCTTAGAGCTGGCGCACCCGACACGATTCGAACGTGTGACCTTTGCCTTCGGAGGGCAACGCTCTATCCAGCTGAGCTACGGGTGCTTTCGCCCTCCTTTAGCCGATTGGCGGGAGAGGGGCAACGGGGGAGCGGGCGCTTTTCGGCGGCTTAAGGTCGCCATTCCCTTGCGCTTTTTGCTTCCTGGCCATGCCGCGGGCGGGGTCATACATTTGAATCATTTCGGGTAAAAGGTAAGCTGACGGTTGTCCGGCGGCATCGGCCGCCGGCTGCGGGGAGGTCCCGCGCCGGGCTTAACGCAGCAAGCCGAGAGATGAGCGAAGACTGGAAGACGAAATACGGAACGCGCCGGGTCCGGCACGATCCCCCGACCCTGGACGAGGCGATCTTTGCCGCCCAGGGCATTACCGACGATCTGGAAGGCCAGATCGACATCGCCTCGGCGCTGATGGGCCTCGATCCGGCCAAGGTGCGGCCGCAGGTGATCAAGGCGCGGCCGAGCGCTCCGCAGAGCATCCGCTCGATCCCGACCGAGCGTGGCGGCCAGCGTGCCGTCGTGGTCGAGCGCAAGGTGGTGCGCCGTCCGCTTGGCGGCGGCGTCAAGCGCCCACTGGCGTAAGCGCGCGGGCCCATGGTCCGTCACTCTTCGAGGTTCGCTGGCGCTCGCGCACAGCGCGTGATCGATACTGCAGCCACCGATCTTAAAGTTTGCCGTCGCCGGGACACGCCGGCGACGACAAAAAGCCAGCGTTGGCTTCAAGTCAGATACTGAGGCGCAAGGGGAGTGATCCCTGAAGAGCGTCGGATCACATGGTCTGCGGTCTCATCTTTCAGTATCAACCGCTGCTCGCATGACATGGCGCCCTACGCACACACCGGCGGACGCCGTCCCTTCCACGGCCGCGCCTGTTCGAGCTGGGCGGCGAGACGGAACAGCGTCGCCTCGTCGCCGAAGCGGCCTGCGAACATCATGCCGAGCGGCAGGCCGGACGCGCTCCATGCCAGCGGCACCGACATCGCTGGCTGCCCCGACATGTTGAACATCGCGGTCGCCGGCATGTAGCCGCGCAGCGCGGGCGAGATGCCGGAGAGGTCCGCCGCCATGGTGTCGAGCACGCCGATGCGCAGCGGCGGGGTGCCGAGCGTCGGCGTCAGGTACACGTCGCAACCCTCGAAGAAGGTCGCGAGCGCCCGCGAGATCTGGAACGCGGCCTGCTGCGCGGCGACATAGTCCACCGCGGAGGCATGCCCGGCGTTGGCGGCGCTGGCGAGCGTCAGCCGCTCGAACTCGCGATCGGTGACCGGGCGCCCGAGCCGCTGCTCGGCGAGGCGCACCGTCAGCGCGGTGTTGGCGCCGACGATGATCTGCAGCGCCTCCGCCGGATTGAGCGGCAGCTTCGGCCCGCGCTCCTCGACATGGTGGCCGAGGCTCTCCAGCAGTGTCGCGACCTCGCGCACCGCGGCCATCACCTCCGGATCGAGCGCGTCGCCGGCCGGCGAGGTGGCGCTGAAGGCGATGCGTAGCCGGCCGGGCGGACGGGCGATCTCATCGAGATAGGGCCGCTCCGGCGCCGGCGCGGTGTAGGGGCTCGACGGCTCCGCGCCATGCAGCGCGTCCAGCATCGCCGCACTGTCGCGCACGCTGATGCTGACCACGTGGTTGCAGGAGAAGCCGCCCCAGCCCTCGCCGCGGTCGGGGCCGAGCGGGGTGCGGGCGCGCGTGGGCTTGAGGCCGAACACGCCGCAGGCGGATGCCGGAATGCGGATCGAACCGCCGCCGTCGCTGGCATGGGCCACCGGCAGGATGCGCGCCGCCACCGCGGCCGCGGCGCCGCCCGACGAGCCGCCGGACGAATGGTCGAGATTCCACGGATTGCGTGTCGGCCCGAACAGTGCGGTCTCGGTGGTCGGCATCAGGCCGAACTCCGGCGTCGCGGTCTTGCCGAAGATGGTGAGGCCCGCGGCGCGGCAGCGCGTGGCGAAGGTGCCGTCATGGTCGGCGACATTGTCCTTGAGCAGCCGCGCGCCGAAGGTGGTGCGGGTGCCGGCAAGCAGCTCCAGATCCTTCAGCAGGAACGGCACGCCGGTGAACGGCCCCTGTGGCAGCCCGGCTTCGATCTGGCGCCGCGCATAATCGTCATGACGCACCACCACGGCATTGATTTGCGGATCGACCCGCTCGGTGCGCGCGATCGCTTCATTCAGCAATTCCGTCGCGCTGACGTCGCCCTTGCGCACCAGCCCGGCGAGACCGAGCCCGTCGTACGCGTCGTAATCCTTGAATGCCATGGAGCCTCCCTGTGTCGGGAGGCATTATGCAGAAGCCGGCACGCGCCGCCAGCATGCGGTGCGGCTGGCCAGGTCACGACGATGATGGAGCGCGCGTCCATGCATTGCGCGAAGCGGAATTTATGGCGCTGCGGGCCACGCGCTCTCTCCTCGTCCTGAGGAGCCTGCGCAGCAGGCGTCTCGAAGGACGAGGCCACAGCCCGCAGCGCCTCGGCCTCATGGTTCGAGACGGCGCTGGCGCGCCTCCTCACCATGAGGGGAATCATTGCATGATCAACGTACGCGTTCGACCACGTGGCATTGCGCGCCTCACGCTGGCACGATCACCTTGCCGATCGGCCACAGCGCGATGCCGGCGAGCTTGAGATGGGCCCAGGCGAAGGGGATGCCGATGATGGTGATGGCGAGCAGCAGCGCGGTGACGAGATGGCCGAGCGCCAGCCACCAGCCGGCGAGCACGAACCAGATGATGTTACCGATCAGGCCGAGCGGGCCGGTGCCGACGTCATGCTGGCCGAAATGATCGGCGCGCGACACCGCGCGCTGGCCGAACGGCAGCAGAGTGTAGAGCGCGATGTTGAAGGCGGCGCGCGCCCACGGGATGCCGATGATGGTGATCGCCATGATCACGGCGGCGACCGCCCAGCCGACCGCCATCCAGAAGCCGCCGATCACGATCCAGAGAATGTTGAGCAGAAGCGATACCGGGGACATGGGTGAGCCTTTGGGTCAGGAATGAATCGAAAGTACTGTATGTCAGGCGGCGCTCGACCGGCTGATGCCGATGAGGCAGGGCGCTTCTCCCCATTCTCCGTCATCACCGGGCCGGCGCGTCAGCGCCGAGACCCGGTGATCCAGCTTTGTGAAAGAAAGAAGCTGGATGCGCGGGTCAAGCCCGCGCATGACGCTGAATGTGGAGGGGCAGCGTGCATCAGATGACGTCATGTCGTCGTCTCCGCTCCGTTCGCTGGCTTCGTCATCTGGCCTCGTGTTCCGCCACCTGCTCTCGGCAGAAATCCGTCAGCAGCCGTGCCACCGCCGCGGATTGCTCCTGCTGTACCCAGTGGCCGGCGCCGTCGATCAGGTGGCAGCCGCGCATGTCGGTGCATGCCTCCTGCTGCATGCGCTCGAAATCGTGCGGCCGCTGGTGGATGCCCCAGTCGCTGGCGCCGGCAATGAAGCACGAGGGGATGTCGATGGTGCGACCGGAAAACGTCTGCAGTTCGCTATTGATCGCGGGGACGAAGCGGGTGCGGTACCAGTTCAGGCCGCCCTGGAAGCCGGTGCGCTGATATTCGGCGGCATAGATGGCGAGCTCGTGCTCGGGCAGCCAGGTGCAGGCGGCGATCTCGTCCGGCGAGGGCATCTCGCGGGCCGCCGTGGTTGCCATGTCCTCGTCGTGGTTCATGACATAGTAAGTTGGCAGCTTCGACAGTTCGGCCGCGGTGAGGGATGCGAGCCGGTAGGGCTGGTTGCCGGGCCAGTCGGCGCTCTTGTGGTGATAGTAGGCCCGCAGGAAGGCGTGCACGCCTTGCGGGCAGCGGAGCATGTCGGCGTTCGCCTGCCGTGTCGCATAATAGGTCAGGTAATGCTTGCGCGGCGGGTTCAGCGCCGCGAGCGCGGCGTCGAGGTCGGGGGGCGGCACCGGAGGTCCGCGCCGCAGGGTGTCGAACGGCAGCGGCGGCGGGCCGCCGAACGGTGCGCTCATCAACACCACGGAGCGGAACAGATCGGGCCGCAGCACCGCGCTCCAGGCGGCGACGACGGAGCCGTAGTCATGCCCGACCAGTGTCGAGACTGATCGTGCGCCGAACGCGGCGACGAGGCCGACGACGTCGCGCACCAGGTTCAGCAGCCCGAACTGGCGGAGATCGGCGTCGTAGCTGCTATCGGCGCCGGTGGTCCGGCCATAGCCGCGCTGGTCCGGGGCGAGGACATGGAAGCCTGCCTCCGCCAGGGCCGGCATGATCCCCCGCCAGCTGTAGGCGAGCTCGGGAAAGCCGTGCAGCAGAACCACCAGCGGCTGGCCGGGATGGCCGGCTTCCAGCACATGCATCGACAGGCCGTTGATGCCGTCCACCTGGCGCGTGCGAACGCCGGCTGGCAACGGCAGGTCGGGAAGGGCAGCGGTCATCGTGGCCTCAGGAGGCAGCCGGGCTCGGCTCGCGGCGTGGCTGCGGGTGGAGGGCGGCATCGCGTGCGGCGGTGTCGCTCGGGGTGTAGACCGCGATCGGCGCCGCAACGCCACGCAGCGTGTGTCGGCCGAGGTCGTCGAGCGGCCGGTCGAGATGCCGCGCCACCGCGTCGGTGATCAGGATGCTGCGGCGGAGCGTCTTCTGCAGCGCCTCGACCCGGCTCGCCTCGTTGACGGCGGGACCGATCACCGTGAAGTCGAGCCGCTCGGCCGAGCCGATGTTGCCAAAGAACACCTCGCCCTCATGCAGCGCGATGCCGACACGCAGCGGCGCCCAGTCGGCGGTGTTGGCGATCGCCGCCGGCGTGCAGGCATTGAGCGCGTCGAGCCCGGCGAGGGCCTGGTCGGCGGCATCGAGCGCGGCACGGGCGGCATCCGCCGCCTCGTCCTCGCTCTGCAGCGGAAACACCGCGAGCAGGCCGTCGCCGATGAACTTCAGCACTTCGCCGCCATGGGCCAGCACCGCGCCGGCCATTGCCTCGAAATAGGCGTTTAGCAGGGTGAGCATGTCCGAGCCGGACAGGCGGTCCGACAGGTCGGTGAAGCCGCGCAGGTCCGAGATCCAGATCACCGCACGGATCGATTCGCCGGCGCCGCGCTTGATCGAGCCCGACAGCACCTTGGTGGAGGCGCTGCGGCCGAGATAGGCGCCGAGCGCGTTGTCGGAGATGCGCACCGCGGTGTAGCGCTCGACATGCAGCGCGAACAGGCTGAGCAGGTGTGAGAAGCGGCTGATCGCGGCCTCGGTGAAGCCGCCCGGCTGCTTGGTCGCGATGGTGATGGCGTTGCGGTAGCCGGCGCTCGACAGCGGCAGCGCGATGTAGTCGGTCATGCCGGCCGCCGCGAGTTCGGCCATCAGCGGGAATTCGGCCTGCGCCTCGACCGTGTTGGGCTGGCGGCGGATGTGTTCGCCGAAATTGAACACGCGGTAGAGCGGATTGCGGGTGAAGCTGTCGGTATGGGTCGCCGCTTCCGCGACCTTCACCTCGTCGCACAGCCCGTCATTGATATTCCAGTTCCAGGCGAAGCCGACCAGCTGCGGGTGCAGCGTGCCGATGTGTAGGCTGACCCGGGCGATGGTGCCGCCGGCGGCCACCACTCGCCACAGGAACGATTCCAGGAACAGCAGCATGTCCTTTTCGGCCGCGGCCTCGTGCAGCAGCCAGTTCTCGATGTCAGCGAAGCTGACCACCGCGGGGGCCGCCGCCGGCCCGCGGGCGGAGCGCCGCACCAGGGTGACGGCCCGCGGATACTGGCGGGGGGCGGGATCGAGGGCGCCGGGGGGCTTGGCCAAGGGATGCTCGCTTTCGACAGGTCTGACCGTCGAACAGGTAGGCGCAAATATCCCGTCGCGCCAGTCCCGCGCTTGGCCCGCGACCATCCCGGCGGTGCCTTTCGGTGGTTGCCCGCAGGGCCTCAACCCGCTGCCACCGCCCGCAATTGAGGCAGGTTCCGGGCAATTGTGTCATCCCGCCGCTGTGATGAAACACGATGGTCTGTGACGAAACCATTTTCGTGCTGCGACGTCATCCGCCGGGGACGTGGGGCAGCTACCCATGACACCCGTGCGACGGCACAGCCGTTGCGGGATTGCGGACGATGGAGAGGACGATGCGCACGCTCGGATTTTGGATCGGCATGATCGCCCTGATGGGCAGCGTGTCCGCCGCCGGCATCGCCGAGCGCCTGCCGGGTGTCGGCACCTTCGCCTACAACGGCCCGCCCGCCGCCGCCGATGGCCCCGTGCTGATGTCGATGGTCCGCTGAGCTGTGTCCAGCGGCCCCAACGCGGCCTGTCGACGGATCGCGGCCGTGCGCATTCCTGCCCCACCATCATCTCCGTCGCGCGAGGGCGGCCCGCATCCGTTGTGATGCCTGAGGCCACGCCCTGCGTTCGCGCGTCATAACCTTCCGCGCCACGACATTCTGCCGACCTGCTGCGCCGCGACCTGCTGCGCCATGACCTGTGAGGTAATCGATCCGCGTCGCCCGGTTTGCGAACGTCGGCCGCGTCGCGCTTTCGGCGCGTGGACGATGCAGGGCAGGGCGACAGGATATGACCGAGATGGCGACGACGGCGGATCTGGTTGCCGGACGCGGGACGTCCGAAGGCGTGGCGGCCGCGCCCGCGCGGATGGAGACCACGCCGGAGGCGGGTGTCATCACGCGGCGGTGGTGGGGGCTGGCGATTGTGGTGGCGGCGCAATTCATGTTCGGCGTCGATGCCTTCATCGTCAATGTCGCGCTGCCGACGATCGCCGTCGAGCTGCAGGCCAGTGCCGCTCAGATCGAGGCGGTGGTCGCGATCTACCTCATCGGCTACGCCACGCTGGTGATCACCGGTGGCCGGCTCGGCGATATCCATGGTGTCAAGGCGACGTTCATCACCGGCGTACTCGGCTTCACGCTGACATCGCTGTGGTGCGGCCTTGCGCGGTCCGGCCCGGAGCTGATCGCAGCGCGGCTGGCGCAGGGCGCGACCGCGGCGCTGATGGTGCCGCAGGTGCTGGCGACCATTCATGTGCTGTTTTCTGACGCGGCGCGCGGCCGTGCCTTTGCGATTTACGGCATTGTGCTCGGGCTTGCAGGCGCGGCCGGCTTCCTGCTCGGCGGATGGCTGGTAACGCTCGATGTCGCCGGGCTTGGCTGGCGCAGCGTGTTCTTCGTCAATGTGCCCTGCGGCGTCGCGATCGCCGCGGCCGCCGCCGGACTGATGCCGCCGGCGGCACGCCGGCCCGGCACGCGGCTCGATATTGCCGGCGCGATGATCCTGTTCGTCGGTCTGCTCGGCGTGATCGGGCCGCTGTTGTTCGGCCGCGACCTGCACTGGGCGCCGTGGGTCTGGGGCGCCATGCTGACGGGGGCGGCGGTGATCGCGGGCTTCGCGCGCTTCGAGCGTCGGGTGATGGCGCGTGGCGGCATGCCGCTGATCGATCTCGCGCTGTTCGCGGCGCCGGTGTTCGCGCGCGGGCTGGGGGCGGTGTTCTTCTTCTTTTTCGCCAACCTGTCGTTCTATTTCGTGATCACGCTGTTCATGCAGACCGCGCTGCAATTCAGCGCGCTGCAATCCGGAGCGGCGGTGGTGCCGCTGGCGTTCGCCTTCGTGGCGGCGTCGCGCCACAGTGCCGCGCGGGCGGCCCATCGCGGCGTGCGTGTCCTGATCGAGGGCGGCGCCGTTGCGCTCGCGGGGCTCGCCGCCCTGGCGCTGATGGTGGCGCTGGTCGCGGCACCCGGGCCATGGCTCCTCATGCTGCCGCTGGCCGTGTTCGGCTATGGCCAGGGTCTCGTCATGGCGCCGCTGTCGAGCACCGTGCTGGCCACGGTGGCCAGGGCCAGCGCCGGATCGGGCTCCGGTCTCTACGGCACCACCACCCAGATCGCCAATGCCGCCGGCGTCGCGGTGATCGGCGCGGTGTTCTTCACCGCCCATGGCTGGGGCACGGACCGGCAGGCGCTGCTGGCGGCGCTCGCCTGCGTCGCCGCCGCCATCGTCGTCAGCCTGATGTTTCTCAGCTGGATGCGCCGCGCCGCCGCGAGGCTCTGACCGCGGCTTGAATCACGGGGTGTGAATGGCAGCGCGTTGCCGCGCCTCAGCGCCGGCTGGCCCGGTATCCGGCCGCGGTTGCGTCGGCCTCGCAGACATAGCGGCCGTGTCTGGTGCGGCCGTAGCGGCGTTCACCGGCGCGGTAATAGACGCGCGAGGCCGGACTGGCCCAGACGACCGCATCGAACAGGCAGAACGGCCTTGCCAGTTCGCTGACACCAAGCGCCTCGTAAGGGTTCGCGCAGATGGCGGGATCGCATTGCGCGGCGGCGGGCGTTGCGGCCAGCGCCAGACCGACGGCGATCGCCGCGGCGGACATCGACGAAACCAATAAACGATGCATGATCGAGAACCTCGTCCGTGCTCAGCAATGGACGGATGCTACAGCGCGCCGCGCGCCGGCGCCAGCGAGGCTGTCCGATGATATCGGCGCTCTCGACGCGTCATTGATCCGAAGCCTGCGCCGCGCGTCGACGCCTCGGAGCCTCACGGCGCAGGCGACGTGCGCGCAGTCACGGCTGTCTGCAGGTGAAATTCGCCGCCTCCTCGAGGCTGCCACTGCCGGCGTAGGCGGCATAGGCCGGATAGGGGCACAGCGGCCGGGTGCGGCCCGGCCAAGGCACACCCGGGACATTGCGCGCGCGCGCCGTGAGGCTCTGCGGCGCTTCGCCCCTGTCGACCCAGGCGTCGAGCGCGGCAAGGGCATCGAACTGGTCGGTGGCGGGTCCGCCGGCGCAGTGGTTCATGCCGGGCACGAGATAGAGCCGGGTGAAGTCGTCGGCGCGGCCATAGCGTTGTCCCAGCGCGTCGACATAGGCCATGGTGTCGTTGGCCGAGAAGATCGGATCGGCCATGCCATGGAAGAAGATCATCTTGCCGCCGCGCGCCTTGAAGCGGTCGACGTCGATAGATGATGCGCTCTCGATCGATGAACCGGATTCGAGGAATGGCGCCGCGGTGGCCTCGACCGCGCGCACGCCGCGGGCGATGTCATACGACAGCGTGTAGTTGTAGAGATCGGTGGGCTTTTCCGGCGGCGAGGAGAAGTAGTAGGCAACCGAGCCCGGCACCAGCGTGACGTTGCGTGCATCCGGCGGTGTCTTGCCGGGCGTGCCCGTCTTCCACACGCTCCAGCCCGGCGCCGCGATGCCGGGATCGTAGGGCCATTCGGCGTAGAGAGCGCTGCCATCGGCGAGCGTCGTGCCGCGGAAGATCGCGGCGATCGTCTTCGCCTTCGCGGGGGCGAGACAGTCCGTGGTCTGGCCGCCCGTGCAGGCCAGCGTCGCCGCGTCGAAGCGGCAGGCGCGGACATTGTTGACCATGCCATCGGCCACGCCGTCGGCTGCGTCGCAGGCCTGCGTCACCTTGTCGGCCACCAGCTTGATGTCATCGGCGCTCAGCGCGGCGCCGAGGTCGGGGCGGCCGTCGCTGCCCTTCGGCGCGATCGCGGCAAGCTGCTGAACTTCCGCGATTCCCTCGATCGCCGCGCGCGGCACGCGATAGGCCGGCGCGCCGGCGATGATGCCGTCGAACAGGTCGGGATAGCGCTGCGTTGCGGCCATGCCCTGGCGGCCGCCATTGGAGCAGCCGACGAAATAGGCGCGCGATTGCGCGCGGCCATAGACACGGCGGATCACGTCCTCGGCCTTTGCGGTCACCACGGGAATGTGATTGTAGCCCTTGTCGATGCGCGCCTGCGGATCGAGGCCGAACAGGTAGGGCCCGACAGGGCCCGGCTCATCGCGGTGGCCGGCGTCGGTCGAGGCGACCGCATAACCCCTGGCGAGAGCGGAGACCGCGCCGGTGGCCTGGATGCCGACGGCCGGCCGCAGGACGCCGTCGGAGCCGCCGCCGCCCTGGAACATGAACTTGCCATTCCAGTTCGCCGGCAGACGGACCTCGAAGCCGATCGCGTAGGGCTTGCCGTCGATGCCGACATGCGGCGCGGCCGCGCCCTGCACCAGGCAGTGGTCGGGCGCATCGATGGAGAAGGGCGGCGGCCCGGCGAAGGATTGCGGGCCGGCGGCGACAAAGGTCGCGAGCGTCACCTCCGGCGCGCCGGCCAGCGCCTCGCAGGCGGCCTTGAACGACTGCGCCGCAGCCGGCGCAATCACAGCAGTCGCGGCCAGCAAGCCGCCGACGAGCACCCGTCGCGCCATGGCGCGCCTCCCCGATATAGTTATGTCTCATAACTATTGCCGCAGGACGGCCGCTTGGCAAGAGGGCGCGCGAGTTCCGCGCACCGCGCGGACGTGCGGATCAGGCCTCGCCGTTCAGGAACGGATTGCTGCGGCGCTCGTCGCCCACCGTCGATCCCGGTCCGTGGCCGCAGATGAAGCCGACATCGTCGCCGAGCGGCAGGATCTTCTCGGTGATCGACTTGAGCAGTGTGGCGTGGCTGCCGCCCGGCAGGTCGGTGCGGCCGATCGAGCCGTTGAACAGCACGTCGCCCATCAGCGCGAAGCGCATGTCGGGATTGAAGAACACCACGCTGCCGGGCGAATGGCCGGGGCAGTGCAGGATCTGGAAGGTCAGCTCGCCGACACTCACCGTCTCGCCTTCGTCGAGCCAGCGGTCGGGCGTGAAGTTGCGCACCCCGGTGATGCCGAAATTGGCGCCGCTCTCCACCACGCGGTCGAGCAGGAACTTGTCGGCGATATGCGGGCCCTCGATCGGCACCTTCAGCGCGTCGCTCAACTCGGCCGCGCCGCCGACATGGTCGATATGGCCGTGGGTCAGCCAGATCTTCTCCACGGTGACGCCGGTCTTGGCGATGGCGTCCGCGATCGCCGGGACGTCGCCGCCGGGATCCACCACCACGGCGCGGCGCGTGGTCTCGCACCACAGCAGTGTGCAGTTCTGCTGGAACAGGGTGACGGGAATGATGGCCGCACGGGCCTTGGCAGCTTGCTGGGTCATGCCCGCCACATTGCCGATTTTTGCCGGCAGGCCAAGCTCTTTTCGTGCGCGGAAGGGACCGCGGTGGCGTCAGGCGACCTGGCGGTGGCCCGGCTGCGGATTGGCGTCGGCGAAGCGCTCGAACGGCTCGGGGCGGCCGATGCCATAGCCCTGGGCGTAGTCGACGCCGATGGCGCGCAGCGCCGCCAGGATGGCGTCGTTCTCGACGAACTCGGCGATGGTGCGCTTGCCCATCACCTTGCCGATGCGGTTGATCATCTCGATGATGGCGCGGTCGATCGGATCGTCCAGCATGTCGCGCACGAAGCTGCCGTCGATCTTGAGATAGTCGACCGGCAGGTGCTTGAGATAGGCGAACGACGACATGCCGCTGCCGAAATCGTCGAGCGCGAAGCGGCATCCCATCTGCTTCATCAGCCCGATGAAGCGGTTGGCGCTGTCGAGGCTGGCAATGGCGCTGGTCTCGGTGATCTCGAAGCAGATCATCGACGGCGGGATGCCGTAAAGCTCGAACTGGGCGCGGACGAAGTCGATGAACTTGTCGTCGTTGAAGGTGGCGCCCGACAGGTTGATGGCGCAGGTGGCAAGGCCGGCGCCGCCGAAGCGGTCGGCGAGGGTGCGGAAGGCGCGGCTCACCACCCAGCGGTCGAGCAGCGGCATCAGGCCATAGCGCTCGGCGGCAGGGATGAAATCGCCGGGCGCCACCAGGCGGCCGTCCTTGTCGCGCAGCCGCAGCAGCAGCTCGACATGGCCGCCGGCCTCGCCCTCGCTGCCGAGCGGTGCGATGGTCTGGGCGTAGAGGCACAGCCGCTGCTCTTCGAGCGCCTCGTGGATACGCTGCACCCAGGCCATCTCGCCGAAGCGGTGCAGCAGCTCAGAATCGCTGGGGTCGTGCAACTGCACGCGGTTGCGGCCCTTCTCCTTGGCCATGTAGCAGGCGAGATCCGCGGTGCGCACCACCTCGTCGAGGCTCGCGCGGCCGCGACCGGTGGCGACGAGGCCGATGCTGGCGGTGATGCTGAACGCGCTGCCGTTCCAGCTGAAGCTGAGGTTCTGCACCGCATGGCGCAGCGTCTCGGCGATGTCGGAGGCGCGGTCGATCTCGCAGTGCTCGAGCAGCACGGCGAATTCGTCGCCGCCGAGCCGCGCGAACAGGTCGCCGGGCTGCAGGTGCAGCGGCAGCGCGCCGGCGATCTGGCACAGCAGCTTGTCGCCGGCGGCATGGCCGCAGGTGTCGTTGATGACCTTGAACTGGTCGAGGTCGAGGAACATCAGGGCATGCACCTCGTCGTCGCCGGCGTCACCGGTGCGCGCCATCGCCGCTTCCACCCGCCGCTCGAACTCGCGGCGGTTGGCAAGGCCGGTCAGCGCGTCGTGCGACGCCTGCCACGACAGCCGCGCGATGTAGTCGCGCTCGCTGGTCATGTCGTGCAGGATCAATACGGCGCCGGCGGCGTGGCCGTCCTTGCGCAGCGGCGCGCCCACCACCGACACCGGCACCTCCGTGGCGTCGCGGCGCAGCAGCCGCTGCGGCCGCGGACTCGCGGTCGCCTCGCCATGATCCCAGATGCGGTCGATCCGCACGGTCTCGTCCTTGCCCGAGGCCTCGTCCACCACCCGCACCAGCGTGGTCAGCAGCGCGCCCCTGGCGTCCGCCGCAGGGCAGGCCAGCAGCCGCTCCGCGGTCGGGTTGATGTAGTCGATGCGGCCCTTTGCGTCGGTGCTGATGACGGCGTCGCCGATCGAGGCGAGGGTGATCTGCGCGCGCTCCTTCTCGTCGCGCAGTTCGCACTCGAAGCGCTGGCGCTGGCCGACGAAGTGACGGGTGTAGAACACCTGCAGCGCCACCAGCAGCGCGGCGGCGATCAGGTTCACCACCGTGAGGATGAGCTTGACCTGCCGCGAGCCCGCGCCGAGGCTGGCCGAGAACCGGATCGCTTCCAGCGACAGGCGGTCGTTGAGTTCGTCGATGCGCTGCGGCCAGGCCGCGGGGCGCGCGTGTGCGGCGGGATCGGTCGAGATGTCGGCGTGGATCAGCGCGGCGAGCGTCGTCAGTTCGTCGAGCAGCGGGTCGGTCGCGATCCAGTTGCCGATCGAGGCCTTGAACGCCGGCAGCTCGCGGAAGTAGCGGTACAGCCAGATCAGGCCGTCGACGTCCTCGGGATGGTTGCCGCCCGCGAGAAAGCCGCGGCGCGCGGTGGCGATGTCGGGCGGGTTTCCCTCCAGCGCGCGCCGCGCGATACGGTCGCCGAGCGGAATCGCCACCGCCTTCTGATAGCGCTGGTACGAGGCCTCGCTGCCGGTCTCGGCATATTGCGTGAGGAAGTAGACCGCGTCCTTCTGGCCTTTCGACCACAGGTTCTCGCCGCCGACATAGGCGCGCACCGACGACAGGATGCTGAAGCTGACGCCGGCAAGGAAGGCCTGCAGCAGCACGATGGCGATGAAGGGCAGCACGAGCCGCAACAGATGCGCCTGGTCTTCGTTGAGCCGCGATGCCATCGATGAGGTGCCGCCCTTGATGATATGCCCGTCCCATTCCATGCAAGGCTGCGTCCGCGCCGGAGAAAATGGCGCCATCGATCGCAGGCCGCGCTTGGGAAAATTCTGCCCGTCGCAAGCTTAAGGGCGGCTAAATTCTGCATAAATTGCGCTGGAACCGCGCGGATGCGTGAATTCGGCGTAAATCCGTTTTGCGCCATTTGAGCGCAATTCGGCGACGAATTTCCGTAGTTTCCCGTAGATGTCAGCGGTCATCCGATCGTCCGGTGGTATCATCACGCAGTTTGCGACCGCGCTCGGCTTGCGGGTGCGACTCTGCTAAGGCGTGTCTATGAGCCTGCATCTGCTGCCCGTCACCGCCGCGCTGCCTGTCGATGGCCGCCAGTCCGACACCGCGCTCGCCATCGCGCGCGGCACGGCGCGGCTGTTGCGCGCGCGCGGCTTCTCCTGCCTGTCGGAACTTGCGCTGCCGTCGGGCCGCCGCGCCGACCTCGTGGCGCTGAATGCGCAGGGTGAAGTCTGGATCATCGAGATCAAGTCGTCGCCGGCCGACCTGCGCGCCGACCAGAAATGGCAGGAGTACCGCCAGCACTGCGACCGGCTGTTCTTCGCCTTCACCGCGGAGATGTCGGCGGAGCTGTTTCCGCAGGAAGCCGGCCTGATCGTCGCCGATGCCTATGGCGCGCATCTGCATGCCGAGGCACCGCAGCACCGCCTGCCCGCCGCCACCCGCAAGGCGATGATGCTGCGCTTCGCCATGGCCGCCGCCCAGCGCCTCAACCGCCTCGCCGATCCGCAGGGCCATGAGCCGTTCGACTAGGGCGCTCCGGTGACGTTCAGGGCGGGTCTTCACTCAGTGATGACGCTGAAGATGTGGCACCCTACGCCGGCGCGGTCGGCACCAGGCGGATGGTGTCGCGGCTGCGTTCGACGGCGTCGCTCAGCACCGGGACCAGCGCGCTCTCGAACATGCCGAACGCGATCTGTGCGCCGTCGATGACGCGCTCGGGCGCGTGGCGGGCCTCGGCATGGGCTTCGAGGGCGGCGAGGTAGCTCGGCCACAGCCGCTTGCCGAAGCCGTGGCGCAGATAGGCGGTGGCGCCGATCACCGCGGCATCGGGCTCGTCGGCGAGGCGGGCGAGGATGCTGCGGCCGGCCATGCGGGTGCCTTCCAGCACATAGACCGCGCCCAGCATCACGGCGGCGCCCTGCAGGTCGGGCACCGGCAGCGGATCGCAGGCGATGTCGAGCACCGAGAGGTCGTGTTCCAGCGCCGGCATCCGCGCGCGCTGCGGCCAGTCGAGCAGGATGTCGTCGATGCCGCCGCGCTCCAGCGCCGTCTCCAGTGGAACCAGCGCTTCGGCCTGGCCGCGCAGGAAGCTCGCGTAATAGGCCGGCCGCCGCAGGTCCACGCTGGCCATCGCCGCGTCCAGCCGCTGGTGGGACAGTCTCGTCGCCTCGCGGATGCGTTGTTGGATCGACACGGCCATGGTCTGCGCCTCGGGTGTGCTGGCCTCTACGGTCGCAGAACCAACGACGGCAGGAACAAAAGGTTCCATGGCCGGGGCGTCCGCCCCTCGGGACGAGGAACATTCTTCACAATGGGACCCGAGGGCAGACGCTCACAACAAAATACCCGGCGCCAGGCCGGGTATTCGCTTGCAACGGGTATTCGCTTGCAGTGAAGGCTGCGCCTCAGCGCGGCGCGCGCTTGGCGAGGATGCGCTGCAGGGTGCGGCGGTGCATGTTGAGGCGGCGCGCGGTCTCCGAGACGTTGCGGTTGCACATCTCGTAGATGCGCTGGATGTGTTCCCAGCGCACGCGGTCGGCGGACATCGGGTTCTGCGGCGGCTCGATCTTCTCGGCGCTGCTGGCGAGCAGGGCTGCGACGACGTCGTCGGCGTCCGCGGGCTTGGCGAGATAGTCGACCGCGCCGAGCTTCACCGCGGTCACCGCGGTCGCGATGTTGCCATAGCCGGTCAGCACGATGGCGCGGGCGTCCGGGCGCTGGCGCTTCAGCGCCGACACCACGTCGAGGCCGTTGCCGTCGCCGAGCCGCAGGTCGACCACGGCGAAGGCCGGGGCATGCTTGCCGATCTCCGCAAGGCCGTCGGCCACGGTCTCGCACGAGGTCACCTCGAAGCCGCGGCTTTCCATGGCGCGGGCCAGCCGCTCAAGAAAGGCCTTGTCGTCCTCGACGATCAGGAGCGAGCGGTCGGTCTGTTCCTGCACGGCGGTCACTGCGTTCACGGTTTCAATCCTCATCGAGTCTAGCGCGCGCGGCGCATCACCGGCGATCCGGTTGTTGCGGCCGACCTCCGCGGAAACGCAACCTAGCTATGCATAGATATGGCCGCCATCATGGCAACTGCCAAGGTTGGCGGCCGCCATTTGCCCTGCGGCAAAACGCGCAGGTTTGTTTAAGACGTTGCTTCTTCAAGGGTTTCCTTGTTCTCGAAGCGCGCCCGCGGCCACGTGATCTGGACCACCGCGCCGTGATCGGGGAAGGCGCGGTTGCTGAACGACAGCCGCGCCCCGGTGCGTTCCAGCAGTGTGCGGGCGATGAACACGCCAAGCCCGAGCCCGCCATGCTGGCCGCCGGATTCGTCGCTGCGCCGGCGCGACAGGTAGGGCTCGCCGATGCGCTTGAGCATGTCGGGCGCGATGCCCGGGCCGTCGTCGGAGATCACGATCTCGACATTCTCCGCGTTCCACCACGCATTGACCTCGACCGTCTCGCGGGCGAAGTCGACCGCATTCTCCAGGATGTTGCCGACCCCGTAGAGGACGGCCGGGTTGCGCTTGGCCACCGGCTCGGTGCTGCCGGCCACCGCGATCCGCACCTTGATGGCGATGCCGAAGTCGCGGTGCGGCGCCACCGCCTCCTCGATCAGGGTGGACAACGGCATCTGGTCGAACGGCGCGCCGCTGGCGGAGAGCTGGGTCAGCTTGGCGAGAATGTCGCGGCAGCGCTTGCTCTGCTCGGCGAGGGTGCGCACCTCCGACGCCAGCGGGCTTGCCGGGTCCATGGTCTTCTCCATCTCGGTGGAGATGAGGAAGATGGTGGCGAGTGGCGTGCCGAGCTCGTGGGCGGCCGCGGCGGCGAGGCCGTCGAGCTGGGTGAGATGCTGCTCGCGCGTCAGCACCAGTTCGGTGGCGGCGAGGGCGTCCGACAGCTTGCTCGCCTCTTCCGACACCTGGAAGGTGTAGAGGCTGGTGACGCCGATCGCGAGCACGATGGAGAGCCACACCCCGGTCATGTAGATCGGCGGCAGCGCCAGCGGCTCGTCGTTGTTCCAGGGCAGCGGCAGGTGCACGAAGCCGAGCGCGGTGGCGCAGGCGATCGCCAGGAGCCCCAGCGCCAGCGTCAGGCGGGTGGTCAGCGCGGTGGCGGAGATCAGCACCGGCGCCAGGAACAGGAACGAGAACGGGTTCTGCAGCCCGCCGGTGAAGAACAGCAGCGCCGCGAGCTCGAGAATGTTGAGGCCGAGCAGTGCCGCGGCATGGATCGGCTCGAGCTGGCGCCGCGGGTTGAACGCCATCTGCAGCGACAGGTTCAAGAGCGCCGACAGCCCGATCACGGTGACGCAGGGGATGATCGGCACGTCGAATTCCAGCCCCTGCACCACGATGAAGATCGCCGCGAGCTGGCCGAGCACGGCAAGCCAGCGCAGCCGCAGGATGGTGTCGAGCCGCACGAAGCGGCGGTGGTAGCGGAATTCGGGAACGGTCACATCGGTCATGGCGGCGACCATACCCGCGCGGGCGGGCGGGGACAAACCGCCGGCCGCTCTACGATGTCGCAGCCGTTGCGCCGGATCGCCCTGCAGGTTCGGGGATAGCGGTGTTTCCTCCGGGACGGGCGTTCACCCTCATGGTGAGGAGCCCGGCGCGAGCCGGGCGTCTCGAACCTTGAGGTCGATGCGCGCGATGCGGGGGCCTCCATGGTTCGAGACGCGGCTGACGCCGCTCCTCACCATGAAGAGAGAGGCTTGCGGATGCCGCGCGTCGCTCTTCAGGGCACCGCTGGCGCCACACCTTTTGCGTCATCACCGCGGCGTCTCCGCCCCCCGCCTTGCGCTTCGCCGCGCGATGGCGCATGGAACAGGCCATGACCGTGCATCAACCGGCGCCGATCGGTGTGCCGGCGGCGGGCCAGGAGGGCGCGTCCGCCGCGATCGTGGTCGATCGCCTGGTCAAGCTCTACAAGACCACCCATGCGGTCGACGGCATTTCCTTCACCATTCCCCGCGGCACGGTCACCGGGCTGCTCGGCGGCAACGGCGCCGGCAAGACCACCACCATCGCCATGATCATGGGCCTCGTGCTGCCGACCTCGGGCACCGTGCAGGTGCTCGGCCACGCCATGCCGCGCGACAGCGCCGCCGTGCTCGGCCGCATGAATTTCGAAAGCCCCTATGTCGACATGCCAATGCGGCTCACCGTGCGGCAGAACCTCACGGTGTTCGGCAAGCTCTATGCGGTGGCCGACGTGCGTGCGCGCATCGCGGCGCTGGCGGACGAGTTCGATCTCGGTGACTTCCTCGACCGACCCAGCGGCAAGCTGTCGTCGGGGCAGAAGACCCGCGTCGCGCTGGCGAAGGCGCTGATCAACCGCCCCGAGCTGCTGCTGCTCGACGAGCCCACCGCCTCGCTCGATCCCGACACCGCCGACTGGATCCGCAGCCGCCTCGAAGATTATCGCCGCGCCACCGGCGCCACCATCCTGCTGGCCTCGCACAACATGCTGGAGGTCGAGCGGCTGTGCGACCGTGTCATCATCATGAAGCGCGGCCGCATCGCGGACGACGACAGCCCGCAAGGCATCATGGCGCACTACAACCGCGACACGCTGGAAGAGGTCTTTCTGGACGTCGCGCGCGGCCGCGGCCGGACTGCCGCATCATGACCGCCACCGAGCCTGACGTCCGCTCCGGCATCGCGTGGCATCGTGTCGGCGCCATGGTGCTGCGCCACTGGTACCTGCTGACGTCGTCATGGCCGCGCCTCCTGGAGCTGGTCTACTGGCCGGCGCTGCAGCTCATCACCTGGGGGTTTTCGCAGGCCTACATCTCGCAGAATGCCGGCTTCTTCGCCCGCGCCGGCGGCACCTTCATCGGCGCGGTGATCCTCTGGGACATCCTGTTCCGCGGCCAGCTCGGCTTCTCGATGTCGTTCCTCGAGGAGATGTGGTCGCGCAACCTCGGCAACCTGATGATGAGCCCGCTCAAGGTCAGCGAGTTCGTGCTGTCGCTGATGGTGATGAGCCTGATCCGCCTCGCCATCGGCGTCATCCCGATGACGCTGCTGGCGGTCGGCTTCTTCGGCTTCAACTTCTACGGCCTCGGCTTCGCGCTGGTGGCGTTCTTCTGCAACCTGATCTTCACCAGCTGGGCGTTCGGCCTCATCGCCTCCGGCCTCGTGCTGCGCAACGGCATGGGCGCCGAGGGCCTCGCCTGGACGCTGATGTTCGTGCTGCTGCCGCTGACCTGCGTCTACTATCCGGTCGCGGTGCTGCCGGCCTGGCTGCAGTGGCTGGCGTGGTGCCTGCCGCCGACCTACGTGTTCGAAGGCATGCGCGCGGTGCTGATCGATCATGCGTTCCGCGCCGACCTGATGATCGAGGCCTTTGCCATCAACCTCGCGCTGTTCGCCACCGCGATCGGCGTGTTCCTGGCGCTGCTGCGCTCGGCACGGATCAACGGCGCGCTGGTTCAGACCGGCGAATAACGCCGAATCTGCACGTCCGGCGGGAGCCGGCGTCGGCGGGAACCCGGCGTCTGCTGCGCCGGCGCGGCCGCAATCGCGTCAGAATGACTGTCCGAACCGGGGGGAAAGCCACAGCTAGCCCCCAATCGTCACCATATCCCCCATTAGTTCGAATTCAGCATTGACGAGGTGTCACGGAGGGGACACCTTGCCGCAACGCGAAATGATATTTCAGAGGGACAGCATGCCGATTGGTGAATTTGGCGGCGCACCGGACCTTCCTGCGGAAGACAGTCCTGCGCTCACCACGCCGATGTACTGGATGTACGAGATGGGGCAGGCGTCGCTCAATCCCGCGCGCGCGGTGTTCGACGCCACCAAGCTGATGTTCTCCAACCCGTTCAATCCCTGGGCGCACACCCAGGTCGGCAAGTCGATCGCGGCGGCCTGCGAGGTGTTCGAGCGCACCACGCGCCGCTACGGCAAGCCGGAGTGGGGCCTCGACGATACCGAGGTCAACGGCATGCGGGTGCCCGTCGAGATCAAGACGGTGTGGGAGAAGCCGTTCTGCCGCCTGCTGCATTTCGAACGCAAGCTGGTGAAGCCGCTGCGCACGCCACAACCGCGCGTACTGCTGGTGGCGCCGATGTCCGGCCACTACGCCACGCTGCTGCGCGGCACGGTGGAAGCGCTGCTGCCCGGCCATGACGTCTACATCACCGACTGGGCCGACGCGCGCATGGTGCCGCTGTCCGCCGGCCGCTTCGATCTCGAGGACTACGTCGACTACATCGTCGAGATGCTGCACGACCTCGGCGGCGACGTGCACATGATGGCGGTGTGCCAGCCGTCGGTGCCGGTGCTGATCGCCGCAGCCGTGATGGAAGCCAACAACGATCCCTTCGTGCCGGTGTCGATGACGCTGATGGGCGGCCCGATCGACACCCGCTCCAGCCCGACCGCGGTCAACAAGCTCGCGGAAGAGCGCGGCATGGACTGGTTCCGCGGCCATGTCATCACCAAGGTGCCGTTGCCGCACCCCGGCTTCATGCGCGATGTCTATCCGGGCTTCCTGCAGCTCAACGGCTTCATCAGCATGAACCTCGACCGCCATGTCGACGCCCACAAGAACCTGTTCGCCAATCTCGTGAAGGGTGACGGCGACCTCGTCGACAAGCATGTCCAGTTCTATGACGAGTATCTCGCGGTCATGGACCTCACCGCCGAGTTCTATCTGCAGACCGTCGACCAGGTGTTCGTGCGCCATCTGCTGCCCAAGGGCGAGATGCGCCATCGCGGCAAGCTGGTGCAGCCCTCCAAGATCGAGCGCATCGCGCTGATGACGGTCGAAGGCGAGAACGACGACATCTCCGGGCTCGGCCAGACCGAGGCGGCGCATCGTCTGTGCAGCGCCATCCCGATGGATCGCCGTGTGCACTATGTCCAGAAGGGCGTCGGCCACTACGGCGTGTTCAACGGCTCGCGTTTCCGCTCGGAAATCCTGCCGCGCATCTCCGACTTCATGGTGTCGTCGGCCCATGGCCGCGCCCAGCGCGCGCCGCAGGCCGATTCCGCCACCCGGGCGGGGGCCGCGGAGTAACGGATTACCGAAATCGCGTGTTTTCGGCCAGAAACGGCCGCGCGGCCCGTTGCCTCGGCAGCGGGCCGCAAGTCTTTGGAAAGTCTCGCAGAATTCGGCCGCCGATTGCGGCAATGCGATGAATCCGGAGTCGCTGGAATGGTTCCCGGCGCGACCTAAGATCTGAATCCCAAAGCCGGTTCCGCGCCTCTCCATGTGGGAGACAGGCGCCCGCCCACTCCTATATGTTGGGCAAATGATTTGTTTCTGCGCCGATAAATTCTGGTGGCAGCGGATGTGGCAGACTCCGGGGGAATTGGTCGACCCCGGATCCTCCGACATGGCCGTGCGTGCCCTTCTTTATCGGCGTCCTGCCGAGCCCCATGCCATTGCGGTCAAGGTTGGCTCGGCGATCTACTCGGTGCGGCTGCGCCGGCATCGCCGCGCGCGTCGTTACACGCTGCGCATTCATCCGAGCGACCGCGAAGCCATTCTCACCATGCCGCCGCGTGGCAGCGTCGCCGATGCCCGCGACTTCGCGCAGCGTCATGGCGCCTGGATCGCGGCGCGGCTCGGTGGCCTGCCGAAGGCGGTGCCGTTCTCGGCCGGCATGACCGTGCCGCTGCGCGGCGCGCCGCATCGCATCGTGCATCGCGCCGGCGAGCGTGGAACCGTGTGGACGGAAACGCGTGACAGCGGCGAGCGCATTCTCTGCGTCGCCGGCGGCGTCGAGCATATCGAGCGCCGCGTCGCCGACTTCCTCAAGCGCGAGGCGCGGCGCGAGCTCACCAGGGCGTCGCAGCGCTATGCCGAGGAGCTCAACGTCCGCATCAAGCGCATCACCATCCGCGACCAGTCGAGCCGCTGGGGCTCGTGCACCGCCGCGGGCATGCTGTCCTATTCCTGGCGCCTGATCCTCGCCCCGCCGCATGTGCTGGATTACCTCGCCGCCCACGAGGTGGCGCATCTCGTCGAGATGAACCACTCGCCGCGCTTCTGGCGCGTCGTCGAGCGCATCTGCCCGGCGACATCGCGCGCCAAGACCTGGCTCGACACCCACGGCAACGACCTGCATCGCTACGGCGTCGACGAGTAGGGCTGCGGCCTTGTTCCGTGTGCTGAAACCTGTCTCCTCATGGTGAGGAGCGCGGCAACGCCGCGCGTCTCGAACCATGAGGCCAAGGCGCTGCGGCTCGGGTTTGCAACGGCGTTTGTCGCGGGCTGGCGACGCTGTGGCCTCATCCTGCGAGACGCCCGCGGTGCGGGCTCCTCAGGACGAGGGGTGGCGTCAAGCGCGCGCTTGACGGTGGTGGACGGACGGGCCTCGCGCCGGGCGCGACGCGCTTATGCGTGATCGCGGCGGATGTCGCCGCTCACTCCGCCTGCGGCGACCATGGCGCGGCGTCGGCGGCGGACTGGGCTTTCAGCGACACCGGCGCTTCGCCGACCACCTCGACGAGGGCGCGCAGCGCTTCGGGCACGCCCGCGCCGGTTGCGCCGGAGATCAGCAGCGGCGTCTTCTTCGCCGCGCGCTTGAGCCGCTTGACCTGCTCTTTCAGCTCGTCCGGATCGACCGCGTCAATCTTGTTCAGCGCCACGATCTCGATCTTCTCCGCGAGGCTCTCGGCATAGGCCTCGAGCTCGCCACGCACCGTCTTGTAGGCCTTGCCGGCGTGCTCGCAGGTGGCGTCGACGAGATGCAGCAGCACACGGCAGCGCTCGACATGGCCGAGGAACCGATCGCCGAGGCCGGCGCCTTCATGGGCGCCCTCGATCAACCCGGGAATGTCGGCGAGCACGAACTCGCGGCCGTCGATGGTGACGACGCCGAGCTGCGGATGCAGCGTGGTGAAGGGATAGTCGCCGATCTTGGGCTTGGCCGCGCTCACCGCGGCGAGGAAGGTGCTCTTGCCGGCATTAGGCAGGCCGACAAGGCCGGCGTCGGCGATCAGCTTGAGCCGCAGCCACAGCCAGCGCTCCTCGCCCGGCTGGCCGGGGTTGGCATGGCGCGGCGCGCGGTTGGTCGACGACTTGAAGTGCGCGTTGCCGAAGCCGCCATTGCCGCCCTGGGCAATGGTCATCTTCTGGCCGACGGTGGTGAAGTCGGCCAGCAGGGTCTCGCGGTCCTCGTCGAACACCTGCGTGCCGACCGGAACTTTCAGCACGATCTCCTTGCCGTTGGCGCCATGGCGGTCCTTGCCCATGCCATGGGTGCCCTTGGGCGCCTTGAAGTGCTGCTGGTAGCGGTAGTCGATCAGGGTGTTGAGGCCGTCGACGGCCTCGATGACCACGTCGCCGCCCTTGCCGCCGTTGCCGCCGCTCGGCCCGCCGAACTCGATGAACTTCTCGCGCCGGAACGCAACGCAGCCGTTGCCGCCGTCGCCGGAGCGGATATAGACCTTGGCTTCATCCAGGAATTTCATGGCGGTGGGGTATCACAGATCGCGCCGCCGTGCCTACCTTATCCGCCCGGATCGGGCGAAAACCGCCGGAATCGGCGGGTTTCACCCGTGCGGACGGCGCGCCCGCCGCCCCTATTTCCGTGCCGCGCCGCGATCGAACCCGCTGAGCACCGCCAGCGTCATGGCGGTCACGCCGGTCTCGATGGTCGGCTGCGGCACCGGAGCAAATTGCGGCGAATGGTTGGCGGGCAGTGGCGTGCCGCTGCTCCGCGCCGCCGCCACCTGCTCCGGCGGGTAGACCCCGATGTTGAAGAACATCGACGGCACTCCGGCGGCGACGAATTCGGAAAAGTCCTCGCTCGCGGTGATCGCCGGCGTCTGGCGGGCCTTGTCGCCGAACGCCGCCTTCAGCACCCGCTCGGCGGGGCCGACCACGGCCGCGTCGTTGATCACGGGCTTGGTGCCCTCGGTGATCTTGAAGTCCGGCGCGGGGGCGTCCGCCATCGCGGCGACCGACTTCGCCGTGCGCTCGATCCCGGCGAACAGCCGCGCGCGCACCTCGGGCTTGTAGGCGCGGATGGTTCCGGCCAGGTACACGTTGTCGGGAATGATGTTGGCGGCGGTGCCGCCGTGAATGGCGCCGATCGAGACCACGCCGAACTCGGTCGGGTCCTTCTCGCGGCTGATCACGCTCTGCACGTCGACCACGAAGCGCGACGCCATCATCACCGGGTCGATCGTCGTCTGCGGCACGGCGCCGTGGCCGCCGCGACCGCGGAACGTGATCTGCACCATGTCCGAGCTCGATGAGCCGATGCCGGTGCGGTAGGCGAGGGTGTCGTAGGCGCCGGGCCCGTCGTGCAGCGCGAAGGCCATGTCGGGCTTGCCGAAGCGGGTGAACAGGCCGTCGTCGAGCATCGCCTTGGCGCCCGTCACCTCCTCCTCCGCCGGCTGGGCGATGAACATCAGCGTGCCGTGCCAGCGCTCCTTCAGCTCGACCAGCGCTTTCGCCGCTCCCACCCAGCTCGCCATGTGGATGTCATGGCCGCAGCTGTGGGCCACGAACGTCTCGCGTCCGTTCCACAAGGTCTTGTCATGGCTGGCGTAGGGCAGGCCGGTCTTCTCCTCCATCGGCAGCGCGTCGAGCTCGGTGCGCACCATGATGGTCGGGCCGTCGCCGTTCCTGTACAGCGCCACCAGCCCGGTCTTGCCGACATGCTCGGTCACGTCGAAGCCGATCGCGCGCATTGCGATCGCAAGCTTCGCCGCGGTCTTGTCCTCCTGGAAGGCGAGCTCGGGATGGGCATGGATGTCCTTGTAGAGCGCGTCGAGCGCGGGATACTCGCGCGCCAGCGTCACGGCGACGGCGGCCTTGACGCCGGCCACGTCGACCTCAGCGCGTGCCGAGGGGGACGCGCAGGTCAGTCCGGCGATCAGGCCGAGGGCCATCGCGGCAAAGGATAGGACGGCCGGCGTCATGAAGGTGACCGCGCGCCCCGGCGCGGTGGCGGGGCGAAGCGTGCGACAACGGTGCATCTGATGGCTCTCCCAAGATCATGCGATCATCGAAGACGCGCACCACCGCCGTCAATCCCGCTTGTGTGGCGTCTCGCCGATTGATCGTGGCCGCCCGGCCGTTTATCGATGAGATGTCCCTTCTTCGTCATGCCCGGCCTTGTGCCGGGCATCCACGTCTTCACAGCGCTATGGCGAGCAAAGGTGTGGATGGCCGGGACAAGCCCGGCCATGACGAGTTCAGCAGCACGCGTTCTTCAGACCCGATCTCGCCCAAGGATCTCGCCATGACCGTGATGGACAAGCCGCAGGGAGCCTCCGCGCTCGCCGGCATCGGGCTGATGCTGGCGGCGGTGTTCACGTTCTCGTTCGGCGATGCGCTCGGCAAATACATTGTCGCGACCTATTCCGTCGGGCAGCTGCTGTGGCTGCGCGCCTGCGCCGCCTTCCTGATCCTGGCGCCGATGATCTGGCGCCAGCGCGCGGTGTTCACCGCGCTGGAGCGGCCGTGGCTGCAGCTGGCGCGGATCGTGTTCTCCACCGCCGAAGTCGGCATGTTCTTCCTGTCCGCGGTCTATCTGCCGCTCGCCGACATCATCACCTGCTATCTCGCGGCGCCGATCTTCGTCACCGCGGCGTCCGCCATCTTTCTCGGCGAGCAGGTCGGCTGGCGGCGCTGGACGGCGGTCGGCGTCGGCTTCTGCGGCGTGCTGATCGCGCTGCAGCCGTCGTCGCAGAGCATCGGCTGGCCGTCGCTGATCGCGCTCGCCGGCAGCCTGTCGTTCTCGGTGCTGATGGTGATCACGCGGATGCTGCGCGCGACGCCGGACGTGGTGCTGGCGGCGAGCCAGTTCGCCGGCACGTTCACCGTGGGCGCGGTGCTGGCGCCGGTCGCCTGGGTCACGCCATCGCTGCCGGATCTCGGCCTGTTCCTGGTGGCGGGCGTCATCTCGGTGAGCGCGCTGTTCTGCCTCAACCGCTCACTCAAGCTCGCGCCCGCCAGCATCGTCGTGCCCTACCAGTACACCATGATCATCTGGGCGGTGATCTTCGGCTATGTCGTGTTCGGCGACATCCCTTCCGCCGCCACGCTCGTCGGTGCCGCCATCATCGTCGGTGCCGGCTTCTACATCTTCCTGCGCGAGCAGGCGATGGGCCGGCAGGCCGACGGCCTCACCCCGCCGCCGGTGTGAGGTTGTCGCCCGTCCCGGAATGACGTGCGGTTAGGAAGCTGGGCGCGGAGCTCTCTCCTCATGGTGAGGAGTGCGGCGAAGCCGCGCGTCTCGAACCATGACGCCATTGCTGAAGCCGGCTGCATTGTTCGTCCGCCAGGTGCGCCTCGGCCTCGCCCTTCGAGACGCCCGCGGTGCGGGCTCCCCAGGGTGAGGAGCGGGGCGCAATGCCTCGGTAGCAGGAGCGTGAGGGCGAAGCGGCGCATGACGCCGAAGAGAACAGGCGACAGCGTGCACGCGAAAGGCGCCCGCGGTGCGAGCGCCCTTCGTGTCAGCGCCGCGTGATGGCGCCCCAGCTCTTGAGCGAGGCCCACACGCTGCGGTCGAGGCGGAAGCGGTCGACCGGGGTGGACGAACCCAGCGCCAGGAAGCGATGCAGCTCGACGCCGGTCCACTGGAAGCCGCACTTCTCCAGGATGTGGCGCGACGCCGGATTGACGACGCGGGCGCCGGCGATGATCTGCTCGATGGCGAATTCCTCGAACGCATAGTCGATCACGGCGCGGGCGGCCTCGGTGGCGATGCCCTGGCGCCAGTGGTCGACGCCGAGCCAGTAGCCGAGCTCCGGAGTCTCCGGCTGCGACCAGTCGAGGCCCACCATGCCGACGGGCCGGCCCTCGTGCTCGATCAGGAAAACGGTGTCGCGATCGGTGGCGGCGACATGACTGATAAAGGCAATGGCGTCGTCGGCCGTATACGGATGCGGCACGCGACGCAGGTTTTCGGCCACGCGGCGATCGTTGACGAGGCACGCGATGGCTTTTACGTCCGCGAGGGTCGGTTGGCGCAACACCAGCCGGGCGGTCTCGAGGACGACGCTACTTTCCTCGCGCAACGAAGATGTGGGCAGTTCCTGCAACATGTGATGCTCCTTGGGGCTTTTTTCCGCGCCGCGGCCTGCCGGTGATCGGGAGGTGCTGGACGGCGCGAAACGAAGAAGGGGAGGCCGGTTGCCCGCCTCCCCTTAGGAGCTTTGAGCGCTCCGCCGGTTCAACAGGGCCGGCGGACGCGATATGTGTCCACCTGGTTATTCGGCGGCGGCAGCGACAATCGGGAGGACCGAAATGTAGGTGCGGCCCCGGCCTTTGGCGCGGAACTCGACGCGGCCTTCAACCTTGGCAAAGAGGGTATGATCGGTCCCCATGCCGACGTTGAGGCCGGGATGCCATTTGGTGCCGCGCTGACGCGCGATGATGTTGCCGGGGATGACGTGCTCACCACCGAACGCCTTGATGCCCAGGCGCTTGCCGGCCGAGTCACGACCGTTGCGCGATGAACCGCCTGCCTTTTTATGAGCCATGGCTCGTCTCCGAATTCGTTCGAATGCTTAAACCGATTCCGCGAAGGAATCATTTCACATTTTGTCACCGTCGCCTTCAGCGGCGCCGGTGCGGAAGAAAAACGCGTCGGCGCCGATTACTCGGCGGCTTCCGCGGTCTCGGCCTTGGCGACCTTCGCCTTCTTCGGGCGCGGACCCACGGTGGGGGCCTTGCCGTCGGCGAGGATCTCGGTGATGCGGACCAGCGTCAGCTCGTCGCGATAGCCGCGCTTGCGGCGGGAATTCTTGCGGCGGCGCTTCTTGAAGGCGATGACCTTCGGGCCGCGCTTGTGGTCCAGCACCTCGGCGGCGACGGATGCACCGGCCACGGTCGGGACGCCGAGCACGGGCGCGTCAAGGCCCAGCACCAGTACTTCGGGGAACTGCACGATCGTGCCGACTTCGCCGGCGATCTTGCCAATCTCGAGCACATCATCCGGGACAACGCGGTACTGCTTGCCGCCGGTTTTGATGACTGCGAACATCGTTTTCATCCTTCGTGTTCAAACCCGCGCCTTCGGATGTCCTAAGGACCTCCGGGCCGGCTTCTTGTCAGTCGTTGCGATTGCGCCTGGCGCCGGTCGAGGTCCCATAAAAAGACGGCTCGGGTCGCGCCAAGACAAAACGGCGCGAGCAAGCCCACGCCGGATGACGGGCGTTATAAAGGCTGAGCCCCCCGAGTCAAGGCGATTCCCCGCCAAAAGCCCTCGCAAATGAGGGATTTGGCCGTGGTTTGGGGGTGTTCGGCGAGTTCCCGGTCGCTGGTGCCTCCACCCCCCGTCATTCCGGACGCCGCCAACGGGTCCGCGCGAAGCGCGGCCCGATGACAGGCTTCGCGGCGATCCGGAATCTCGCAATGGCTGAACTCGGCGGGGGGCGCCGAGATTCCGGGTTCGCGCCTGCGGCGCGCCCCGGAATGACGCCGTGGGTGGCAGCGCGCGCAGCAGCCACACCTCCAGGGTTCCGCGCCGCCTCCCATCTCAGCGTCATCACCGGGCCGGCGCGCCAGCGCCGTGACCCGGTGATCCAGCTTTTGGGCCTTCCGTCGTGCAGCGAACAAGCTGGATGGCCGGATCAAGTCCGGCCATGACGCCGTGGGTGGGGTGAATGTCGAGAAACGAAATATTATCAATGGGTTAGAAATCATTCCGCGCCAATTCCGCTTTTGTATGTCCCAGCCAGTCCGGAGACATCGCCGACACCCGTTCGGAGACATGGCCGACACCTCGGACCGGACGTCAGAACTGCCCTTCCGGCGCCTTGGCCAATCGGAAGGCCCCGAGCCTGCCCAACCCAGCCCCACTCCCACGCAACCATCCGGTTCCCCCGCCGTTGTCCAGCGCACGCGGAGGGACTGGATGGCTGAGGACATGACGACCGCCGGCATCGGCCGGCACGGGGCGGAGCGGCTGCCGTCGGTGGACATCGACAGCTACAACATCGAGCTGAGGGATGACGACGGCTTCCTCGGCGACCGCGCCAGCAAGGGCGCGTTCGTCGACCTGCTCGATGCCTGGCGCAAGCCGCTGCGCAAGGCGGGGGAGGACCCGTTCGGCAAGACGCCGTCGAGCGAGATCAGCAAGAAGGACCTCGACAAGGTGCTGGTCGGCGACGATGCCGCCGCCGCCGCGCTGGTGCACAGCGCCATCGAGGATTTCGCCCAATCGCTCGCCCATGTCACGCGGCGTTTCCTGAAGACGAAAGCATGGGCCGATACCGAGGTGATCGTGGTCGGCGGCGGCTTTCGCCAGAGCCGCATCGGCGAGCTTGCCATCGCCCGCGCCGACATCATTCTCAAGGCCGAGGGCGAGAAGATCGACCTCGTGCCGATTCGTTTTCATCCCGATGAAGCCGGCCTGATCGGCTGCGCGCACCTCGCGCCGTCATGGATCTTCGAGGGCTATGACAGCCTGCTCGCCATCGACATCGGCGGCTCCAACATCCGCTGCGGCGTGGTCGAGACGCGGCAGAAGAAGACGCCGGACCTGTCGAAGGCCAGCGTCTGGAGCTCCGACCTCTGGCGCCATGCCGACGACGAGCCGACGCGCGAGGGCGCCGTCCGCAAGCTGGTGAAGATGCTGAAAGGCCTGATCGCCGAGGCCGACACCGCCGGCCTCAAGCTCGCGCCGTTCATCGGCGTGTCCTGCCCCGGCGTTATCGACGGCGACGGCTCCATCGAGAAGGGCGCGCAGAATCTGCCTGGCAACTGGGAGAGCAGCCGCTTCAATCTGCCGCAGGAGCTGATGTCGGCCATTCCCATGATCGGCGAGCACGACACCGTGGTGCTGATGCACAACGACGGCGTGGTGCAGGGCCTGTCCGAAGTGCCGTTCATGCAGCAGTGCCGGCGCTGGGGCGTGCTCACCATCGGCACCGGCCTCGGCAACGCCCGCTTCACCAACCGCAGGAAGGACGACGACAAGGCGCGCGAGAAAGAGAAAGGCAGGGATAAGGACGACAAGCCGGCTGATGAGAAGGGCAAATCCGACAAGGACAAGAACGGCAAGGACAAGACCGCCAGGAGCAAGGACGCCGGCGACGGCAAGGCGGAAGGCAAGACCGACGCCAAGGCCGAGAAGAAGAATGGCAGGAAGGGGTGAGGCCGGGGGCGCTCCCACTCCCTCATGGTGAGGAGCGCGGCGCAGCCGCGCGTCTCGAACCATGAGGTCCCGGCGCCTCCCAATTCTGTAGTGCGCATGAGCGCAGCGACATGCGGGTCACCGCGGCGGCAGCAGGTCTGCGCCCACAATAAAGAATGCCCAAGAAGGAATGCCCAAGACGCCCGCCGATTCGCCGGCCCTCGACCGCCGGCCCGCGCAGGGCCGGCGTCCGCGAGCCCCTCTGTGCCCTCAAAATCCCGCCCCGCGGCCCCGTTCCACGGCTGCCGGGGCCCTTTCCGCCCCGCGGACCGCGATTTCCCGTCCGCTCGCCGCAAAATCACCCCGCCGGACGCCTTGTCTCGCCGGGAATCCTCGCATAGAACACCCCCCGCAACCCGGCGGGCCACCCCGCCGCTTCGGCCCCGCGGAGAGGTGGCAGAGTGGTTGAATGCACCGCACTCGAAATGCGGCATAGGTGCAAGCCTATCGGGGGTTCGAATCCCTCCCTCTCCGCCAGTTCTGGCCGCGCAGATTGTGCCCGACAGCCTGCCTCTTTCCGGCCGTATCCGACGGACTGCCTGCGGCCGCGCGCCGCGTGATCAGACGGACGTCAGAACCTCTCGTGCATCAGCAAGAGCAGTCGATGCGACGGGCTTGAACCGATCCTTGATGCTCAGCGCCGCAATCGCCGCGTTGACGAAGTCAGGCTTCAATCGCTCCATGGCGCGGAGCGTTTTGGCGACACCATCCGGATGGTCTCTCAGCGCGCCGACAATGGCGCTGCGGTCGTGCTGTGCGGCCACCGCGATATCGAAGATATCGCGCGGCTTGATGGTCGCGCCACGATAGCAGATCTTCTTGGCAATGATTTCGGCAACGGTTTCCAGTGCAATGTCCTCGCCCTTGACTGTCTGCGTCATGGTCGGTTTGGCGGTCACGGCCTGTCCGACGATGAAATCGATCTCCCCGATTCCCGCGAAAGCCAACTTGAGAAATTTGCTGCCGTCGCCGCCATAGTCGGACGGCGCGATCTCGAACTGGAAATCATGCAGCCTGGGGTCGAGAAACGACAGTAACTGTGCATCGGGAAGGAAGATATCGATGTCCTGACTGTCGCGATGATCGAGCTGCAGCATCATCGCGGTGCCGCCGCCGAGCGACCATGAGTCGATCACAACGTGTTCGGCATTGACCTGGCGGATCAGCGCACGGGCGATGCGTAAAAGGCGCGCCCAGTCGGGTCCGTTCGTGCTCATCCCGCGAGCGGATAGGATTCGCCGGAATAATGGGCGAATGTCTTTGCGGCGGTCACGAGGTCGGCCTCGCTGATGTCAAACGCGCCGGCGAAAGCCTTCTGCGCCTCCGGCGCGACCTCGCCGAAAAACGCCGACATCTGCCCTGGCCAGGCCTGGGCCGCAGCCGGATGCGTGAGACAATAGGCAAGCGTCTGCGCGTCCAGCTTCTTGCTGTACGGCGCATTCACGGTCGTCAGAACCGACGCGGGAAACATGCCCATGCTCTTCAGCTGTCTGCGGTCATGCCACGGTTGCCGGTTGGTAAGATGGCGCGGCGTTGGGGTAAGTCAACGGGGCTGCGCGTGGCCGGCGGCAAGGGTTGGTTCGGAAGCAATTAAGGGTTTGATTTTTATATGAAAAGTCAAGAGTCGAGAGCGGCCCACTATGGGTTGCATCATCGCACCAGCTTCCACAAGTCCCGCGACGGGGGCTGACGTTCCCATCGAGAGGAAGGCCTTGACGATGCTGGTCGGTTTCCCGCTGCTTCTGATTCCGCTCGCCATCGTCAACATCATCGCCTTCCTGATGCCGGGCGTGTCGTTCACCGACCCGCTGATCACGGTGACGCTGATGTCGAAGGTCGCCTGGAAGGTGACCTTCGGCGATATCCTGATCGCCCTCGGCATGCTGCTGCTGATGTTCGAGGTCATCAAGGCCGCGCGCCCCGGCGGCAAATACTTCACCGACCATTTCCTGGCGCTGCTGGTTCTCGCCGGCGCGGTGGCGGAATTCCTGCTGCTGCCGCAGTTCGCCACCTCGGTGTTCTTCCTGCTGACCGTGCTGGCGCTGGTCGATTTCCTCGCCGGCGTGTCGCTGCGCCTGCGCGGCGACAATCGCCGTCGCGCGGTGGCGGCGCCGACGTCGCCGCGGCGCCCGCACCCGTTGCGGCGCTCGAGCCGCCGAAGCCCGCCGCGGCACCCGTGCCGCCCGCTCCTGTGCCGCCGGCGCCGACGCGCGAGTCCGAACTGCCGCCGCCGCTGGCCACCATCGAGTCCGCCTGTAGCTCCCAGGGCGCGCCGACCGCGCCGCCGTCGGGCCCGCAGGCTGGCACTCCACCGGCCGATCTGCAGAGTCGCTGATCTTTCCTGATTCCGCCGACGCTGTCGAAGCCGCTTGGAGCCGTACTCGATTCGGCTTCACGACGGGCTGCGACAGTGATGCTGCGTCCTGGTTGGACGCGATGCCGATCATCTGTGGGCCCTGGTGGCGGTGTGAGCTTTGAGGCGCGCCGAAATTGCCCAAGCGGAAGCCTCCCTCAACCTTTCGTGCGGTTGCAATTCATGCGGCATATAGCATGATAGTGGAAACGACTGGGGGAAGCGATGCAGGGAGCAGCGGTAGCGCATCTTTCGGTGCGCGTGCCTTGGCAGGATACGCGGTGGGACGGCCGTGTTTGCACCGATCCGTCCAACAACCAGTCTTGCGTTGTCTTGAAGGCGATTGCGGAGAATCGCAACGATGCGAAGGAGGACGGCCTGCGCGGGCAGTGGATGGCCGACTTGCCGCTCAAGGACAAGCCTGCGTGTTTCAAGGAGCGCGCGACATTCTTGTCGGATCGCGAGGTCTTGCTGCAAGTGCGGCTCGACTATGCGGAGTGGAGCGACGCACACAGGCATATTGAACGCACGCCGGTTCGCGTGCCGGCCTACGGGGCAACGCTGGTGCCGTTTCGCTGGCTCTTGCGCGAAAATGCTTACGATATTGCAAAGGAGTTTGGACTTGAGGTTAGTGAGGAACGCGAGCCAACGGAGCCGAAATTCCTCGCCCGCACCGACTGGGTACAAAATCACGACAACCAACAGGTTCTGCTCGATGCCTTTGCTGGCCGCTGCATCGAAGAAGAGTCGCTTGTATTTTTCTACGCAAAGCGCACACCACTCGTTGATGATGACCGGCGCGTCATCGTGGCCGTTGGCCTTCTTGCACATAAGGGCAAGGTTGAGCAGTACAATTATGATCGCGGGGCGCCAAAAAATCACCTACGCGCAATGATGTGGGAGCGGCCGATCCAGCATTCGATCCGGCCGGACAAAAACAACCCTGGGCATTTCGTCGGAGGGATCGTTCTTCCCTATCATGCGATCTTGGAGCGTGCTGCGGACGATCCATCAATCGATACGGCGTCATTCCTGGCCTGCGCGCCGGACGAGGCGCGTGCCCAGTTCTCGTATGCTTCGGAACATGTTTCGCACGGCGTGGCGATTACCTCGCTCATGGCTTGCAAGACGGCGCTTGAACGTGCCTCAAAGCTTCTCGCCGGCCCGTGGTCCGAGCAGATTGCGTGGATCGATGCCCAAATAAACCGTCTGTGGAAACTGAGTGGTCCCTGTCCTGGCCTCGGCAGTGCGCTCTCGTCTTTGGAAGACGGTTTCAATGGGACGCTGTTTGCACTCGCCTTGTCCGCGACGCTTTCGGAATCCGATGACCCGTGGGAGATCACTGATAAGATCTTCCGTAAGAAGCTTGCCGCGCCGTCCGATGCGCCCAAGATCACGACGATGCTCGGAAAGCGCTGGGAGCATCTGCACAAGTCGGAGCCCAGGCGCGCGGCACTCTTACGCCTGCTTTCGCGCTTTGAACTGACGCGTGACCAAGCGATCCGCTGGTTCAAGAAGAAGGATTTGACTGACTCAATTCTTGAGAATCCCTATCTTCTTTATGAGCGTGATAGGGCCGAGGTTGATCCGATTGGCCTTTGGACAATCGATCGGGGGCTTTTCTCAGACCACGAAATATTCAAGCGGCACCCTCTGCCGAAACAATGCACCATCGATGCGGAAGAGCCTGATGACCCGAGGCGTCTGCGCGCAGCGGGTGTCATGATACTCGAACGGGCAGCCGCGATAGGCGGCCACTCGTTGCTGGGGGCGAGTGACATTCATGAAGCCGCTAGGGAGTTGCCGGCGACGCGCCCGATTGCGCTTGACGGGACTGCGATGGAGATATGCAAGGATGATTTCAGCGACGAGATCGTAGTCGCGTTAGTACCATCGCTCGGCGGTCTTGCTGGCCAACTCAAACGGTACGCTGACTACGGTGAGGTCATCCGCCGCGCGGTGGTTGACCGGATGACAGGAAAGATCGCTCCCACCAAGGTTGATTGGCGCGCGAAGCTTGATAACGCGTTTGGTCCGATTCCGAAGGATGACAAGGAAGAAGAGAAAGCTCGCAAGGAGAAAGCGTCCGCATTGGATGTGATGGCCGCCACCCGTCTTTCAGTACTGATCGGCGCGGCAGGTACGGGCAAGACAACGGTCCTTCGTCAGCTCCTTGAGCAAAAGAAGATAGTGGGCTCGGGCCTAGCATTGCTCGCGCCGACCGGAAAGGCCCGCGTTCGCCTTGGCCAGCAGACAGGCTTGCCAGAGCAGACGCAAACCCTCGCCCAGTTTCTGATGCAGTATCGCCGGTACGACGGGAACACTGGACGCTACTTCGCGAGTGCTGAGGCGCCCCAGGCGGATGGCGTCACGACTTGTATCGTCGATGAGGCTTCCATGTTGACCGAGGACCAGCTTGCAGGGCTCGTCGACGCGCTACCGGTTTCCGCGAAACTGATCTTCGTGGGCGACCCAAGGCAGCTTCCGCCCATCGGCGCCGGACGGCCCTTCGTCGACGTGATCTCGTATTTGGAACGCGAGCATGGTGGACAGGGGATCGCCGCGCTGACGGTGAGGCGCCGCCACGCCTCGGCCAAGATCGCCAGTTCTCGGTTGCGCGATCTTGCCTGCGCAGATGTCCAGCTCGCGGATTTGTTCTCCGGAAGAAACTTGCCGCCCGGCGAAGACGAAATTCTAGACCGTGTTCTCGCGGGTAAGTTGGATGAACGGCTTCGAGTCGTTGCTTGGAAGTCGCCCGCCGACTTGCGCAACGTGTTGGATGAGGTGTTGGAGGAAGAACTGGGCCTCACCGGAGAGAACAAGGAGAAAGCGATGAGCCTGTCGCTTGGTGGCGCGGAGCAGAACGGCCACATCTACTACAATGCAGGGCCGCAGATCAAAAAGACCGAAGCGTGGCAAATCCTGACCCCGCATCGCAATTTGTCGAGTGGTTCAATCGATATCAACCGTCATATCAAGGCGCGTTTCCGCCGTGAGACCCTGCAATTTGCACGCACTTCGAATGAAGGACCGCCGCGATGGCGCTTCCGGACGGTAGAACCGCGCGGGCCGGAACAAATTACTTATGGCGACAAGGTCATATGCATCCGAAACCATCGGCATCAAAGTTACGCGATTGCGACGGGCGACAAAGACAGCGGGTACGTTGCCAATGGAGAGATTGGAATCGTCGTCGGCCAAGCGTCGTCCAGCAACTCTCGGCTTGGGTACACAAACGTGCAGTTCGCTTCGCAGCCTGAGCTCACATACGGGTTTAGCGGAGGGTATTTCAGCGAGGAAAGATCGCCGGTTCTAGAGCTGGCTTATGCGGTGACGGTGCATAAGGCGCAAGGCAGCGAGTTTGACAAAGTCATGCTCGTGTTACCGGAACGGAGCCGCCTTCTGTCGCGCGAGATGCTATACACGGCGCTTACGCGCCAGGTGGATCGCGTGATTATTCTCCATCAGGGGAGTTTGGCTCATCTGCGCGCGTACCGCTCGCCGTACTTTTCGGAAGTAGCTCGGCGCGTGACGAATCTTTTTACAGCGCCGAGCATGATCGAAGCTTCGCCGCCGCCTGGGCTGACGGCTGGCCCCGTGGGGCGGACCTTCCTTGAGGAAAAGCTCATTCATCGCAGCGCGCGTGGCGATCTCGTGAGCTCAAAATCCGAGTTGGTGATCGCAGACCTGCTCTTCGAAGCCGAGAAGAAACACGGAATTCGGTATTTCTTTGAGCGCGCCGTTGTCGGTGCTGACGGAGAAACACGTTGGCCAGATTTCTCGATCGAGGATCGCAACGGCGAGACATGGTATTGGGAGCATTGTGGGATGCTCGATCAAGAGGACTACGCGGATCGCTGGAAGAAGAAGCTCGCGTTCTATGCGCGAAACGGTGTGAAGTGTTGGAGCGCATCCTCCCCTGAAGGGCGGTTGATTGTGACGGAAGATGGTCCAAGCCAGGGATTGGACAGCGTAGCTCTTCGCAAGATGATTGACTGGGTGTGCGGTGAAGGTGCTTAGCTTCGAAAGAACCTCACGCACGAAGGTAGCAGTCGAGCGGACCAGTTCGCGCAACCACGTTTAATTCGCCTTTTGCTGCGGCTTGAAATCCTCGGTCTCTTTGAAAAGCTTCTCCGTGATTTCGCCGATGGTGACGAAGCCTTGAGAATTTGCTTGTGGAAGAGGCTGGTCGGCGAGCTGTCGGCTGGGGAATGGCTTGTCCAAAATGTTTAACGCCGTCTTTTGGGATTGCTCCCGCGGAAGCTGCGCCCTCGATCAAAAATGTATCTAGGCGCGGCGCGCCGATCTAAATCCGCACCGATTTAATGAATTCGATTGCTTTCGTAACTAATCCCGTTGGTGGCAGGGGGAGAGTGAGGGGCAATGACGCATCGCGTTGATAGGCTTTGTCTCTAAGTGCAGCGAAGATTTCATCTTGCACAAACTTCATCACCGCGAACGATGCGGAAAGATACTCGGAAATGTCATGCGGTTTTGGCGTTTTCAGTTTGTCGCCATGGGCGATAGCATTGCGCATGCCAAGAAGCCGGTCGATGGTGCTCCCGTGCTTCGCGACGATCGGATATTTAAGACCTAGCTGATAAAGATTTCGCTTCAAGACGAGCGAACTCAAATTTGACTTTGTGTCGACGACGTGGTCGGGGATTTCAACCTGCGTGGAGATTATTCGTTCGAAATTTTCAATGAATGACCGCTCTCTAGCGAGTAGGTGAAGTTCCTTGTCCTCGCTAAGGCGCGAGAATTCCGGGTGCTTACTGTTGGCGTCCCGAAGAGCGGAAAATGCCCTGCTGAGAGTTAGTGCGACGAGCGGTGTCGATGCGTCTTTGCATTGCAACTGCAGCGAGTTAACGGCGCCGGCATAGGCTGCGAGTGAGAATTTTACGAAGCCTTCTAGATGAGCATACGCTAGCAGTACAAGTGAGCGGCGGAGCATGTTTTGCTCCTGCTCATTGCTCGACTTTGCGATGGTGTTCTCGATCAGGCGGATTTCCCGTTCTCGTGACGCGCGGTCATCCTCCAGCTCTTCGTAAGTTTGCTCAGGGGAATGCATTGATGAGCCGCTCGGACACATGGTCGATACGTTGGGCAAGTAACCCGGGTGAGTTCTTTCCTCCGCCAGTCGTTATTCCAATGAAAGTTGGATCGAGCTTAATCGCAGTTAGCTCCTGTTCCAGCTTCTTCATTTGAGTTTGATCGTCCAAAGAGATTCTATTGATGATTGATTGGAGGCCAATGGTGATCGACTCAAAATGATAGATGCCGAAGCTGGCAGTGAAATCGCTCTTTGCATTCTTGGCCCGGTTTACGAGTGCGAATGAATAATCAGCAAGCGTTCGATTTAGAGCTTCAAATGTCTTAATAAAAATAGCCTCCTCGTTGGAGTAGTTAAACGCTTCGGGTTTTGTTGGGTCGGCCACATCTTCCATGTAATCAGTAAGAAAGTCGGAGATGTCATGTTTGAATTTTTCTCGACGATTCTTTAGTGCGAAGAAACGCAGCACTAACTCTTGGTCAAAGCTGGACAATCTCTGCTCAGACGTCAAATTCTCTACGCATTTCTTGAAGGGCGGCAGTCCACTAAGGCGAATGATGAAGTCGGGAAAATTGGAGTCCAGCAGGCGAATAGTTGCATTGCGTACTTGCTGATCAGACAGCCGATCTCCGCCTGTATTGAGGCGTTTGAACATATGGTATTTGAACTGCGGATTCGTTTCCTTCCGTATAACCTCCATTCGAATGAAGGCTCGTTTTACCCGAATTTGTAGGGTTGTTGGAAACTCAAGGAAAGTTAGCCCGTTAAGATCCTTGACTATATCGCAGTCGGATAACCTAAGCATATTCCCTTCGGAGACAGGGATGGGCAAATGGGGCGCTGTTAGTTTGCCGCGCAAATGAAGATACGAAGAGAAGCGCTGCAGTCCGTCAATAAGCTGATACTTTCCGTCGTCCTCTTCTATAACGAATATCGGGGGCACAGGCATTTCTAGCAACAAAGACTCGATAAAGCGCGACCGCTGCCCTTCCGTCCAGCGGAATAGCCTTTGGTAGTCTGGAGCGATATTGAGCTCTTTATTAGTAGCCATATCCAAGAGCTCATTGAATGATATGTCGAGAGCTTGGGTGCTGGCCTGTTTGATGTTGTCTGCGATCGCCGAAATTAGGTTCGTTCGTGACGAGTCATCGCTCATAAATGGATTTCCCCGCTCGATTTCTCGAAGCATAACACTGTTTCTACCGCTCCCGATGGACGATCGTAGGACTTGGAGTGCGTATTTATGCCTGACATTGAGCGATGAGATTTAAAGTCCTCTCGTCGCTTTAGCGTCAATGCGACAGATGATCCCATTTCAGTGACGATTTGGGCGAGGTCGTTGTGAATATCTTTGTAGTAAGAATCCTGCACTACGATGATTGCCGATCCACCAGTTTTCAGAGACTGCGATATGCTGCGGGTTGATCGAAACAGCTTCTCAAAATAGTCCAAATGAGTCTTGTGATAGTAGCTCGCGGAAGCCTTTGAGGAATGTCCCCGAAGAGCGCTGAGAAATCTCAAACATGTGTGCCCCCAGCCCTCATTGGGCTGAATCGTGCCCTTCGGAACTTGTGTTGACCCCATCATGTCTCGGCGTAGCGAGGTAACACTCGAGTCGAGTAATGGATCGAGTATCGAAAGCTCAATTCTAGTAGCGGCCGCGTAGTCGATCCGAGTGCAATAAGGGGGCGACGTTAACACCATATCGATGCTTTTGTCGGGTAGTTGGATTGTGGTTGAGTCCGCAACCTTAATTCTAGATGCGCCGACGATCTCGTGCTGGGCAGGGGGCGACAGCTGAAGTGCCTTGGCCATTTGCGTCAACATATCGGTAAACGCAATTTCGATGCGGGCGCGGGATGCCGATATTCTGCGCTCGCTTGCTTTAGGGCGGCGAATCCAAGTCGGATTGGACGCTCGGAATTTTGCGCCCAGTGTCCGGCCGACTGAAAAGAGGGACACGTAAAAAACTGCGGCTAGGCAGGATAGATTCTCGAGCTTGGTTCCTTCGGTCGTAATGGTTGATGAGCCTACGAGATGGCTTCGAATACTTTGCTCAATTGCTCGTATCGTGCACGCGGTTTCCGGGCCGTACCAGTCCAGCAACGGGTCTTCATGCGAAATATCTGGTCGGTTCGTTCGCGATGACTTCAGAATTTTCAGAAGGATGGGTTCTATGCTGTCGGCTTCAGTCGAGGCAAGCAATCGAGCTCGGCCGACTACGACCATCGCGGGGTTAATATCGAATCCGATTGAAGCTAGCCCGAGCTTCGCTGCTGCGTAAGTGGTTGTTCCGCTCCCATTCCACGGGTCCCATATTACTGCTTCGGAATCGAGACGAGACGTCTTCAGAATCCTTAAGGCGAACGCCTCTGGAAAGCCAGCATAGTAAGGAAAGAATCCTTCCCACTGGTTCTCAAGCTTGCCAGTACGTTTGGGAGATATAATTTCAAGATCGGTTGTCACTTCGGGTGGCGTCCATGCAGTCGTAATTGTCGATCAGGCTGTTAACCTATCAAGCTGGGCGACGTGAAGCATGTTCTATCCACAGAGATTGATGGCCATCCTTCCCTCCTCATCGGACAGTCAAAGAGCTTCGCCTGTAGACTAACTTGGTCTTGGCTCTGGAAGAGGCAGAGACATCCTGGTCCTTGCCAAAGTTCGGCACTGTGCAGTGGCGGTTATTGTAACAAGCAGCCCAGCGCACCATTGCAGAATCGCTATTTATGCAGTAAATTCATAGAAGTAAATGTTGGCCGAGATCGCCAGCGAGTTCTGCGTCCCCTACCCGACATCCCTCTGTGATCAACCTCAAGCAGTTTTTGAAAGGCTCCGGCTTGGTGGGGTGAGGGAACGTGGCGCATTAGGGGCATAGTCTTCAGCACGAGCTGCACTGCCTAGTCGAGCGGCCGTTGCGGCGCACCTGGGTGCCGCCCACTAAAGCCGAATAGATGCTGGTGATGGAGCTCTGGTCTCGGTGCGTGGCCTGGAGCGCTCTAAGAGGCGCAGCAGGTTGCCGACACGTTCATCGCATAGCCTCGCGCTGCCGCCGGATCAGCGGCATCGCTTCGTTGTGGTCGATGATGGTAGGGGATCTTACGGCTTGTGCCGCATGATCAGTTCTCGGCGAGTACCGCCCCCGATGGCAGGCACACGGGACGCTTTGTGGCCTCGCCCGAACTACGATCACAAAGCCGGCAATCCGTTGTATAAGTCTGCGCTTCCGCGTGGCGCGCGGCGTGAACCAGACCCCTCCGGAGCCTCTCCTTGTCCCCCACCATCCTGATCAGCGGCACCAGCGGTTTTGTGGGAAGCGCGCTGGGGCGCGCGTTCCGCGCCCGGGGGTGGCAGGTCACGGGCGTCAGCCGCCGCCCGGCGCGCGCCGGCGCGGTCGATCGGCAGTATCCGCATGATCTCGCCGCGCCGCTGCCGCCGGATCTTCCGCGCGCGGATGTCGTGGTGCATGCCGCCGCGCTGGCGTCGCCCTGGGCGCGGCCGGCCGATTACACCAGCAATATCGTCGACGCCACGCGCCACATGCTCGCGTTCGCGCAGCGCACGGCGGCCGATCACTTCGTGCTGATCTCGACCACGGCGGTGCTCTATCGTGCCGGCGATCAGTTCGATCTCACCGAGGACGATCCCTATCCCGCGCAGCCGATCAACGGCTACGCCGCTGCCAAGCGTGCAGCAGAGGAGATGGTGCGCGCGGCGTGGCCCAGCGCGTCGATCCTGCGGCCGCGCGCGGTCTATGGCCCCGGCGACACCGTGCTGTTCCCGCGCATCCCCGATGCCGCCCGCAAGGGCGTGCTGCCGCGCATCGTCCGCAGCGATGGCACCGCGCCACTGGCCGATGTCGTCTACATCGACAATCTCGTGCACGCCGTCGCGGTCGCGATCGAGCGGCGCCTCGCCGGCGTGGTCCATGTCACCGATGGCCGGCCGATCGACACCGGCCGCATGCTCGATGACGTGCTGATCCGGCTCGGCTATCCCCTGCCCAAATTCCGCTGGTCCTATGACAGCGCGATGCGCCTCGCCGCGGTCGCCGAATGGGGCTCGCGCCATCTGTTCGGCTGGCGCGAGCCGCCGATCACCCGCTTCGGCGTCTCCGCCCTCACCCACTGCAAGACGTTCTCGCCGCAGCGCATGCTCGACCTCATCGGGCCCCCGCAGCGCCCCACGCTGCTGATCCCGCTCGACGCAGGCGAAACGCAGCAAATGATCCCCCAAAGCGTCTCTCCAGCCGGCCCTTCGACCGGAAGTCTGTCGAAAATGACCGAAAAACACATCTGAAACGGAAATATCAGAAAGCTTCAGAAAGTGGCCCGCTGCGTATCAGGACACTCCCCCCAGCCAATGAGAAGAGTCGTGTCGGAGACGGACCCGCGGATGCGCGATGGGGGTGGTGTTGAGGACGGGGAGAGATTGTTTCGGGGCGCCCCTCCGCTTGCGGGCCGCGCTGCTGAGATTGTCAGCGATAGCGCTGGTGCTCACGCTCGGGCACGTGGCGCAGGCGCGCGCGCAGTCGGGCCCGTTTGTTTACGTGCCCAATAATAGCAGCAATACCATCTCGGTCATCGATACGACGACGAACTCCAGGGGGAGTATCAACGCCGGCTCCTTGTTTCCCGCGGCTGTGGCGGTGCGCGGCGACCAGTCGCTGGTCTACGTGGCCAATAACATCAGCAACACGGTTTCCGTGATCGACACGGCGACCAATGCGGTGACGGCCACCATCCCTGTCGGAAATCCGTGGGAGGTCGCCGTCAGCGCCGACGGCAACCATGTCTATGTGACCAACATCCGCAGCAACACGGTTTCCGTGATCAGCACCGCCACCAACACGGTGACGGCCACCATCCGGGTCGGAAATTCTCCGGAGGGGATCGCCGTCAGTGCCAACGGCACCGCCTACGTGACCAACCAGAACGACAACACGATTTCGGTGATCAACACCGCGACCAACACGGTGACGGCGACCATCCCGGTCGGAAGTTCTCCGGGCCAGGTCGCCGCCAGTCCCGACGGCAGCCACGTCTATGTGACCAACCTCGGCGGCAATACGGTTTCCGTGATCAACACCGCGACCAACATGGTGACGGCCACCGCCCCGGTCGGAACCATTCCAAGCGCGGTCGCCGTCAGTGCCGACGGCCGCCACGTGTATGTGACCAACCGGGACGACAATACGGTTTCGGTGATCGACGTCGCGACCAACACGGTGACGGCCACCATCGCGGTCGGAACTATTCCGCTCGGGCTCGCCATGAGTGCCGACGGCAGCCACGTCTATGTGACCAACAACGGCAGCAACACGGTGTCTGTGATCGACACCGCGACCAATACGGTGACGGCCACGCTGGCCGTGGGAAATGGTCCGCAGTCTCCCGGCGTCTGCGGCAACGGCAACGCCTTGCTGGCCGCGGGGCTGACCTTCAAGGCCAACACGGCGGGCGCGCTCGGCTGCACCGGCGTCGGCGGCCCAGTGTTCACCGGCGGCACGCTGCGATTCGCCGGCACCAACATTGTGAGCGCGCTGCCCATCACACTGACGGCCGCCGGCGGCACGTTTGACACGGCAGGCAACCACGCAGCGCTGTCGGGGACGATCAGCGGGCCGGGCGGGCTGGCCAAGATCGGTGCAGGCACACTGACGCTGTCGGGCGCCGGCACCTACGGCGGACCGACCCTTGTCAATGCCGGTACGCTGCAAGCGGGTAGCGCGGGCGTCTTCTCGCCGTTCAGCGCCTATGCGGTGGCAACGGGCGCGATCCTCGACCTCAACGGCTTCAATCAGAACATCGGCTCGCTGGCTGGCAGCGGACGCGTGACGCTTGGCGGGGCGACGTTGACCACGGGCAACGACGGCACCAGCACCAGGTTTTCCGGAACCATTTCGGGCACCGGAGGACTGACCAAGATCGGCGCGGGCACACTGACCCTGGCTGGCGCCAACACCTACACCGGGGCCACCTTCGTCGGTGCGGGCACGCTGCAAGCCGGCATCGCCGGCGCGTTTTCTCCAAACGGCAGCTACGCGGTCGCAAGCGGCGCTGCGCTCGATCTCAACGGCTTCGATCAGATCATCGGCGGCCTGACCGGGACCGGATCGGTCATCAACAGCGGTGCTGTCGTGCCAACGCTGACGATTGCGAGCGGGGGCATCTTCGCGCCCGGCAACGGTACGCCCGGCACGTCGATGATGGTGACGGGCAATCTCGCGTTGCAGTCGGGCGCCATCTATAAGGTTCAGCTGAATCCGGCGGCCGCGAGCTTGGTCAATGTCACGGGCGCGGCGACGCTGGGCGGATCGGCACTCGCGGCGGTCTATGCCAACGGCAGCTACGTCGCCAGGCAATACACGATCCTGAGCGCTGGCAGCGTCAGCGGCACGTTCGGATCCATCGTCGAGACCAATCTGCCGTCGAATTTCCACACCACGCTGAGCTACGACGCAACCCACGCTTACCTAAATCTGGTCCTGAACTTCGTTCCGCCGTCGGGCGGCGGGCTGAGCGGCAATCAGCAGAAGGTCGGCGACGCCATCATCACTTCCTTCAACAACAATGGCGGCATTTCGCAGGTCTATAGCGGCCTCACGTCCGCCGGCCTGACGCAGGCCTCCGGCGAAACGGCGGTGGGTTCGCAACAGACCACCTTCCAGGCGATGGGCCAGTTCATCGGCCTTCTCACCGATCCCTTCAGCACCGTCCGTGAGACCGGCGCATCCGCAACGTCGGCCTATGCGGACAGCGCGTCGGGTGGTGCCGCGCGCGATGCCTACGCCATGTTCACCAAGGCGCCGTTGGCCCAAACCTTCGAGCCGCGCTGGAGCGTGTGGGCCGCCGGCTTCGGCGGATTGCAGACGACGGACGGCAACACCGCGCAGGGATCGAACAGCGCGACAAGCCGCCTGTTCGGCACCGCCGCCGGCGCCGAATACGCCTTCTCGCCGCAGACGCTCGCCGGCTTCTCGCTGGCCGGCGGCGGCACCAGCTTTTCCGTCGCAGGTGGCGGCTCCGGCCGCTCCGATCTGTTCCAGGCCGGGGCCTATGTCCGCCACAACAACGGCCCGAGCTACATCTCGGCGGCACTGGCCTATGGCTGGCAGGACGTCACCACCGATCGCATCGTCACGCTCGGCAGCGTCGATCGCCTGCGCGCTGAGTTCAACGTCAATGCGTGGAGCGGCCGCGTCGAAGGCGGCTATCGCCTCATTGCGCCGTGGGCCGGTGGCATCGGCATCACGCCCTATGCCGTGGGCCAGTTCACGACGTTCGATCGGCCGGCCTATGCTGAAGCGGTCGTCTCGGGAAGCAATGCTTTCGCGCTGGCATATGCCGCCAGGAGCGTGACCGGCGCGCGCAGCGAGCTCGGCCTGCGCACGGACAAATCCTTCGCCATGCAGGACGGCGTGCTCACCTTGCGCGGCCGCGCCGCCTGGGCGCACGACTTCAACCCGGATCGCGCCGTGGCAGCGACGTTCCAGGCACTGCCTGGTGCGAGCTTCGTCGTCAGCGGCGCACGGCCGGCAGCCGATTCCGCGCTCGCCACCGCCGCCGCGGAGATGAGATGGCCGAATGGCTGGTCCACCGCCGCGACCTTCGAAGGTGAATTCTCCGATGTGACGAAGAGCTACGCCGGCAAGGGCGTGGTCCGCTATGCGTGGTGAGCGGGGACGATGTCTCCTGCATGGGACATGAATTTCTTGCCGCGAGGCGCGATCGGCCTGGCGGCGGCGCTGATGCTCATGCTTGGAAGCCTGGCGGAGGCACGTGCGCAGAACAGGGCCTGTGAGAGGCGGAATCCTGTTCTCCGGCCGCGGCTCAAACGGCAGGTCGTGGTCCGCGAAGGTGGAAAATGCCCCCTCTCTCACTGGGGATCGACTGACTCCCTCTGCGCCATTCAGCCAGGATTGATCTCATCGAAGTGGGGGCTGGAGAGGTTGCCAGGGAGGGGGCCAGGTCGGGCTGTTACTCGTTGTGACAATGGCGAACAAATAGCCCGGCGCTCATCGCGACCGGGCCAAATGCGAGCTGAGGCCCCTAATCCTGGCGGCGGCCAGCAATACTCACCAGGTCATCGCTGATGTCGCTGGCCAAGTCGTCTACGTCGCCGTTGAATTCGAGATAGGGATGGCGGTCCTTCAGCCAATCTCGGAAGCGGGCTTTGACGATCAGCCCTTCACTGCTGCACGCGGCCACCGCGGAACAGATGCCTGAGATCCGCCGCCGCAGTCTGCCCCGGCAGGAGCTGTTCATTGCGGTCGTGCTGAACCTGTTGCGGGCGGTAGGCGCGTTCGAGGGTATCGAGCTCGTCGTCGGACAGGGCGATGTCGAGCGCGGCAATGGCGTCGTCGATGTGGTGGAGCTTGGTAACGCCGACAATCGGCGCCGTCACGGCGGGGTTGTGCAGCAGCCAGGCGAGCGCGATTTGCGCCGGCTTGTAGCCGCGGGCCTGCGCCACGGCAAACACGCCGTCGATCACGGCGTCGTCCTCGGGGCGCGCAAAATCCTTCACCACGCGCGATCGCTCGGTGTCCGCGCGGCGGCTGCCGGCGAGCAGTCCCCGCGCGAGCGGGCTGTAGGGGATCACGCCGACGCCCTGGTCGAGGCAGAGGGGCAGCATTTCTCGCTCCTCCTCGCGATAGAGAAGATTGTACTTGTTCTGCATGGTGACGAACGGCGTCAGGCCGTTCGCGCGGGCCAGCGCCTGGAGCCTTGCGAACTGGAAGGCATGCATGCTCGACGCGCCGATGTGCAATGCCTTGCCGGCGCGCACCACCGCATCCAGCGCTTCCAGCACGTCTTCATCCGGCGTGCGCGGATCGAGGCGGTGGATCTGGTAGAGGTCGACATAGTCGGTGCCGAGACGCCGCAGGCTGTCGTCGATGGCATGGCGGATATGCTTGCGCGACAGGCCCTGCTGGTTGGCGTCCGGGCCCATGGCGCCAAACACCTTGGTGGCGATGACGATGCGGTCGCGCCCCGGGCCGAAACGCTTCACTGCGCGCCCGAGAATCTCCTCGCTGAGGCCGGTCGAATAGGAATCGGCCGTATCGAAAAAGGAAAAACCAGCCTCGAAAGCACGGCGATAATGGTGTTGCGCTTCTTCCTCGCTCAGCGCCCATGGCATCCAATTCTTCGAGCCGTAGCTGGAGCAGCCAAAGGCCAGTCGCGACACCTGGATGCCGGTGTTGCCGAGCGTGCCGTATTTCATTGCGTATCGTCCTTCACTGTCGCGCCGCCTGTCCGCGGCGGCTGCCATCATGTGTCGCACAAATAATATATTGTCTATCGGTATAGTAGAGTTTAGCGTGACGGCAGGATTGCAGGCGTGACCACGGTGCTCGCCTCCAGCGCGAAGAAGGCCGGGCCATGTCCGTCGAGACGATCGAAGCCACCGCCGGCGTGCCGGCTGCCGCCAAGGGCCGGCGCGCGGCGCTGCTGTCCTTCGTCGTCGGCGTCAGGCTGCCGTGGATCGTGATCGCCCAGGTCGCGGTGGTCGCCGCGATCCTGCTGGCCGTGCAGGTGGCGGTCGACAGCGGCGCGGTCAAGCGGATCTACCTGGCGTCGCCCACCCAGATTGTCGCCGCCTTCCCGCAGCTCTTCACCCGGGAGAATCTGCTCTACCACCTGTCGGTGACGCTCGCCGAGGCCGGTGTCGGCGTCGGGCTGAGCGCCGTCCTCGGCATCGCGACCGGAATCGCCATGGGCCTGTTCCCGCGGGTGAACCAGTTCCTCAATCCGTTCCTGGTCTGGCTGATGGCGATCCCCAAGGTCACCATCATTCCCCTGCTTACGCTCTATCTCGGCCTCGGCTTCGGCCACAAGGTCTTCATCATTTTCCTGTTCTGCTACTTCCTGTTCGTCTTCAACACCATCGCGGGCATCAAGCAGGTCCAGGACAACCACATCAAGGTGGCCCGCACGCTCGGCGCCAGCCAGCGCCAGATCATCTGGAAGGTGGTGCTGCCGTCAGCCACGCCGTCGATCATGGCGGCGGTGCGCATCGAGGCGGCGACCTGCCTGCTCGCCACGCTGTTTGCCGAGATCGTCGCCTCGAAGGCCGGTGTCGGCAACCTCCTCAACAAGCTGTCAGGCATCTACGACACCGCCGCCGTCTTCGCCCTCGTCATTCTCGTCACGTCGATCGCGCTGCTGATCATCTATCTCGTCGACGTCGTCGAGAAGCGCGTGCTGCTCAAATGGAAATACGTCTGAGCAGTCCTGGCTCGGCGTCGTTCCGCTGTCGTTCAATCAAGGGATCGATCATGCTCTCCACAGGCCTTGCGGCCCGTCTCGTCGCCATCGCGGCGCTCACCCTCGGCTTCTCCGCGGCGGCCGACGCGCAAGACAAGAAGACGCTCAAGCTGCAGGACACCACGGCCTATACCCAGCAGCCCATCGTGTTCGGCGTCGAGAAAGGCTTCTTCGCCGAGGAGGGGCTCACCGTCGAATTCGTCGGCACCCAGGATCCGGTGACCGCCGTGTCGCGCGGCGATGTGACCTTCGCGTTCGGGCCGACCAGCGTCTATCTGCGCGCTGCCGCCCTGGGCGCGCCGATCAAGATCGTCTCCGCCGCCTTCCGCTCCAAGGGGCCGTATTTCCTCATCGCCCGCAAGGGCATCACGTCGTTCGCCGGCCTCAAGGGCAAGACCATCGGCGTCGGGCCGGACACCAGCGGCAACCTCGCCTCGGTCGCGCGCTATCTGCTGAAGGCCGAAGGCATCGATCCCGACCGCGACGTCACGCTGTTCGCGGCCGGCGCCACCGAGAAAGCGTATGGTGCGCTCGAGACCAGCCAGGTCGACGCCACGATCATCCATCAACCCTTCGCCGCCCTCGGCGAGATCGAGGGCGTGTCGACCACGCTCGCCCGCGCCTGGGACTACCTGCCGACCTATCACACCGGCGTGCTGATCGCCGGCGACGATGTCATCGCCAAGGATCCCGAGCTGCTGCGCCGCGGTCTGCGGGCCTATTTCAAGTCCTACACCTACGCCAAGGCGCACTATGACGAATATCTGCCCTGGCTGCAGGCCCGCCTGAAGATCAATCCGGAGGCGGTGAAGCGCGCCCTCCATCAGGAGGACGACGTCTGGGACGCCAATCCCGCGGTCGATCCCAAGGCGATCCACGACACGCAACAGATGGAGATCGATGTCGGCAACCAGAAGGAGTTTTACGACGCCGCCAAATACATCGACGTCCGCTTCATCCCGCAGGAGTACGTCAAGCCGTTCGTCTACCCCACGCGCAAGACGCAGTAGATGAGGAGCGCGGCGAGCACCATGCTGGCTTTCACCGTCAGGTCCCTCGACAAGACCTATCCCGGCACGCCGCCCGTGCGCGCGCTCAGCAACATCAGCCTGTCGATCGAGGAGGGCGAGTTCATCGTGCTGCTCGGCGCCAGCGGCTGCGGCAAGAGCACGCTGTTGGAAATTCTCGCCGGGCTGCAGCAGCCGAGCGGCGGCGCGGCGCTGTTCCGCGACCGCCCGATCACCGGTCCCGGCGGCGAGCTCGGCGTCGTCTTCCAGGATGCCTCGCTCTATCCCTGGCGCACCGTGGCCGCCAATGTCGGGCTCGGGCTCGAGCTGCGCGGCATGGACAAGGCGCAGGCCCGCCGGCTGGTGGACGAGCATCTGTCCCTGGTCGGCCTCGACGGCTTCGGCGGCAAGTTTCCGCACCAGATCTCCGGCGGCATGAAGCAGCGCGCCGGCATCGCCCGCGCGCTGGTCGGCGATCCCGACGTCCTCCTGATGGACGAGCCGTTCGGCGCCGTCGATTACGTCACCCGCAACAAGCTGCAGGAAGACCTGATCCGCATCTGGCAGCAGCGCCGCAAGACCATCGTCTTCGTCACCCACGATGTCGGCGAGGCGGTGTTCCTCGCCGACCGCATCGTGCTGCTATCGCCGCGCCCCGGCCGGATCGCCGACATCGTCACCCTCGACCTGCCGCGCCCGCGCCGGCGCGGCGACATCGACCTGCTGCAGCGGGAAGCCCGGATCTATGAAGCGCTGCGCGCGCTGGAGCCGGGCGCCACCGCCGCCTGACCGCCTGGAGATCATGATGCCCACCCCGCTCCACCTCGGCTTTGTCTATGCGCCGCAATCCGGCCACCAGAGCCATGACGACAGCTTCGATCCCCTCAACCCCGCTCACCTGACGACGCTCGCCCAGGACCTCGAAGGCGCCGGGTTCGCCTTCCTCATGATCGACGACAGCGTCGGGCGTGCGGCCCCCGCGCGCACCGAGGCGTTCACCACGGCGTCCTTCCTCGCGACGCGGACGCGCCACATCGGTCTGATCGCCACGGCCAACACCAGCTATGTCGAGCCCTACAACGTCACGCGGCTCGCCGCCTCGCTCGACCATGTCAGCCATGGCCGCGCCGGCTGGCTGGTCGCGACCGGCGCGGCCGATCCTGCCGGCGCCAACTACGGACGCGCCGGCGAACCCGCGGACGCCCATGAGGCGCGCGCCAACGAGATCGTCGCGATCGCGCGCCGGCTGTGGGACAGCTGGGAGGACGATGCCTTCGTGCGCGACAAGGCGAGCGGCGTGTTCGTCGACGGCGGCAAGATCCACCCCATCGATCACAACGGTCCGCGCTTCAGCGTCAAGGGACCGCTCAACGTCGCCCGGCCGCCCCAGGGGCAGGTCGTCGTGGCCCATCGCGTCACCGACAGCGGGTCGGCGGCCTTTGCCGGCCGGCATGCCGACATCGTCCTCCTGAGTGCCGGAGAGACCGAGACGATCGCCGCCCTGCGCGATGGCGTGCTCGCAGCCGCGCACGCCGCCGGCCGTGAGCGCCAGCAGGTCGTGCTGTTCGCCGAGGTCGTGCCGTTCGTCGCGCCGCACGATGCGGCGCGCGGAGTGGGCACGTCCGGTGGCCATCGCCTGGCCGGCACCGCGCCCGAGATCGCCGACCGGATCGCGGCGCTGGCCGATGCCGTGGGGCTCGATGGTGTGGTGGTGGCGCCCGCCGTGCTGCGCGGCGGCTCCGAGGCCTTATCCCGGCACGTGATCCCGGAGCTGGCGCGGCGGCAGCGGCTGCGATCCGGCGAGGGGGCGACCACCTTGCGCGAACGGCTCGGCCTGGCACGGCCGCGCAACATCTTCGACACCTCCGCAACCCCGCCGGCCAGTACGGCGGCCTGAACCAGTCCCGGGCGATTGATCATGTCCAAGCGCGAACTGCATTTCGGTCTGATGTTCTGGGCGGGCGGCACGCACCCCAGCGGGTGGCGCTATCCGTCGTCCCATGCCGACGCGGCCTTCGATATCGAATTCCTGCAGCATGTCACCCAACTGGTGGAGAAGGCCAAGTTCGACTTTCTCTTCCTCGGCGACCGGCTCGCCAGCGACCCCAGCCTGCAGACCACCAACCCCTCGCAGATGTCGCGCCTCGAGCCGTTCGTGTCCGGCGCAAGCCTCGCGGCGGCGACCAGCCATATCGGCATCGTTGTCACGGCGAATCCGACCTATTACGATCCGTATAACCTCGCGCGCATGTTCGCCTCGCTGGATCATCTCAGCCAGGGCCGCGCGTCATGGAATCTGGTGACCGGCGCCGACGAGATCGCCGCCGGCAATTTCTCGCGCGAGGCGCATTGGGACACCCAGAAGCGCTACGACTGGGCGGATGAATTCGTCACCGTGGTGCGGGGGCTGTGGGACAGCGATGCGACCACGCCGCTCCATCACAAGGGGCGCTATTTCGACGTCGCCGGCCCGCTCAATGTCCGGCGTCCGCCCCAGGGCCATCCCGTCATCCTGCATGCCGGCACCTCCGATCGGTCGCGCGAGCTCGGCGCGCGCGATGCCGACGTCATCTTCGCCGGCCAGGCGACGCTCGAGAGCGCGAAGGCCTACTATGCCGACATCAAGGCGAGGGCCCGCCAATACGGCCGCAGCGACGGCGACATCGCCATACTGCCCGGGCTCACGCCCATCGTCGCCGAGACGACGGAGCAGGCCGTCGCGATCTTCGACCACCTCAACTCGTTCATTGCGCTCGACCCCGAGGGCGATGGCGGCGGGGCCGGCCGGTACGGCACCCTCGGCGGGATGGGCAAGCGCCGCAACCTCACCGCGGTGTCGGCGGTGATCGGTGTCGACATCGCCGACCGCGACCGCGATGCGCCTGTCGATCCGCAGGTGTTGGCAGAGGCCAATGACGACGGCCAGCGGCTGTTCGCGCATGTCACGCGCCTCACCCGCCGCGACGTCACGGGCCCCAACCGCCTGACCTATCGCGACCTCATCATCGGGCATGTCACCATCGGCGCCATCGTCGTCGGCAATCCCCGCGAGGTCGCGGACCACATCCAGCTCTGGTTCGACGCGCGCGCCGCCGACGGCTTCAACATCTTCCCGCCCTATGTGCCGGAGTCCGTCGAGGCGTTCACCAGCCTCGTGGTCCCCGAACTGCAGCGCCGCGGCCTCTACCGCACCGACTACTCCGGCCCCACCTTCCGCGATCACCTCGGCCTGACAAAACCGCCGCGGACCCTGCCGAAGCGCTTGGCGGGGTGAGGAGGGAGCGGCCACACCCACTGCGTCATTGCCGGGCCTGATGTTCATTCCGGGGACATGGCCGACGGGTGTTCGGAGACATCACCGACACTTTTTGAGCCCGTCAAGTCGATGGTGGCGACCTGATGGGCAGCGAAGAACACGCCGTATTGCCCGTCAGCTGTCGTCGGGCCGCGCTTTGCGCGGACCCGTTGGCGTCGGCCCGCTGATGACGCCGAAAAACATGGAAGGGATGGGCTCGCGAGGCGTCCGGTGCAGGTGCTGCGCCCCTCGCGGACACCCGGGACGCTGCGCGGCCGTGCCCGGCCCACGGTCACAAAGCCGACAATCCGTTGTATAGGGATCAGCGCGCGTGTCGGCATGGCACGCGGGGTGAACCAGATCCCTCCGGAGCGTCAGCTTGCCTCCCACCATCCTGATCAGCGGCACCAGCGGTTTTGTGGGCAGCGCGCTGGGGCGGGCGTTCCGCGCCCGGGGCTGGCAGGTCACGGGCGTCAGCCGGCGGCCGGCGCGCGCCGGCGCGGTCGATCGGCAGTATCCGCATGATCTCGCCGCGCCGCTGCCGCCGGATCTTCCGCGCGCCGATGTGGTGGTGCATGCCGCCGCGCTGGCGTCGCCGTGGGCGCGGCCGGACGCTTATCGCAGCAACATCGTCGATGCCACCCGCCATGTGCTTGCGTTCGCGCAGCGCACGGACGCGGGTCACTTCGTGCTGATCTCGACCACGGCGGTGCTCTATCGCGCCGGCGATCAGTTCGACCTCACCGAGGACGATCCCTATCCCGCGCAGCCGATCAACGGCTATGCCGCCGCCAAGCGCGAAGCGGAGGAGATGGTGCGCGCGGCATGGCCGGCCGCGTCGATCCTGCGGCCGCGCGCGGTCTATGGTCCCGGCGACACTGTGCTGTTCCCGCGCATCCTCGATGCCGCCCGCAAGGGCGTGCTGCCGCGCATCGTCCGCAGCGATGGCGCCGCGCCGCTGGCCGACGTCGTCTACATCAATAATCTCGCGCACGCCGTCGCCGTCGCGATCGACAAGCGCCTCGCCGGCGTGGTCCATGTCACCGACGGCCAGCCGATCGACACCGGCCGCATGCTCGATGACGTGCTGACCCGGCTCGGCTATCCCCTGCCCACATTCCGCTGGTCCTACGACAGCGCCATGCGCCTCGCCGCGGTCGCCGAATGGGGCTCGCGCCATCTGTTCGGCTGGCGCGAGCCGCCGATCACCCGCTTCGGCGTCTCCGCGCTCACCCACTGCAAGACATTCTCGCCGCAGCGCATGCGCGATCTCATCGGGCCGCCGCCGTTCACCACGCAGGAAGGCATCGCCGCCTTCGTCGCCTGGCATCAGGCGGGAGCGCAACTGTGACGGCGGCCATCGTCTTTGGCGTTCTCGCAGTGTCGTTCGTCGGCCTCGATCTCGTGCGCCGCGGGCTGGCGCTGCGCGAGATCGCGGCGCAGGCACGGCTGACGGCCGTGGGCGATGAAACAGCCGTCACCGTGCTGCAGCCGATCCTCGGCGGCGATCCCGCGCTGCAGGGCTGCCTGGAAGCCAACCTGCGCCACGCGCCGGCGGCGCGCTTCCTCTGGCTGGTCGACGACGACGATGCGGCGGGCCAGGCCGCGGCGCGGCAGGCGCTGGCGGCAACAAGCCATCCGGCGACGACCGTCGTGATCGCGCCGCGCCCGCCGGCCGGGCTCAATCCCAAGAGCGTCAAGCTCGCGGCGGGGCTTGATCATGTCGCGACCGCGTTTGTCGCGGTGCTCGACGACGACACCATCCTGCCGCCCGGCGCCCTCGGCCGTGTCGCGGCGCAGGCCGGCCCCGGCGTGCTCGTCACCGGCCTGCCGCTCTATGCCGCGCGCGCCACCCTTAGCTCGCGGCTCGTTACCGGCTTTGTCAATGCCAGTTCGGCGCTGACCTATCTGCCCGCCGCCCGCCTGGGTCTCGCGCGCACCATCAACGGCATGTTCTCGCTGATGCGCACCGCTGACCTCCGCGCGCGCGGAGGCTTCGCGCGCATCGTCCACGAGGTCACCGACGATTATGCGCTGGCGCGGCTGTTTCTCGATGCCGGCGGGCGCATCGTGCAGTCGAGCCAGCCGGTCACGGTCATCACCACGGTGCAGGGCGCGCGCCACTGGTTCGCGCTGATGCGGCGCTGGATGGTGTTCGCCCGGCTCTATCTCCGCGACAACCTGTCGCCGGGCATCGCGCTGCTGGTGGTGCTGCCCGAATTTTTGGTGCTGCCGCTGCTGCTGGCGAGCCTGTGCGTGTCCGCATCGGCCGTCGCGGTGGCGATCGTCCTGCTGGTCGCGAAGGCGTTGGCGACACGTGCGCTGGTGCGGCGGCTCACCGGCCGCGCGACGCCGCTGTCAGACATTCCCTTCGAGATCGCTGCCGAGCTGTTGCTGCCGCTGCATGCGCTGTCCGCAAGCCTCCTGCCGCACCGCATCCGCTGGCGTGACCGCGCCATCACCCTCGAAGGGCGGCGGATCGTCGATGGCTGACAGCTACGCGCAGCGCCTCGCCAGGCTCGATCCCGCCGGCTTCCTGCTGCCTCCGGCGGCGCGGCGGCTGTGTCTCCTCACCGGCCAGAGTGATTTCACCACCAGCGCGCTGCCCGCCGACAAGCGCGCCTTTCTCGATGCCGTCGCGCCCGCGGATGTGGTGATGACGCCGGTCGGCTTTCCCTGGCATGCGGATTTCGCGGCGCCGGCGGCTGGCGCGGTGCCGATCGCGCTTGCCAGCCTGCGCAATGCGCGGCAGTGGCTGTGGGCACGCGGCCATCCCGTCTACCGCGCCGGCCTCGCCGCCAGCGTCGGCACGCTGCTGGCGCGCACCGGGCGCCGTCTCTTCCTGGTCACCGGCAGCTGCGGCATCGACCTGCTGGCCGATGCGCTCGCCCATCTGCCGGCGCAAGGTCCGGAGATCTGGGCCGCGGTCGTCGGTCCGGCGGGGCGCCTGCCGCCGGCCGGCCGGCTCGCCGGCATGCTGGTGGTGCAGGGCCGCGGCGATATCTGGAGCCGCGCGCTGTGGCGCGGCGCGGTCGATGTCCGCCCGCGCTGCGGCCATCTCGATTATTACACCGATGATGCCACCCGGGCCGCGATTGCGGCGTTCTTCGCGGGCGCGCGCCGATGACCCGCATCGCCTTTGTCGCGCCGCCCTTCGCCGGCCATCTCAATCCGCTGCTCGAACTGGTCGAGGCGGCGCGGGACGCCGGCCATGAGGTGAGCGTGATCACCGGCGCGCGCAAGCGCGCCGCCGTCGCCGCGCGCGGGCTCGCCACCGTCACGCTCGATTGCCTCGAAGGCCCGCTGCTGGAGGCAATCGCCGACACCGCGCAGCCGGTGCGCAGCCATCCGCTGCGGCTGCTGGCGCAGCTGCGCCGCTCGCTCGCCGTCGCGCGCCTCGCGCGGGACGAGCTGCTGGCGCTGTGGCGCGTGGACCCGCCCGATCTCGTGGTCGCCGATTCCGTCGCGGTCTCCGCCGGGCTTGCCGCCACCGCGCTCGGCCTGCCCTGGATCACCACCATCGCCACGCCCTTCGCCATCGAAGGCCGCCGCGGCCCGCCGTCCTATCTCGGCGGCTGGGGCGCGGGCGATGGCCCGCTGCATCGCCTGCGCGATGCCGCTGGCTGGCGCTTCGTCCGCACCATGAAGACGGCGTTTGCACTGGCAACACGCCGCGAGCTCGCCGCGCTCGGCGCGCGGCTCTACCGCCCCGACGGCAGCGAGACCTGCTATTCGCCGACAGCCATTCTCGGCTTCGGCCTGACGGAGCTCGAGTTCGCGCGCGACTGGCCGGCGGCCTTCGCCATGATCGGCCCGCTCTATCGTCATCCCGAAGCGATCGCCCCCGTGCCACTGCCGCCGGGCCGGCCGCGCGTGCTGGTGACTCTCGGCACCCACCTGCCTTGGGCCAAGGCAACGCTCGCGAACGACATCGGAACTCTCGCCGCGGCGCGGCCCGGTGTCACCTTTGTCGGCAGCCTCGGCACGACCGATCCGAGCATCGCGGCGCAATCGGTGGCTGATAACGCCGTGCTGCTGCCCTTCGTGCCCTATGACACACAGCTCGCCGCGTTCGATGCGGTCATCCACCATGGCGGCGCCGGCGTCACCTATGCGACCATCGCAGCGGGCAAGCCCGCCGTGGTCGTGCCGCACGATTACGACCAGTTCGATTTCGCCGCCCGCATCGTCGCCATGGGCGCGGGCCTGCGCGCGGCGCGTCTTGCGAGCACGCAAACGCTGGCCGCCCTCGACCGCGCGCTGCAGCCGCAGCTGTTTCCCGCCCTGCCAGCCCTCGCCCACGCCGCGGCACGCTACCGCCCGCGCGAGGCGTTCCTTGCCGCGGTCGACAGCGCGGTCGGCGGACGTCCGGCCGAGATTCCGGGTTGACGCCTGCGGCGTGACCCGGAATCTCGATCGACTCATCAACTGTGGCGCTAGCCACGCTTGCAGCGCCAGCGGACCAGCCGGCCCCTACGTGCGAAACGATAGCCGGGCCGCAACATCCGCCACGTGCGGCAGGCGCCGCGCGAACCGCCGGAACTTGTCGTCGAGCGGCGGCAGCGCCAGCGGTGCGGTCGCGACCTCGCAGCCGGTGCTGGCGGCTGCCGCCTCCGCGGCGCGGCGGGCGGCAGCGGGCGCAACGCGCTCGGGCAAATGCAGCGTCAGGCGCGCCGCGTCCGTCTGCACCAGCTGGAACGGCTGGCTGTCGATCTCCGGTGCAATCGCCGCATGCATGGCACGCGGGAACGCCAGCGTGCCCGACGGCGTCACGATCGCGTCCGACAGGCGGCCCTCGATCGCCGTGATCGACGGCAGCGCCGAGCCGCACGGGCAGGGCCCGTTCGCGTCGATCGCGATGTCGTCGGTGCGATAGCGCAGCAGGCGCTGCGGGCCATGGCGGGTCATGTCGGTGACGATGGGGATGAAGCGCTCGGGCGCTTGCGTGAACGTGGCGCGCTCGATCTGCACGATGTCGACATTGAGATGCAGCCGGCCATGCGCGCAGCTCGCGCCGAAAAAGCCTTCCGCCGCCTGATAGACCTGGCGCACCGGCGCGCCGAGCCGCGCGCGCAGCAGCGCCTCGTCCTCGGGCCACAGCGGCTCGCCGCCGGCGACGATCAGGCGGACCTGCCATGGTGCGTGCGCGAACGTCGCGCTCTCGACGATGCGCCGCAGCGCGAAGGGCGGGCCGACGATGATGTTGGGCCGGAATGCGGCGAGGCCTTCCGCCACGGCCTCGACGCCGCGCCCGAGCGGGAAGAACGCGGTGCGCGTCTGCGTCTGGTGATAGAGGCGGCTGTCATGGCGCAGCAGCACGGCGACACGGCCTGCGCGTACGAAGTCGACGAGCTCGCCACTCGCCAGCACGCGGGCGAGGAACGTGCCGAGCCAGCGCGCGCGGTCGCGACGCGACGCGATGAACACGCCGGGATCGCCGAGCGTTCCGGTGGAGAGCCCGAAGCTCAGATCCGGATGGCCGGTCGGCTCGCCCGCCGCCTCGCGCCGCGCGAGTTCGCGCGCCTCTGTGAGACCAAGGCCCAGCGTGTTCCAGGCGGCGAAGTGGCCGCGATAGTCCTGCGGGCTGACGATGGGGGCCGACGCATCGGGCGCAGGACCCGTGGCGGCGGCGAGCCGGCGCGGCGAGCGCGCCCGCAGTTTGGCGCGCGTGAATGCGGTGACGGCGTCAAGCAAGCTCACGCCGCGTCTCCTCGATCGCGGTGAAGCAGTGCGACGGCACGATCAGCACGTCGGGGCGCTGCTGCGCAAAGCGCTGCAGGCGCGCCAGGGTCTGCAGGTACGCCGCATAATCGTCGATGAAGGCGCGCGCCGGCGCCAGCGGCTCGAGCTGCTCGCGGTAGCACAGCGACAGCCACGCGGCGTCGGCGGCGAGAAACACGTCGCGCCCGCCAGTGGTTTCGATGCGGATGCCGAACTGTCCCGGTGCATGGCCGGGCAGCGGCACGGCGATCACGCTGCGGTCGCCGAACACGTCGGCGCCCTCGGCAAACTCGTCGTCGTGCGCGGTCGTCACCTGTGGTGCGTCCTCGAAAAAGGTGGCGCGTTCGCCGAGGTCGGTCGGAAACAGGTCGCGGATCAGCCCGGCGCGCAGGCGGGCGCCGAAGCCGGCCGGCGCGCGCGCCTCGAACGCCCGGCGCGACAGGTAGACCTTGGCTTTTGGAAAATCGGCGAGGCCGCCGGCATGGTCGGGATGCAGGTGCGACAGCACGATGGCATGAACGTCGCCGGCGGCGACACCCGCCGCGGCGAGCTGGTGCACACAGGCCTCCCCCGGCGCGAGCTGGTAGGGCAGGAAACGGCGGTAGAGCCGGGCAACCGGATCGCTCGCCGTGCGCAGCGCCTCGCCATAGCCGGTGTCGAACAACACCGTGCCGCGCGTCGGATGGCTGATGCGCCCGACCAGGGCCGGAAATGTCGTGCGGCCAAGCCCGGCCCGCCCCGTCACCATGCAGGTCGGATGCTGGCAACTGCCGCAGACCATGAGATCGAGTTCGACGCGCAAGGGTTTGGGGACCTGAAGAGGGGCTTACAAGCGGGATGGATGGATGTTCAGATGGGATCCGTCACCCCTGAGAGTCTGACATAAAAAGCAGCCGATGAAACAGAGCGATTGCTGTTGAACCCGTCATGACCGGGACAAATGTCGGACCATCGTGACAAGGCCGTGCTTTCCGGTTTTCTCTGTCGTGGCCGGGCTTGTCCTACAGCTGTCCGGCTTATTTGCGGCGCTCGCCACACCCACTGCGTCATTGCCGGGCTTGACCCGGCAATCCAGCTGCCTTGCCACACGACGAGAGATCGTAAAGCTGGATCACCGGGTCTCGACGCTTCGCGTCGGCCCGGTGATGACGCAGAATATGTGAAGACGCCCCATGTCCCGATCCGAGGCACGGGCGAACGAAGCAGGCCTTGAAGACTGACAGATCACGTTGTTCAAACGCCGCACCACCCCGCCACGCCTCAATACCTGAACACCATCGCGCCCATGCCGAAGCCGGCGGCGGTGCCGAGCATCAGGCCGAGGTCGCCGCGGCGCAGGCGGCCGGTGGTGACGGCGTGGTGGAGCGCGGTCGGCAGCGACACGCTGACCTGGTTGCCGTGGTCGGCGAGGATGTCGACCATCGCGGCGCGCTTGCCGCCGAGCAGGCGCTCGAGAAAGCGCAGGCCGAGGCGGCTTGCCTGGTGCGGCATGATGCAGGCGATGTCGTCGAGTCGCACGCCAGCCTCTGCCAGCACCCGCGTGATGAAGTCCGGCAGCCGCGCCATGGCGAGGCGCGCCAGCGCCGCGCCGTTCATGCGGAACAGATAATCCTTGGTCGAAGGCGGCGGCTGGCGCGCATTCCAGCGCGAGCCGCCGGCGCGGATTTCGCAGAGCTCGGCGCCGTCGGGATAGGTTTCGAGCCGCAGCGCGAGGATCGCGGACGCGCCGTCGGAGCGCCGCAGCACCGCGGCGGCGGCGCCATCGCCGAACAGCGGCGCCGTCGCCGGGTCCGCGCGGTCGAGGCCGAGCGTCGCCAGATCCACTGCGGCCACGGCGGCCTTGGCGGAGGTGCCGAGCGTAATCGCCGCGGCCGCGCCCTCGACGGCCTGCAGGAATCCCAGGCACGAGGCGTTGACGTCATAGGCGGTGATGCCGTCGAGGCCGAGCCGGCGCGCCGCCAGCGTCGCCGTGGTCGGGATCGGCTGCTCGGCCATGATCGAGGCCACCACCAGGCGGTCGAGCGTGTCGGCGGCGTCGGCGGCGAGCGCTGCGCGCACCGCTTCGCTCGCCATCAGCGACGCGCTCTCGTCCTCCGCCGCCACGCCGCGGCGGGCGACGCCGGTCAGCTTCTCGCTGCGGCCCTGCGGCCAGGCGTTGGCGCTGTCGATGTCTGCGGAGGGAATCGAGGTGCGAGGCGTGTAGATGCCGGTCGCGGTGATGGACACGGGAAGGACCGTCATGCGGGCGGGCAGGCCTCCGATGGCAAAACACCAGCTTAGGGTGCACGGCGCGGCGAGACAACCTGCGAGACAATCTGGAGGAGGCGGCCCGCCGCCGCGTCGGCCCTCGACGGCGGGCGCGTGGCATCCTATCTCACGCGGCAGAGTGACGATGGGCGAAGAAGAGGCTGACACCATGACCGACCGACAGACCCATTGGGACACCGTCTACGGCACCAAGGGCGAGCGCGACGTCAGCTGGTTCCAGGACGATCCCGCGCCGTCGCTGGCGCTGATCGCGCTGACCGGTGCCACGGCGGCGTCGGCGATCGTCGATATCGGCGGCGGCGCGTCGCGGCTGGTCGATGCCCTGCTGGCGCGCGGCCACCGCGCTCTCACCGTGCTGGATCTGTCGTCCGCCGCGCTCGCGACGGCGCAGGCGCGGCTCGGCGAAGCGGCCGGGCGCGTCAACTGGATCGTCGCCGACGTCACCGCCTGGCAGCCGCCGGCAACTTACGATGTCTGGCACGACCGCGCCGCCTTCCACTTCCTCACGGCGCCCGCAGAGCAGGCGGCGTATCTCGCGCGGCTCAAACAGGCCTTGAAGGTCGGCGGTCATGCCATCATCGGCACCTTCGCGCTCGATGGACCCGAGAAATGCAGCGGCCTGCCGGTGACGCGGCACAGCACCGACAGCCTCGCGACGCTGCTCGGGCCCGCCTTCACGCCGGTCGACAGCCGCCGGCACCAGCACGCCACGCCGTGGCAGTCGGTGCAGAATTTTCAGTTCAGCACCTTCGTGCGTGTGCACTGACGCGTGATGAGCTGAAGTTCGATCGACGTGATCCGTCACGCTGAGAGTCTGACTGGAAAATGCAGCCCGCATTTTCAAGCCGTTGTTGAAGCACACGGATTGCCCGCTGTTCTCCGTCATGCCCGGCCAGCGCGATCCGTCTTCGACGGATCGCTAGGACTAAGCTCCGGTCCGCACCTAATCCATCACCGCCGCGTGATCGGAGGCGGCTTGCGTCTGCTTGCGCAGCGCCGCCTTGGTCGAGCCGATCATCAGCGCCAGCGGGATCGAACACAACGTCACGATCATGACCAGCTGGTAGTCGCGCGCGAACGCGATGATCTGGGCCTGGACCTGCAGCATCGCGTCCGCCAGCGCCCGGCCGGCGTCGGTGTTCATGTTGATCATCCGCGCCACGTCCGGCATCTGCATCGCGTTGTTGAACGGCGTGATGTGTTCGTTGAGGATCGCGTAATAGCGCCGGCCGCCCTGGGTCAGCTCGGCGATCACCACCGAGATGCCGACCGAGCTCGCGACATTGCGCAGCAGTGTCAGCATGGCGGTGCCGTCGGTGCGTAGCTGCGGCGGCAGTGTCAGGAACGACACTGTGCTGAGCGGCACGAACACGAGGCCAAGGCCGAAGCCCTGCGCGACGCTCCAGCCGATGATGGTCGGAGCCTGGGTCTGGTCGGTGAAGCCGGTCATCATGAACAGTGACACCGTCATCAGTGACAGCCCGGTGATGATCAGCGTGCGCGCCTCGAAGTATTTCATCAGCCGGCCGACCAGCATCATCGCCACGAAGGTGCCGCTGCCACGGGTGGCGAGCAGCAGGCCGGCGGTGATGATCGGGTAGCCGATGACGTTCTGCAGGTAGGGCGACGACAGCGCCATGGTCGAGAACAGCACGAGGCCCATCACCGTCATGAACACGCAGCCGCTGATGAAGTTGCGATCCCGGAAGATCGCGAACTGCACGAACGGTTTGGGCGTGGTCAGGGAGTGGGCGAAGAAATAGTAGAAGCCGGCGATCGAGATGATGGTCTCGGCGATGATCTCCGGCGATTCGAACCACGCCAGCTGCTCGCCGCGGTCGAGCGCGATCTGCATCGCGCCGATGCCGACCGCGAGGGCTGCAAAGCCGAACCAGTCGAACTTCAGCGCGGTGTTCGGCTTGGTCTCTTCCATGAAGGTGGCAAGGCCGAGCACGGTGAGGGCGCCGAACGGCAGATTGACGAAGAACACCCAGTGCCAGGAGTAGGTCTCGGTCAGCCAGGCGCCGAGCGAGGGGCCCATGATCGGGCCCATCATCACGCCCATGCCCCAGATCGACATCGCGGTGGCACGCTCATGCAGCGCGTAGGAATCGAGCATCACCGCCTGCGACAGCGGCACCAGCGCGGCGCCGAACACGCCCTGCAGCAGGCGGAACAGCACCATCTGGGTAATATCCTGGGCAAGGCCGCACAGCACCGAGGCCACCGTGAAGCCGGCGGCGCAGATGATGAAGATGCGCTTGCGGCCGAAGCGGTTGGCGATCCAGCCGACCGGCGCGGTCATGATTGCAGCGGCGACGATGTAGGACGTCAGGACCCAGTTGATCTGGTCCTGCGACGCCGACAGCGTGCCCTGCATGTAGGGCAGCGCGACGTTGGCGATCGTGGTGTCGAGCGCCTGCATGATGGTCGCCGTCATGGCGCAGATCGTCACCATGTTGCGGCGAAAGCCCGGGACCGCCGCCGAGGAGGTGGCGGCGGCGGTCACCGGTCGGTCTCCTGCGCCGTGGCGGAGGAGAAGCCGAGCAGGCCGGCGAGCGACCGGCGATGCCCGGTATCGATCCACACATAGGTGCTCATGCCGGCCTTGAGCTTGCGCACCACCTTGTCGCCATCATCGAAGTAGATGCGCACCGGCACGCGCTGCACCACCTTGACGAAATTGCCGGTGGCGTTCTGCGGCGGCAGGATCGCGAACTGCGCGCCGGTGCCCGGGCTCAGCGAGCCGACGGTGCCCTTGAAGGCATGGTCCGGGAAGGCGTCGACGCTCAGCGTCACCGGCTGGCCGACGCCGACATAGGTGAAATCGGATTCCTTGAGGTTGGCGTCGACCCATGGGCGGGCGTCGTCGATGATGCTGAACACCGGGGTGCCGGCCGGAATGAAGCGGCCGAGCTGGATGCTGTCGACCTGGGTGGCGACGCCGTCGATCGGCGCTTTCAGCACGGTGTGGTCGAGGTTGCGCTGCGCTTCGCCGAGCGCGGCCTGGGCCTGCCGGTAGGGTGGGAACTGGTCGAGCGGCAGGTCGGGATTGTTCAGGAGCTGGTTCATCGCGGTCGAGAGCTGCTGCTGCAACAGCTCGAGCTGCGCTCGCGCCACCACGAGGTTGGTGGTCGCGGTGTCCAGGTCGAGCTGCGAGCCGAAATTGCTCTTCACCAGCGTGGTTTTGCGCTCGACGTCGCGCAGCTTGAGCTCGACGCCCTGTTTGGCGAGGTCGAGCATCTGGCTGTACGACTGCACGTTCGATTTCAGATTGTTGTAGTTGGTCTTGGCGGTCTCCTGCGTCGCCTGCGCCTGCTGCAGGGCGAGACGGAACGGCACCGGATCGATCTCGAACAGCTCGTCGCCGGCCTTGACGCGCTGGCCTTCACGCACCACGACCTTGTCGATCTTGCCGGAGATGTCGGGGGTGATCAGCACCTTCTGCGCTCCGACATAGGCGTCGTCAGTGGTCGCGTAGCGCCCGCCCGAGAGATAGAACAGCACACCGCCGACCACCGCGACCAGCGGCAGCACCACCAGCAGCAGCATGCGGCGGTTGTCGCGCAGTCGCTCGCGCCAGCTGTTGCGCGCCGCCGGCCTGTCCGGCCGCTTCTCATCGGGCGGAAACTTCAAGACGGGATCAGCCATAACGTTGGACCTTCGAATTCGGGACGCTCGACAAGGCGTCGCGCACATTGTCCTTGATGAGTTCGAGCTGGGTGACGAGGCCTTCGGCCTCGGCCGCCGTCATGCGGCCGAGCGCGGTCTCGGTGATCTCGGCGCGCAGTTCCGCGAGCTTGTCGAGCAGCGGGCGCGCGGCCGGGCGCAGGTAAAGGCGGTTGACGCGGCGGTCGCTTGCGTCGGCGCGCCGCTCGATCAGGTCGTTGTCGCAGAGCCGGTCGATCAGCCGCGTCAGGGTGATCGGCTGCATCTCCATGAGATCGGCGAGCTCCGACTGCTTGAGCCCCTCGGTGCGCGCGAGCTTCGCCAGCACCGCCCACTGGGCGCGGGTGATGCCGAACCGCGTCGCCAGCTTGTCGGCGTACAGCCGCAGCATCCGCTGAGTCTCGAACAGGGCGAACAGGAAATCGGGATTGCTCTTCGGCATCGGCCGGAACCAGCTCCTAAGCTTGCGATATAATAAGCTAGCTCACGAATTCGACGAGCGGCGTTTGCGCCGACGGCCCCTGACCGCACCGCATGGCTAATAAAAAGTTAATTTTAAATCAGGGGGTTAGCTCAGGCCCATTCGACGCCGGCCTCGGCGGCGAGGTCGAGGGTGCTGGTCTTGCCGATGGCGTCAAAATGCTGGTCGAGGAACCGGCGCGCCGCGCGTTGGCCGGCGCGGTGCAGCAGCTCCAGGAAGTCGTAATCAGTCTTGAGCTTGCTGGAGGCGGCGAGCCGGCTGCCGAGCCCGCCGAGGTCGATGCGGTGGATGTTGAGTCGGCGGTACTGGTCCTTGCCGGTGCCGCGGGGCAGATGGCCGTCGTCGATCAGCTGGTTGACGAAGTCCATGCTGCGCAGCTCCGAGATCAGCGCCGAGTTGAAGGTGATCTCGTTGAGACGGTTGAGAATCTCCGAGGACGTGCGCGGCGTCGATGGCCGGCTCACCGGATTGATCTGCACCACCAGCACGTCCTCGGCGTCGGTCGCCTGCAGGAACGGGAAGATCGCCGGATTGCTCATGTAGCCGCCATCCCAATAGGGAATGCCGTCGATCTCGACAGCGCGGAACATGAACGGCAGCGCCGCCGACGCCATCACCACATCGGCGGTGATCGTCTCGCGGGAGAACATGCGCAGCCGGCCCGTGTGGACGTTGGTCGCCGAGATGAAGACCTCGATGTCGCCATTGCGCACCGCCTCGAAATCCACCGAGCGGGCGATCAGGTCGCCGAGCGGGTTGATGTTCAGGGGATTGAGGTCGTAGGGCGAAAAATAGTGTGCCATCGCCTCGAACCAGTTCTGGATCGGCGTGGCCGCGAACGGCATCAGCGACAGCATGCGGTCGGTGACCGCACGCTGCACCGGCGGCAGGCTGCCGCCGACGCTGGCGGCGCGCCAGAAGTCGGCGAGCTGCTTGCGGGCGTCGTCGACATTGCCGCGCGCGAGGCCGTCGGCCAGCAGCACCGCATTGACGGCACCAGCAGACGCACCGGAGATGCCGGTGATCTCAAGCCGCCCATCGGCTAGCAAATGGTCGACCACACCCCATGTAAAAGCCCCATGGGCACCGCCGCCCTGCAGGGCGAGATTGATCTTCTTGGCCGTCGGGCGCGGTGCGCGCGCGCTGCTGCGGCGGGTCCAGTTCGCAAGACCGTCGAGGTAGGATTTCAGGTTGGTGACCAAGGAACTGGCTCGCTGTCGTTGGAAAAATACGTTTCGCGATGCGTCGGCCCCGCAGGCGACGGCGTTCAGTCTGGCGGAGATTTGGGGGCTTTTTGTTGCGTTGCAATGAAAAATATTGCATTGCAAAAAATTGATGCATGGCCCGCTTGCGGGAACAAGATGCCGAAAAACCGAGCGGAATCGCCCAAGAGCGAGTAAATGGTTCGATGATGACGCCGACCAAGCCGACGCCGACCGCGCTGATTTTTCCGACGCCCGATCATGATCATGGCCGGTGTGCGGCAGACGCGCTGCGCCATGCGGAGATGGTGTGCGAGGGGCGGGGGCAGAAGTTCACGCCGATCCGCCGCCAGGTGCTGCAGGCGCTGCTGTCGAGCCATCGTCCGCTCGGCGCCTACGAGATCATCGACGAGCTCGCCAAGGTCATCGCGCGTCCGGCGCCGATTACCGTCTACCGCGCGCTCGACTTCCTGATGGAGAACGGCCTCGTCCACCGCATCGAGAGCCGCAACGCCTTTCTCGCCTGCGCTCACAACCACGACGACATCGCGATGGTCGCGTTCCTGATCTGCGACCGCTGCGGCTCCGTCGGCGAAATTCCCGCCGCGCCGATCGCCAATGCCATCAACGAGGCGGCACGCGGCACGGGCTTTTCGCCCAAGCTGTCCGTCGTCGAAATCACCGGCACATGCGTGCATTGCCAGACAACATCATAACAACAATGGCGCTCATCCGCCCGGCATAAGGTCTCCATGTCTTCGCAACCATCGTCCGCAGCGGGCCGTCCGCTGACCCTCGGCGCCGTCGCCGTGATGCTGATGCTGTGCCTGAGCTGGGGCTTCAACCAGATCGCGATCAAGCTCGCGCTGTCTGACATCCCGCCGCTGATGATGGCGACCCTGCGCTCGACCGGCGGGCTTGTTGTCGTGCTGCTGATCGCGCGCCTGCGCGGCGTCAGGATCTTCACCGCGGATGATACGCTGAAGGCGGGTCTGCTGGCAGGCCTGCTGTTCGGTCTCGAATTCGTCGTGATCTACCGTGGCCTGATGTGGACCAGTGCCACCCGCGCCGTGGTGTTCCTCTATGTCGCGCCGTTTGTGGTGGCGTTCGGCTCGTTCCGCCTGCTCGGCGAGCGCCTCGGACCGGCGCAGTGGGGCGGCCTCGCGCTGTCGTTCGCCGGCGTCGCGCTCGCCATCGGCGTGCCTCAGGTCGGCGTCGACGGCAAGGTGCTGATGGGCGATGGCCTGATCGTGATCGGCGGCATTCTCTGGGCGGCGACCACTATCGTGGTGAAGCTCACCCCGCTGCTGCGGGCGCCAGCGGAGAAGACCCTGGCCTACCAGCTGGCGGTGTCGATCCCGATCCTTGGCCTCGCGTCGCTGGCGTTTGGCGAAAGGCTTCCCGCCCTTCCTGGCACAGTCGCCCTTATCTCATTGTGTTATCAGACGTTTTGGGTGGTCGGGCTGACCTTCTTGCTGTGGTTCATGCTGGTGCGGACCTACTCCGCCAGCAAATTGTCGGCTTTCACCTTCATTACGCCGCTGTTCGGGGTCGCGGCCGGCTATTTCGTGATGCACGATCCGATGACGATCGCTTTCGCCGGCGCGTCCGTGCTCGTCCTGGCCGGCCTTATTCTCGTCAACCGTCCGTCGCCGGCGGCGGTTGATCCGTTGCTGTCCGTCACAAAAACCTGATATCTGAGGCCCATGAGCAAGCTCGAAAATCCGTCAGAGATCGACGTCGCCGGCCCCGCGCCGCGGCACAAGACCACCGCAGTCAAGGTCGGCGGCGTGACCGTCGGCGGCGGCGCGCCGATCGTGGTCCAGTCGATGACCAACACCGATACCGCCGACGTCGCGGGCACGGTGGCCCAGGTCGCGGCGCTTGCCCGTGCCGGATCCGAGATGGTCCGCATCACCGTCGACCGCGACGAGGCGGCGGCGGCGGTTCCCCATATCCGCGAGGCGCTGGACAAGCGCGGCATCAAGGTGCCGCTGATCGGCGACTTCCACTACATCGGCCACAAGCTGCTCGCTGAGCATCCGGCGTGCGCCGAAGCGCTCGACAAGTACCGCATCAATCCCGGCAATGTCGGCTTCAAGGACAAGCGCGACACCCAGTTCAGCGCCATCGTCGAGATGGCGATCAAGCACGGCAAGGCCGTGCGCATCGGCGCCAACTGGGGCTCGCTCGACCAGGAACTGCTGACCCGCCTGATGGAAGAGAACGCCACCTCCGCCACCCCGCGCGACGCCCGCGCGGTGACCCGCGAGGCCATGGTGCAGTCGGCGCTGCTGTCGGCGCAGCGCGCCGAGGAAATCGGCCTCGCCAAGAACCGCATCATCCTGTCGGCCAAGGTCTCGGCGGTGCAGGACCTCATCGCGGTCTATCGCGATCTCGCCTCCCGTTCGGACTACGCCATCCATCTCGGCCTCACCGAAGCCGGCATGGGCTCCAAGGGCATCGTCGCATCCGCGGCGGCGCTCAGCGTGCTGCTGCAGTCGGGCATCGGCGACACCATCCGCGTGTCGCTGACGCCGGAGCCGGGCGGCGACCGCACGCTCGAGGTGCAGGTCGCGCAGGAGATCCTGCAGACCATGGGCTTCCGTACGTTCGTGCCGCTTGTCGCGGCATGCCCGGGCTGCGGCCGCACCACCTCCACCGTGTTCCAGGAACTGGCGCGCGACATCCAGGACTTCATCCGCGACGAGATGCCGAACTGGAAGACGCGCTATCCCGGCGTCGAGACGCTCAACGTCGCGGTGATGGGCTGCATCGTCAACGGTCCCGGCGAGTCCAAGCACGCCGACATCGGCATCTCGCTGCCGGGCACCGGCGAAACCCCGGCGGCGCCGGTGTTCGTCGACGGCAAGAAGTTCACCACCCTGCGCGGCCCGACCATCGCGGCCGATTTCAAGGTCATGGTGATGGACTACATCGAACGCCGCTACGGCGTCACCGGCCAGACCGCCGCGGAATAGCGGCGGCGGTGATCCGTCGCCCTTCGGCCTTCCAATTGCTGGGCCGGCGTCGGCCACACCCAATGCGTCATTGCCGGGCTTGACCCGGCAAGCCAGCTTACTTGCAACGCGACGAGAGCTTTTTAAAGCTGGATCACCGGGGCACGACGCTTCGCGTCGGCCCGGTGATGACGCTGAAAAGGTCGCAGCGCCTCTCCCCTCATGGTGAGGAGGCGCACCAGCGCCGTCTCGAACCATGAGGCCGAGGCGCTCCTGATGGTATCGTCTACGTTCGGGGCCTCATCCTTCGAGACGCCCGCCGCGCGGGCTCCTCAGGATGAGGAGAGAGGCCGGTGAAATCTCGCCGCGCCCCCTCACAGCGGCGTGTTGCGTTCGCGGTTGTTGACCACGGCTTCCTCGAGGTCGAGGTCGCGCTCGATGCGGCGGCGGGTTTCGTCGGTGATCTTGCCTTCGCGCAGCAGGCCGTGGAGGAACTTGCGTTCGGCGGTGATCAGCTCGCGCACGATCGGCGCGCCCATGGTGGCGGGGGTGTGCTGGCCCGCCTCGGCGGGGGGCTCAGGGATGGCGCGGGTGCGCGTCTCGTGCCGCGCCTCCAGGAACTTGACGAGGCTCGGCGTCAGCTCGCGGTCGGTGGTGAGGTCCTCCAGCGACTGGCGCGCCGACTGCAGGATCTCCCGGCGTGCGGCAATCTCCGCCTCGCGCTCGCGCCGTGCCTCCATCAACCCGTGATGTGACAGGCCGAGCAGCCTGACCACGATGGGCAGCGTCAGGCCGATGCCGACCAGCGTGATGAAAATGACGCCGAAGCTCGCGAACAGGATCAGGTCGCGGGAGGGGAAATCCTCGCCATTCGGCAGGGTGAGCGGCAGCGCCAGCGCGACGGCGAGCGACACCACGCCGCGAATGCCGGTGAAGCTGATCACCAGGGTCGAGCGCCATGGCGGCGGTGGATCGTGCTCGCGCAGCCGCCGGCTCATCGCGCGCGTGAGGTAGGTGCCGGGAAACACCCAGATGAAGCGCGCCGCGATGACGATCGCCGAGGTCAGGGCGATCGCGGTCATCACCTCGTGCAGCGGCACCACCTTGGACTTCTCCATCAGCAGCCGCATCTGGAAGCCCATCAGCAGGAACAGGAAACCCTCGATCAGCCAGATCACGAAGTCCCACAGGAAAATGCCCTGCAGGCGGGTCGCCGCCGAGATCAGCAGCGGCCCGTTCCAGCTGACATAGAGGCCGGCGGCGACGGTGGCGATGACGCCGGAGCCGCCGAGATGCTCCGGCACCCAGTAGGCGAGATAGGGCGTCAGCAGCGACAGCGAAATCTCGGCGCGCTCATCGCGGGCCCATCGCCGCAGCCGCAGGCTGAGCCAGCCGACCGCGATGCCGAAGAGCACCTCGCAGGCGACGATGGCGACGAATGTTCCGGCGGCTTCGCCCAGCGAAAAACTGCCGGTGCTGATTGCCAGCACGGCGAAGCGGTAGAGGATCAGCGCGGTGGCGTCGTTGGCAAGGCCCTCGCCTTCCAGGATCACCAGAATGCGGTGCGGCAGGTGCAGCCGGCGGGCGATCGCCAGCGGCGCCACCACGTCCGGCGGCGATACGATGGCGCCGAGCACGAAGCCGAGGCTCCAGGGCAGGCCAAGCAGGAAGTGCGCGCCGGCGGCGACCGCGCAGGTGGTGAAGATGACGCAGCCGATCGCCAAGAGCGCGATCGGGCGCAGGTTCGACCTGAACTCGCGCCAGCTCATCGACACGCCGGCGGAATAGATCAGCGGCGGCAGCACGATCAGCAGCACCACCTTCGGCTCCAGCGCGATCCGCGGCATGCCGGGAATGAACGCGAGCGCAATGCCGATGCCGAGGAATGCCAGCGCGGGGGTCAGTTGGTAGCGGCGTGCCACCGCGGCGGTCGCCGCCATCGCGGTCAGCAGCAGCAGGACGATCAGGAAGCTTTCGGTCATGGCGGTGCTCATCCCGTCAGGAGGCCGGAGGTCCGGCTGTCGTCACCAGCGATACGGCCGTGCCGGCCGGCCGGTCATAGCGCGCTCGCGGCGATGTTGACCGTGAGCGCTAGCAGCGCGGTGTTGAAGATGAATGACGCGACCCCGTGCGCGGTCGCGGTGCGGCGGATGATGCGGTCGGTGATGCCGACGTCGGAGACCTGGGCTGTCATGCCGATCACGAACGAGAAGTAGACGAAGTCCCAGTAGTCCGGTTCCTTCTCGTCACCGGGAAAGGCGAGGCCGCCGATGCGATCGCCGCGATAGTATTCGTGGGCATAATGCAGCGCGAAGGTGGTGTGGATCACCGCCCAGGACAGCACGATGGTCACCGTCGCCAGCACCGGCGCATAAGGGCCGCGATGCGCCGGCGCGAGCTCGGCGAGGATGGCGCCGAGTGTGGCGAAGGCGGCGACCGCGGTCAGCACCAGCACGGCGAAGCGCCCGTCGTCGTGCAGCGCCGCGCGGCGGCGGATCCGCGCCGTTCCCGTGGTCATCACCGTGGTGAAAGCGAGCAGCAGGTACAGCGCGCTGGAGATGTCCCAGGCCATCAGCAGCCGCGTGCTCTGCCGCAACGCCGCCGGCAGCACGGCGAGCGCGATGAGGCCGACGGCGATGGCGATGAAGAAGCGCGGCCGCGCCGCCACGATGCGCAGCAGCCGCGGCAGGCCGAGCAGGCGCTGCAGATGGCGGTCGTGATCGTCCCTCGCCGCCATCGCGCCTCCGGACCCCTGGCTCAGTTCTTGCGTTCCGCCACGAAGCGGGCGGCGGCGCGCAGCACGTCGGCCTTGGCGCCGAACGGCGCCAGCGCCCGGTCGGCGGTCGCCAGCAGGTCGCGCAGGCGCTGCTTGGCGCCGTCGAGGCCGAGCTGCGTGACAAAGGTCGCCTTGCCGAGCGCGGCGTCCTGGCCGGCGGGCTTGCCGAGCGCGGCGGCGTCGCCCTCGATGTCGAGGAGGTCGTCGGCGATCTGGAACGCCTCGCCGAACGCCCGGCCGTAGTCGTCGAGCGCCTGGTACTGGGCATCCGACGCCCGGCCGAGGATCGCGCCGGCCTGGCAGCCGAAGCGCAGCAGCGCGCCGGTCTTCATCTGCTGCAGCCGCGCGACGTCGGGCTGGATCTTGTCGCCGAAGCGGCCTTCGCCGGCGAGGTCGAGCATCTGGCCGCCGGCCATGCCGCCGATGCCGGCGGCGCGGGCGAGCGCGCGGGTCAGCTTCAGCCGCACGTCGGCGTCGGGATGGATCTCGTCGCGGGTGCTGATGTCGAAGGCGATGGTCAGCAGCGCGTCGCCCGCCAGAATGGCCGTAGCGTCGTCATAGACCTTGTGGGTGGTGGGGCGGCCGCGGCGCAGGTCGCTGTTGTCCATCGCCGGCAGGTCGTCATGGACCAGCGAGTAGCAGTGGATGGCCTCGAGCGCCGCGCCGGCGAGCAGCGCGCCGGGCCGGGGCACATCGAACAGCGCCGCGCTCTCCACCACCAGGAACGGCCGCAGCCGCTTGCCGCCATTGAGGCTGCCGTAGCGCATCGCTTCGATCAGGCGCTGCGGGCGCGCGATCTCGTTCTCCAGGACGTCGTCGGACAGGATGTGGCCGAGCAGGGTTTCGGTGTCTTCGGCTGTTTTGTCGAGCCGCGTGGTGAAATCCTGCGGGGAAGCGAGGGTCATTCAGCAAAACTCCAGAAAAATCCGCCGCGACAATCGGTCATGGCCACCGCTCCGTCAATTCCGCCGCCCCCGCCGCGCCGCTTGCTGGAGCGCGGGGCCGATCCGGGATATGCAGGAGGGCGGGGCCGGGCTGAGGGCCCCCTGGGAGGGGGCCTCGACCGGCCGTGTTCGGCCCGGGCGGGCCTTGCCACGATCGCGTATCGCAATGTCCGTGAGCCGGTAGCACAGCCCTTGCGCGTTGTCCGCAGCCTTCTCCTCATCGTGGTGATCGTTCTGGCGGCGCCTTACGTGCTGGTTCTGACCTACGGTTCCGGCCACCCGGTCTCGACGCTGATGCTGTGGCGCCGCCTGACCGGGGCACCGATGACACGGACCTGGGTCGATCTCGATGCCATCGCGCCGGCGCTGCCGCGGACGGTGATCGCGTCCGAGGACGGCCGGTTCTGCAGCCACCACGGCGTCGACTGGGGCGCCCTGCACGAAGTGATCGAGGACGCCGAAGATGGCGAAGTGGCGCGCGGCGGCTCGACCATCACCCAGCAGGTGGCGAAAAACCTGTTCCTGTGGCCGGGCCGCAGCGTGGTCCGCAAGGGGCTGGAACTGCCGCTGGCACTGTGGATCGACCTTGTGCTGCCGAAGCGGCGGATCCTGGAAATCTATCTCAATATCGCTGAATGGGGGCCGGAAGGCCGGTTTGGCGCCGAAGCGGGGGCGGCCTATGCCTTCGGCCGGCCGGCCGCAGCCCTGTCAGCGCGCGAGGCAGCGCTGATGGCCGCGATCCTGCCCAATCCGGTGGTTCGCAGTGCCCGGAATCCGGGTCCGGGGGTGCGTCGCCTCGCCGCAAAATATGTCATTCGGGCGCAATCGCAGGGGGCGCCGGGGTGCCTTGGCCGGAACCGCGGCGCTTTTTCAGGAAAATCAGGGGCCTCGCCCCCCTAGATTCGCCGTCCTTCATCCTCTATAAGGCCGGCCTTAATCCGAATTTTGAGCTCGCGCCGGCGGCGCCGCCGAGCCGCCCTTTACCTTTAACAAAGTCAAAAGGGGGCGAGCGGGCGCCGATGGCTCGAACGATCACCTGCAAGGACCACTCATATGGCCGTTCCCCGTAGAAAAACTTCGCCCTCGCGGCGTGGCATGCGTCGCTCCGCCGACGCTCTCAAGTCGCCGACCTATGTCGAGGACAAGGACTCCGGCGAACTGCGCCGTCCGCACCACCTCGACCTCAAGACCGGCATGTACAAGGGCCGCCAGGTCCTGAAGCCGAAGAAGGACGCCTGATCGGCGCATCTGACGGCTGCGCCGCGCCCTGCGGCACGGCGGGATCGGAGATTGCCCGCGCGTCGCCCCAGGCGGCGGGCGTCAGGCAGTCTCCGGTACGATGATTCTCCGATACGATGATTCTTCGATATGATGGCGTGGGGCGCGGGGCGCGCCGGGCGTTGATGTCCCCATCGAGAGGAAGGCCTCGCCGATGCTGGTCGGTTTCCCGCTGCTTCTGATCCCGCTCGCCATCGTCAATATCATCGTCTTCCTGATGCCGGGGGTGTCGTTCACCGACCCGCTGATCACGGTGACGCTGATGTCGAAGGCCACCTGGAAGGTGACCTTCGGCGATATCCTGGTCGCTCTCGGCATGCTGTTGCTGCTGTTCGAGGTGATCAAGGCCGCACGCCCCGGCGGCAAATACTTCACCGACCATTTCCTGGCGCTGCTGGTTCTGGCTGGCGCGGTGGCAGAATTCCTGCTGCTGCCGCAGTTCGCAACGTCCGTGTTCTTCCTGCTGACCGTGCTGGCGCTGGTCGATTTCCTCGCCGGCGTGTCGTTGCGCCTGCGGCGGGAGAACCGCCGCCGTGCGACCGTGGCGCCGAGCGTTGCCGCGGAGCCCGCGCCGGTTGCGGTTCCCGAACCGCCGAAGGCTGCCGCCGCTCCTGTCGCGCCCGCGCCGGAGCCGGCCCGCGAGACCGAGCCGCCGCCGCCGATGGCCACCATGGAGCCGGCCCGCAGCGTCCAGGGGGCGCCGAGCGTGACGCCCGCGCCCGGCCTGCCGGCAGGTGCTCCGCCGGTCGATCAGCCGAGCCGCTGAAGCCGCCCGATCCCGAAGTGTCCCGTTCGTCTTGCGTGCGCCCGCTTGCGCGCGCACGGTGTATTGTCTTGAGGCTTGGTCTTCGCGCGGCCACGCGCTCCCGCTATTTGCTTTGAGGCGTTGTCTTCGCGCGAACCGTCGCCCCGCTCTAGGCGACGCGGGCGGCGCCGGTCGCGCGGGCCGCCGGCTGCGGCTGTGAGCGGCGGGCGGTCGCCCGGTAGCTCGCCTGCGCATCCTGCGGGCTTGCCCGGCACAGGGTCCGGGTCTGTGGCACGTGTGTCGCGGTGGCGATCAGCTGGGTCACGAAGCAGGAATCCGGGCGGGTCCGCCCCAGGGAAGGTCCTGCCGACGTCGGCGTGAGCGGCACCAGCGCGGTGCGGGAGGAGCCTGAGCGGCCCTGGGGTGCGCCGGATGCGTCATCTTCGAACATGGTCGTGTCTCGTTTTGGGACAGGAAGTCCCTCCTGAGACCGTCATCGCAAGGGGCGTGCCGAACCCCTCCGGCAGGACGCTACCGGCGGTTCGGATGCGACGATTTTTAAGTTCTTTAGGAACTCGGCATAATCTGGTGCGTCAAAGACGTTATCCTCATGGTGCGAATCATCTGCGGTGTGCCGCAACGAGGCGACCTTGAAACCGGCTGTTATTCCGACGGCTAGGAGTGCTGCCAGGCGACCGGACTCCGCGTCCGGGGCGGTTGCGCCGGCGTCCGATGGTCCCGACGCCGCGGCGGTGCTCGCCGCGCTCGGGCAGGCGACGTTCATCTGGGATCTCGCCAGCGATGCGATGGGCTGGAGCGAAGCGGCCACGCGGCTGTTCGCCGGCCTGCCTTCCGAAGCGCTTGCCAGCGGCAGCGCGTTTGCGCAGCTGATCGAGCCGGCACGCAGCATCCGGACCGACGCGGTGCTGGCGCCGGGCCGCAGCGATGCCGGCAGTGGCGTTGCCTACCAGATTGAATATGGTGTGCGCCTTCATGCGACCGCCGAGGTGCTGTGGCTCGAGGAAACCGGGTGCTGGTTTGCCGGACTCGACGGTGCGCCAGCGCGCGTGCAGGGGGTCGTGCGCCTCAACAACGAGCGCCACGCCCGTGACGAGCAACTGCTGAAGCTGTCGCAATGTGATCCGCTGACCGGAGCGCTCAACCGCACGCAGCTGGCGGCGGCGCTTGCCGAAGCGATCGAGGAGGCGGCGCGCTTTCGCACGCCGTCCGGCTTCATGCTGGTCGGCGTCGATCATCTGGCGCACATCAACGAGGCCTTCGGGTTCGATGTCGCCGACGAGGTGATCGTGGAGATCGCCCAGCGGCTTCGCGCGCGGTTGCGCGGCGGCGACGTGCTCGGCCGTTTCTCCGGCAACAAGTTCGGCCTGATCCTGAAGAACTGTACTGCCGACCAGATGACGATCGCTTCCGAGCGTTTCCTGGCCGCGATTCGGCATGACGTGGTGCCGACGAAGTCCGGGCCGGTATCGCTGACGGCATCGATCGGCGCGGTCAGCATGCCCCGCCATGCACGGTCCGCCGAAGAGGCGATGGTGCGCGCCCAGGAGGCGCTGGAACGGGCCAAGGCACGCCGTCGCGGCACCTTCCTCACGTGGCGGCCCAATGTCGAGCGCGAAGCGCAGCGCCGGGTCAACATCCGTGTCACCGATGAGATTGTCAGCGCCCTCAACGAGCGTCGCGTGGTGGTGGCCTATGAGCCGGTAGTCGACCTGCGCTCCCGCGCGGTCGCCTTTCACGAGTGCCTCGTGCGGATGCGCCAGGACAGTGGCGAATTGCTGCTGGCGCCGGACATCGTTCCGGTCGCGGAGAAGCTGGGGTTGATCCACCTCGTCGATCAGCGGGTGCTCGAACTGGTCGTCGCCGAGCTCGCCACGGCGCCGCAGATCCAGCTCAGCCTCAACATCTCGCCGGAAACCACCATGGATCCGGAGTGGTGGTCGCGCATCGAGATTCTGCTGCGGGCGCACCCCGGTGTTGCCGAGCGGCTGATCGTTGAGATCACCGAGACGGTGGCGATCCAGGACATCGACGACGTGCGTGGCTTCGTGACGCGGCTGAAGAAGTTCGGCAGCCGGATCGCGATCGACGATTTCGGCGCCGGCAATACCTCGTTCCGCAACCTGCGCAAGCTCGGCGTCGATCTCGTCAAGATCGATGGCGCGTTCGTGCAGAACATTCCGCATTCGTCCGATGACCGCGCCTTCGTGCAGACCCTGATCGATCTCGCCCATCGGCTCGGCATCAAGACGGTCGCCGAATGGGTGCAGGACGAGGAATCCGCGACGCTGCTGGACAGCTGGGGCTGTGACTACATCCAGGGCCGGCTCACCGGGCTTGCCACGCCCGAGCGGCCATGGGCCAAGCCGGCGTTTGGCGGGCGCTCCGTCGCGGGCTGACAGTGCGCGCGGGGCGGTGCTGTCCACGCGATGGAAAAGGAAAAGCGCTGCCGGTGTGCGGCAGCGCTTGATGGTGTCGTGCGTTGCAGGCGTGTTCGGCCCGAACGTCACTCCTTCTTTTCGGGTTCCTTCGACATTCTGTCGAGGCGGTCCTGCATGTCCTTCATCTGGCGCCGCAGCTTGTCGATGTCGTCGGGTTCCGGCGCGCTGTCCGGCGTTGCCGGCAGCTCTGGTTCCGGCTCGGGCTCCTTGCGCAGCGACCCCAGGCCGAACGGCTTGAACATCGCAAAGGTGCGCTCGAACAGCTCCATGTTGCGACGAACCTGCTCCTCCAGAGGCGCAAACGGGCCGCTGCCGAACGCGCTCGTCATCTGCTTGCGGAACTTCTCCTGCTCACGGGTGAGCGATTCGATCGAGGCCTCGAGATACTTCGGCACCACCATCTGCATGCTGTCGCCGTAGAAACGAATGAGCTGGCGCAGGAAGGTGGTCGGCAACAGATTCTGGCCGGCCTTGTTCTCCTGCTCGAAAATGATTTGCGCGAGCACCGAGCGGGTAATGTCGTCGCCGGTCTTGGCGTCGTAGACGAGGAAGTCCTCGCCGTCCTTCACCATCGCGGCCAGATCCTCGAGCGTGACGTAGGTGCTGGTGCCTGTGTTGTAGAGCCGACGGTTGGCGTATTTCTTGATCGTGATGGGTGTTTCTGACTTCGCCATGGGTCTCACACGCTAAAGAGATTTGGCAGTTCACCGGACACTGCCGAGGGGAAGGTCAATGCAACGCAACAAAGTAAGCATGTCCGGAACCGCTCGGCTACCGTTTTGTGCAGCACAGTTAATGCCCTAGCACCCTCGTGGTGGCGTAGCGGCTTGGCGCGTTCGCGCGCGGGCGGCAACGACCATGGGCGGGCTGCTGCGTCCGGGGCCGTGTGAGCGGGCGAGCGTGCGTTCGCGACGGCCGCGCCCCTGCGGGTCTGGCAAGGCCGGGCCGCAGGCCGGCTCGGGAGGGCGTAGTCGATGGTGTCTTTTCGCCGGAAATGGCAGGTTTCGGCCTTCGCGCGGCGGCCGTTCCGGAGGCGCGGGCATAGCCGGCCGGCGCGCTCCGCGATTCGCGGCACAGGCCGATTGACACACCTGCCGTAGCTCAACAGGATAGGTTCGAGACCTCGCTCTGCCAGCCCCGGCACGGGCCTGTGCCCCCGATACTCAAGCCAAGGAGAAATCTCATGTCCGACGATGTCGTCATCGTCAGCGCCGCCCGCACCGCTGTCGGCGCCTTCAACGGCGCTTTCGCCAATATTCCCGCCCACGACCTCGGCGCGGCCGCGATCAAGGCGGCGCTGGAGCGGGCAGGCGTCGAGCCGGGCCGCGTGTCCGAGGTGATCATGGGCCAGATCCTGACCGCGGCGCAGGGCCAGAACCCGGCCCGCCAGGCTTCGATCGCCGCCGGCATTCCGGTCGAGAGCCCCGCCTGGGGCGTTAACCAGCTGTGCGGCTCGGGCCTGCGCTCCGTGGCGCTCGGCTACCAGGCCATCGTCAACGGCGATTCCGAGATCGTGGTCGCCGGTGGCCAGGAATCCATGAGCATGGCGCCCCACGCCCAGTATCTGCGCGGCGGCGTGAAGATGGGCGGCGTCGAATTCGTCGACACCATGATCAAGGACGGCCTGTGGGACGCCTTCAACGGCTACCACATGGGCAACACGGCCGAGAATGTCGCGCGCCAGTTCCAGATCACCCGCCAGCAGCAGGACGAGTTCGCCGTCGGGTCGCAGAACAAGGCCGAGGCGGCGCAGAAGGCCGGCCGTTTCAAGGACGAGATCATCCCCTTCGTCATCAAGACCCGCAAGGGCGACGTCACGGTCGACACCGACGAGTATCCGCGCCATGGCGCCAGCATCGACGCCATGGGCAAGCTGCGCCCGGCGTTCGAGAAGGACGGCACCGTCACCGCCGGCAATGCCTCGGGCATCAATGACGGCGCCGCTGCGCTGGTCCTGATGAGCGCCAAGCAGGCCGCCAAGGAGGGGCGCACCCCGATCGCCCGTATCGTGTCGTGGGGCCAGGCCGGCGTCGATCCCTCGATCATGGGCACCGGGCCGATCCCGGCGTCGCGCGCCGCGCTCAAGAAGGCCGGCTGGAAGACCGACGACCTCGACCTGATCGAGGCCAACGAGGCCTTCGCCGCGCAGGCCTGCGCGGTCAACAAGGACCTCGGCTGGGACACCTCCAAGGTCAACGTCAATGGTGGCGCGATCGCGATCGGCCATCCGATCGGCGCCTCCGGCGCACGCGTCCTGGTGACGCTGCTGCACGAAATGCAGAAGCGCAATTCAAAGAAGGGCCTCGCCACGCTGTGCATCGGCGGCGGCATGGGCATCGCGCTCTGCGTCGAGCGCTGATACGCCGCGCGTCAGCGCGTCGCACAATTCGCTAGCTTACTCTCGAATGCCCGGCCTCGTGCCGGGCATTTTTGTTTGCCGGCTTGTTTGCCGGATCATTCGTCAAGTTTTGGTCTTGCAGTTCTCACAATTGCTCGGAATACTTTGACAACGATAAAAATCGGCTGATCACGTCAAGGAGGACCTGAGCATGGCACGTGTAGCGTTGGTGACGGGTGGGACGCGAGGGATCGGTGCGGCGATCAGCAAGGCGTTGAAGGCAGCCGGTTACAAGGTTGCCGCGAGCTATGCCGGCAACGACGAGGCCGCGAACAAGTTCAAGGCCGAGACACACATTCCCGTCTACAAATGGGATGTCGCCTCGTTCGACGCCTGCTCCGAGGGGATCAAGAAGGTCGAGGACGAGCTCGGTCCGGTCGATGTGCTGGTCAACAATGCCGGCATCACCCGCGACGGCGCCTTCCACAAGATGACGCTGGAGCAATGGAATGCGGTGATCAACACCAACCTCGGCTCGCTGTTCAACATGACACGGCCGGTCATCGAGGGCATGCGCGCGCGTAAGTTCGGCCGCATCATCAATATCTCGTCGATCAACGGCCAGAAGGGCCAGTTCGGCCAGGTCAACTATTCCGCGGCCAAGGCCGGCGATATCGGCTTCACCAAGGCGCTGGCGCTGGAGAACGCGCGCGGCGGCATCACCGTGAACGTGATCTGCCCGGGCTACATCAACACCGAGATGGTGCAAGCGGTGCCGAAGGACGTGGTCGAGAAGAGCATCCTGCCGATGATCCCGGTCAATCGCCTCGGCGAGCCGGAGGAGATCGCGCGTGCGGTGGTCTTCCTGGCGTCCGACGACGCCGGTTACATCACCGGCTCGACGCTGACGATCAACGGCGGCCAGTATCACGCCTGAGGCCGCTGGGGCGACCGCCCGCGGCGGCGACGGCCTGTCGTCGCGATGACGTAATGAATACGACGTTAGAAGCAGAGCGCGAATCGCCGCGCTCTGCCATAACGCGGCGATGACTCCAGGCTCCGCCACTCTGATTGGTCTCGGCGCGATCGTGATGTGGTCGCTGCTTGCAGCGCTTACCGTCGCCACCGGCCGGATTCCCGCCTTCCAGCTCGCAGCCATGACATTCGCGCTCGGCGCCTGTGTCGGTCCGTTGACCTGGCTATGGCGTCCCGGCGCGGCGCGCGCGCTGCGTCAGCCCTGGACGGTGTGGCTGGTCGGGGTCGGCGGGCTGTTCGGCTATCACGCGCTGTACTTCCTGGCGCTGCGGTTCGCGCCGCCGGCGGAAGCGGGCCTCCTCAATTATCTCTGGCCGCTGCTGATCGTGCTGTTCTCCGCGCTGCTGCCGGGCGAGCGGCTCGCCGCGCATCACATCATTGGCGCGCTGCTCGGCCTCGCCGGCACCGCGCTTCTGGTGGTCGGTCGCGGCGCGCAGGTGACCGGCGACTATCTGCCGGGCTTTGCGGCGGCGGTGTGCGCCGCCTTCATCTGGGCCGGCTATTCGGTGATGTCGCGCCGGCTCAAGGCGGTGCCGACCGATGCGGTCGCCGGCTTCTGTGCCGCGACCGCGGTGCTGGCCTGGCTGTGCCATGTGGCGCTGGAGACCACGGTCTGGCCGCAGACATCGCTGCAATGGTTCTGCGTCATCGCGCTCGGGCTCGGTCCGGTGGGCGCTGCGTTCTATGTTTGGGACATTGGCATGAAGCAGGGGGATATCCGCCTGCTCGGTGCGTTGTCCTATGCGACGCCGCTGCTGTCGACCGGCTTCCTGATTCTCGCCGGTTTCGCACAGCCCACGCCGTCGCTGGCCATCGCCGCCGTGCTGATCGCCGGCGGCGGCCTGATCGCTGCGCGCGATCTGTTGCGCCGGGTGCGTTAAACCGCTTTCTGGCGAAGCACGTCCCGGACCTGATCCGGGGGTGGGCACCAGTTCGCGTGAAGAAAACGCGTCAAACAAATAACTAGGCGTCCGGCGTCCAGCCCGGCGGCGCCAGCTCGAAGCCGGCGAAGTCGAAGCCGGGGGCCACCGTGCAGCCGACCAGCGTCCAGTCGCCAAGGCTTTCGGCCGCCTGCCACGCGCCCGCCGGCACGACGATCTGCGGCGCTTCTCCGGCCATCAGGTCGGGGCCGAGATGCAGGGTGCGGCGGCCGTGCTCGTCGGCGACCTGCAGCGTCAGCGGGCTGCCGGCGTAATAGTGCCACACCTCCACCGCATCGACCCGGTGCCAGTGCGAGCGTTCACCGCGCGCGAGCAGGAAATAGATTGCGGTGGAGGCGGCGCGGCCGTGGGCATCGCAACGGCTATCGCGAAATACCTCGCGATAGTGGCCGCCCTCGGGATGCGGCGTGAGATGCAGCCGTGCGATGACGGCGGCGGCGTCGAGCGGCGCGGCGGGCATCAGGCGCGGTTCTTGCGTTCGCGCAGCTCGCCGAACACCTCGGCGGCGCTTTTGCCGGCGAGGCCGACGGCGGTGGCCACAGAGGCGACGTCGGCGCGCAGGAACACGTTGGTGCGCTTCTCCTCGCCGATGGTGGTGGGGACCGTCGGCTGGTTGGCGGCGCGCTGCCGTGCGGCCTCCTCGGCGCGGGCCTTCAGCGCGGCGTTGTCCGTCTCGATGCCCTGCGCGAACTTGATGTTCGACAGCGTGTATTCATGGCCGCAATAGACACGGGTATCGTCGGGCAGGGCACGCAGCTTGAGCAGCGAGTCCCACATCATCGGATAGGTGCCCTCGAACACCCGGCCGCAGCCGACCGAGAACAGCGTGTCGGCGCAGAACACCGCATGTTCGGACGCGAACAGATAGGAGACGTGGTCGAGGGTGTGTCCGGGGGTCTCGAGCACGCGGGCCGCCAGCGTTCCGACATGGATGGTGTCGCCTTCCTTGACGCGCTCGTCGACGTCGGCGATCGCCACCGCCTTGTCGTGGGGGGCGACCACGCGGCAATTGTACCTGGCCTTCAGCTCGGCGATGCCGCCGACATGGTCGGCATGGTGATGCGTGACCAGGATGTCGGTCAGCGTCCAGCCCTCGCGTTGCAGTGCCTTGATGATCGGACCCGCTTCCGGGGCATCGACCGAGGCCGTCGCCTTGCTGACGGGATCATGAATCAAATAACCGAAATTGTCCGAAAGGCAGGGAAACAGGCGAATATCGGCAGCCATGAGAACTCCATCGTCTGGCGTCCAGGTTCGCGATTTCGCTGTACCCGAAGTTCGCGAAGCGCTTGCCGCGAATCATGCGAATTTCGGATTTGGGACACCGGTTTGCGCCAACGCTAGCACAGCCATGCGACGGGTTGAAATCCGCTCCCGCAGCGGACAGGCCCGGTCGTGCTGCACGGCCATGACTGATCATGCTAGGATGGCGGCAATGACGATGGATGTGATCGATCTCCGCAACTTCTATTCGCAGCCGCTCGGCGTGGTGGCGCGGCGCCTGATCAATCGGGGCATCCGCGCCCAGTGGCCCCAGGCCAAGGGGCTGCGGGTGCTGGGCATCGGCTATCCGACGCCGTATCTCGGCCTGTTCCGGGAGGATTCGGAGCGCTGCATCGCCTTCATGCCGGCGGCGCAGGGCGTGCTGAAGTGGCCGACCTCGCGGCCATGTCTCTCGACCCTGGTCGACGAGTTCTCGCTGCCGTTGCCCGATGCGGCCGTTGACCGCATCCTGCTGGTGCATGCGCTGGAGATGTCGGATGATCCCGCCGGGCTGTTGCGCGAGGTCTGGCGCATCCTGGCGCCGTCGGGGCGGATGATGGCGATCATTCCCAATCGCCGCGGCGTCTGGACACGGACCGACAAGACGCCGTTCGGCCATGGCCGGCCCTACTCGCGCAGCCAGATCACGGAGCTGCTGCGCCAGACCTGGTTCACGCCGTCGGCGTGGAGCGAGGCACTGTTCGTGCCGCCGATCGACGGCGGCTGGATCCTGCGGTCGGCGGTGGCCTGGGAGCGGCTCAGTGCTGCGATCTCCTCGCCGTTCGCAGGGGTCCATATCGTCGAGGCGACCAAGCAGGTCTACCGCGCGATTCCGGCGCGGCGGCAGCGCACCCGGCTGATCCCCGCGCTCGACCCGGTGCTGGTGCCGACACCGGCGCCCCGCAGAGACGAAATCGGCGCGCCGTAGGCGAGGTCATCGCCGTCCGGTCGCGCCGCTGTCGTCGTATCAAGTCGTCGTATCACGTCGTCGCACCGCTGCGGCAACGTCAGGGCGATCACTCGCCCGACGAGAAGTCTTCGCTCAGGCTCGGCTGCGCGGCGTTGCGGCCTTCGCCGCGCGGGCCGTGCGGCCGGCGCCGGCGCCGCGGCGGGAAACGGTCGCCGCCCTGGTGGCCGTTGCCCTCATAACCGTTGGTGCCGTTATTCGGCTGCGGCTGGGCCCCGGTAATGAACGACGGCAGGCGATCGACATCGCCGGCGTCACTGTCCTGGTGGGCGGGCTGCGAACGGCCTTCGCGCAGGTTCTGCTCGCGCGGCTGCTCGCGCGAGCCGGGGTCGCGATCACGATGCTGTTCGCGCGGCTGATAGGACTGCTGTGATTCGCGGCTCTGGTAGGACGGTTGTGGCTCGCGCAGGCCGAAGCCCGGTTCGGTGCCGAAATTGGAGAAGCTCTCCTCGTCGTCGCCGTCCTGATCGCTACGCACCTGCTGCTGCGGTTGCGGCTGATTCTGCCGGAACTGCTCCTGGGCGGCGGCGATCAGGCGGAAATAGTGCTCGGCGTGCTGGTAGTAGTTTTCCGCCGCGACAGGGTCGCCGGAACTCTGCGAGTCGCGGGCAAGCTGCAGATATTTTTCGGCGATATGAGCGGCGGTGCCGCGGATTTTGACGTCAGGTCCGTTGGAATCATACACCCGGGTCATCGGGTTCTGGCCGCGGCGGTTGTTATTGTTGCTGTGATTATTCCGGTTCCGCATCCGCTTGTTGTTGTTCTGACCGTTTCTCATGTCGTGCCTTTTCGCCAACCCTGAAGTCTCGATGTCGTAATGGATGCGAAGGACGCGCGCGGCGCCCGACTCATCGCCAGGTTCAATTCCAGCGTGGTGGTTCAGAAGTTCCCTTCGTCAGCGCCGAGGATCCGGGAGGGGTATCGTCGGCCACGGGGGTGTCGGAACAGCATCCCCCGGCAATCATCAAGTGGCGCGCGTTCCGGGTGCGAAACGCGAGATCCATTTCATCCGTCGTGGTCACCACGGACGCGTCCCCCACATGCCGGGCGTCACCTAGGCCGCCGGCTCGATCCGCTGGTCAGGCATGCAACAGGCCCGACATCTCGAAATGAGTGTATAGCCGCAATATCAGGCTTTCGTTCGCTTGGCGATTGCGGGCGGCGCGGCTGCTCCAGCCTTCGCGCTCCATACAACCGGTCTTTTGGAACCTTTCACTCGGTCGGGCTCTCGACAGGGAGAGCTTTAGCCTCCGCAGCGTCTGCGGGGTGGGCTGCCTGGGACCGATGCTGTGTCCGGAACCTAGTCGCTCTCGAGCGATATTCCAAGAGGTTTTTATTGGGAAAAATCAGCTTCCGGGCCCCATTTTCGCCCGATCACGACGCGCGGGAGTCCGGCGAGGTCGGCCCGGACAGGGGCAAGCGCGAGCCCGGCCGCGGCCATCAGGCGGGCGACCGCGTCGCTCTGGTCGTGACCGACCTCGACCAGCAATGCGCCGCCCCCACCAAGCAGCGTCACAGCCTGTGGAATCAGGCTGCGATAGGCATCAAGGCCATCGGCGCCACCGTCGAGTGCGAGAACGGGATCGTGCTCGCGCACGTCGATGTCGAGGCCGGCGATGTCGCCGGTCGGAATGTAGGGCGGGTTGGAGACGATGATGTCGAACGGGCCGTGCAGCGCCTGCGCATAGCTGCACTGAACGAAGCTTGCCCGTTCGGCAAGCCCGAGGCGCCCTGCATTGCCAGCCGCGGTGTGCAGCGCCTCGGTGCTGACGTCGGTGCCGACGCCGCGCGCATCCGGCAATTCCTTCAGCAGCGCCAGCAGGATGGCGCCCGAGCCGGTGCCGAGATCGGCAATTCGCAGTGCGCGGCGCGGTGCGCCCCTCGCGTCGGCGCGCACGATATCGAGTGCCGCTTCCACCAGCGTTTCGGTGTCGGGGCGTGGCACCAAGGTTGCGGCGGACAGCGCCAGCGGCAGGCCCCAGAATTCCTTGATGCCGAGGATGCGTGCCACCGGCTCGCCGGCCATGCGACGCGCGACGAAGCCGGCAAGCTGCCCGGCCTCGATGTCGGTGACCAGTCGCGTCTGCGCGGTGGTCAGTCCGGTGAGGTCGAGAGCGAGCACCGCGCCGATCAGCAGCCGCGCGTCGAGCTCCGGCGTCTCGATGGCGGCCTCCCTGAGGCCGCGCGTCACCTCGCGGCGCGCCGCCATGACGGTCAGGCCGGTGTAGCTGCCGCTCACGCGGCGGCGCCTTCGGCGGCGAGCTGCGCCGCCTGGTGCTCGGTGGTCAGTGCGTCGATCAGCTCGCCGAGCGCCTCGCCGGCGATCACCTGCGGCAGCTTGTAGAGCGTCAGGTTGATGCGGTGGTCGGTGACGCGGCCCTGCGGGAAGTTGTAGGTGCGGATCCGTTCCGAACGATCGCCCGAGCCGACCTTCTCGCGGCGGTCCGCCGAGCGTGCCGCGTCGAGGCGCTGGCGCTCGGCGTCATAGATGCGTGCGCGCAGGATGTTCATGGCGCTGGCGCGATTCTTGTGCTGCGAACGGCTGTCCTGCATCATCACCACGATACCGGTCGGGATATGCGTGATACGGATCGCCGACTCGGTCTTGTTGACGTGCTGGCCGCCAGCGCCGCCGGCGCGCATGGTCTCGATGCGCAGGTCGTCGTTCTTGATGTCGACGTCGATGTCCTCGACCTCGGGCAGCACGGCGACTGTCGCCGCCGAGGTGTGGATGCGGCCCTGTGTCTCGGTGTCGGGCACGCGCTGCACGCGGTGCACGCCGGATTCGAACTTCAGCTTGGCGAAGGCGCCGCGCCCCTGGACCTCGGCGATGATTTCCTTGAAGCCGCCCATGGTGCCTTCGCTGGCGGACATCACCTCCACCTTCCAGCCCTGCAGCGCGGCGAAGCGCTCATACATCCGGTAGAGGTCGCCCGCGAACAACGACGCCTCGTCGCCGCCGGTGCCGGCACGGATTTCCAGCATGACGTTGCGGTCGTCCATGACATCCTTGGGCAGCAGCGCGATGCGGATCGCCTGGGTGAGCTCCTCTCGCCGCGCTTCGAGCTGCGGCCGTTCGCTCTCGGCCATGGTCCGCATCTCGGCATCGGTCGAGGGGTCCGCGATCATGGTGTCGATGTCGGCGAGCTCGCGCACCGCGGCGCGATAGGCCTTCACGGCCTCGACCACCGGCGCGAGTTCGCTGAGTTCGCGGGTGGCGCGGACATAGGTCTCGGAAGAGACCTGGCCGAGCAGTTCGGCTTCGAGCGCGGCGTGGCGCGCGAGCAGGACGTCGAGTTTGGCTTCGGGCAACATGGCGTGTTCGGGGCGCTGGTCCGCGATGGCGGGTTACAGCGGCAGTCCTTCCTTTTCGGCAAATTCCTTGAGCCGGTCGCGGATCGAGACGCTGCCGGCCGGGGCGTCGAGCAGCGGCTTGATCATGGCGGCCGCCTTGCCGACGTCGAGCTCCAGGATCATCGCCTTGACCGGGCCATGGGCGGTGGCCGACAGCGACAGCGAGCGGTAGCCGAGGGCGAGCAGCGCCAGCGCACCGAGCGGCTGCGAGGCCATCTCGCCGCACAGCGATGCCGACTTCCCGGCCGCGGTCGCCTTGGTCACGATGTCGCGCAGCGCGCGCAGCACCGGCGCCGCCAGCGTGTCGAAGCGCTCCGACACTTTCGGGTTGCCGCGGTCGACGGCGTACAGGAACTGGAACAGGTCGTTGGAGCCGACCGAGACGAAGTCGACCCGCTTGAGCAGCTCGTCGAGCTGGTAGAGCAGCGCCGGCACCTCGACCATGGTGCCGATATCGATGCGTTCGGGCAGCGCGTGGCCATGCTGGCGCAGATAGGTCAGCTCGCGTTCGACGATAACCTTGGCCTGGTCGAATTCGGCGACCTCGGAAATCATCGGGAACATGATCTTCAGCGCGCGGCCGCCGCCGGCGCGCAGCAGCGCGCGGATCTGGCCGCGCAGCAGGCCGGGGCGGTCGAGGCCGAGGCGGATCGCGCGCCAGCCCAGCGCCGGATTCTCCTCGGTGATGGTCTCCATGTACGGCAGCGCCTTGTCGCCGCCGATATCGAGGGTGCGGAAGGTCACCGGCTTGCTGCCGGCGGCATCGAGCACGGCGCGGTAGAGCTGCAACTGCTCGCTCGAGCGCGGCAGGCTCTGTCCGACCATGAACTGCAGCTCGGTGCGGAACAGGCCGATGCCCGAGCAGTTGGTGTCCTCGATGTGCGGCAGGTCGATGACGAGGCCAGCGTTGATCATCAGCTCGACCGGCTGGCCGTCCTTGGTCGCCGTCGGCTTGTCGCGCAGGGCGAGGTATTGTGCCTGGCGGCGGGCGCGGAAGCGCACGCGTTCGGCATAGGCCGCCTCGATTTCGGCGGACGGGCGGAAGTAGATCGAGCCGGAGGTGCCGTCGACGATCACCGCATCGCCGGGATCGGCGACGCCGGCGGCGTTCGGCACCTCGCCGACCGCCGGAATGCCGAGCGCGCGGGCGACGATCGCGACATGGGAGTTCGACGTGCCTTCCTCCAGCACGAGGCCGCGCAGCCGCTTGCGGTCGTAGTCGAGCAGCGCCGCCGGGCCCATCGCGCGCGCGATCAGGATGGCGTTGTCGGGCAACTGCTCGCGCGACGGCGCGTGGGTTTGCCCCATCAACTGCCGCATCAGGCGGTGGCCGAGGTCCTCGAGGTCGTGCAGCCGCTCGCGCAGGTAGGGGTCGGTCGAGCGCAGCATGCGTGCGCGGGTGTCGGACTGCACGCGCTCGACGGCGGCTTCAGCGGTGAGGCCCGTGGCGACCGCTTCATGCAGCTTGTGCGACCAGCCGTGGTCGTTGGCGAACATGCGGTAGGCCTCGAGCACGTCGCGGTGCTCGCCGCCCTCGGCCATGTCGCCGCGCTCGAGCAGGCGATCGAGGTCGGAGCGCAGGTTGGCGAGCGCGGTATCGAGCCGTTTGACCTCCTTCTGCAGGTCCTCGGCGATGTAGTTGGTGATGACCACCCGCGGCTCGTGCAGCACGACATGGCCGAGCGCGATGCCGTCGGACAGGATCGAGCCGGCCTTGTGCAGCGAGTGGCGCGCGGCCGGCTCGGCGCCGGGCTGGGCCAGCGCCGACAGCTCGCCCGAGGCGATCATCTCCGCGAGCACCATCGCGGTGGTCTGCAGCGCCTCGACCTCTTCCTCGACATAGGTGCGGTGGGCGCGGTTCTGCACCACCAGCACGCCGAGGGTGTTGCCGGCGCGCAGGATCGGCACGCCGAGGAAGGAGTGGTAGATCTCTTCGCCGGTCTCCGGCCGGTAGGAGAACGCCGGGTGGTTCTGGGCGTTGGAGAGGTTGAGCGGCGTTGCCTCGCTGGCGACAAGGCCGACGAGGCCCTCATGGGCGTTCAGCACGGTCTGGTGGACCGCGTCACGGTTCAGACCTTCGGTGGCGTAGAGCTCGAGGGTGTTGTCGACGCGCAGCACATAGGTGGAGCACACCTCCGCCACCATGTTGGCAGCGATCAGCACCACGATCTTGTCCAGCCGCTCCTGGGCGCTGACCGGCTCGGCCATGACTTCGCGGAGCCGTCTCAACAGGACGCGGGGGCCTCCCAGCGTGCTCCGCATATGCCGACACCTCCGCGTCTCGCAAATCCCGGCGCTCGCCCGAGGCTGCGCGCAGGATCTAACCTTCAGGAATATAACAGCTTTTCACGTGCCCCATCCGATTCGGCCGCGCCGCGGTCGAATCGGAAACCCGCAAACTGTGACACAATTTGCCGCTGCCTATTCCTCAGGCGTATAGCGAAATTGTGTTTGTTTTGCCAAGCAAAACGCCTGCCAGACGCCGGGCATGTGGATGGCTTTCCGGCCGTCCGTGACAGGCCGCCGCGGGCCGTCCAGGCAGGTTCCCAAACGGGCTGGAAAAGGGTGCTGTGCTACCGCGGCCCGGACCGTGCGGACATGCTGCCGAAGCTTCGGGCACGATCTGCCGCGCGCATGGGCGTGGCGCGCGGCATGTCTCCGGGCGACGTCGCCGCCACGGCCGTCTCAGGCCTGGTCGAGCCCATAGAGGGTGTGCAGCGTGCGCACCGCAAGCTCGGTGTAGGCGGCGTCGATCAGCAGCGAGAACTTGATTTCCGAGGTGGTGATCGCGCGGATGTTGATGTTGCGCTCCGACAGCGCCTTGAACGCCTGGGCGGCGACGCCGGCGTGGCTGCGCATGCCGATGCCGATCACCGAGACCTTGGCGACGTCGGTGGCGCTGTCCATCGACTTGTAGCCGATGGTGTCCTTGGCCTTGGAGATGGTCTCCTTGGCGCGAACGTAGTCCGACGCCGGCACCGTGAAGGTGAGGTCGGTGGTCTTGCCGTCCGCGGACACGTTCTGCACGATCATGTCGACGTTGATGTTGGCGTCCGCCAGCGGCACGAAGATCGCGGCGGCAACGCCGGGCTTGTCCTCGATGTGGCGCACGGAGATTTGGGCCTCGTCCTTGGAAAAGGCGATGCCGGTGACGACTTCGGATTCCACGATCTCCTCCTCGCCGCAGATCAGGGTGCCCGGCGGCTGGTTGGCATTGGGGTCGATATCTTCTGGCTTGTCGAAGCTGGAGCGCACGAACACGCGCACATTGTGCACCATGCCGAGCTCCACGGAACGCACCTGGAGCACCTTGGCGCCCTGGGACGCCAGCTCCAGCATTTCCTCGAACGCCACCTTGTCGAGGCGGCGCGCCTTCGGCACCACGCGCGGATCGGTGGTGTAGACGCCGTCGACGTCGGTGTAGATGTCGCAGCGGTCGGCGTGGATGGCGGCGGCGATCGCCACCGCCGACGTGTCCGAGCCGCCGCGGCCGAGCGTGGTGATGCGGCCGGTTTCCTCGTGAATGCCCTGGAAGCCGGCAATGACAGCCACCTCCTTGCGTTCCCTGAAGCGCTTGATCAGCTCGTCGCCGTCGATGCCGAGGATGCGGGCGGAGGCATGGGCGTCGCTGGTCTTGATCGGAATCTGCCAGCCCTGCCAGGAGCGCGCCTGGATGCCGAGCGCCTGCAGCGCGATCGCCAGCAGGCCCGAGGTCACCTGCTCGCCGGACGCCACCACGGCATCGTACTCGCGCGCGTCGTGCAGGGCCGAGGCCTCGGTCGCCCAGGCGACCAGCTCGTTGGTCTTGCCGGACATCGCCGACACCACCACGGCGACCTCATGCCCGGCGTCGACCTCGCGTTTGACATGCCGCGCCACGTTGCGGATGCGTTCGATGTTGGCGACCGAAGTGCCGCCGAATTTCATGACGAGCCGGGCCATGCGGGTGGCGCAGTCCTTCTGGGCAACACGTCGGGTGCGGGTTGCGGGTTTATCTAACGGTCTGAACCGGCGCGTAAAAAGGAAGGGCGCGCGCCAGCCAAAACGCGCGTATACATAACGCCGCGATTTCGGGCAAGCCATCGGGCGGCCAAAGGGGGCGGGGGCAGGGACGGGGTGCGGCATCGACCAGGCCCCGGTCCTGACCGGATCGTGGCGCCGGCCGCCTTGCACTGGACCGTGCGGACTGGTTCCGGCCGCTGGGCTGCCGAGGCGGATGTCATCACGCCGTGGGTTGTCCACAAGGCGGGATTCATCTAGCGCTCTGCCTTCGAGATGAATCTGGACAGGGCGGGAAACGTCGATGCCGATCAAGCTGCCTGCGGACGGATTTCCGGTTGCGGCGACGTCACCATCTTGGGTGTGGGCGAGCGCCGGAAAACCATCGCGATGATTGCCTCGCCGCTGCAATTCCGCAATCATATCACCGTGCGCCGGCCTGCTTCGCCAGCGTACCGATGACCTCATCAAACTGTTACCGAACTCGAACTGTTACTGAACAATGGCCGCCAGCACCTCATCTCCATCCTCGACCGTCGATCCCGCGGAAGTCGCGAAATTCTCGCGGCTGTCCGAAGAGTGGTGGGATCCGAAGGGCAAGATGGCGCCGCTGCACAAGATCAATCCGCTGCGGCTTGGCTTCATTCGCGATGCGGCCTGCCGCAAGTTCGAGCGCAATGTGCGCAGCCTGAGCTGCCTGTCGGGGCTGCGCATCCTCGACATCGGCTGCGGCGCCGGGCTGCTGTGCGAGCCGTTTTCCCGGCTCGGCGCGCAGGTCATCGGTATCGATCCGTCGGAGACCAACATCGCGGCCGCCAAGCTTCATGCCACCCGCTCCAACCTGCTGATCGACTACCGTTGCATGATGGTCGAGGAGATCGATCCGCGTGAGCGCTTCGACGTGGTGCTGGCGATGGAGGTGATCGAGCACGTCACCGATGTCGGCGCATTTCTCGACCGCTGCGCGGCGCTGATGAAGCCGTCGGGCCTGATGGTGGTGTCGACGCTGAACCGCAATTGGAAGAGTTTTGCCCTCGCCATCGTCGGTGCGGAGTATGTGCTGCGCTGGCTGCCGCGCGGCACCCATGAGTGGGGCAAGTTCGTCACCCCGGACGAGCTGACCCAGCATCTCGAGCGCAACCGTCTGATGGTCACCGAGCAGTCCGGCGTGGTGTTCAGTCCGTTCGCGGACAAATGGAGCCTGTCGTCGGATATGGACGTCAACTACATGGTGGTGGCGGAAGCCGCAGGCTAAGTCGCGGCGTCAGCGCTTCACCGCCAGCAGCACGGCACCTGCCGAGATCAGAGCGATGCCGGCCCAGCCGGTCGCCGACGGCCGTTCGCCGAGAAACACGAAAGCGAACAGCGCCACCAGCACCACGCTCAGCTTGTCGATCGGCGCGACCAGTGTCGCGGGACCGAGCTTGAGTGCACGGAAATAGCACAGCCACGACGCGCCGGTGGCGAGCCCCGACAGCACCAGGAAGGTCCAGGTCTTGCCGGTGATCGCGCCCGGTGACTGGAACTGGCCGGTCGTGGCCAGCAGCAGCGCGAAGCTTGCCAGCACGACGCATGTACGGATGAAGGTAGCAAGATCGGGATTGATGTTCTCGACGCCGACCTTGGCGAAGATCGCGGTCAGTGCGGCGAACGACGCCGACAGCAGCGCCCATACTTGCCAAGATCCCTGCCAGGATCCCTGCCAAGACGACCAAGCATCGGAAGCCATCGTATCGTCCTTGGCATCAAGCGGGAGGAGACGGATCGTGCGGTCAGTTGCGGTCGTCGGGCAGCACGGGCAGCGGCGCCACCTCGATGCCCTCGTCGACCAGCGCGCGAGCTTCATCAATGGTCGCCTCGCCGTAGATCGGGCGGTGCTCGATATCGCCATAGTGCATCTTGCGGGCTTCCGTCGGGAAGCTGTCGCCGACATTGTCGGCCCGGCTGACGATATGGTCGCGCAGCTCCTTGAGCTTGGCGCGCAGCTCGAGCTCCTGCGCCGACACCAGCGGCACCGCTTCCGCGGGCACCGGCGTTTCCGCTGCGGCGGGGCGCGCCGCGGCCGCTTTGGCGTTGCTCTTGCGCGGCAGCTGCGGCGCCATCAGGGCCTTTTCCACCTCGGTGGAGTCGCAGGCCGGACAAGCGACGAGCTTGCGCTTGCGCTGGCTGTCATAGGCCGCCGAATCCTGGAACCAGCTTTCGAAGCTGTGGCCCTTGTCGCAGTGGAGCGCGTAGCGGATCATGCCTTGCTCCGCACGAGCTGCAGATGGCCGGGACCGCCATGCAGGTCGGCGACGCCGAAGCGGCGCCCATGCTGCAGCGAGGGAATGCTCTTGCGCACGCTCTCGACCTTCGCGGGGTCGATCTTCGCCAGGACCACGCCGGGCTCGGTGTCGCCTTCCGCCAGGATCGTGCCCCACGGGTCGACGATCAGTGAATGGCCGAAGGTCTCGCGGCCGTTCTCGTGCTTGCCGCCCTGGGCGGCGGCGAAAATGTAGCAGCCGGTCTCGATCGCCCGCGCGCGCATCAGCACATGCCAGTGCGCCTCGCCGGTCTTGCGGGTGAACGCCGACGGGATGCTGATGAACGAGGAGCCGGCTTCCGCCAGCGCGCGGTACAGCGCGGGGAAGCGCAGGTCGTAGCAGATCGACAGGCCGAGCCGGCCCCACGGCAGGTCGGCGACCGCGGCGACCTCGCCGGGCTGATAGTTGGCCGATTCGCGGTAGGTCTCGCCGTTGCCGAGATCGACGTCGAACATATGGATCTTGTCGTAGCGCGCGACGATGTCGCCGCTGCGATCGATCAGGAACGAACGGTTGGCGGCGCGCTCGGCCGTGGCCCGCACCGCCAGCGATCCGACATGCACGAAAATCTTGAGTTCGCGCGCCAGCTCGCGATAGCCGGCGAGCGAGCGATCGTTCTCTTCGTCCTGCAGCAGCGTGAACAGCGCATGGCGGTTCTCCTGCATCAGGTTGCTCATCTCCGGCGTCTGCACGTAATCGGCGCCGTCGGCCGTGGCCTTGCGGATCAGCGTGGCCGCCTGCTCGAAGCTCTGCTCCGGCGACAGCGAGGTGCGCATCTGGATCATCGCCGCGGTGAACGGCGTGGGTGCCTCGCGCTCGACGGGCGCCGCGGCGCTCACGACACCGCCTCCCCGCCGGCGAGCAGCGGGTCGAGTTTGCCGGCCTGGTCGAGCGCGTAGAGATCGTCGCAGCCGCCGACATGGGCGTCGTTGATGAAGATCTGCGGCACGGTGGTGCGGCCGTTGGCGCGCGCCACCATGGCCTGGCGCAGCGCGCGGTCGGTCGCCACGTCGATCTCCTTGAAGGCGACGTTCTTGCGCGCCAGCAGTGACTTGGCGGCGCGGCAATAGCCACAGGTCGATGTGGTGTAGATTTCCACGGCAGCGGTCACGGGAGCGGACGTCATCGGGGCCTCGTCATATACCTGTTGCAATTATATGGGGGTTTTGAAGCTGTCCACAACCCGCGCAAACACCAGCACGTCGACCTGGCGGGCCTTGGCGCGCAGCAGCGCCCGTGCGCAGGCGTCGACAGTGGCGCCGGACGTCAGGACGTCGTCCACCAGCACCACATGCCGGCCTGCAATCGCGCTGCGCCGGTGCGGGGGCACCTGGAAGGCGCCCTGGACATTGTCGGATCGCTCGGAGCGGGTAAGGCCAACCTGCTGCCGCGTCGCCTTGACGCGGCGAAGCGCGTCGCTGGCGACCGGCAGGCCGGCCTGCGTCGCCACCACGCGCGCGAGCAGCCCCGACTGGTTGAAGCGTCGGCTCCAGGCACGCCGCCAGTGCAACGGTACCGGAACCATGACCTCGGCGTCGTCGAGCAGCTCACGGCCTGCGCGCGCCATCCAGCGTCCCATCACCGGGGCGAGGTCGCTGCGGTCCTGATATTTGAGCCCATGGACCAGGGCCTTGGCGGTATCGTCATAGCGCACCGCGGCGCGGGCGCGTTCATAGGCCGGCGGCGCGGCAATCGCTTCCATCGACAGCAGGCCGGGGCCGGGATCGTAGACAAAGGGAATGCCGAGGCGCGGACAGCAGGGCGGCGCGATGAACGACAGCTGCGCCCAGCAGGCGGCGCAGACACCTTCGCCGGCCACCGGTTCGCGGCAGGCGACGCACAGGGTCGGCAGAGCCACGTCGAGGGTCAGCCGTGCCGCGCCCGCGAGCATGGATCGCGCCGCGTTCAGGCATGTGCCGAGCAGGCCCTGTCCGGAGGCAAGGCCCTGGGCGGGTGTGGCGTGATCCATCGTGGGGCCCATGACGGCAAAAGGCTATCGCCTGCATGGCAGGTTCTCAAGGCGCGACTGCGTGATGGCATGTTTTGCTGCGGCACGGGTCGCGTGAAGGTGCTACAGCGATGCGATGTCCGTTGATCGAGAAGGATTTCGTCAGTCATGGCCGACAGGCCCGTTCCCGCGAGCAGCCAAGCCGGATCGAGCGCGTCCGCGCCGGTGCTGTTCGATCATGCGCTGCTGCAGGCGCGCCAGCGCCGCGCCGCGCGTCTTGGCCCGGCGACTTTCCTGCTCGACCGCGTTGCAGAGGATGCGATGGAGCGCCTTGGTGCGGTGCTGCGCAGCTTCGCCGCGGTCGCCGATCTCGGCTCGCCCGGCGAGGTGATGTCGGAGGCGCTACGCGTGCGCTTCGGCGCGGCGACGCGTGTCGACGTCTTCGCGGGCGCGCGCGAGGATCTCGCGCTGGCGCTGCAGTCGCTCGACCTCGTGGTGTCGGTGCTGGCGTTGCAGTTCGCCAACGACCTGCCGGGTGTTTTGGCGCAGCTGCGCCGTGCGCTCAAGCCTGACGGGCTTTTGCTCGCGGCGCTGCTTGGTGGCGACACGCTGACGGAGCTGCGCCAGGCGTTCGCCGCGGCAGAGACCGAAATTGAGGGCGGCCTGTCGCCGCGCGTCGCGCCGTTCGCCGATCTGCGCGATCTCGGCGCGCTGCTGCAGCGTGCCGGCTTCGCGTTGCCGGTCGCCGACGTCGATCGCATCGTGGTGCGTTACGACAATGCTTTCGCGCTGATGCAGGATCTGCGGCGGATGGGCGCCACCAACGTGCTGCGTGAGCGCCGCCGCACGCCGCTGCGCCGCGCCACGCTGCTGCGCATGGCGCAGATCTATGGCGAGCGGTTCGCCGATGCCGACGGCCGCATCCGCGCGACCTTCGACGTGGTCTGGCTGTCCGGCTGGGCCCCGCACCAAAGCCAGCAGCAGCCCCTGAAACCCGGATCGGCCAAGCACAGTCTTGCGGAAGCCGTGAAACGGCGGGAGTAGACGCTGCCGCTAGAAGAATTTCGTTCCGTCATTCCGGGGCGTCGCCAACTCGTCCGCGCACCGCGCGGCCCGATGACAGGCTCCGCGACGAACCCGGAATCTCGAAGCTTAGAGATAGCCGCCGCGCGGCTTGCGGAATCACGGCGAGGTTGCAGCTCGGCCGTTACAGCAGCAGTCCCGTCAGATGCGGGATCAGCGGCAGGTCGGCCGGCGGCATCGGGTAGTCGCGCAGCTTGTTGGCGCGGACCCAGGCGAGGCTCTGTCCTTCGCGCGCCGCCGGAGTGCCTTCCCAGCGCCGGCAGATGTACAGTGGCATCAGCAGGTGAAAGTCGTCATAGCCGTGGCTGGCAAAGGTCAGCGGCGCGAGGCAGGCCTCGCGCACGGTGATGCCGAGCTCCTCGTGCAGCTCGCGGATCAGCGCCTGCTCGGGTCGCTCACCCGGATCGAGCTTGCCGCCGGGAAACTCCCAGAGACCGGCGAGCGACTTGCCCTCCGGACGCTGGGCGATCAGCACGCGGTTGTCGGTGTCGACAAGCGCGCAGGCGACCACGAGGGTGAGCTTCACGAGCGGTAGTCGCCGTTGATGGCGACGTATTCCTTGGTGAGGTCGCAGGTCAGCACGCGGTCGCGGCCCTTGCCGAGGCCGAGCGCGACCTTGATCTGGATCTCGGGCCTGGTCATCGCTTCCGACACCTTCTCCTCGTTGTACGAAGGATCGCGCGCGCCCTTGTGGGCGACGCGGATGCCGTTGAACGAGATCGACAGCTTGTCGCGGTCCGCCGGCTCGCCGGCCTTGCCGACGGCCATGACGACGCGGCCCCAGTTGGCGTCCTCGCCGGCGATCGCGGTCTTCACCAGCGGCGAATTGGCGATCGACATGGCGATGCGGCGGGCGGAGGGCTGCGATACCGCGCCCTCGACCACGATCTCAACCAGCTTGCGGGCGCCTTCGCCGTCGCGCGCCACCTGCTCGGCAAGGTCGGCGAGCACGGTATGCAGCGCCTTGGTGAAGCCCTTGAGACGTGGATCGGACGCGCGGCTGATCTTCGGTGCGCCGTGCTCGGCGGCCGCTCCGGTGGCGAAGGCGAGCAGGGTGTCCGAGGTCGAGGTGTCGCCGTCGATGGTCACGGCGTTGAAGGTGTCGGCGACGCCGGCCTTGAGCAGCGCCTGCAGCGCGGGCGCGGCGATCGGCGCGTCGGTGAACACGAACGACAGCATCGTCGCCATGTCCGGCGCGATCATGCCGGCGCCCTTGGCGACACCGTTGATGGTCACGGTCGCCTTGCCGAGCTTGACGCGGGCGGTGGCGACCTTCGGGAAGGTGTCGGTGGTCATGATCGCCCGGGCGGCGTCATTCCACCCGGTCGGCACGGCGGTTTCGACGAGGGTGTCCATCACGCCGTTGAACTTGGTGGCGTCGAGCGGCTCACCGATCACGCCGGTGGAGGCGAGGAAGATTTCGTCCGCCTTGCAGCCGATCGCCTTCGCCGCGATCGTCGCGGTCAGCGCGGTGGACTGGCGGCCGGTCTTGCCGGTGAAGGCATTGGCGTTGCCGGAGTTGACCACCAGCGCCCGGGCGGTCTTGCCCTTGAGGCGGGTGCGGCACCATTCCACGGGAGCGGACGGGCACTTCGACGTCGTGAACACGCCGGCCACCGTGGTGCCCGGATCGAGCAGCGCCAGCAGCACGTCGGTCCGTCCCTTGTAGCGGATGCCGGCAGCGGCGGTCGCGAGACGGACGCCGGCGAGTTCCGGCAGCTCGGGCACGTTGGTCGGGGCGAGGGGGGAGACAGACGTGGACATGGCAGCTTCCGCGATGATGGGCTGATGAGGGGCGCGAGTCGACAGCTGCGGTATTTAGCCGTGATGCTGCCGTTTGTCGCGGGGCTTTTGCCGCGGTTGTTCGGCGCGCGAAGCAGTCTTTCGGCTGTCATCTTTTCGAAATGAAACGGCCGGGGCGTGGTGCGCCCCGGCCGTTTTGGTCGGTCGATGACGAACGATCGTTACTTCTTCTTCGCCGGCTCGGCAGGCTTGGTGTCGGCCTTGGTGTCCGGCTTGGCGGCATCCGGCTTGGCGTCACCCTTGTCGTTCGCGGCCTGGTCGAGGCGCTCGATCTTGGCGCTGTCATGCAGCTTGGTGACGTATTCGGCCTGGGCGCGGCGGGTGACGTAGGTTTCGATCTGGCCCTTGACCTGGTCGAATTCCGGCGGCTTGCGGTTGCGCTTTTCCTCGACCTTGATGACATGCCAGCCGAACTGCGACTTCACCGGGTCGGAGATCTTGCCGGGCTCGAGCGCGAAGGCGGCGGCGGAGAACTCCGGCACCATCTGGTCCTTGGTGAAGAAGCCGAGGTCGCCGCCGTCGGAGGCGCCGGGATCCTTCGACTTCTTCTTCGCCAGCTCGGCGAAGTCGGCGCCCTTCTTGAGCTCCTCGATCACCTGCTTGGCTTCATCCTCGGTCTCGACCAGGATGTGGCGGGCACGCACTTCCTGTTCGGCGGCAATCTGCTTGGCCGCGTCGTCATAGACCTTGCGCATGGCCTCGTTGGTGGTGGCGGCCTTGCCTTCCGTCGCCAGCAGGCTGTCCATCAGCAGCCGGTCCTTGGCGAACCCCAGGCGCTTTTTGAAGTCGTCGCGATCCTGGACCTTCTTCTCTTCGGCGGCCTTGGCCGCGATCTTCATATCGATCAGGAACTTGATGATGTTCTCGCGCTTGGTGGCGGGATCCATCTGGGCGAGGCTGGGCGCCAGTTCCTCCTCAGCGACGGCGATGTCGCTTTCGCGGATCTCGCTGCCATTCACCTTGGCGATGACCGGATTGGAGTCCTGGGCGCGGGCCGGCAGGCCGGTCAGCAGCGCCACGGAGAGACACCCTGTCGCGGCCGCTGCAAGCAGGCCGATGCGCAGGACAGTCATCGTTCGGGACGGGGCAGCGATCATGGAAAATCCTTAATTTGTCAAAGTCGCGCGAGGCAGCGTCGCGCGGCGGCGGACACTCGCCCAATCACATGCGGTTGGCAACCTCCTCGTGTCCGAAAAGCAGTGCTCGCAGGACCTCGCCGCCTCCACGGATCAAGGCCGATTGCGACACGGGCACGCGCAGGCGGTCAACAGCGATGCGCTGGATGGCCGAACCTCCCAGTCGGCGCTGCGGCAAGGTACGGGAGGCGGGCCAAAAGCCATCTCACAAACCCGACAAAATCATGAAATTCCTGAAATGCTTGCGCCGTTGACAAGGCTCGAACCCCCTCATATCTCTGCCCCGCCAAGGTCTTTAGGTGGCCTTTAGATCGTGGTGCGTATATGGTCGCGCCAGCGCCGACGAACCTCGGACCGTGTTTCCCGCACTCATGCGCAAGGGATTGCCCGGACACGAGATTTTCGGCTGCGGCACACCCCTCACGAGCACACTTGCTGGGCCTTTCGGCCCTCTCTCGACTGGCCAGATGTCGCGGCTGCGACGGCCGGCTTGCAAACGACAGGAATGGCTATGATCGGCGCGATTGCCCGCAAGTTCTTCGGTTCAGCCAACGAGCGGCGGATCCGGGCCTACCAGCCGCGGGTGGCCGCCATCAACGCGCTGGAGCCGGAGCTGGTCAAGCTGACCGATGAGCAGCTGCGGGCGCGCACCGCCGAGTTCCGCAAGCAGCTCGCCGACGGCAAGACGCTCGACGACCTGCTGGTGCCGGCCTTCGCCACCGTGCGCGAGGCGGCCAAGCGCGCGCTCGGCCAGCGCCATTTCGACGTCCAGCTGATCGGCGGCATGGTGCTGCACGAGGGCGACATCGCCGAGATGAAGACCGGCGAAGGCAAGACGCTGGTCGCGACCCTCGCGGTCTACCTCAATGCGCTCGCCGGCAAGGGCGTGCATGTGGTGACCGTCAACGACTACCTCGCCAAGCGCGACGCCGACTGGATGGGCCAGGTCTACGGCTTCCTCGGCCTCACCACCGGCATCATCGTTCACGGCCTCGACGACGAACAGCGCAAGCAGTCCTACGCCTGCGACATCACCTACGGCACCAACAACGAGTACGGCTTCGACTACCTTCGCGACAACATGAAGTACCGCCTCGAGGACATGGTCCAGCGCGGGCACTTCTTCGCCATCGTCGACGAGGTCGACTCCATCCTGATCGACGAAGCCCGCACCCCGCTGATCATCTCCGGTCCGCTCGACGACCGTTCGGATTTCTACAACACCATCGACACCTTCCTCCCGCGGCTCGACAAGTCCGACTACGAGGTCGACGAGAAGCAGCGCACCGTGACGCTGACCGAAGCGGGCATGGAGAAGATCGAGACGCTGCTGCGCGACGCCGGCCAACTCAAGGGCGACTCGCTGTACGACGTCGAGAACGTCTCCGTCGTGCATCACATCAACCAGGCGCTACGCGCCCACTCGCTGTTCACCCGCGACAAGGATTACATCGTCCGGGACGGCGAGGTGGTGATCATCGACGAGTTCACCGGCCGCATGATGCCGGGCCGCCGCTATTCGGAGGGCCTGCACCAGGCGCTCGAAGCGAAGGAGCATGTCCAGGTTCAGCCCGAGAACCAGACGCTGGCCTCGATCACCTTCCAGAACTACTTCCGGATGTACGACAAGCTCGCCGGCATGACCGGCACCGCGGCGACCGAAGCCGACGAGTTCTTCGACATCTACAAGCTCGAGGTCCGCGAGATCCCGACCAACGTCACCGTCAAGCGCCTCGACGAGGACGATGAGGTCTACCGCACCGGCAACGAGAAGCACGCTGCGATCCTCAGTGAGATCGAGCGCGCCAATGCGCGCATGCAGCCGGTGCTGGTCGGCACCGCGTCGATCGAGAAGTCCGAGGTGCTCGCCGACTTCCTCAAGGAGAACGGCTACAAGCAGATCGACTTCGGCAACCCGAAGGCGCTGGAGAAGCTCTACGCCGCCGCCCGCGCCGGCAAGCCGGCGAAGCTGTTCGCGGTGCTCAACGCGCGCTTCCACGAGCAGGAAGCCTACATCGTGGCGGAAGCCGGCGTGCCCGGCGCCATCACCATCGCCACCAACATGGCCGGCCGCGGCACCGACATCAAGCTCGGCGGCTCGCTCGAAATGCGCGTCGCCCAGGAAACCGCCGGGATCACCGACGAGGCCGAGAAGCAGGCGCGTATCGCGCAGATCAAGGCCGACATCGAGCGCTTCCGCGACATCGTGCTGAAGGCCGAGGAAGTCGTCGAGATCGAGCCGGCCAAGGGCAATCGCCCGGCCCGGACCGTGACCAAGCCGGGCGGCCTCTACATCATGGGCTCCGAGCGCCACGAGTCACGCCGCATCGACAACCAGCTGCGCGGCCGCTCCGGCCGCCAGGGCGACCCCGGCCGTTCCAAGTTCTTCCTGTCGCTGGACGACGACCTGATGCGCATCTTCGGGTCGGACCGGCTCGACAGCATGTTGACCCGCCTTGGCCTCAAGGACGGCGAGGCGATCATCCATCCCTGGATCAACAAGGCGCTGGAGAAGGCGCAGCAGAAGGTCGAGGCGCGCAACTTCGACATCCGCAAGAACCTGCTCAAGTTCGACAACGTCCAGAACGACCAGCGCAAGGTCATCTTCGACCAGCGCATCGATCTGATGAAGGACGACAACGTCGCCGAGACCGTCGCCGACATGCGCCATGTCGTGGTCGAGGACCTCGTCGCCAAGCACGTGCCCGAGCATGCCTATGCCGAGCAGTGGGACGTCGTCGGCCTCAAGGACGAGCTGCAGCGCGTGCTGGCGCTCGATCTGCCGGTCGACGCATGGGCCAAGGAAGAGGGCATCGCCAACGAGGAGCTGCTGTCGCGCATCATCAAGCACGTCGACGAGCACATGGCGGCCAAGGTGGCGCAGTGGGGCCCGGAGGTGATGCGCTATGTCGAGAAGTCGCTGCTGCTGCAGACGCTCGACCACCTGTGGCGCGAGCATCTCGTGATGCTCGACCACCTGCGCCAGGTCATCGGCCTGCGCGGCTATGGCCAGCGCGATCCGCTGCAGGAGTACAAGGCCGAGGCGTTCAACCTGTTCGAGGCACTGATCGGGCGGCTGCGCGAGGCGGTCACCGCCCAGCTGATGCGGGTCGAGATCGTGCCGCCGGAGAGCGAGCAGCCGCAGCTGCCGCAGATGGAGGCACACCATGCCGATCCCATCACCGGCGAGGACACCATGGCGTTCGCCAGCGCCGCGCTGGCGCCGGTCGCCGCTGAAGCGCGCGATCCCGCCAATCCCGCCACCTGGGGCAAGGTTGGCCGCAACGAAGATTGCCCGTGCGGCTCCGGCAAGAAGTACAAGCACTGCCACGGCCGCTACGTCTAAGCGGCCGTCCGGCCTTCAGGATCGTTCTGGGAAGGCCGTAGGTAGGCGGCGGCGCTCAACCGGCGCGCGCTAGCTGCGGAGCGCCAGGTTCAGCGCTTCGTCACAATGGATCAGGGTGGTGTCGAAAACCGGCACCGGCACATTGGCCTGATTGAGCAGCATGCCGACCTCGGTGCAGCCGAGGATCAGACAGTCCGCGCCCCGGTCCACGAGGCGCTGCGCGATTCCGACATAGGTCGCCTCGCTGTCCTTGGTGACGATGTCACGGCAGAGCTCGTCATAGATGATGCGATGGGTGACCGCGCGGTCGGGCGTGTCCGGAATGATCGGGGTAAGGTTCGCTGCCATCAGCCGATCGGTATAGAACGACTGCTCCATTGTGAAGGCGGTCGCCATCAGTCCCGGTGAGCGTAATCCCTTCTCGCGGATGCGCATGGCGGTCGCGTCGGCGATGTGCAGCATCGGAATAGAGACGCCTCGCATCATCTGTTCCGCCAGCTTGTGCATGGTGTTGGTGGCGAGGATGATGAAATCGGCGCCTCCGCGTTCCAGCGCTCTGGCCTCGCGGTTGAGGAGTTCTCCGGCCTGCCGCCAGTTGCCGGCGATCTGCAAGGCTTCGATCCCCGCAAAATCAAGCGATCGAATGAGCAGTTCGGGTGAATGAAGGCCGCCGAGGCGTGCTCTCGTCCGGGCGCACAGTTCCCGATAGTAGATCTGGGTCGATGCGGCCGACATGCCGCCGAGAATGCCGATGGTCTTCATGTGTCACGGCCCGCTGTTGAGCCCGATGCACGAGTCCGCCGGGAAAGCTGCGCGCCTGCCGTCAGTGCAGGGGATGTCGAGGGGAGAGCCGCTGCCGGCGTGCGAGCGGTCTGGCGAAAGGGATCGAGGCGATCGGAAGAGCTGACGTCCGAACCAGGACTGGCCGCCTCAGCGGAAGTTGGTCCAGCGGTTCTCGAACGAGTTGGTCGGCACGATCGGCTGGGCGCCCGACAACGGCTGGTCGGCGGGGGCGTTCGATGCGGTGGTCGTTGGCTTCGGCTGGGCCTGGGCGCTGGCGACGGGTTTGGGCGCGACGGGTTTGGCGTCGGCGGTGCGCACATCGTGGACGGGGGCCGCGGGTTTGGCTGCGAGAACGCTTGCGGGCGGGCGCGCGGCCGGCGGCTTGGTTGCGACAGCCGGCTTTGCAGGCTGTGCTGCCGGTGCAGGGGTTGTCGCCGTGGTGTCATTGCCGATGCCGACCTTGCGTGCCAGCGAATGGAAGAAGTTGCCGGACACGGCGCCATCATTGCCGGCGGCTGATGCCGCCTGCGGCTGCGGCGACGCGGCGGCCTCCGGTGCCGGCGGAGCACCGAGGAAGGGGGCGGTCGGCTCCGGCTCGGGCGCGCGCGGCGGATTGACCGTCGGCGGAATGGTGCCGGGCGCAGCGGAGTAGGACGCCACCGAGTAGTTGCTGTTGGTGTCGGACAGGCCGGTCTGGCCGTTCGGCAGCTTGGCGGCGAACACCGCGTTCATGCCGCCGTCGATGCCGGTGTTCATCCGCGCCACCGGCGTGCCGCGAGACGTCAGTTCGGCGGCCTTGACCTCGTCCTCGCGCTGCTTGTCGCGGACCGCTTCGGCGAGCTCTTCCGGAATCTGGTAGGCCGGGCAGGCGCCGGTCGGATTGAAATTCGGAGCGCGGCTCGCGCCCGCGGGTGCCTGGGCGTCGAACACGTAGCGGCGATCGCAGACGTCGACCTTTGGCTCCTGGCGGCTGACCTCGAAGTGATCGTTGCCTTCCTTCAGCATCTTCCAGAACGGCATGTTCGGGTTGTTGCGATGCTTCGCGAGGTTCTGCGCCGTCATTTTGAACGGATAGGCCTGGACCTGGAAGGCGCGCTGGCCACCGAAGAAGGATTCGCGGCCGAGCGAATAGATTTCCGAGATCTGCTCGTCGGTCATGGCGTAGCAGCCGCGCGACGAGCAGTCGCCATGCACCATCAGCTGCGAGCCGGTACGTCCCAGTGCCTTATCGAAAGCGTTGGGGTAACCCATGTTGAACGACAGATAATAGGCCGACTGCGGATTCATCTGCGCCGGCGTGATGGTGTAGAAGCCTTCCGGCGCCTGGCGGTCGCCTTCCCGGATCTTCGGGCCGAGATCGCCGGACCAGCGGCAGATCGGATAGGTCTTCAACAGCGCGTAGCGGCCCGAACGGTCCTGCTTCCACACCTCGAGCTCGGCTTCTTGCTTGAACAGGCGGACCAGCATCGGCGATGCCTTGTCCATGTTCTTCTGGTCCATCTCGGTGACCAGCTTTTCAGGAAGCGGCTTGTTGGCCTTCGCGTTCGTCGACAGGCTGTCGCCATCACACCCGGCAAGCGCGATCGCAGCCACGACGGCAGCCGATGCGAGAAGCGCGCGAACGGGCGTGCGAGATTTCAAAACCAAGCTCCGCGAACGGTGGGAGAGTCCCCAGACCCCAGTCAAAGTCGGTGCCCCTGCGCCGATCCCTAAATTTTTATCCTTAAGGGGGATCAGCCGCAACCCGTTTCACGGCGGCCAGCCAGCTGCGGGGCTGGTTGGTGAATCAATGATGAACGCCCGGATGCGGCATGCGCTGGAGCAGGAAAAGCGCGGTTCCAAAGCCCAGAAAAAGCCACAATGCCGGAACCCGCATCCGTTTCGCGCGGGATCCCCGAGGTTCGGGCGTACTTGGATTCTCAGCCCAGTTTGCGGCCGATGTTGAGGAACTTCTGCCGCCGCTGGTCGCGCAGCGTCTTGCCGTCGAGATGGCGCAGGTCGTCGAGGGCGAGCGCAATCGCGGCGCTAGTTGTGGCGATCATCGCGTCGGGATCGCGGTGTGCGCCGCCGGCGGGCTCCCGCAGGATGCTGTCGATCACGCCGAACCGCAGCAGGTCCTGCGCGGTGATCTTCATGCTGGTGGCGGCTTCCTGTGCCTTGGTGGAATCGCGCCACAGGATCGAGGACGCCGCTTCCGGCGAGATCACGCTGTAGATGGCGTGCTCGAGCATCAGCACCTGATTGGCGGTGGCGATCGCGATGGCGCCGCCAGAGCCGCCCTCACCGATGACGACGGCGACGTTGGGCACGGTGAGCTGGAGGCAGGCGTCGGTCGAGCGGGCAATCGCCTCGGCCTGGCCGCGCTCCTCGGCGCCGATGCCGGGATAGGCCCCCGCGGTATCGACCAGCGAGATCACCGGAAGCGAAAAGCGATCCGCCATCTCCATCAGCCGCACCGCCTTGCGGTAGCCTTCCGGGCGGGCCATGCCGAAATTGTGCTTGAGGCGGCTCTCGGTGGTCGCGCCCTTCTCCTGGCCGATGACGCAGACGCTCTCGCCCTTGAAGCGGCCGAAGCCGCCGACCAGCGCCTCGTCCTCGCCGAACTTGCGATCGCCGGCAAGCGGCGTGAATTCGGTGATCAGCGCGTTGATGTAGTCCATGCAGTGCGGCCGCTGCGGATGACGCGCGACCTGGGTCTTCTGCCACGGGCTGAGGCCGGCATAGAGCTCGTCCAGCGCCTGCCGGGACTTGTCCTCGAGGCGGGAAATCTCGTCGCTGATGTCGCTGCCGCCAGCGGCGAGCGAACGGAGCTCATCGATCTTGGAATCGAGTTCGGCGACGGGCTTTTCGAAATCGAGATAACTGCGCATCACATCCGGCATGAAAGAACCATTGAGCTACCGCATTTTCAGGTGAAAGGGAATTCGGATCACGTCAAGAAGTCGCGTATCTTCAAGAGATTAACGCTATTTCGAGGCGACCGGATGGCCGTTTCGCTGAATGCGCCGCGAGCGGGCGCCGGCAGCGGCGGGCGAAACTGGACTCCCGCACCGCGCAAGTCAATACACGCCGATCCGGCCGCCAGCTAGCTGCCGGTGTCAGCCGGCTTGTCGGCGAGGGGGTGCAGGTCGCGCACCAGGCTCTTGAGGCGCTCCTCGACCACGTGGGTATAGATCTGCGTGGTCGAGATGTCGCTGTGGCCGAGCAGCGTCTGGACGATGCGCAGGTCCGCGCCGTTGTGCAGGAGGTGGCTTGCGAATGCATGCCTCAGCACATGGGGACTGACGAGACGAGGCGAAAGACCCGCGGCGGCGGCGAGCTCCTTGAGCTCACGGGCGAAGTGCTGGCGCGTCAGGTGGCCGCTGTCACCCGATGACGGGAACAGCCATTTCGACGGCGGCGCGCCTCCGCCTGTCCTGGCCGCGGCCGGCGCTGCCGCGCCCGCCGCGGCGAGATAGTCCGCCATGGCGCGGCGTGCGGCGTCGTTGAGCGGCACCAGCCGCTCCTTGTCGCCCTTGCCGCGCACCACGATCATGCGCGCGTCGCGTCGCGCTGCCGAGACCGGCAGCGATACCAGCTCCGAGACCCGCAGGCCGGTGGCGTACAGCACTTCCAGCAGGCAGGCGAGCCGCAGCGCGCGCAGGCGCTGGCCCGCCGACTGGTCTGGTGTTTCGGCCTGTGTCTTGGCGTGAGCGAGCAGGCGGTCGACGTCAGCTATGGTCAGCACCTTCGGCAGGCCGCGGCCGCGCTTGGGGCCGGACAGGATCGCCGCGGGATCGTCATCGCGGATGCGCTCGGCAAGCAGGAAGCGGAACAGGTGGCGCATCGCCGACAGCCGCCGTGCCACGCTGGACGACTTGAAACCGCGGGTGTCGAGATCGGCAAGATAACCACGCAGCATCTCGGTGTCGGCGCGGGCGAAGTCCGACTTGCTGCGCTTGAGGAACGCCGAGAAGTCCTCGAGGTCGCTGCGATAGGCCGACAGCGTGTTGTCGCCGGCGCCCTGCTCGGCGGCGAGCATGTCCAGGAAGAGCTGGGTGAGGCGGACATCGGAGGTGGTGTGAGATCGCATGTACGGGCTTGGGTGCGGCCGGCATTGCCTATCTCCTCTTGGTGAGGAGCGCGGCAAAGGCCGCGCGTCTTCAACCATGAGGCCGATGGGCTGCAACGCATGGCCTCATCCTGCGAGACGCCCGCTACGCGGGCTCCTCAGGATGAGGGGGAAGGCGGCGTGAGTTTCGACCCTCAAACCCGGACATTAGGACCAGAAAGTTGCCAGTGTCCTATCGCGGTGCGGGTTACCGATTCAGCGCTTGAGGAACTTGTCGGGCGGCACCGTAACGGTCATTTCCCGCGGGGCCGGCTTGACGAAGTTCGCCAGGGCGAAGATGCCGCCATAGATCAACCCGCCGATCACGCCGACGACGGCCAGAAATCGTAGCAGGCTGGGCATGAACGTGCGTCCCCGGTTCGTCTCGCTGCGGTTGCTTATACGGGCCTTGTACAGGCCTTGGAACCAGGGTGACCCGACAATATCATGATTCCAGTGCGGTTTTGCAGCCCGACGCGGCGCAACCTGGGCTCGGTGGCGATGTTCCGCCCCAGGGACGGGATGAATCGGCCCCGCCGCGGGCGATGCCTCTGGCAACCGGGTTGATCCGGGTAGTATAGGAACCTGATCGCAGTCGCCGGTCCGCCGGCGCACAAGGTTTGGTTGATGATCGAGGCGGCGTCACAGCAGAGCGTTTCGTCCGGCCGGGAGGCCGCCATCGTGGCGGCGCTCGGTGCTCGCTCGATCGTGCTGGTCGGGATGATGGGAGTGGGCAAGTCGACGGTCGGCCGCCGCCTCGCCGCTCGCCTGCAGCTGCCGTTCACCGACGCCGACCACGAGATCGAGGTCGCCCATGCCGGGATGACCATTCCGGAGATTTTCGCCGACCATGGCGAGCCCTATTTCCGCGACGGCGAGGCGCGGGTGATCGCCCGCCTGCTGGAGGGCGCGCCTGGCGTGCTCGCCACCGGCGGGGGCGCCTTCATGCGCGAGGACACCCGCGCGCGCATCCGTGCCCGTGCGGTGTCGGTATGGCTGCGGGCCGATGCCGACGTGATCCTGCGCCGGGTCAAGCGCCGGGCCGATCGCCCGCTGCTGCAGACTGAAGACCCCGGTGCGACCATCCGCCGGCTGATCGATGCGCGCTATCCGGTCTACGCGCAGGCCGACCTCACCGTGCTGTCGCGCGACGAGCCGCATGACAAGATCGCCGGTGAGTGCGTCGACGTCCTCTATCACCATTTGTGCCACGACGGAGCAGAGACTCCGCAACTGAGTGAGATCCGATGACCGCGCCGCTGAACCGCTCCGCCCCGATCACTGTCGCGGTCGAGCTCGGCGAACGGGCCTACGACATCATCATCGGTCGCGACGTGCTGGCTTCGCTCGGACAGCGCATTGCCGCGCTGCGCCCCGGTGTGCGCACCGCGATCGTTACCGACCGCACCGTCGCGCAGCACTGGCTTGCGCCCACCGAAGCGGCGCTTGCCCAGGCCGGTGTCGCCACGACGCGCATCGTGGTCGGCGAGGGTGAGGCGTCGAAGAGCTATGGCGTGCTGCAGGATGTCTGCGAAGGGCTGATCGGCGCGAGGATCGAGCGCAATGATCTTGTGATCGCGCTCGGCGGTGGCGTCGTCGGCGACCTCGCCGGCTTTGCCGCCTCGCTGGTGCGTCGCGGCGTCGATTTCGTGCAGGTGCCGACCTCGCTGCTGGCCCAGGTTGATTCCTCCGTCGGCGGCAAGACCGGCATCAATTCGCCGCAGGGCAAGAACCTGATCGGCGCCTTCCACCAGCCGGTGCTGGTCGTGGCCGACACTGCGGTGCTCGACACGTTGTCGCAGCGCCAGTTCCGCGCCGGCTATGCCGAGGTCGCCAAATACGGTCTGCTCGGTGATGCCGGCTTCTTCGCCTGGCTCGAGGCCAACCATGCCGAGATCTTTTCCGGCGGCGCCGCGCGCGAGCATGCCATCGCGACGAGTTGCCGCGCCAAGGCGGCGATCGTGGCGCGCGACGAGCGCGAAACCGGCGAGCGCGCGCTGCTCAATCTCGGCCATACCTTCGGCCATGCGCTGGAAGCGGCGACCGGCTTCTCCGACCGCCTGTTCCATGGCGAGGGCGTCTCGGTCGGCATGGTGCTGGCGGCGGAACTGTCCGCCGAACTCGGCCTGATCGCGCCGGCGGATGCCGCGCGCATCCAGCGGCATCTTGCTGCGGTCGGGCTGCCGACCCATCTGCAGGACATCGCCGGCTTCCGCCAGGAGGGCCTTGCCGACGCCGATGCCCTGATGGCGCTGATGGCCCAGGACAAGAAGGTCAAGCGCGGCCGGCTGACGTTCATCCTGCTGGAGGCGATCGGCCAGGCCGTGATCCGTTCCGATATCGAGCCCGCGGTGGTGCGCGAATTCCTCGCGCGCAAGCTCGTCTGACCAAAAGAAAGACATGTACTGGCTCTCATTCGCGGTTGTGATCGGTTGCCTCGTCATCTCTGCCTTCTTCTCGGCGAGTGAGACGGCGCTCACGGGGTCGTCCCGTGCCAGCATGATGCGGCTGCAGAAGCAGGGCAGCCGCGAGGCGGGCATCGTCGGCTCGCTGCTCAATGCGCGCGAGCACATGATCGGGGCGCTGCTGCTCGGCAACAACATTGCCAATATCGGCGCCTCCGCGCTCGCCACCGGCATCTTCACCGCCTGGTTCGGTGAGGTCGGCGTGCTCTATGCCACCGGCGCCATGACCGTGCTGGTGGTGATCTTTGCCGAGGTGCTGCCCAAGACGGTCGCCATCAACGCGCCGGAGCGCGTGGCGCTGCTGGTGGCGCGGCCGATGAAATTTCTGGTGATGCTGCTCGGCCCGGTGCTGACCGTGATCGAGGCGGTGGTGCGGGGCATGATGCGGCTGTTCGGCATCCCGGTCGGCGTCAACCAGCCGCTGCTGTCGCCGACCGAGCGGCTGCGTGGCGCGGTCGATCTCATCCATCATGAGGGCGGCGTCGAGAAGCAGGACCGCGACATGCTCGGCGGCCTGCTCGACCTGCGCGAGCTGCAGGTGTCCGACGTGATGGTCCATCGTACCGAGATGGTGCTGATCAATGCCGACCTGCCGTCGGAAGACCTCGTGCGCGAGGTGCTGGCGACCGAATACACCCGCATCCCGCTGTGGCGGGACAAGCCGGAGAACATTGTCGGCGTGCTGCATGCCAAGGACCTGCTGCGCGCGATCCGCGCCGCCGACGGCGATCTCTCCAAGGTGGACGTCAATGCCATCGCCGCGTCGCCGTGGTTCGTGCCGGAGATGCGGCCGCTGTCCGAGCAGCTCAAGGCGTTCCGCCGCCGCAAGACCCACTTCGCCCTTGTCGTCGACGAGTATGGCGAGGTCGAGGGGCTGGTGACGCTGGAAGACATCCTCGAGGAGATCGTCGGCGACATTTCCGACGAGCACGACGTGGTGGTGGCCGGTGTGCGCGCCCAGCCCGATGGCTCGGTGCTGGTCGACGGTTCGGTGCCGATCCGCGACCTCAACCGCGCCATGGACTGGAATCTGCCGGATGAGGAGGCGACCACGATCGCCGGTCTCGTCATCCACGAGGCGCGTTCGATCCCCGAGCGCGGCCAGAGCTTCACCTTCCACGGCTTTCGCTTCCGCGTGCTGCGGCGCGAGCGCAACCGCATCACGGCACTGCGGATCGTGCCACTGCTGGGTGAGGCGGAGGTTCCCACGGCGCCACGGCGGCGCCGCGCCGGCTCGTCGTTTTAGTGGAGCGGATCTGACATTCGCGTCCCACCCGGCTGTGCGGCGGGTTCCATGAACCGGAAAAATCGACGCTAATTTGCTTCGGTCGGCGTCTGCGCCTTGATCGCGAGCGCATGCACCTGCCCGGCGAGCTCGCCGGCGAGCAGCGTGTTGATCATGCGATGGCGATCGATCCGCCCCTTGCCAGCGAAAGCGTCCGATACGATATAAATCCTGAAATGCGTCTCGCCGCCGGGCCGATGGCCGGCATGGCCTTCATGCAGATGGGATTCATCGCTGACGTCGAGGTGGGCCGGCGCGAAAGCTTCGGTCAACTTCTTCGTGATGTTATCTTTCATCGTCATGATCGACTTAAGTCCGGGCGTGGCAGGTTGACGTGACAGGTTGTGATCGGCGGGCGGGGGTCGTGGACGCAATGACGTCGTGGCGTCGCCATGACCTTGTCCATGTTGTCGGCTTCAACGTTGCCGACCACATCATTACAAGCCATGTCGCTGCCAGCTTTTGGCGACGCGATGTCGCCGTTGCAGTCAGCGCAGGACTTTAGCTAAGCACATTAACATGCGTGTCAAGACTTGAAGCTTTTGACGCCGCGGGGCCATAGTCGACCATGGATTCGGATTCAAAATTCTTCGATAGCATTCGTATCAAGCCGCGCACGCAGCAGAAACAGCCGCGGGTTCGCGAGCAGGTGGCGATGTGCGGATGGCCGGGCTGCGACAAGGCGGGCCCGCATCGCGCGCCGAAGGGGCGCGGGCATGAGCGCGAGTACTGGACGTTCTGCATCGACCACGTGCGCGAGTACAACGCGTCCTACAATTACTTCTCGGGGATGAGCGACGACGCGGTCGCGCGCTATCAGAAGGATGCGCTGACCGGCCATCGGCCGACCTGGAAGATGGGCGCCAATGGCGGGGTGAAGGGCAAGGCGAGCCCGGAGGAGTTCGACGGCGCGGCCGACCCCTTCAGCATGTTCAGCGAGTTGAACGGTCGCGGCTCCTGGCGGCCGGGTCCCGGCGGCGCGGCCAAGCAGGAGACCCGCAAGGTTTTCAATGCCGAACGCAAGGCGCTGCAGGTGATGGGGCTGTCCGCCTCGGCCACCACGGAAGAGATCAAGACCAAGTACAAGATGCTGGTGAAGCAGCATCATCCGGATGCGAACGGTGGCGACCGTTCCACCGAGGATCGCCTGATCGAGATCATCAAGGCGTATAACTATCTCAAGACACTGCAGCGCTGAGCGCTGCGACATATTGGGCATCGAGATCAAAGAGGCCGCGCTGTGCGCGGCCTCTTTTGTTGGCGGGCAAGGCAAGGTGGCTGTGATCACGCCGGCAGCGGTCCGATATAGGCCGAGCTCGGGCGGATCAGCCGGCCGCCGCGCTGCTGTTCGCGCGCATGGGCGGTCCAGCCGGCGGCGCGTGCCGCGGCGAAGATCGGCGTGAATGCCTGGCGTGGAATTGCCAGCGCATCCAGCAGGATCGCGGTGAAGAACTCGACATTGGTGTCGAGCGGCCGGTTCGGCTTCTCGCGCCGCAGCGCCTCGCGCGCATAGGCTTCGACCTCGCCGGCGAACGGCAGGTCGGTGCCGTTGGTCGCCAGCCGTTCGATCGCACCCTTCAGCACGTCCGCGCGCGGATCGCGCACGCGGTAGATGCGGTGGCCGAAGCCCATCAGGCGCTCGCCGCGCGCCAGCGCGTCGTCGATCCACGGCTTGATGCGCGCGCGGTCGCCGATGGCGTCCAGCATCTCCAATACCGGCTCCGGCGCGCCGCCATGCAGCGGGCCCGTCAAGGCGCAGTAGCCGGCGGTAACGGATGCGAACAGGTCGGCATGTGTCGAGGCGACGACGCGGGTGGCGAAGGTGGAGGCGTTCATGCCGTGATCGCACACGGTGACGAGATAGGCATCGAGCGCGGCGGCCTCGCGGCTGTCGGGCTTGCGGCGATGGATCATCGCCAGCGTGTCGGCGGCGTGGCCGAGGGTTGCGTCGGGTGCCACGGGCTCGGCGCCCCGCGCGCGCTGGATCAGCGCGCCGGCAATCACCGGCAAGGCGCCGACGATGGTGGCCTCGTGGCTGAGGCCGTTCTCGGCGCGCAGCGCGGCAATCGCTGCACGGAAGCCGTCGACGATCGACAGCCCCCGGCTCGCGGCCAGCAGCTCCGGCAGGCGGACGAAGGCGCGCTCGCGGGCGGCGCCGAGCGCGGCGCGCACCGCAGCCTCGCCGATCGGCTGACCGGTGCCGCTCGACCACAGCCGCGCGGTCACGCCTTCGAAGCTGGACTTGCGGGCGAGGTCGCCGACCCGCTCGCCGGCGATGATCAGCTCGCCGCGCTCGCCATCGACATGGCTGAGCACGGTCTCGGCGGCGGGAATGCCGTCCAGGCCGATCGGGGTTTTGCTGATCTGCATATTCATGAGGGCCTCCTGAGCCAGTTCACGCGCTTCAAGGTCGGCTTGCTCGACAGATTGATCAATCTTGATTATATCAATCAATATGAAAAAAGCTGACTCACTCTATTTGTCGGCCCGGGAAGCCGCCGCCGAGCTCGCGATCTCCCCGGCGACGCTCTACGCCTATGTCAGCCGCGGGCTGATCCGTTCGGAGCCGACGGCGGACTCCCGCAGCCGCCGCTATCGGGCGGAAGACGTGCGGGCGCTCAAGGAGCGGCGGATCCCGTCGCCGGAGCCGCGCGGGTTGAAGAGTTTCGATGCCGACCTGCCGGTGCTGGATTCGGCGGTGGCGACCATCACCGAGGACGGCCCGATCTATCGCGGGGTCAACTGCATCAGCCTCGCGGAGGCCGATACCCTCGAACATGCGGCCACGCTGCTGTGGGACGCGGCGAGTGTCGATCCCTTCGTGCCCGGCAACATGCCGCATGTCTCCGAGGCGATGCGCGTGATCGCGGCTGCAGCCGGCGATGCCGCGCCGATCGATCGCGCCATCGCGGTGCTGGCGCTCGCCGCCAGCGCCGATCCCCAGGCGTTCACCCGCGCCCCGGACGGCCGCGCCATGGCCGGCGGCCGCATTCTGCGCCTCGTGGTGGCGACCATGCTCGGCGCCGCGCCGTCGGCGGAGCCGCTGCACCGGCAGATCGCGCGGGCCTGGGCGCCGGATCAGGCCGCCGCGCCGGATCTGATCCGCCGGGCGCTGGTGCTGCTCGCCGATCATGAGCTCAACGCCTCGACCTTCACGGTGCGCTGCGCGGCGTCCACCGGCCTCAACCTGTATGACGCGACGATCGCCGGCCTGGTGGCGCTGAAAGGGCCCAAGCATGGCGGTGCGGGCGCGCTGGCGGCGCAGTTCGTGCGCTCGCTGGTCGACGGCGAGGTGGCGCCGGTGGTGCGGGAGCGGGTGGCGCTCGGCGAGCGCTTCGCCGGCTTCGGCCACGGGGTCTACAAGCAGGGCGATCCGCGGGCGCGGGCCCTGCTGCGCGCGCTCGCCAAGGCCGGCGCGTCGACGCGCTTCACGCAGGACATTCCGGCTCAGGTGCTGGAGGCGACCGGTGAGTTCGCCAATATCGACTATGCGCTGGCGGTGCTGACCCACACCCTGCGGCTGCCGCTCGGCAGCGAGCTCGCGCTGTTCGCCATGGCGCGGACCGTTGGCTGGATCGCCCATGCCTGCGAGCAGTTGCGCTATGGCCGTCTGATCCGGCCGCGCGCCCGCTATATCGGACCGGCGCAGGGGCGCAGCATCCCGGCGCCTCGCTAGGACTTCATGCGGGGGGCGATGTGCCGGCGCCTTGCTGCGGCCAGCGTTCGAGCGCCGCGCGGCCCTGGTCCGTCAGCGTGTAGACGCCGCGCTCGACGCGGTCGAACCAGCCATAGACATTGTGCTGCAGGATCTTCGGCGCCTCGGGCACCGCGGCGGCGAGATCGCGCCGTCGCTGTGGTCCCGCCTGCAGGGCCGCGGCGCAGAGCAGGGCTTGCTGACGATAGGCGGTCATCTGCGGCACACGGGTGCTGCCGCCGAGCGCCGGATCGCCGCGGCGCTTGCGGTATTCTGCGAGCAGGCGCGAGCGGCGCTTCGGTTCGCGCCGTGGCTGCGGCGCCTCAGGGCTGACGATGACCTCGACCATATCGGTGTCGGAGACGCCGAGCAGGCCGAAGCCGAGCCGGCGACAGAGGTTGCGGAAGCGCGCGTCGCTCTCGCGGCCAGCGCCGCGCGCGGAAACGCGCGCCGCCAGCCACACCTCGTCACAGGCACCGGCGCGATCGACGCCCTGCAACACGAGCTCGAGATTGAAGCGCTGCTTCAGTTCGCAGATCACCAGAACCGGCGGTTCGCCATCGCGAACCGCCAGCACGTCGCAGCCGCCGATCTCGCCCTTGGCGGCGTAGCCGAGGGATTCGAGAAAGGCTTTGACTGGCAGGTAGAGCGCGGTTTCCAGGGGGCACCCCTCGCGTTTCGTCTGCGGCGTTATTGCAGGCCGACCGGATCGATGATCCCCGACGTGCATCCCTGATCGGTCGGCGATGCCTGCGCGATCAGGTCGGCGAGCCGCGCGCCGTCGGTGACGTCGCCGCGCAGGCCGATGGTCAGCTCGACGATGATGCGGCGGTTGCCGTCGCGCTTGCAGGCGACGCGCACGCGATCGCCGGCACCGGCACCAAAACCCTGATCGAATGCGGCGCGGATATCGCTGGTCTGGATCTGCCGGCCGATATTGTCGGCGAACAGCTTCTGGACCGGCGAGGTGTTGATCTCGCCGATCAGCGCGATCTCGCGGCGGAAATAGGCATCGGCGGACTTTTCGAAGAAGCAGGTGCCATGCTCGGTCCATTCGTGGCGGTCGAGATAAGAGGCGACGCCCGGCATCGCCTTTTCGAGCGCGGTGCGGGTGGCCGGCTGCAGCTCCGGCGCTGGCAGTTGCTCCCAGCGATGCGACTTGTCGGCGTCGATATCCCGGGCGGCGACGCCGCAATAGGCATTGCCGCGCGGCTGCGGCCACAGGCCATGCAGAGTGAAGTGGGTGGCGTCATAGCGGTTGTCGGTCTGTGTGCGGCATTCGACCTTGTCCGGCATGCCCTCGCAGAACGCGGCCTGCCAACTGATGGCAAAAACATAGGATGCCTTGCCGTCGCTCGGCGGAGCCTCGGTTCGGCGCGGCGTGGCCGGAGCCGGCGGCACGGCAGCGCTGTCGTTCACCGCACCGCAGTCGACGGCGACCCAGCGCTGTTGTGGGTCAGCCGTCTCGACCACGACGCGGTAGTGGGTGGCGTCCGACCTGTTGCGGGCGAGCAGGCGATAGCCGTGGCCGACCTCGAGCGCGACATTGCCGGGATTGGTCTGCTTGCGAATGGATTGCACGGCCGGGCAGGTCTTGCTGGCCGTGAAGGTGCCGCGCATCGGCTCGTCGGCATGGGCGCGTGTCTGGAATGTCAGGGACGCCGCGAGCAGCAGCACGGTCGACGGCAGGAATGGGAGCAGGCGCATTCTCAAATACCCTCGCGAATGGATGGTCATGTGATGCCGATTCGGTCGTTCAGGCGATCGGCGCGGTGCAGGTATTGTCGGATCCCCCAGGCGACGACGCCGGCGGCGGTCGCCAGCAGCACGAGCGCGGCGACGTGATGATGCAGTGCCGTGCCCCACTGCTTCAGCGCCGATCCAGCCAGGAGGCCGGGCACCACATGCAGCGGTGCCCACAGCGCCACGGCTGCGATGTTGACGGGAAAGAAGCGCCGCGGCGGCATACCGAGTGCGCCGGCGGTCACCGGCACGAAGGCCCGGACCGGCGGGACGAACCGCGCCAGGAACACCGCAAGGAGGCCGCGACGGGCAAAGAATTCCTCGCTGCGGAGAATGACGGTCGGATAGTTCGCCAGTGGCCAGGTCTGGAGGATCCGGCGCTTGGAGCGGTGGCCGAGCCAGAAAGCGGCGCCGTCACCGATCACCGCGCCCGCGAAAGCGCAGCCCAGCATCGGAGGAAGTTGCAGCCCGCCGGTCGCGATGACGGCGCTGAGCCCGAGAATCACCGTGGAGCCGGGGATGAACGACCCGGCCACCGGCACGGCCTCGAGCAAGGCCGCGAGAAACACGGTGACGTAAGCCCAGGCCGGATGCGCGGAGACCAGGGCGACCAGGCTGTACAACGGAGATGTCAAAGGTCGCGCTCTCGCAGGTTGTGGGGCATCCCCCGGGCCGGACGGGGTGGATCGAACGGGAAACGCATCGTCGGGAAGGAAATCGTCATTCCAATTCGCAGGGCAGCCTTTCCAAACCAGCTCACCCAGCTTATCTAAATGATATCGCAACGAAACTTTGATTGATAGGTGGGCTTCTGCCCGCCGCGTCTGTCTGCTAGGTTTCGTCCCGCAGCCCAAACCGTAGCAAGCTCGAATACGCCTGGCTTCGGGAGCGCCCGAAATCACGGAGGATTGATGACCGCCGCCACGACGACCGCGACCGAACCGGCCAACTTGCCCGACATGAAGGTGTCGGTCCGCCAGGTGTTCGGCATCGACAGCGACCTCGAAGTTCCTGCCTATTCTGAAGTCGATCCGCATGTGCCGGACGTCGATCCGGACTACCGTTTCGACCGGGCGACGACGCTCGCCATCCTCGCAGGCTTCGCCAAGAACCGCCGCGTCATGGTCACCGGCTTCCATGGCACCGGCAAGTCGACCCATATCGAACAGGTGGCGGCGCGGTTGAACTGGCCGTGCGTGCGCGTCAACCTCGACAGCCACATCAGCCGCATCGACCTCGTCGGCAAGGACGCCATCGTGGTGCGCGACGGCAAGCAGGTCACCGAATTCCGTGACGGCATCCTGCCGTGGGCGCTGCAGAACAACGTCGCGCTGGTGTTCGACGAATACGACGCCGGTCGTCCCGACGTGATGTTCGTGATCCAGCGCGTGCTCGAGGTGTCCGGCCGCCTGACACTGCTCGACCAGAACAAGGTGATCAAGCCGCACCCCGCGTTCCGCCTGTTCTCGACCGCCAACACCATCGGTCTCGGCGACACCTCCGGCCTCTATCACGGCACCCAGCAGATCAACCAGGGCCAGATGGACCGCTGGTCGATCGTCACCACGCTGAATTACCTGCCGCATGACGAGGAAGTGGAGATCGTGCTGGCGAAGGCGCGTCACTACCGCACGGCAGAAGGCCGGGAGATCGTCAACAAGATGGTCCGTCTTGCCGACCTCACCCGTAACGCGTTCGCCAATGGCGACCTGTCGACGGTCATGAGCCCGCGCACGGTGATTACCTGGGCGGAGAACGCCGACATCTTCGGCGATATCGGTTTCGCCTTCCGCGTCACCTTCCTCAACAAGTGCGACGAGCTGGAGCGTCCGCTGGTGGCCGAGTTCTACCAGCGCTGCTTCAATGCCGAGCTGCCTGAATCCGCGGTGAATGTCGCACTGAGCTGAGCGGGGCGATGACCTCCAACATCAAGTTCCGGAACAGCTCCAAGGAAGCGCCGACCGAGCCGTTCAAGCGCGCGGTCAGCTCCTGCCTGCGCGCCATTGCCAGGCAGCCGGAGCTCGATGTCACCTTTGCGGCCGAGCGGCCGGGCCTGTCGCCCGGCAAGGCGCGGCTGCCGGAGCCGGCACGCAAGATGAGCCGGCGCGATGCCGCCGTTGTCCGCGGTCACGCCGATTCCGTCGCGCTGCGGATCGCCTGCCACGATCCCAAGGTCCATCGCAAGCTGCTGCCGGCGAACCCGCAGGCCCGCTCGGTGTTCGAGGCGGTCGAGCAGGCGCGGGTCGAGGCGATCGGCGCGCGCCGCATGGCCGGCGTCGCCAAGAACCTCACGGCGATGCTCGACGACCACTTCCATCGCGGCAAGTTCGACGAGATCACCGACCGTGCCGACGCGCCGCTTGCCGACGCGCTGGCGATGCTGGTGCGCGAGCGGCTGACCGGCCAGGCGCCGCCGGCGGCGGCGCGCAAGGTGGTCGACCTGTGGCGGCCGATTCTCGAAGACAAGATCGGCGCCCGCCTCGACCGTCTCGACAAGCTGACCGAGAACCAGGAGCGCTTCGGCGACGCGGTGCACGACCTGCTCGAGGCGCTCGAACTCGGTGAGGACCGGAACGCCGACCAGGACGACGACGACCAGCAGGACGATGAGCGCGAGGGCGAGAAGGATCAGTCCGGCGCCGACGGCTCGCCGGACACCGACGCCGCCCAGGAGATGAGCGCGGAGCAGGCGCAGGCGACCAGCGAGGAGCTGTCCGAAAGCGCGATGGAGAGCGCCCAGGCGTCGGCGAGCGACATGTTCGACGACGGCGACATGGGCGACGACGACACGCCCGGCGAGACGTCGCGGCCGCCGCACCGCGGCGGCAACGAGCCGCGCGGGCCGGAGTACCATGCCTTCGCGCCGAAGTTCGACGAGGTGGTGGCCGCCGAGGACCTGTGCGAGCATGACGAGCTCGAGCGGCTGCGCAGCTATCTCGACAAGCAGCTGGCGCATCTGCAGGGTATCGTGGCACGGCTCGCCAACCGCCTGCAGCGCAAGCTGATGGCGCAGCAGAACCGTGCCTGGGAATTCGACCTCGAGGAAGGCATCCTTGATCCCGCGCGGCTATCGCGCGTGGTCACCGATCCATTCCACCCGCTGTCGTTCATGCACGAGAAGCAGGCGACGTTCCGCGACACGGTCGTGACGCTGCTGCTCGACAATTCCGGTTCGATGCGCGGCCGTCCGATCACGGTGGCGGCGACCTGCGCCGACATTTTGGCGCGGACGCTCGAGCGCTGCGGCGTCAAGGTCGAGATTCTCGGCTTCACGACGCGGGCCTGGAAGGGCGGCCAGTCGCGTGAAGCCTGGCTCGCTGCCGGCAAGCCGGCCAATCCGGGCCGTCTCAACGACCTCAGGCACATCGTCTACAAGTCCGCGGATGCACCCTGGCGCCGCGCGCGCAAGAATCTCGGCCTGATGATGCGCGAGGGGCTCCTCAAGGAGAACATCGACGGCGAGGCGCTGGACTGGGCGCACAAGCGCCTGCTCGGGCGCCCCGAGCAGCGCAAGATCCTGATGATGATCTCCGACGGCGCGCCGGTCGACGACTCCACCCTGTCGGTCAATCCCGGCAATTATCTGGAGCGCCACCTGCGCCATATCATCGAGGAGATCGAGACCCGCTCGCCCGTCGAGTTGATCGCCATCGGTATCGGCCACGATGTCACGCGCTACTACCGCCGCGCGGTGACCATCGTCGATGCCGAAGAGCTGGGCGGCGCGATCACCGAGAAGCTTGCCGAGCTGTTCAGCGAAACAGAGGTGCCGGCGGCGCCGCGCAGCCGACGGCGTCTGCACTCCTGAGCCCGATGTCCGTGCGATCCGGCCGTGGGAGACTGCTGCCATGGGTTGCTGCGGCGGCGCTCGCGCTGGTCGCGGCGTCGCTGACGCCGTCGCCAGGAGGCGCCCAGACGGCCGTGTCGTCGGGCCCGGTCGCGATCGAGGTCAACAGCCGTCCGATCAGCTATTTTTCTCATCGCGAGCCGTCACGGGTGCGGTTCGGATCGCTCGAGTTCGTCAGTGGCCTGGTGCTGACATCATCCTTCCGCGGCTTCGGCGGACTGTCGGCATTGCGGCTCGATCCGCGCGGCGAAAGCTTCACCGCCATCAGCGACAAGGGTGACTGGTTCACCGGCCGTTTCGTCTATCGTGGCAAGCAGCTCGCAGGGCTCGCCAATGTGGTGGCGGCGCCGATCCTCGGACCGGACGGTGTGCCGATCGCCCGTCGCGGCTGGTACGATACCGAGTCGCTCGCGTTCGATGGCGCGGCGGCCTACATCGGGATCGAGCGCGTCAACCACATCCTGAAGTTCGAGACGTTCGGTCGGGACGGGGTGCGGGCACGCGGCGAGCCGATCAGCGCGCCGCCGCTGCTGCGCAGGCTGCCGCACAACAAGGGCGTGGAAGCGCTCCTCGCCGTGCCGCACACCATGCCGCTCGGTGGCACGCTGCTGGCGATCTCCGAGCGCGGACTGGATTCGGCCGGCAATATTCTCGCATTCCTGATCGGAGGGCCGTCGCCCGGACAGTTCAGCGTCCGCCGCACCGAGGACTATGACGTCAGCGACGTGGCGCTGCTGCCGTCGGGAACGTTGCTGCTGCTCGAGCGCAAGTTCTCCTTCATCTCGGGGGTCGGCATCCGTATCCGCCGGATTCCGCTGAGTGCGGTGGCCCCCGGACAGGTGGTGGACGGCCCGACCATCTTCGAGGCCGATCTCGGCAACGAGGTCGACAACATGGAGGGGATCGACGTGCATCAGAGTGCGGACGGCGACACCATCCTGACCATGGTCTCCGATGACAATTTCTCGCTGCTCCAGCGCACGCTGCTGCTGCAGTTCAAGCTGGTCGATCCGTAATCAGGGTGGCGGCGAGGCGCGCAGCCGCACAACAAAAAAGCCGGACCAAAGGCCCGGCTTTTCGTTCATCACGATCCAGTCCGGCGATCAGCTCGCTGCGGCCAGGGTCTTCTTTTCGATCTGGCGCTTCAGTTCGAGCGCACGCGGCGAGAGGTCGGTGGCCTTCGCCTTCAGCAGATAGGCATCGAGCCCGCCGCGGTGATCGACGCTTTTCAGCGCGTTGGTCGACACGCGCAACCGCACCGAGCGGCCGAGGACGTCGGAAATCATGGTGACGTTGCACAGGTTCGGCAGGAACCGGCGCTTGGTCTTGATGTTGGAGTGGCTCACCTTGTGACCCACCTGGGGGCCTTTAGCGGTCAGTTCGCAGCGCCGGGACATTGGCGAAATCCTCTGTCGTCCCCGAAAGCTGCCCTAAGGCGCACGGGGGTTTAAAATCGCGTCCATTTCAGGAACCGCGGACGTATAGGGGGCACAGCGGCCATCGTCAAGCCAAAGCGACCGGCTCCTCGCGAAGAAACCAATGGAACCGGTAATTTAGCCCGTTTAAGCCGATTAGGGCCGGGTTTTGGCGCCGAGGGCCCCAACATACTAACGACGCAATCGCCGCCGCACTATTCCCTCGATGACTGCAGGGCCCGCCGACGCCCCGAATTTCACCTTGTTGGAAAATGCCTTAGCGGCGGCCGCTGTGTTTGCCGCAAAGTTCGCTTATATGCCTCAAGGGTGTGGAACAGGACTCGCCGTTGGTGGTGGTTGATCGGTTTTTCCAGATAGGTGGCCATTGGTCGTGGGCTCGGCTCGGGCTGGGCGCCGGATGCCTCGCGGCTGTGGTGATGGCGCCGGTCGCGGCGTCCGCCCAGGGGCGGCTCGAAGCCCGCTATGAGGCGAGCCTCGCAGGCATCCAGGTCGGCAAGGGCTCCTGGGTCATCGATATCTCCGATGATCAATTCTCGGCCTCGGCAAGTGGCGGCTCGACGGGCCTTTTGAAAGCGGTTGCCGGCGGCTCCGGCACCAGCGCCGCACAGGGGCGGATGGTCAACGGGCAGTTTGCACCGGTGAACTACACCGCGACGCTCACCACCGACAAGAAGTCGGAGACGATCCGCATTCAGCTCACCGGCGGGAGCGTCAAGGAAAGCTCGATCGAGCCGGAGCCCGAGCCGACGCCGGAGCGCATTCCGGTGACGGAGGCGCAACGCCATGGTGTCGTCGATCCGATGACCGGATCCCTGGTGCGTGTGCCGGGGACGGCCGATCCGGTCGGCCCGGAGGCCTGCAAGTCGAATGCGGCGATTTTCGACGGGCGCATGCGTTATGACCTGCGTCTCGACTACAAGCGCCTCGAGACGGTATCGGCCAAGGGATATCAGGGGCCGGTCGTGGTCTGCGCCATCGCGTTCCGGCCGATCGCGGGCTATGTGCCCGACCGTCCGGCGATCAAGTACCTGATCGCCCAGCGCAACATGGAAGTGTGGCTGGCGCCGATCGCCGGCACCCGCGTGCTCGTTCCCTACAAGGTGCTGGTGCCGACGCCGGTCGGGATGGCGGCCCTGGAGGCCACCCAGTTCGTGTCCACCGCCACCGTGCGGACGACAGCGAAAACGCAGTAGCTCAAGGCTCTCAGCGCTCGTTGGAAAAATCGCCGAAGGGAGCCCGCATCGTGCAAGGAATCCTGTTGACTCCTGTCGGGAAGGCGCTGCACCCCGTTGTTAACGTTTGGGTGCGCGTATCACGTGATTTTGCACGGCGGAATCTCGATGTAGTGCCGGAAATCTGCGACGAGCAACGACATCTTGGGGCGCCTTGTCCGCACATCGCGCGAGTCAGCGATTCGGACGTGGTTCGTTCCGGACTCGTTCCAGAGCTTAAGTCCGCACGCATTTCGCGTCGCAATGTGAAACAGATCTAGCCGGGGATTGCTGAAGCTCATGTCCTTGTCTCCCTTGTCGCAGGCGAGCGGCCGCGCGCCCGGCGCCGGCGTCACCGCCGTGCTCGGCCCCACCAACACCGGCAAGACCCATCTCGCCATCGAGCGCATGCTGGCGCATTCCTCGGGCATCATCGGTTTGCCGCTGCGCCTGCTGGCGCGCGAGGTCTACAACAAGATCGTCGCGCGGGTCGGCCCGGCAGAGGTCGCGCTGATTACCGGTGAGGAAAAGATCAAGCCGCCGCGGCCGCGGTATTGGGTTTCGACCGTCGAGGCGATGCCGCGCGATCTCGACGTCTCGTTCCTCGCGGTCGACGAAATCCAGATCGCCGCGGATCTCGAGCGCGGCCACGTCTTTACCGACCGCATTCTCAACCGGCGCGGCCGCGACGAGACGCTGCTGCTGGGCGCGGCGACGATGCGCCCGATGATCGAGAAGCTGCTGCCGGGTGCCAGCATGGTGACACGGCCGCGGCTGTCGAGTCTGCTGTTCGCCGGCGATCGCAAGATCACGCGGCAGCCGCGGCGCACCGCCATCGTGGCGTTCTCTGCCGACGAGGTCTATGCCATCGCCGAGCTGATCCGCCGCCAGCATGGCGGCGCCGCAGTGGTGCTGGGATCGCTGTCGCCGCGCACGCGCAACGCCCAGGTCGATTTGTTCCAATCGGGTGATGTCGACTATCTGGTGGCGACCGACGCCATCGGCATGGGGCTCAATCTCGACGTCGATCACGTCGCGTTCGCGTCCGACCGCAAATATGACGGCTACCAGTTCCGCCGCCTGACGCCGTCGGAGTTCGCCCAGATCGCCGGCCGGGCCGGCCGCGCCACCCGTGACGGCACTTTCGGCACCACCGGGCGCTGCGCGCCATTCGAGCCCGAGCTGGTGGATGCGCTGCAGAACCATGCCTTCGACAGCGTCAAGCTGCTGCAGTGGCGCAATTCCAGGCTCGATTTCTCCTCACTCGGCGCGCTGCAGGTGTCGCTGGCGCAGTCTCCGAACCATGAGGCCCTGACCCGTGCCCCGGTGGCCGAGGACCTGCGGGTGCTCGACCACGTCTCCCGTGACGCCGAGGTCCGGGACATGGCGCACGGCGCCGAGGCGATCGAGCGGCTCTGGGAGGCCTGTCAGGTCCCGGACTACCGCAAGGTCGCGCCCGCAGCGCATGCCGAGCTTGTCACAACCCTGTTCGGGTTCTTGATGCAAAAAGGTCGCATTCCGGACAACTGGTTCGCGGCGCAGATCGCCCAGACCGACCGGACCGACGGGGACATCGATACGTTATCCGGGCGGATCGCCCAGATTCGGACCTGGACCTTCGTGGCCAACCGCCCTGACTGGCTGGTCGACCCTGAGCATTGGCAGGGTATTTCCCGGTCCGTGGAAGATAAATTGTCAGATGCGCTGCATGAACGGCTAACTGAGCGTTTCGTTGATCGCCGGACCAGTGTATTGATGCGCCGCTTGCGAGAAAACACGATGCTGAATACGGAAATTGGAAAGACCGGCGAAGTCGTTGTCGAGGGCCATGTGATCGGCCGGCTCGACGGGTTCATGTTTGCGCCGGATGCCGCGGAAGCGGGGTCGGAGGCCAAGGCGCTGCAGGCTGCGGCGCTCAAGGCGCTGGCCGGGGAAATCGATGCACGCGCCGACAAGCTGTCGAAGGCGCCGGACGACCAGTTCGTGCTGGCCTCCGACGGCACCTTGCGCTGGACCGGCGACGCGGTGGCCAAGCTGGTTGCGGCCGACGACGTGCTGCATCCACGGGTGCGCATCATCGCCGACGAGCGCCTCACCGGCGCGCCGCGCGATGCGGTGCAGGCCCGGCTCGACCTGTGGCTCAAGACCCACATCGAGAAGCTGCTCGGGCCGCTGTTCGAGCTGACCAAGGCCGAGGACGTCACCGGCATCGCCCGTGGCATCGCCTTCCAGCTCGTCGAGGCGCTCGGCGTCCTGGAGCGGCAGAAGGTCGCTGCCGAGATCAAGGATCTCGATCAGCCGTCGCGCGCCACGCTGCGCAAGTACGGCGTGCGGTTCGGCGCCTACCATATTTATGTCCCTTCGCTGCTGAAGCCGGCGGCCCGCGGCATCGCGTCGCTGCTGTGGGCGCACAAGCAGGACAATGTCGATGTCTCGGCGCTGTCGAGTGCCCAGCACCTGGCCTCCAGCGGCCGGACCTCGTTCCCGGTCGACAAGGCGCTGAACCGCGATGCCTACCGCGTGCTCGGCTATCGCCAGTGCGGCGAGCGTGCGGTTCGTGTCGATATTCTGGAGCGCCTCGCCGATCTCATCCGCCCGGCGCTGGCCTGGCGCGACAATTCGCCGGGCCCCAAGCCGCCGGGTGCGTTCGACGGCCGCGGCTTCACGGTGACTCAGGCGATGACGTCGCTGACGGGGTCGGCCGGCGAGGACTTTGCCTCGGTGCTGCGCGCGCTGGGCTATCGGATGGAGAAGCGTCCGCCGTTGCCGCCCGCGCCTGCCGCGGAGCCGGTGGTGGCCGCCGCCAGCGAGACGCCCGCCGCTGAGGCTGCGTCCGATCAGGCAACCTCGGACCAGGTGTCTCCCGATCAGCTGCCTCCCGATCAAGTGTCTTCGGATCAGGTTGCCGTCGACGCGGTCGATGTCGCGCTGGCGACTGATGCCGCCGAGGTTCCGGACGCCGTTGTGGATGCGCCGGCCGAGCTGGCGGCGCCTGTCGCCGAAGCGACACTCGCTGCCGATCCGGAAGCCGTGCCCGTTGCTGTGGAAGAGGCTCCAGCTGCAGAGGCGGCGGTCGACGCTCCGGTGGCCGGCGACGAAGCCGGCGCTGCGGTCGCGGAAGCGTCCAGCGAGGTGGTCGCGGCTGAGGCGACGGAGGCTCACGTTTCCGCTGAGGCCGCGACCGAAGCGGCGGCTCCAGCCGAACCGGAACTGGTCGAGGTCTGGCGTCCGGGCGGACGCTCGGAAGACCGGCGGCCGCGCCATGATCGCCATCCTCGTCGGGGCCAGTCCCATGCCGGGGCGGATGCCGCAGCCGGCGAGGGCCGCGGCCGGCGTGATCGTCGCGACGATCGCAGGCCACGTCAGGACCAGGCTGCCGCGGAAGCGGGCGACGGCGCAGCAGCGCGCGAGTCGCAGGGGCACAACCGCAACAAGCAGCGCGGACGCCTCCCTGATGGCTTCAAGGGCAAGTTCCGGGGCAGCAATGCCGGCGGCCGCAACGAAGGACGTCCGCCGCATGGCCAGCGTCATGGCCAGAGTGCACCGCCCCGCGAGCGCGACCGGCCGATCGATCCGAACTCGCCGTTCGCCAAGCTCGCGGCGCTGAAGGAACAGCTCACCGCCAACCGCAAGGACGGCTAGGCAAGGGATCTACCGCCCGCGTGGACCGTCAGCGCATCGACAAATGGCTGTGGCACGCGCGGGTGGTGCGCACCCGATCCGACGCGGCGGCGCTGGTCTCCAGCGGCCACGTCCGTCTTAACGGCGAGCGTGAGACTTCGCCGGGCCATGCGGTGAAGCCGGGTGACGTGCTGACCATCGCGCTCGATCGTTCGGTGCGGCTGCTGAAAGTGGCCGGCTTTGCCGAGCGCAGGGGGGATGCACCGTCGGCGCGGACACTCTATGAAGATTTGCAGGGATCGTCGCCGGTCTGAAGCCGCGCGCCGGCCCCGCCTCCTCAGTCCTGAGGACTTGGGTGATGGCCGGGTTACTGCTATGCAGCGCTTGGCTTGCAGCAGCGGTCGTCCTGCGCTACGCCATCGCGTGATATCAGACCGGTTCCGGAGCCTTGGATGACTTACGTCGTCACAGACAACTGCATCAAATGTAAGTACACGGATTGTGTCGAGGTTTGCCCCGTCGATTGCTTCTACGAGGGCGAGAACATGCTGGTGATCCATCCGGACGAATGCATCGATTGCGGTGTCTGCGAACCGGAATGCCCGGCGGACGCGATCAAGCCGGATACCGAGCCCAGTCTCGAGAAGTGGCTTGAGCTCAACGCCAACTATGCCAAGAGCTGGCCGAACATTACCCAGAAGAAGGATCAGCCGGCGGACGCCAAGGAATTCGATGGAGTCGAGGGCAAATTCGAGAAGTATTTTTCCTCGAACCCCGGCAGTGGCGACTAAAGTTGCGGTGGCGGCGCCATGTTGGCGCCGTTTTTCCGGGTATTTTCCGGAAAACCGAATCGACTTTTAACCCTAATTAATGAACGGGGCTTCAGTGGCCGCGTTCGCTGCACTGCCGAACCCGCATAAATCATTGATTTTTGCGGGAAATGTGTTATTCTGGTCACATTCAATAAGCCGGACCCCGTGTTGCCTGCTTATGGCCCGCTGGGTTCCCCATAATCATTGAACAGGGGCGTGGCGGTTCCACGCGCAGGTTGTGGCCAGCAAAACGCGTAACCAGAGTACGTCTAAATCGGCGTCATCCAAATCGGCTTCGTCGAAAACGGCAAAGAAGACGACTGCCGCCGCCCGTAGTGCGTCAAAAAGCCCTGCCAAAGGTTCCGCCAAGAAGGATGCCCGCGCAGCGGCCTCGAAATCGACCGCTCACAAGGCGACAGTGAAACCTGCGCCTGTCAAATCCTCCAAGAACACAAGAAGTGAAATGCCAAAAACCTCTGCCAAGACTGCCAAGGCCCCCGTTGCGAAGGCAGCTGCTCCCAAGGCCGCTGCCCCCGTCGCCAAGCCGGCCGCTCCGAAGCCGGTTGCGGCGCCTGCTGCAGCCAAGCCTGCCGTGAAGCCCGTGGCCGCGCAGCCGCGCGTGGAGGAGCCGAAGAAGCCGTTGACCCAGCGTCAGGGCTTCAAGACCAATGAATTCGTGGTCTATCCGGCGCATGGCGTTGGGCAGATCCTGTCGATCGAGGAGCAGGAGATCGCGGGCGCCAAGCTCGAGCTGTTCGTGATCAACTTCATCAAGGACAAGATGACGCTCCGTGTGCCGACCGCCAAGGTCGCCCAGGTCGGCATGCGCAAGCTGTCGGAACCGGCGCTGGTTAAGAAGGCGCTGGAGACGCTGAAGGGCCGCGCCCGCATCAAGCGCACCATGTGGTCGCGCCGGGCCCAGGAGTACGAAGCGAAGATCAATTCGGGCGATATCGTCGCCATCGCCGAAGTGGTCCGCGACCTTTATCGCTCCGAGTCGCAGCCCGAGCAGTCCTACAGCGAACGGCAGCTCTATGAGGCGGCGCTGGATCGTCTGTCGCGCGAGATCGCCGTGGTCCAGCACATCACCGAGACCGAGGCGGTAAAGGAGATCGAGGCGTCGCTCGCCAAGAGCCCGCGCCGCGGTGTGGCCAAGGCCGAAGCGGAAGGCGATGGCGAGGCCGATGCGGACGATGCCGACGGCGAGGATTCGGTCGCCGAGGACGAGGCGGCCTGATCGCAGCGGCCTACTGCCCAAGAACAAAAAGCCCGGCGCATGCGCCGGGCTTTTTTGTTGCGTAGCGAGCGTGTTTTCGAGCGAAGCATGCCCCGGACTTGATCCGGGGGAGGCCCCGGTTCGCGTGAAGACAACGCGTCAAACCAAAAAATGAGAGCGCGTTCGCGATTCCATCAGAAGCGAACGGGCTCAGTCGACGATGATCTTGACGCGGTCGCGCGCCTTGATCGTATCCTTGGCGTCGAGCCCGTTGATGATGCGGAAGCGCTCCGCCTGGCGGTCGACGCCGGCCATGCGGTGCGCGAGCGACTCCACGGTGTCTCCGGGCTGGACGTTGATCACCCGGATGCGCAGCGGCCGCGCTTCCTGGATCTCCGCCGCGGTCAGGCGGCGGAACGAGTTGACGGTGTCGCGGAAGCTGCGGTCGCTTTCGTTGGTCCGCTGCCGGGCGGCGAAGATGAAGCGGTAGACCTCGCTGCCAAAGCGCAGCGCATAGACGCGGAACTGCCACTGATCGCCGCGCGCGACCACGGTCGCCGCCGCCGAGCCGTTGATCGAGAGGTCCTCGACGGAGGATTTGTCGACGTTCTCCATCCAGCCGGAGACCAGATATTCGCCGAGCGGCTGCTCGCTCGGCACCCGCACCACGTCGAAACGCATCGCCTGGCTGCCGCCCTCGCGCACCCCGACCACCGCCTGGGCGGTGTTTTCCAGCGAGAAACCATCCGGAGCGGTGAAGGTGAAGCCGAGCTTGGGATGCAGGAAGCGGCGGCCACGCACGAAGCCTTCGCTCGGGTCTTCGCCGTAGACGATGTTGTCGATCGCATTGAGGTATTCATCGCGGTCGCGCGGTGGCGATTGCGGGCCGGCATACTGGCGGGCGTTGGCCTGCGCGTTCTGGATGCGCTCCGGGGTCGCCGGGTGCGACGACAGGAAATCCTGCGAGCGCGGGTCGAGGCCGGAGCGCTGTGCCTTGAGGGCGGCGTTGTGCTCCATGGCGCTGAGGAAGCGCGCCGCGCCATAGGGATCGAAATGCGCGCGGGCCGAGATACCGACGCCGATGCCGTCGGCCTCCAGCTCCTGCGCCCGCGAGAAGTTGGCCATGGTGAGCTTGGAGCGCGCCAGCGCCAGCGCGGTCAGGCCGGGATCGTCGCTCATGTCCTGGACCACGCGCGTCACCAGCGCGGCCTGCCGGGCCTGGTCCTCGCGGATCGCGGCGTGCTTGGCGAGCACATGGGCCATCTCGTGCGACAGCACGGACGACAGCTCCGAGGTGTCGCTCGCGAGCGCAACCAGGCCGCGGGTGACATAGAGCTGGCCGGTCGGCAGCGCGAAGGCGTTGACGGCGCCGGAGTTCAGGATCGTCACCTTGTAGGAGAGGTCCGGGCGCTCCGACGCGGCGACCAGACGGTCGACGGTCTTGCCGATCAGCGCCTCCAGCTTCGGATCGTTGTAAGGGCCGCCATAGGACGCGAGGATGCGTTCATGCTCGCGTTCGGTGGCAGGGGTCTGTGCCACGGGTTTGGGGAATTTGGCCGTGCCCGAGACCACCGGGGTCGTCGCGGTCTGGAAGCGGGTGGTGTCGCCGCAACCGCCAAGGCCGAGCAGGACGGCCAGCACGACAGGCGCCGCGAGCATGCGGCGGGACCTTCCCCGCAGGAAACGTTCCGGTCGTCTTCCCAGCGCCGTCACTTCCGTCCCATCCGCCCCAAAAATCTCAAATCAAACTGATGACTACCCGCAGCCACTATTCACCGGTCAGCTCGATCTGCCCGGGCTGCAGCACGTCGATCCGCGGCCCCCCGCGCAACTCGACCCAGCCCCGAACGCGAACACGCCGATTTTCGAGCGATTTTGGCGACAGGCCAGAGGCCTCGAGCGCCGCAATCATGCGCCTTGAAATAGTGGCGGCAAAGCTTTCTGTCCACCGGCGGCCAAAATTGACATAAATTGTCGCTCCGGCCTGTCGGACTGATAAAACCTTGCCTTCGATGACGACAAACTGCCCCACCAAGGCCGAAATATCGCCCGGCCTTTCGGCGTTTTTTATGGCGATATCGCTGTTCCAGGCACCGCGGCGGGCGACGCGGGCCTCGGCTTCGGCCTGGGTCAGTTCCGCGGCGCATGCCCGATCGGCGACGAAGCCCGAGAACAGCGCGAATCCCTGCCGCAGCAGCTCGATCTGAACCGACGCCTGGGAGCCCGCCGCGACGACGATGGCCGATTGCCGCCCATAGCGGTCGGGCGCATCGTCCGGCCCGAGCAACTGCACATCGCGTCCCGCGACCTGCGCAGTGAGCGGCGCGGTGTTTCCGCCTGGCACGGCTTCGATGCCGGTGAGCCGGATCTCGCGGCCGTCCTGCAGGCGGAAGGTGCGCGCATCGATGATGGCATCGACGTGGCCGTCGCCCTGAGCCTCATAGGAACAGGCCGCTTTCGCCGTCGGCGCGATCAGCGTCGCGACCGCGATCATGGCGCCAAGCGGACCGCACAGCGCGAGGCGCATGCGCGTATCTCCCCTCTGTCTCTGCGGGGCGATGGTGGCGCGCGTGTCGCAACGCGTCCAGCGTATTCGCGCCACCATCTTCTCCGGGCACAGGTCGCACGGGCGACATGACGCATGCATGACGTCGTCCATCGCGGCGCATTGCATGTTGCGTGCGAGCGGCAGAAACCATTCCGTTTTGCGGAATTGTTGCGTGGTTGGACGTATCGCGTGGTTGCGCCGACGCTCGCGGAGATGAGCCCTGCGGTTTCAAACAAGTGTTTGACTTGCCGCGTCGCAGGCGTTGCGGCATGATCACCGCAACAAATAGCGGCGTCGAAACATCAGCGACGTCGCATGAGGGGGAAACCATGCTACGACGACCGTCCTTCGCCACCGTTGCGTCCATTGCGCTGGCATCCGTGCTGTGTCTTTCGGCGGGCACCGCCGGCGCGCAGGACAAGCCGCCGCTGAAGCTCGGTGCCATTCTCGACATGTCCGGACTGTACGCCGACATTACCGGCGTCGGCAGCGAGGCCGCGGCGAAGATGGCGGCGGAAGATTTCGGTGGTCAGGTGCTCGGCCGCAGGATCGAGATCATCGCCGCCGATCATCTCAACAAGGCCGACCTCTCCGCCAACATCGCGCGCGACATGCTCGACAACCAGGGTGTCGAGGCGATCGTCGATGTCGCCGCCTCCGCCACGGCGCTCGCCGCCAGCGAGATCGCGAAGGCGCGCAACAAGATCATCATCTTCAACGGCCCCGGATCCATCCGCCTCAGCAACGAAGCCTGCGGCCCCTATACCGTCCACTATGTGTTCGATACCTTTGCCCAGGCGAACGTCACCGGCCTTGCCGCGGTGAAGCAGGGCCTCGACACCTGGTTCTTCCTGAGCGCGGACTATGCTTTCGGCGCCGATCTCGAGAAGGACACCAGCAATGTGGTGGTGAAATCCGGCGGCAAGGTGCTCGGCAGCGTCAAGCATCCGCTCAACACCTCGGATTTCTCCTCATTCCTGCTGCAGGCGCAGAGCTCCAAGGCGAAGGTCATCGGCCTCGCCAATGCCGGCGGCGACACCATCAACGCCATCAAGCAGGCGGCGGAGTTCGGCATCACCAGGGGCGGTCAGAAGGTCTCGCCGCTGCTGGCCTTCATCACGGATATCGACAGCGTCGGCCTGCCGACCTCGCAAGGGCTATTGCTGGCGGAAGCGTTCTACTGGGATCTCAACGACGATACCCGCGCGTTCTCCAAGCGCTTCATGGAGCGGGTCAAGCGGCCGCCGACTTCGGCGCAGGCGGGCGTCTATTCGTCGGTGTTGCACTATCTCAAGGCGGTCAAGGAGGCCGGCACTACCGACGCCGCGGCGGTCATGAAGATCATGAAGGCGACGCCGATCAACGACATGTTCGCCAAGAACGGCCGCATTCGCGAGGACGGCCGCATGGTGCATGACATGTACCTGTTCGAGGTCAAGTCGCCGGCCGAGTCCAGGGGGCGCTGGGACGATTACAAGCTGCTCGCCACCGTGCCGGGCGACCAGGCGTTCCAGTCGCTGTCGGAGTCGCGCTGTCCGCTGGTCAAGAAGTAACGCGGCAGCACGGCCTGGACGGCGGCGAGGGCCGTCGTCCGAACCGCTTCCACATCGTCAAGGACAGATTGCCATGAGCGACATCGTTCTGCAGCAGCTCGACCACGGCCTCCTGACCATCACCATGAACCGTCCGGAGCGGCGCAACGCGCTCAACGCCGACATGAGCCGCGGGCTCGCCGAGGCGGCGCGCCGCGCCGCGGAAGATGCCGAGGTGCGGGCGGTGCTGCTGAAGGGCGCCGGCGGCACCTTCTGTGTCGGCGGCGATGTCAAGGCGATGGCGAGCGCGACCGAGACGCCATCGCTCGAGGCGAAGGTGACGCAGCTGCGGCGCGGCATGGAGGTGTCGCGTCTGCTGCACATCATGGCGAAGCCGGTGGTCGCCCAGATCGACGGTGCCGCGGCCGGCGCCGGCCTGTCGATCGCGCTCGCTTGCGACCTGCGGGTGGCATCGGCCTCCGCCAAGATCACCACCGCGTTCGCCAAGGTCGGCTATTCCGGCGACTATGGCGGCACCTATTTCCTCACCCAGTTGCTCGGCAGCGCCAGGGCGCGCGAACTCTACCTGCTGTCGCCGGTGCTGACGGCGCAGGAGGCGCTGGCGCTCGGCATGGTCAATCGCGTGGTGCCGGACGCGGAGATCGACGCTGCCGCGCACGAACTGGCGATGTCGCTGGCGCGCGGGCCGACGGTGACTTACGGCTATATCAAGAAGAACATCAACAACGCCGAACAGCTCTCCCTCGAAGCCTGCTTCGACGGGGAAGCGCTGCATCACTCGCGCTGCTCGGACACCGCCGATCACAAGGAGGCGGCCAAGGCCTTCGTCGAGAAGCGGCCTGCGGTCTTCAAGGGGCACTGACCGTGGCGGCGGATCTCCGGCTGCGGCAGATCTGTCTGGTGGCGTCACAGCTCGAACCGGTGGTCGGGGACCTCGCGGCGATCCTTGGCCTCGCCGTCTGCTATCGCGATCCGAACGTGGCGCGCTACGGCCTCGCCAATGCGCTGATGCCCGTCGATACCGTCCTGCTGGAAGTGGTTGCGCCGACGATGGAGGGCACCGCCGCGGGCCGCTTCCTGGCGAAGACGCAAGGGCAGGGCGGCTACATGGCGATCTTCTCCTGCGACGATCCCGCCGCGCGGCGTGCTCACGCCGAACGCATCGGCGTGCGGGTGGCCCATGTGATCGACCGGCCGCCCTACCTCGGTGTGCAACTGCATCCGCGGGATTGCCGTGCCGCCTTCATCGAGTTCAACCACACGGCGGGCAGCGACAACTTGCGCGGTCCCTATCCGCCCGCGGGGCCGCACTGGCACACCTTCATCCGCACCGATGTCACCCGCCGGCTGGTCGAGGTCGTCCTGCAGAGCCCGGAGCCGGCCGATCTTGCGCGCCACTGGAGCGCAATTCTCGACGCCCCGATGGGCACCGGTCCGGGTGGTGCGCCCACCATCGCGCTCAAAGATATCGCCCTGCGGTTTACGGCCGGGCCGGCCGATGCCTTGAGCGGCCTCGTGTTCGAAGCCGCTGATGGCGACACCATCGCCCGCAGCGCCCAGGCGAGGGGCTATCCCGTCGCGGCTGACGGCATCGCGATCGGCGGCGTCAGGGTAACCTGGCGCACCGTCGGGGCTCGCGCATCATCGCCATGACGCGCCGATCATGAGGGACCAGCGCTTGCGCGGCCGGCAACAACAAGAACAAGGAGCGTGATCGATGAACCAGGCCGCCGTCGATGCGCCGCGAGCGCATCCGCTGGATAGCTTCTTCTCCCCGGACAGCATCGCGATCATCGGTGCTTCGCGCGATGGCACCAAGATTCCGGGTCTGCTGCTGACCTTCCTGCGGCGCAACGGCTATGCGGGTGCGATCTATCCGGTCAATCCGCGCTATGACGAGATCGACGGTCTCGCTTGTGTCCCGTCCATCGCGGCGATCGGGCGGCCGGTCGATCTTGCCATTGTGATCATTCCGGCGCCGCAGGTGCTGGCGGCGCTGGAGGAGTGCGCGGCGGCTGGTGCCCGCAATGCCGTGGTCATCTCCTCGGGGTTCGCCGAAGGCGGCGGCGACAGCGCCGATGTCCAGCGCGACATCGCCGCACTCGCGCGTCGCACCGGGATGCGGATTTCCGGGCCGAACGCCGAAGGCTTCTACAACGAGGCGCGGCGCGTCGCTGCCACCTTCAGTCCCACGGTGGATGTGCGGCCGGACGCGCCGCGCCTGATCGCGACGCGGCAGCGCATCGGCATCGTGGCGCAGAGCGGCGGCATCGGCTTTGCGATCTACAACCGCGCCAAGGCGATGGGCGTGGCGGTCAGCTATGTGATGAGCACCGGCAACGAGGCCGACCTCGCCGCCGGCGAGGTGATGGATTATCTGGTGCAGGATACCTCGACGGGTGTCATCCTGCTGTTCATCGAGGGCATTCGCGATCCAGCGATGTTCGAGGTGGCGGCGCAGCGGGCGGCGGAGCTCGGCAAGCCGGTCATCGTCACCAAGGTCGGGCGGACCAGCGCCGGCGAGCGCGCGGCGGCTTCGCACACTGCCAGCATGGCGGGCTGGAATGCGGCCTATGATGCGGTGTTCGCCAAATATGGCCTGATCGCCGCGCATGACATCGACGAGGCGGTGGCGATCGCGGCTGCATTCGCCGCCAATCCCTGGCCGAAGGGGGGGCGCGTGGCGGTGGTGACGGTGTCGGGCGGCGCCGGCGCCTGGGTCGCCGATACGCTCGCCGGCGAGGGGCTGACGATCCCCGAACTGTCGCCGTCGCTGCAGGCCGAAATCCAGGCGCTGATCCCGTCCTACGGCTCGCCGCGCAATCCCGTCGACATCACGGCGCAGGCGGTGCACAGCGGCGGGCTGCAGGTCATCGTCGAACGGCTGACACGGTCCGACGAGGTCGATCTCATCGTCGTGGTGCTGTCGCTGGCGAGCGAGACGCGCATGCCGCTCAAGGTCGCCGAGATCAAGCCGGTCGTGGACGCCGCCCGCAAGCCGATCTTGATCCATAGTTATACATTGCCGTCGCAGTTCGCGCGCGACGGCCTTGGCGAGGCCGGCCTCGTCGTCTTCCCCGGCCTCGCCTCGCTCGGCCGTGCGACGCACGCGATGACGCGCCGCGCGGCGTTCGTTCCCACGCCGCACGTGGCTGCGGCCGTCGCGGCTGGAGAGATCGCGGCCGCCAGCGTGCTAGATGGATTGTCCGGCAATTTGTCGGAGTACGAGAGCAAGCAGCTGCTGCGCGACTGTGGCATCGCCATGCCGGCGGAGGTGCTGGTGCGCAATCGCGGCGAACTCCCCGAGGCGCTGGAGCGGGTCGGCTTCCCCGCGGTGATGAAGATCCAGTCCCGCAGCATCGCTCACAAGAGCGAGGTTGGCGGTGTGCATGTCGACATCCGCGATGCGGAGAAGGCACAGCAGGCCTACGATGTGCTGCTGGAGAATGCCCGGCGTCACTGTCCGGATGCTCATCTGCTCGGTGTGCTGGTCGGCCCGATGGCGAAGGCAGGCGTTGAGATCATCGTCGGCACGGTACGCGATGCGACCTTCGGGCCGATCGTGATGGTCGGGCTCGGCGGCATTGCGACCGAGCTGTTTCGCGATGTGGTCTATCGGCCGGCGCCGGTGAGCGAGCGCGAGGCGGTCGCCATGCTCGATGAGCTGAAATCGGCTCCTCTGCTGCATGGCTTCCGCGGTTCGGTGATCACCGACATCGACGCACTGGCGCGGTTGATCGCGCAGGTGTCGCAGCTCGCCGCCGCTTTGCGCCACGTGGTGGCCGAGATCGAACTCAACCCGGTGGTCGTTCATCGGGATGGCGAAGGCGTCACCGTGCTCGATGCCCTGATGGTGGCGGCACTGCCGGCCGCCTAGGGGCTCCAGGGTGTGCGGCAGGAGAGCTTCAACGGCCCGTGAAATTCGGCACACGGCGCTCTTCGGTGGCCTTGACGCCTTCCCGGAAGTCCTCGGTGGCGCGCAGCCGCGTCTGCTCGGCAAGCTCGTGCTCCGTGGCGGCGCGGACGCGGTCCGCAAGGCCACGGCGCACCGTCGCGCGGGTCGCGATCACGCCGAGAGGTGAGCATTCGGCGATCTCGGTCGCCAGTTTGATGGCCTCCGCACGGACCTGATCCTGCGGCACCAGCGCGGTGGCCAGCCCCATCTTCAGCGCCTCCTCGCCGGTGACGCGGCGGCTGGTGTAGAACATCAGCTCCGCATTGGTCCGGCCGATCGCTTCCGGCAAAGTGACGGTCAGGCCGAAGCCGGGATGGAAGCCGAGCCGGGTGAAGTTGGCGGAGAAGCGCGCCTCGGGGCAGGTGACACGAAAGTCCGCAGCCATCGCAAGGCCAAGGCCACCGCCGATCGCGGCGCCATGTACGGCGGCGATGATCGGCTTCCTGGCGCGGAAGATCCGCACTGCCTCGTAATAGAGATGGCTGATCTCGCCGAGGTTGCTGGCCGGGTCGCGGCCTTTGTCGCGGCTCTCGGCGGGCGCGGTCTCCCGGCGCGACGGGTCACCGAAATTGGCTCCGGCACAGAATGCCTTGCCCTGCGCCGCCAGCACCACCGCGCGCGTCGCCGGATCCTCGTCGATCTTGTCCAGCGCGTCGGCGATCTGCCGGATCAGCACGATGTCGAAGAAGTTGAGCGGCGGCCGGCGGATCTCGATGGTGGTGACGAAGCCGGTCTGCTCCAGCGCGATGTCGAGGCCCGTGGTGCTGGTCATGAAGAAATCTCCGTGGCGTGAGTGTCAGCGCAGGCCAAGCCCGCGCGCGATGATGCCGCGCAGCACCTCGGTGGTGCCGCCCTGGATGGTGAGCTTCGGCGCGATCCTGATGGCGAAGTCGAGCTGCCGGCTCAGCGTCTCGTGATTGGTTGCGTCGGGCTCGACGAAGGCGGACAGCGTGCGCACGCGGTGCGGCAGCTGCTGCTCCCAGATGGTGCCGATGTCCTTGACGATGGAGGCCTCCACCACCGGCTCCTTGCCGGCCTGCAGCATGCCAGCGACGGAGACCGACATCCGCCGCATGGTGTGCAGCTGCGCCACCAGGCGACCGACTCCTTCGGCGCCGCGCACATCGGGGGCAGGCCCGAGCGCGCGGACCAGCTCGGTCAGCACATAGTGCGTCTCCAGGAAGCGTTCGGGGCCGCTGCGCTCATAGGCGAGCTCGCTTGTCGCCTGCTTCCAGGCGCCGTCGATCTCACCCAGCGCATGGTCTTCCGGCAGCAGCACGTCGTCGAACACCACCTCGTTGAAATCATGCCGGCCGCTCATTTGTCCGATCGGGTTGACGGTGATGCCGGGAGCCTTCATGTCGATCAGGAACTGGGTGAGGCCGTGACGGCGGTTCTCCTTGGTCGGCGGCGCGGTGCGGAAGATGCCGAGCATGTAGTCGGCGACATGGGCCGAGGTGGTCCAGACCTTGGTGCCGTTCAGTCGCCAGCCGCTGTCGGTCCTGCTGGCCTTCGCCTTGGCCGCGAACAGGTCGGAGCCGGAGTTCGGTTCGCTCATGCCGATCGCGAAGCACAGCTCGCCGCGGCAGATGCGCGGCAGGATGTCGAGCTTGATGCGCTCGCAGGCATATTTCAGCAGCACCGGACCGCTCTGCCGGTCGGCGACGAAGAAGCGGCGCGTCGGCGCGTTGGCGACCCGCATCTCCTCGGTGACCACATAGCGCTCGAGAAAGCTGCGCTCATGGCCGCCATACGTTTTCGGCCATGTCATGCCGATCCAGCCGCGCGCGCCGACCCGGCGGCTGAAGCCGGGGGCGTCGAAATCCTCAGACTGCGGCCGGTGCGGGTCGAACGTGCCGCCGGCCGCCTCCTCGGCGAGGAAGGCACGGACTTCGTGGCGCAGCTGCTCGCATTCCGGCGGCAGGCGGATCGGGTCAAAGTGCAGCGCGGCGGACATGATCAAAGCGCTCCCAGGACGCAGCTATCGAACGACGCATGGTGGCGGGCGCGGTCATCGCGAAGCCAGCAGCGGCCAGAGCTCGTCGGCGCCGCGTGCGGCGACGCGCCCACCGAGCACCGCCGCCCAATGGCTCTCATGACCGAAGTCGTTGCGCCAGCCGAGCGCCCGCAGCGTGAAACGATGCAGAACGTGCTCGCTGGTGAAGCCGATGGCGCCGTGCACCTGATGGGCGATGGCGCTTGCTGTTTCGGCTGCCTCGCCGCAACGGATCTTGGCGGCCGCCGCCTCCAGCAGCAGGGCGTCGCCGGTGGCGCCGCGGGCCGCAGCATCGGCGGCCGAGCCGGCCGCCGTCATCGCCGCCGCGACCTCGCCGGCGAGCCTCGCCAGGTTGTGCTGCACCGCCTGGAACTTGGCGATGGGGCGTTCGAACGCCACGCGTTCGTTGGCGTAGCGCACGGTGATTTCGAGCGCGGTCTCGAGGGCGCCGGCGATCTGCAGGCTGCGGACGATAGCGCCCATCTGCAGCAGCAGGGCTCGATCCCAGCCCGCAGGCGCCGGCGCGATGGCCGCGGGCGGGATGCGCGTGAAGACGACCGCATTGGACGGCTCGTCCGCGAGGCTGTCGCCCGGCATGATCCGGCAGTCCGAAGCCGCGACCAGTGCAATGACGACGCCCGACGGACCATCTGCGAGCACGGCGATATGCTCGGCGTCCGCTGCAAAAGGAATGTGGCGGACGCTGCCGTTCAGCGTGCCGTCGGCGGTCAGCACGATGCGATCGTTCGGCATGGCCGGTGCGAGCGTCATCGTCCCGGCCGGCGCGGACAGGCCGGCTTGCGCCAGCAGCCAGCCCGCCAGCAGGGTTTCCGCGAGCGGCACGGCGAGCGCGGCGCGTCCGGCCGCCTGCACCACGCCGAAGCCGTCGGCGAGATCGCCGCCCGATCCCCCGCAGGCTTCGGGCACCCAGGCCAGCGGCAGCCCCGCGTCGCTGAGTGCGCGCCACAGGGGCGCCTTCCAGTCGGCGCTGCGCGACTGGATGATGCCCTGGGCATCGGCGAGATCGGTGAAGATGCGCGTCGCCGTTGCGACAACGATGTTCTCTGGCTCCGTCACGGATCCTCCGACAGAAGACATGCTTCTCATCCCGGACACCATGTCATGGGCCGGGACGGGGTCTCCCTGATGTTGCGCGCATGATGAGGAAAAGGCTGCGGGCTGACAAGCGCAGCGCGCCGCAATGCCGTCTGCGGTTCAGGCATGAGCGAATTCCGCGAGGCGCGCTTATTCCGCTGCGCGGTTTGGTGAAAGGGCTGTTCCTGTCATGCCATGAGCGCTAGCCTGATCGCTCGTGGCAAGGCGTGCGGGCGCGCGGGATTTTTGGAGAGGCCGATGTCGACAGAAGGATTGCGGGCCATCGTGACGGGATCGGCGTCAGGTCTCGGCGCCGCAGCGGCGTTGAAGCTGGCGCAGAATGGCGGGCGCGTCCTGATCAACTACGCCTCGAGCCGTGATGATGCCGAGCGCACGGCAGAGGCCTGCCGCGCGGCGGGCGCAGAGGTCATCGTGGTGCAGGGCGACGTGTCGCGCGACGACGATTGCCGGCGCATCGCGGAGGCGGCCGCGGCCTGGGGCGGCCTCGACGTGCTCATCAACAATGCCGGCGTCACCAAGCATGTCGAGCACACGCTGCTCGATCAGCTCTCGGCCGACGACTTTCAGCGCATCTATGGCGTCAACACCATCGGGCCGTTCCAGATGGTGCGGGCCGCGCGGCCGCTGCTCGAGGCCGGTGCGCGTGAACGCCAGCGTTCGTCGACGGTGGTGAACGTGTCCTCGATCGCCGGACTGACCGGCATCGGCTCGTCGCTGGCCTATGTGGCGAGCAAGGGCGCGCTGAATGCGATGACCATCGCGCTGGCGCGTGCGCTGGCACCGCTGATCCGCGTCAACGCAGTCTGTCCGGGTTATATCGACACACCATGGTTCGAGAAGGGCCGCGGCGTGGAAGGCGCCCAGCGTGTGCGCGACATGGTCAAGCAGAAGGTGCCGCTGCATGTCGCGTCCAGCCCGCAGGACGTGGCGGAGCTGGTCTGCTTCCTGGCAGGCCCACAATCGGGCCACATGACCGGGGAGCTGGTGCGGATGGATGCCGGCATGCACCTCGCCACCTGACGCGCCCGGTCGGGCGCATCAGGGCGAGAGGCGTCAGCGCGGTCCGGCGCCGCGGTCGGGGATGACACCCGCCGCCACCAGCCGGTTCCAGATGAACAGCACGACCAGTGCGCCGATCGTCGCGGTAATGAAGCCCGCGCCCTGGTCCGGGCCATAGTGGCCGATCCACTGGCCGATGGCGGTCGCCAGGAACGCGCCGACGATTCCGAGGACGGTGGTGAGGATGAAGCCCGACGGATTGTTGGGGCCGGGCGACAGCAGCCGTGCAATGATTCCGGCGACGAAACCAACGATGATGATCCAGAGAATGCCGCCCATGCTAACGCCTTTCCGGTGGGTGAAGCCAAATTGCGAGATCCCCCGCACGCGGGCGGCGGAACATCAGGCCGGCACAAGCGAACCGGTGCCGGCGGAAGGGTGTCACAGCCAGTGCGAAGCTTCGTGATCGGTCGGCAACCGGCCATTCGGCGTCAGCTGGTTGATCACTTCGGGCAGATGCTGGCTCAGCCCCTGCAGCAGAGCCTCGCGTGACATGCCGCTCTGCGAGACCAGCTCGTTGATCTGGTCGACGCCGAGCGCATTGGCGAGGTCTCCCGGCGAGATGGCCTTGTTGGGGCCTGAACCCACCCAGGTGCTCGCGGTGTCGCCATGGCCGCTGTCCTGGAACTGCTTGAGCAGATCGCCGAGGCCGCCGCTGAGGACGGTGCCGGCCGCGCCGCCGGCCAGAAGCCCGCCGAGGCCGCCCTTCAGCAGGTCGCCAAGACCGCCGCCCGAGCTTCCGCCGAGACTGCTGGCAAGGCCGCCGAGACCGCCAGTGCTGCCCGGCAATGACGCTGGCGTCGGCGCAGGCGGTGCACCTGCGGGAGCCGCGGTCGTCGGATGGCTGCCGCCGATCTTCTTCACGGCCTTGTAGGCCAGCAAGGCCAGGATCGCCATGGTCAGTGGCGACATGCCGCCGCTGCTCTTGCTGGGATCACTGGGGGCGCTGGGGCCGCGAGGGCCATTCTGCATGCCGTTCAGAATGTCGAGTAAGCCCATGATGGTCTCCTGTCGCTCGTCAGCCTTGGGTGTCTGCCCTTGAGCCAAAACAGTAGTTAGCTCCCGTGAAGGTGACAAGACGGGGCGGGCGGAGGAATATTTTGCAGCGAATCGGGAGCTGTTGGGCTGGCGTTCAGGTTGGCTCCCGAGCCGTCGGAGCGGGCGTGCGCGGGACCTCATGAGGGTGTTTGCTCATGCCACGGCAGGTTCCGAGAGGTATGGGAAGGGGGCAGGATGGCGGCAGCGGACAGGATCGTGGTGGCCGGCGCCGGCAGCATCGGCTGCTTTGTCGGTGGCATGCTGGCGGCGGCGGGACGCCCGGTCGGCTTGCTTGCACGCCCGCGTGTCGTCGATGAAATCGAGGCGCACGGGCTGCGGCTGACGAGCTTCGATGGCGGTGACCGGCAGGTGTCGGCGCGTGCGATGACGGTTTCGGACGACGCTGCGATCCTTCGCGAAGCTGCGATCGTGCTGGTCTGCGTCAAGAGCGCCGATACGGCCGGGATGGCGATCACCATCGCCGCGCACGCGCCGCGCGATGCGGTGATCGTCAGCCTGCAGAACGGCGTCGCCAACGCGCCGGTGCTTTCGCGGCGTCTGACGCAGCCGGTGCTCGCCGGCATGGTGCCGTTCAACGTCGTGGCGATGGGGCGGGGGCGCTTTCATCGCTCGACCTCCGGAGACATCGTTATCGCCGCGGACGCCGCCGCAACCGCCGCGCGGCTGTCGACGGCTGCGCTGCCATTGCGCGCCAGCGACAACATCCTTGGCGTGCAGTGGGGCAAGCTGCTGGTCAATCTCAACAACGCGCTCAATGGGCTGTCCGGCCTGCCGCTCCGCGATCAGCTCTCGCAGCGGTCATGGCGGCGCCTGCTGGCCGATCAGATCGCCGAAGCGCTCGACGTGCTCGCGGCCGAGGGCATCGCGCCGGTGTCGACCACGCCGCTGCCTGCGTCCTGGACGCCGGCCATTCTGCGGCTGCCGGATCCGCTGTTTCGCGCGATCGCCGGCGCCATGATTCGGATCGATCCGCAGGCGCGCTCGTCGATGTGGGAGGATCTGCAGCGCGACCGCCGCACGGAGATCGACTATCTCCAGGGTGCGATTATTGCGCTCGCGGAGCGGCACGAGCTGCCGACGCCGATATCCGATCGCGTGGTATCGCTGATCAAGGCCGCCGAAGCGAAACACCAGGGATCGCCCGCCCTGACGCCGCAGCAGATCCGGGCGACAATGCGCTGATGCGGATGCTTCAATCGAGGTCCGCGACCCGCCGCAGCGTGGCCGCCAGACGAATGCTCTGCTTGCCGAACAGCGCGGTGCCGCCGACGGTCGCCTCGGTGTCGCCGATCTTGCCGGAGAAGCCGATGCTGACAGGACGGCCGCCGAACAGCGGCGCGACGTCGCGTGGCTGGGTGTGCTGGTCGATCAGCAGTTCCCCCTTCAGCGTGGTGCCGTCGGTGGTGTAGCTGCCGGTGTAGTACAGAAATGCATCGCCGCCGAGCAGCGTGCCGTCGCGGAAAACGAGGACGCCGCTGCCCTTGCCGAAATGCCCGTCAAGCGTCCTGACGTGCATCGAATAGAGACCGTTCTTCATGATCTCATGCACCCATCCGAGCGCAGTCATAGGGCAGCTTGGCGGTTCGGTGCAACGGGCGATCGTGCTGTTTTGCCGTGCGCGGCAACTGCCAGCAGGCATGGCTCCGAACATGCGCGCAGCACGCGCATGAAGACACCATGACGAAGGGCATGTGCGATGGATCAGGCCGGGATCGCGCGCGTCGGCGCGGTGGTGTGCGGAGGACGTGGCGACGCTGATGGCATATCTTGTGGCAGCGGAATACCATCGATCGGCGGCTGTGCCGCCGCCCCCGATGCGACCAGACGCAGCGCTTCCTCGTTACGGCCGGCTCTGAGCAGGGCGCGGCTGAGCAGGCCAGCAATGCCCGGAGCATCCGGCTGGAGCCGCGCGACCTCGCGATAGGCATCGGCGGCTTCCGAGAACTGTCCGAGGGCTTCGCAGGATTGCCCAAGGCACAGCCGCGGCTTGAAGGTGTCCGGCCGCACCTCGATCAGCCGCGCAAAGATACGCTTCGCCGCGCGGTGGTCGCCCTTCGTGGCCAGCAGCTGGCCGAAGCGGTGCAGGGTGTTGTCGTCGCGCGGGGCAGTCTCGAGAATCTGGCGATATCCGATTTCCGCTTCGGCGAGCTTGCCGGCCTGATGCCGTTCGGTGGCGAGTTTCAGTGCGCCGGCTACCGCGTGAGGATCGAGCTTGCCGCCGAGATTGCGATGGTCACGGGTCGCGATGACATGGCAGTGCAGGCGCTCCTCGCTGACACCAAACGAGTACTTGTAGCGCTCGTTGCCGCGCAGGAAATCGTAGCGCGTGAAGCCATTGGCAATGGCGTGGCGGATGCTGTGGCCATGCAGGATCAGGCCGGGCGGCGGGCCGTCGAACGTTTCGTCGCGCCCGGTGATGTAGAACAGGAAGGCCCTCTTCCGGGCATCCATCAGGGTGGCGAGCGCCGCGAGCGGGCGGTCGCCATGCCATAGAACCGGCAAGTGCAACAACCCACGTTCGAAGCTGCGCAGCAGCATGAAGAAGTTGGAACGCACCAGGGCCTCGACGGAGTCGCCCTTGCGAGATCGCCACCTCGCCTCCCAGAATTTCAGCAGCGTCCGCAGGTCGTTCTGGACGGTTGCTGCAGTCGTGTGGGTGATGTGGTAGGCGTCGCCGCAATCCACCAGCTTGAGCAGCCGTCGAATCTTCTGTCGGGTGTTGGCGCTGAGCGTGTCGAGATAGGCATTCCAGTCGGGCGGCAGCTGCGCATAGGGACAGATGGCGTTGTCCACCTGATCGTGCGCGTTGACGCGGTTGAGCGGGGTGGCGACGAACGTGGCCTGCGAGAAATGAGCCAACAACTGGCGGAACCGCAGCGCCGATCCCCGGAAATTATCGACGCTGAACGACGCCCAGTGCAACTGCCTGATCTGGCGTACAAAGGCGGCGATGGCTCGAGCTTCGGCGTCCGGCCGGGCGATCAGTCCGGTGTAGTCCGCGGCGTAGCTGCCGGCCATCTTCAGTTCGTTGGTCAGGTGTCCGGCGGCATCGGCCTTGACTTCGAAACGCAGCGGAAAGAATGCCACATAGGGAGCATCCTCCGGCTGGTCGTCCCGTGCCGCCAGGATCACCCAGGGGGTCGAAAGGTTCGGCAACCAGCCCGCGAGCCATTCCCACGACAAGAACAGCTGAGCATCCGCATCGGCATCATAGACCGCGTTCCAGTTGTCCCTGAGACGGTGGAAGGTCTCCACCCTGTCGATGATGTCGATGCGCAACAGACGCCTCCTGTGGCGGTCAGCGCTCGCGGAACGCCCGCGCGATGCTGTCGTGGATCGGCTTGGTGATGTACTGGAAGAACGTGCGTTCGGTCGTCTTGATGTAGACTTCGGCCGGCATTCCCGGCGTCGGGCTGAAGCTGGGAATGGCTGCAGCTTCATCCTTGTTGAGCTTGACTCGCACCAGATAGATATCGGTCGGTCCGATCTGTTGCGACTTTCGCTCATCGGCGAGGGTATCCGCAGACAGATAGACCACGTCGCCCGAGATCATTGGTGTGACGCGCTGGCTCAGCGCAGTCAGCCGCACCATGGCGTGCTGGCCGTGCTTGACGCTGTCGATGTCCTGCGGCCGCACGCGCGCTTCGATCACCAGTTCCTCCTGCAGCGGCAGCAATTCCATGATCGGCTTGCCGGGCTCGACCACGCCGCCCTGGGTGTGGTAGCGCAGCTTGACCACGACACCCTTGACCGGCGCGACGATGGTGGTGCGGCCGAGCACGCCGCGCGCGGTCAGCATGCGCTCGTTGACGTCAGCCAGTTCACCGCGCACTTCGTGCAATTGCTCGACGGCGGTCTTGATCGCGCTCTTGCGCACGCCGTTGATCTGCTCCTGCGATCGCGCGATGCGTTCCTTGGCGTCGCCGATGTCGCCCATGATGCGGCCGACTTCGCCCTCCAGGTTGGCCTGGGTTCGCTGCAGCAGCAGAACCTCGGGCTTGCGAACGAGGCCGCTGCGCAGCAGATATTCCTTTTCGCCGACCTCTTCGACGACGAACTTGATCTGACGCTGCACGCTGTCGAGCTGGATACGCGAGCCGGTAATGCGTTCGTTCAGGGCCTTGATGCCTTCGTCGATGCTGGCGATGTCGCTCTTCAAGTTGTTGCGCCGGGCTGCGAAGGTCAGCAGCTGGGTGCCGATGATGGCCTTCACCTCGGGATCGTCCGCGGCCACTGTCAGCTCCAGCGGAAACTTGATGCCCTCGTCTTCGCGCACCTCGGCCTGCAGACGCACGTCCATTGCCGTCAATCGCATGCTGCGCAGGAACAGTCGTCGCAGTTCGGCCTGGGCGGTGGTCTGGTCGAGCTCGAGCAAGGTCTGCCCCGGCTCCACCACGTCGCCTTCACGCACCATGATGTCGCGGATGACACCTCCTTCGAGGTGCTGGATGGTCTTGTTCTGGCCGGTCGCGACAAAGACGCCCGAGGCCACCACGGCGCCTGCGATGGGGGCGGTGTTGCCCCAGACGCCAAAGCCCATCACGGTGGCAGCCATGATGACGATGCCGCCGATGGTCGGCGCGCGGGTCGATCGCGGCAGCGAGGCGTACCACGGCGGCAGGTCGGGCGGCGGATGACCGGGCGCCTTGGCTTTCCAGGGAAACTTGATCGGGAATTTCATGGCGTTGCACCTTGTTGGTTGCACCGATCATGAGTCGATGATGGGTGGACCGTTGGGCGATCCGTTCGGCGGCTTGCGGCCGGTGAGCAACGGAATCATCTCGTCGCGCTCGCCGAAGGCCTGCACGGCGCCGTTGTGCAGGATCATGATCTTGTCGACGCTGCGCAGCAGCGCGGGGCGTTGGGTCACGGTGACCACCGTCATGCGCTTGTCCTTGGCGCGCACCAGCGCCCGGGCCAGCGCGGCCTCGCCGCTGGCATCGAGGTTGGCATTGGGTTCGTCGAGCACCAGCAGGCGAGGATTGCCGTAGAACGCGCGGGCAAGGCCGATCCGCTGGCGCTGCCCGCCGGAGAGCGGGCTGCCGTCCATGCCGACCACCGTCTCGTAGCCCTGTGAGAATTCCGAGATCATCTGGTGCACGTCCGCGGTCTCGGCCGCGTCGAACACGTCCTCGTCGCGGGCGTCGTCGCGCATGCGCGCGATGTTGGCTTTGATCGAGGCCGGAAACAGCTGCACGTCCTGCGGCAGGTAGCCGACGTTCTCGCCGAACTGGCGCGGATCCCAGTTGCGCAGGTCCATCATGTCGAGCCGCACGCTGCCGGCGGTCGGCACGATCGAGCCGACCAGCATGCGCGCCAGCATGGTCTTGCCGGTGCCCGACGGGCCGACGATGGCAAGCGATTCACCCGGTTCGAGCTGGAAGCTGATGCCGTTCAGGATCACCTTCTTGGTCGGCGGCGGGACGTACAGGATGCGCTCGACGCTGAGCCGTCCCTCCGGGCGGGGAAGTCGCAGGCGCTCGAGATTGAGCGGCGAGTTCTGCAGCAACGCCCGGATCCTGGCATAGGCCGAGCGGGCCTGGACGAAGTGACGCCAGCCCTCGATGGTGCCTTCCAGCGGCGCCAGCGCGCGGCTGGCGACGATCGATGCGGCGATGATCATGCCGCCGGTGAGCTGATTGTCGAGGGCGAGCCAGGCACCCCAGCCGAGGATCGCGATCTGGGTGCAGAGCCGGAGAAACTTGGAAATGCCGGTCATCAGGATGTTGAGGTCCTGCCCGACGACTTGGGCCTTGAGGGATTCCACCGTTTCCTGGCCCCAGATCTGAACGCCTTCGGGTATCATGCCCATGGCGTTGATCACCTGTGCGTTGCGGGCCATCGCTTCCGCCTGCAGGTTGGCACGGGTGCCGAAGGCGTTGGCGCGGGTGAACGGAATAGCCGTGACGCGCTGGTTGATTAGCGCCACGATAAACAGCAGGATGCCGGCGGCCAGCACGATCAGGCCGAGTTGCGGATGGATCAGGAAGACCACCGTGAGGTAGGCCGGCGCGACCGGAGTGTCGAAAATCGTCAGCAGCACCGGGCCGGTGATGAACGAGCGCAGGTGCTGCAGGTCGGCGAGGGTCTGGAACTCGCGGCTGGAGCCGTTCTGTGCGGCTTTAGCGGCCGCGCTCAGCACGGGCCCGCCGAGCTTGGCTTCCGTCTCGACGGCGACCCGCATGAGGATGAAGCGGCGCATCATGTCCATCAGCACATGGGCGGCGATCGCAAAGATCACGATCGTGGTCAGCACCATCAGTGTGTCGACGCTGCGACTGGTCAGCACGCGATCCGACATGTTGAACAGGTAGATCGGGATCGACAGCACCAGCAGGTTGACCACCACCGAGAACACGCCGACGGTCATCAGATTGCGTCGCACCGCTTCGAGGCCGCTGTTGAGCACATCGCGGAACTCGTTGTCACTGGACCGGCGGTGCAGTCGTGGTGGCTCGCTGCCGCCACCGCCACCGCCGCCGCGACCATTCGCGGAGCCGCCGCCTCGGCCGCTGCCGGGCCCGGGGGAGGCCTTCGCTGTCGGCGGTGGCGTCGGTGCTCGCGCGTCGTTCGATTGGCCGCGTTCGGAGACCAGCGCGGACAGCGCCGCGAGATGCGCCGCGATCGACTTCGGCTGTGGCGCAGCCGTGTCCGCTGACGAGGATGCAGCCTGGTGCAGGTTCGGTGGTGGATCGGAGGTCGCCGGGGCGGGAGGCTGGCCGGTTCGATGACCAAATGGAAGCACATTGTCGCTGGCGGCGTCCCGATGTCGGGCCTCGGGAGGTGTTTCGTTCCCCTGCGAATTCATCTCCGCTCTCCTCAGCCTTGAGCGTTCGTGATGGTGCTCGGCATTAGTGCCGACGGTGCCCTAATGCGTCATGCTCGCGATCGGATCTTCATGGACGGGAACGGTGAGGGGCGGCTGCACCGGCGCCGGTGTCGGTGCTTCGGCATCACCGCTGATGAAGGCGATCAACTCGGGGACCAGCGTTTGCGGGTTGGCATGGGTCACGTGGTCGTTGTTCTGCGACACCAGGTTGGCCTGGAACAGGATGGTGTCGCCATAGACATGCCCGGCGACGCTCGTCGTGGTCGGCAGGACATTGATGATGGCGGCATCGTTGGCCAGGATATTGTTGCCGACGGACACGAACTGTGTCTCGGGGCCCGCGCCGTAGAACGACAGCGGTCCGGCGGACGGCGGCTCGAGCAGCTGCAGCGCGACGTTATTGTTCGCGACGACGTTGGTCTGCCACAAGGCGTTGACGTCATAATAGCTGCCCGTGACATAGAGGACGTGGAAGGTGCCGCCGTTGCCCGCAACGAGGTTGCCAAGCGCGGGATCGAGCTCGGGTGCGCCGGAGGCGACGGCGTTGACGAGCCCCTGCAGCGACGGATTGAATTGCTCGAAACTGTTGCCGCCGAAATTTTCGATTGTCGCCGTGTTGGTGAGCTGATTGCCGCCGACATCGACGGTCTGCGATGGATGGATCCCGTCACCGGCCATCTTGATGATGTTGTTGTTGAGCAGAATGTTGTTCTGGAAGATCACATTCATGCTGTTGAAGCTGCCCTTGACCACGATCAGGTCGTAATCGAAGCCGCCATTGTGGATCTGGGCCAGATTTTCCTGCTGGTTGCCGCCGGCCAGGACTTCATAGCGGGTATCCCAGCTCTGCTGAACGGTGATGTTGTTGTTGGAGAGATAGTTGGTCTGCACCAGCATGCTGACATTGTAGTAATCGCCGTTGACGACATCGACGCTCCAGTGAGGGCCGGCAAAGTAGCTCGGCAGCGTGGCATAGACGCCGTTGTGCTGAATGAAGTCGGCGATGTTGATGGCTTTATCGCCCCCGGTTGTGAGTGCCGTGTTCTGTCCGCCGGCGATGGTGATGTGGTCGTTGTTGAAGTACGAATTGGTCTGGAAGATTGCGTCGGTGTTATAGTAGTTGCCGAGCACGATCATCGTCCGCGCGGAGCTCGTCAGGTCGACGATCTCGGCGGCGTTGATGCTGGTGTTGCCGCCGTCGAAGGCCCATTGTCCCATGGCATGCGGCAGTACCGGCGGCTGCCAAGGGGTCGGGAGAGGCGCCTGGTCGGGAGGGGGAAGTGCTGAATCCTGCAGCACGCCGTTGATATAATAGCCAGGTGTTACGCTGTGGGTATCCGGCTGGCCGCCGCCGCTGCTCCAGCCCTGGTCGTGGGTAGCTGCGAACGATGCTGCCGCGGTGTTGTCTTGCGGAACACTCCAGGTCACCGGAAGGGCATGGTCGACGCCCGCGATCATCTGCTCCAGCACGTGGCCGGTCTCTTGCGCGAGCAGTGCGGTCAGCTCCGGATTCGACGAGACGACCAGCGCGTTGTCGCTGTCCATCACATTGATCTGATGGATTTCCATCTGGCTCTGATCGCCGCCGGGCTGGGTGGTGACGGTGATGACGAAGCTTGAACCGGCCGCGCCGGCGGCCCCGGCCATCATCGGCAGGTTGCCCAGCAGACGTGGCGGGGCGAGATCGTCGGGTTCAATCTCTGCGTTCGGCAGCGCGTGCCTGAGTGGTGCGAGGTGCGTGGATGAGACCGGCTCGAAGAGTGGCGGCGGTGGCAGGACCGGTGCAGGGGTGATGTCGTCTTCGGCAGGCGGTGTCTCGAACTGTGGGAGCTTGGCCGTGTAATCGTCGACTTGGGCGCGATAGACCCCCTCGTCGAGGGTGACCCTGTCGCGGGCGATATCGGTAAACAGATGCAGATAACCGGAGAAGTGCCAGATTGCTTCGGTGATGCCGCCGGGCAGCATGGCAGCCTCCTGTTGCAGACGTGCGGAAAGCGACGCCCGTTCAGGTCTTCACGGGACGCTCTTCTCGGAGTGCATAGCCAAGCGCACGCGACAGGGGACCTGCGCGGCAGGGCGCGCGCAGGTCCCCTTCATCGTTAACCAGTGTGGTGATCGTCGGTGAAATCGTGGCCTGCATTGTTCAGAGTCAGGCTGTTGAACTGGATGTTGGCGCCCAGCGTGATGGTCTGGGTGAATGCATCCTGAGTCAGGGTCGCGGCAGCCGAGGCGTTGATGCCGGACGCGTTGGCGCCCGAGACATCGCCGGTATGGGCGTTCTCGACCTTGGCTTCGCCGCCCGTGATCTTGGCGTCCATGTGGAAGCCCGCGCTCGGGTCTTCGTAGGAGCCGGACCCTGTGAACGAGACCGTCGGATCGGACACGGTGCCATTGCTGACCAGGTTGTTGATCTGGTCGATGTTGAACAGGCTACCGTTGCCGTCGAGTGTCTGGGTCACGGACTGCGGCATGACCAGCGAGTCGCTGAAGTCGTGCATGCCGTGCAGATCGTTGACCGGCGCGCTGAGGCCGTTGGCGCTGAGAGAGAGATCGATCTTCACATCGACGTTGACCTTGTTGTCGATGGTGTTCTCGACCTTGTTGTCGACGTTGTTGCAAAGGCTGTTGTCGACCTTGTTGTCGTTGCTGTTGGTGTTGCTGTTGCTGTTACTGTCGCTGTTCTTGTTGTCGTTGAAGTTCAGGTTGCCGTTGCCGTTCAGATTGCCATTGGCATTGCCATTGCCGTTCCAGTTGTCACTGCTGGATTTGAGCGACTGGGTGGCGGTCTGCGTTTCGGACTGGCCCTGACCTTGGCCCTGACCCTGACCTTGTCCCTGACCCTGCAGGTTGAGCTGGCCTTGGCCCTGGCCCTGTCCCTGCCCCTGGAGGTTCAACTGACCCTGACCTTGGCCCTGGAGTTGCCCTTGCAGATTAGCCTGCGACTGGTCCTGGTTCTGTGTGGGGTCATACTTGTACTTCGGCTTACCCATGATGGGCTCCGTTGGGTTGGAGCACCGTCAGCCTTCACAAGCGCGCTGATCTTCTGCGTCGGCGGCTGCTGCGGACAACGATGCTGTTGCGGTGCCGGCTATTCCGGCGCGGAGTTGGGGCGGAAGGGCCCTGGTCCGCGGCCGAAGCCTCCGCCATCCGGCGCAGAGCGGGTAGTTGCCCGAGCGGGCAAAGGGACGTGGCAAAGGGAGAGGCGCTGATACGACGGATGGCTTTCGATGGATGAGCAGCTACGCCATCCGATGTAACCTCTACAACGCTTGGGGAAGCTCCCGTCTCAGTGCAGATGCGCTTCCAGGCGCGGCAGGAAGTCCCAGATCTCGCGGTTGATCCGCGCCATTTCGTGAGCGGCCTCTGACATTTCCTTGATGCGGGCGTCATCGACCGGCTTGACTTCACCGAACTGAAGATCGCGCCGTGTCTGGATCAGTCTCATGGACTGCGTGTGAGCAATCGCCCCGTTGGTATCGAGCATGTACATGCAGTGGTTGAATTCGTTTCGGATCTGCGTGCTTTCATTGAAGCGCTCGATCAGACGATTCAATTCCCTGTCCAGCATCTTGTCCTTGATTTTGATCTTCGATAGTCGCTGAATGAGGTCGAGCCGTGCCCTGGTTGTGTTCAATGTCGCGAATACGATTGCGGCGGACGCCTGATCGGTGTTCAGCAGCAGCATCAGAATGTAGATGAACAGGCTCTCATTGTTGGACCAGTTGGACACAAGAGCGCCGATCAGCGACAGGATCAGGGTTCGCCGATCCGCGGTTCTGGGAGCAGCGGCTTCGAGCGCAGCGAAATCAGGTTTCGGAGGCAGCCGGCTTGCGGACATGATCGCACTCCGATCCCGCCGGGCCGGGATGATGGATGATCCGGCTGATCGCGGGAACAGGCCGCATGCTCTCGCAGGCTGGTTCGGAAGACAAGAGCCGGCGCGTACTTTGATGGCTGGCCGGGAAGGCGAACATGCTGCGTCGTGCCCTTTCAGCATCGGCCGTTCGCAGAGGCAGCAAGGCCGCAGTGGCTTTGATCGGGCCGCTGGTGGATAGCAGCCGCTCACGGCTGAACGGAATCCCTGATATCGCCTGGCTCGATCCGTATCTGGTCGGTTTCATGGTGATGTTGATCACCATCGTCGCCAAGAGAGAAGTTGCGCGGTTGCAGGATGAGGCTCTCTGCAGCGTCCAGTCGCAGGCCTGGAGTGAGATAACAGGCCTGCGGACTGAATTGATCGGCGAGGAGGCGCTGTTGCTGAGCAGTGCACGGCATCAGCAGTTCGAGCTCGGTCGTCAGCGCGCACTTGCACTCGGGTTGCATCTCTATGGTGGTGCAGCCCACGCTGTGCTCCAGAACGATGCCTGGCCGGGGGGCATCGTGCCGTTCCCGGCGCAGATGCTCGACAGCGGCGAGAGCGTCAGTACGGCTGAGCAGATCGATCGGCGCGATGCGATGCTGGCGCTGTGGAGCGATACCTTCGACGCATATATAGCGCAACTTCCGCTGGCAATGCCGCGGCAGTGATATCGCGATTGTTGTTCAGGCGCTCACCATGCACCAAAACGTGCCGCTGTGTCCTATCGTCATGAACACATGGTATAGTCTGCCGTGCATAATCTAATAAAACGATCTCTGTCGATGCGAGGCGGAGACATGCGGCGAGGTTGGCCGGGCGGGAGGACAAGCCGGCGAGATCGAAACATCAGGAGGTGAATCGAGGGACGAGTACGCGGTGCAAGGATGGGTCGCGCGACGACGCCGCGTTTCAGTGAAGCCCAGTTGTGAGGGGTGTTGGCATGAGATTCACGGAAACCAAGGGTGCCCGGCCATTCGGGCTTCATCCATCGCCGGCCGGCAGAATCGAAACAATAGAGCAGCCGCGTGATGATCGGCGATCGGGAGATTTCGCAGCCGATCAGGCGGGCAGCGGCGCGTTACATGCCCCCTTCACGGTATCGTCCGCGTCAGCGCGGCAGCCGCATCGCTCTGCGCCGGTTGAATTGCAAGGCCACGCGTCCGCCACGACATCGGTCGATCCTTTCCGGCCGGTTGGTCGGGCGCAGGCCTTGGCCAGTCCGGCGGCGAATGGGGACCATCCGGCCCGCATGCGCCCCGCGGAATCGTCGAATCCAGGCAGTCGGGCGCGCGCCGACGGCGTTGACGCGGAGGCGCTGCTTGCCCGCCTGGATGATGCGGGCGATCGTGGCCACAAGCATGGTCCTGTGATCGTCGTGATTGGCGAGCGCGTCCTCGTCCGTGATTGCTTGGCCCAGTGCCTGCAGCTCGCCTATACGCATCATGCGGTCGTCGCATTTTCATCGCTCGCGGCGTGGCTCGATCAGCAGGGCGACTATCCGCTGCCGTCAGTCATCTTGCTGTTCACGCACGGCCGCCGTCGGGCGGCCGCGAATCTCGCCGACGAGATCGAGGCGCTCGGCAAGGTCGCCGTCAGCGTGCCGGTGATCGTGGTGTCGGACGTCGAGGACGGCGATCGCATCATGGAAGCCCTTGAAAAAGGCGTTCGCGGCTACATTCCGACCAGCATGGCGTTCAGCGTGGCAATCGAGGCGGTGCGTCTGGTGGAGGCGGGCGGAACGTTCGTGCCAGTCAGCAGCCTGCTGGCATCGCGCCGCGACACCTCGGCCAACGGCAACAACATGTTCACCGCACGGCAGATCATGGTGGTGGAGGCCCTGCACCGCGGCAAGGCGAACAAGCAGATCGCCTATGAACTCAACATGCGCGAAAGCACGGTCAAGGTGCATATCCGCCACATCATGAAGAAGCTGAACGCGCGCAACCGCACGGAAGTCGCTGTCATGACCAGCAGCCTGTTTGACGATCATGTCGACGGGCAGAGCGGGTCCGAGCCGTAACCGAGCGGACGCTGTTCGTCCGCAGTCGACCTCGGTACTTCACTGTTCCTGCGCCGACAGCGATCGCCGTGTTGGATCTGTCGGGTCGCATCGGCCGATGCCTCGCTGTCGCCGCCGAACCGGATCTGATTGGTGCCGGCGCACCGATGTCGCAGGCAATCGATCAGGGCAAGCGGCTTCATCCCAATCGCTGATCCGCAGATGTCGCCGATCCGGGCAGGGGTTGGCGCGCTTGAGATGATGCGCAGCGCGGGCTGGCGGGCATCATCGCGATCATGATCGGACGGTACATCGCCACCGCCTGTTTCGTTCAGCCGGCGGGTGAACCACGATGCCGGCGACGGTCTTGCAGCGCCTTTCGGCGAGCCGCGGTTCCGGTGCAGGAGATGATCGCAGTCTCAGAGCCGGTCGCAGGTGGCCTGATCGAACTGTCCGGAGAAATACCTATCGATCGCCTGCCGGAACGGCGTGTTGTCGGCGGTGGCATGTGCGAACAGCGTCATCGATGAGCGGAATTTGAGGTCGTCCGGCGTTCCGAAGATGGCGGTCGCGGATCGCCCTTCCACCGCGAGAACCAGTTGTGTGCATTCCCGTAATCGCGTTCCCAGCACCGGATGGCGCAAATAAGATGCCGCTTCGAGCTCTGACGAAATTGCATAGCGTTTGGCCATGGGGCTATGGCCGAGCCCGGCGAGCTGCGGGAAGACGAACCACATCCAGTGGGTGCGTTTGGCGCCAGCCCGCAACTCTGCAAGTACCTGTCCATAAACAGGTTCCTGGGCGTCGACGAAACGCTGCAGGGCGTATGGGTCATCCATGACGGGACATGACTTTCGGCTGGTTGGACTCACAAACTCATACAATCGGGCCGCGCGATGGCGGTCATTCGATGACGAAGGATTGCGTGGGCGGAGTGGCACGCGCAAGCGGTGTGTACAGGTCGTGGGGACGATCGCCCCCGGGAAAGCCAGGGGGAAGCGGTGCGGAGAGGTGCGCGTGCCCGTAGGCCCGTCGTCTTGCGGCAGGCACCCTGACCTGTTCTGAAATTCCGGCGCAACGGCTCGCCGCGGCACCGGCCAGCGCGTGATCTGCGGATGGTCGGCGCACATGTTCGCGCCGCCGCCCCCCGACCGCAAGGTCCGGGCGATGGTCGCTTTCGATCGAAGTTCGTGGCCGTCGTGCAAGGCGGCGAATGGGGCCGCTCCTGGCTACGAGCGGGAAAGCGTGATGGTCACCCCGGAGAACTCGGTGCCCTGAGAGGTGATCTTCACGGTTTGGGTGTTGCCTTGGGTGGCCAGGCTGAGGCTGGCGGTGAAAGCAGGCGAGGACACCACGACCTGGAACAGGCCGCTGCGGGCGCTGCCCTCGAGGCTGCCGCTGACGCCGCGCGTCGCCTCGGTCCAATTACCTGAAATGACGCCATTGGCGTTGCGGACGTTGCTGCTGAGCTCGAACTTGTAGCTGTCGCTGGCGCACCGCAGCGTTTGCTGCAGGCCGTTGCCGTGGTCGCCCACCGCGTAGGTCGCGCGGCACTTGATGCGCTCGCGGCTGCCATCGGAAAGGGAGATCGATCCGGTTCCGGTCCACACGCCGGAAAGGCTCGCGAACGGCGCGGATTGCGCGAAGCTGGCCGCAGGGGCGAGGGCGATCGAGCACAGCACGACAGCCGCCGCCGCGCGGCGGGAAAAAACACGCTGAAGCATTGAGATGTTCATCCTTGAAGCAGTCCGCTGACAACCACGACGAGTGGAACTAGTTCCTGTCAAAAGAGGCGCAATTTGGGTGACTGCCGCCGCGCCGTGATCGTGCGGCGTCATCGGACAGGCTGCAGGCCAAGCACCCTTGCGCCAGGCTGTCGCTGTTTCACATCGTCGCGATGACGCTGCTGCGCGTGCCGTGGCCGGCCGCGGTTGTTTGCCACGCGGCCGGCCAGCGCGAATTCAGGCGATGATCCGGCGGTACAGATGCCAGGTGGCGTGGCCGAGGACCGGCAGCACGACCGCGAGTCCCAGGAACAGCGGCAGCGAGCCGACAACCAGCAGCACGGCGACGATCAGGCCCCACAACGCGATGTTGACCGGGTTGACCAGAACCGCGCGCAGGGACGTCAGCACCGCGTCGGTGGCACTTGCATGGCGGTCGAGCATGAGAGGAAAGGAGACCACGCTGATGCAGAGGGCCGCGAGCGCGAACAGGAAGCCGACGCCGCAGCCCACCACGATCAGCATCCCGCCTTCCCGTGTCGTGAACACGCGGGTCACGAAGTCCGGAATGCTGGCCGCCGGCTGATGGCCGAAGGATGCAACATAGATGGCATTGGCGGCGGCCACCCAGACCACGAACAGCGCGAGCAGCAGCACGCCAAGCCCCAGCATGGCGCCGAACGAGGGCGCACGCAGCACGCGGATCGCGTCCCAGGCGGAGGGCTGTTCGCCGAGCTCGCGGCGGCGGCTGAGCTCATAGAGGCCGAGGGCCGCAAACGGACCGAGCAGCGCGAAGCCGGCCGCCAGCGGGAACAGCAACGGCAGCACCGAGTAGCCGAGCACCAGGCGGGCGATGGCAAGGCCGAGCACGGGATAGATCACGCAGAGCATCACGGCGTGGCTCGGGATCGCCTTGAAGTCCTCCCAGCCCAGACGCAGTGCCTCGCCGAGGTCGGCGGTGGTGATGTTGCGGATGATGATCGGTGCGCCGTCCACCGACGCGTGCGGTGCGAGCGGCGTCGCATTGTCTGAAGTGCGTGTCACCATGGCTGCAGCCCCTCTCCGGTCGCAGCGCGCCGCGAGAAGCCGCGACACGCTCGGCAAACGAATGCTGGAAGCTCTGCCGGACCCCATCGTCACGACCCGCCGGCAATCTAGCCGCTTTCCCGGCAACGGTCACGTGCAGGACGGGCGTTCGACGCCGGACATCGGCCGCGTGGATTGTGCAACTGCAAAATAATCGGCCGGCGTCGTCACGGCGGCCGATCGCCGTGCGCGTGCACGGGCGATCTATTGACAACCGCGCCTTCCGGGGAACATCCTAGCTGCAGGCCTGAAGCTCAGTGAGTGTGCTCGGAGAGACTGACGGTCGTAACGTGTTCTCTGAATTCTCTAATGAATTGACGTCGCGGCCGATGGGAATGGGCGTGGCAAGAGACACACCGATGGCGCGCCGGTAGCCGCCACCGATGCCGATATGAAGCCATGCCCGAGTTCGTGTCCAAGCCGCGCCAGGCAAGGATGAACGAGGAATGCCCGTTGCACTTGTACTGCTTCTGGTCGCGATTGCCTCGGTGGTGTTCCACTTCCTGAGCCCATGGTGGTGGACGCCGATTGCATCGAACTGGCAATACATCGACCACACCATCATCGTCACGTTCTGGATCACCGGCATCGTGTTTGTCGCGGTGATCGGATTCATGGCCTATTGCGTGTTCCGCTTCCGCCACCGTGAGGGGCAGCGCGCGGCGTACGAGCCGGAAAACAACAAGCTGGAATCCTGGCTGACCATCGGCACGGCTATCGGCGTCGCCGCCATGCTCGCGCCGGGCCTCGTGGTGTGGCACCAGTTCGTCACCGTGCCGGAGGAGGCGACTGACGTCGAGGTCATGGCCCAGCAATGGCGCTGGAGCTATCGTCTGCCCGGCAAGGACGGCAGGCTCGGCACCACCAATGCGCGCAACATCAGCGCCGACAATCCGCTCGGTCTGAACCAGGACGATCCGAACGGCAAGGACGACATCATCATCGATGGCGGCGATCTGCACCTGCCGGTCGGCAAGCCGGTCAAGGTGCTGCTGCGCTCGATCGACGTGCTGCACGATTTCTACGTGCCCGAGTTCCGCGCCAAGATGGACATGGTGCCTGGCTCGGTCACCTACTTCTGGCTGACCCCGACGCGCACCGGCACCTTCGAGGTGCTGTGCGCCGAACTGTGCGGCCTCGCGCACGCGCAGATGCGCGGCACCGTGATCGTACAGGAGCAGGGCGAATATCATGCGTGGCTGGAGCAGCAGCGCACCTTCGCCGAGCTGTCGGGCCAGCGCCCGATCAGGAAAGCGGCCTACCGGCCTGACGGCGAGGGGCCGCGGTGACGACAGGGGGCATGGTTCGCGCCGTGCCCGAGATGAACAGGGAAGGGCGCTGCGATGGTCGATATCCCGTCCGATACAGTTGTCGTCATCCCGCCGGCCGAGGTGCCGGAGGTCGATCTCTACCACCCGCACAGCTGGTGGACGAAGTACGTGTTCTCGCAGGACGCCAAGGTGATCGCGATCCAGTATTCCTGCACGGCGCTGGCGATCGGCATGGTGGCACTGGTGCTGTCGTGGCTGATGCGGCTGCAACTCGGCTTTCCCGGGACCTTTTCGTTCATCGACGCCAACCAATACCTGCAGTTCATCACCATGCATGGCATGATCATGGTGATCTACCTGCTCACGGCGTTGTTCCTCGGCGGCTTCGGCAACTACCTGATCCCGCTGATGGTCGGCGCGCGGGACATGGTGTTTCCCTACGTCAACATGCTCAGCTACTGGATCTACCTGCTCGCGGTGCTGGTGCTGGTGTCGACCTTCTTCGTGCCCGGCGGTCCGACCGGCGCGGGATGGACGCTGTATCCGCCGCAGGCGATCCTGTCGGGCAGCCCCGGCCAGGAGGCCGGCATCATCCTGATGCTGGTGTCGCTGATCCTGTTCATCATCGGCTTCACCATGGGCGGGTTGAACTACGTCGTGACCGTGCTGCAGGGGCGCACCCGCGGCATGACGCTGATGCGTCTGCCGCTGACGGTGTGGGGCATCTTCACGGCCACCGTGATGGCGCTGCTGGCCTTCCCGGCGCTGTTCGTGGCCAGCGTGATGATGCTGCTCGACCGCGTGCTCGGCACCAGCTTCTTCATGCCGGCGCTGGTGGAGATGGGCCAGCAGACCAAGTACGGCGGCGGCAGTCCACTGCTGTTCCAGCACCTGTTCTGGTTCTTCGGTCATCCCGAAGTCTACATTGTCGCGCTGCCGGCGTTCGGCATCGTCTCTGATCTCATCAGCACCCACGCCCGCAAGAACATCTTCGGCTATCGCATGATGGTGTGGGCGATCGTCGGCATCGGCGCGCTCAGCTTCGTGGTGTGGGCGCACCACATGTATGTCAGCGGCATGAATCCGGCGTTCGGGTTCTTCTTCGCCACCACCACGCTGATCATCGCGGTGCCGACGGCGATCAAGGTCTACAACTGGGTGCTGACGCTGTGGCGCGGCGACATCCATCTGCGGGTGCCGATGCTGTTCGCGCTGGCGTTCATCGTCACCTTCCTGAACGGCGGTCTCACCGGCCTGTTCCTGGGCAATGTGGTGGTGGACGTGCCGCTGTCCGACACCATGTTCGTGGTCGCTCACTTCCATATGGTGATGGGGGTTGCGCCGATCCTGGTGGTGATGGGCGCGATCTATCATTGGTATCCGAAGATGACCGGGCGGATGTTCAACGAGCGGCTCGGCCAGTTCCACTTCTGGGTCACGTTCCTTGGCGCCTACGCCATCTTTTTCCCGATGCACTATCTCGGCCTGCTCGGCATGCCGCGCCGCTATCATGATATCGGCGAGACCGCGTTCGTGCCGGCCTCGGCGCATGATCTCAATGCCTTCATCAGCGTGATGGCGCTGATCGTCGGGTTCGCCCAGCTCGTGTTCCTGTTCAACCTGATCTGGAGCCTGCGTCACGGCAAGGAGGCCGGCGGCAATCCATGGGGGGCGACGTCGCTGGAATGGCAGACAGCGGAGACGCCGCCAGGGCACGGCAACTTCGGCAAGGAGCTGCCCGTGGTGTACCGCTGGGCCTATGACTACAGCGTGCCCGGCTCCAACCACGACTATGTGCCGCAGAACCAGCCGTCGATCCGCTGGAGCGAGGAAGAGAGCCGGACATGACGGTGATCGTTGTCTTCGTGATCGGGCTTGCGGCTGTGGCCGGCTGGTGGCTTGCACACCAGCGGCTCACCGCCAAGCCCTGGCTCGAGGAGGGCGTGATCGCGGATTTCCCCGGTGGCGGCCGGCTGTCGCCGCCGACCGCCAAGGTCGGCCTTGGGGTGTTTATCGCCGTCGCCGGGTCGCTGTTTGCGCTGATCATCAGCGCCTATGTGATGCGGATGGCGCTGCTGGACTGGCGCCCGGTGCCGATTCCCTGGCTGGTGTGGTTCAACACCCTGGTGCTGGTGCTGAGCAGTGGCGTGCTGCAGTGGACGCAAGGCGCGGCCCGCCGTGGTGATCAGGAAGGGACCGTCACCGGGTTGCTCGCCGCCGGCGTCGCCTCGGTCGTGTTTCTGGTCGGTCAGTTGCTGGCGTGGCAGCAGCTGCTGGCCGCCGGCTATGGGGTCGCGGGCAATCCCGCCAACTCGTTCTTCTATCTGGTCACTGCCGTTCACGGCTTGCATCTGCTTGGCGGGCTTGTCGCGCTGGGCCGCGCCATCGCCGGCGCCTGGCGTGGCGCCGACCTGCCGCGCCTGCGGCTGAGCGTCGAATTGTGCGCGATGTACTGGCATTTCCTGTTGCTGGTGTGGCTGGTGCTGCTTGCGCTGCTCAGCGGCTGGATGGTGGCGTTCTTCGATACCTGTCGCCAACTGGTGTCCTGAAAGGAAAAGCGAGGCGTCCATGGCCGAGACCGCGCTGACCCCCTCTGCAGCCCCCCGGACGCCGCCGGAGGGCTGGCGCAGCTTCGTCACCGACTGGCGTTCTGATCAGCGGGCGTTCAAGAGCGCCTCCTGGGGGAAGGCCATGATGTGGATCTTCCTTCTCAGCGACACTTTCATCTTTGGCTGCTTCCTGCTGTCCTACATGACGGCGCGCTCCTCCACCACGGTGCCGTGGCCCAACCCGAGCGAGGTGTTCGCGCTGAAAATCGGCGGTGAGGAAATTCCGCTGATCCTGATCGCCATCATGACCTTCGTGCTGATCAGCAGCAGCGGCACCATGGCGATGGCCGTGAATTACGGCTACCGGCGCGATCGTGCCAAGACCGCGATCCTGATGCTGGTGACGGCGGCGTTCGGCGTGACCTTCGTCGGCATGCAGGCGTTCGAATGGACGAAACTGATCATGGAGGGCGTGCGGCCATGGGGCAACCCGTGGGGTGCCGAGCAGTTCGGTGCCTGCTTCTTCATGATCACCGGTTTTCACGGCACCCATGTCACGATCGGCGTGATCTTCCTGCTGATCATTGCCCGCAAGGTCTGGCGCGGCGATTTCGACAGCGAGCGGCGGGGCTTCTTCACCAGTCGCCGGGGCAATTACGAGATCGTCGAGATCACCGGGCTGTACTGGCACTTCGTCGACCTGGTGTGGGTGTTCATCTTTGCCTTCTTCTATCTGTGGTGAGAGGCGATCATGGCTGAAGTGACCTTGCACGCTGTGCCCGATGCCCACGCCGCCGCGCCGGCGGCCCATGCCGAGGGACAGCAGCACCCGATCAAGCTGTACCTCGTGGTCTGGGGCTGGCTGTTCGTGCTGAGCACCGGCTCCTATCTGGTCGATTATTTCGGCGTGCACGGCTATCTGCGCTGGACGCTGATCCTGCTGTTCATGGTCCTGAAAGCCGGCCTGATCGTCGCCGTGTTCATGCACATGGCCTGGGAGCGGCTGGCGCTCGTCTACGCCATCCTGGTGCCGCCGGTTTTCGTGCTGGTGTTCACGGCGATGATGATGTTCGAGGCGCATTACACGCTGCTCAGCCGGCTGACATTCTTCGGCCGCGGTCCTTGAGGGGCGGGTGCCGAACCAGTCGGGCCCGGTGGAGCGGTCGATGGCTCGTGGGGGCTTCGTGACGCACGGAGAATGGCCATGACCACCTATGTCGTTCTGGCGAACTGGACCGAGCACGGCATGAAGAGCGTGCGGGACTCGCCGCGGCGCCTCGATATGGCGAAGAAGGCCCTCAAGGACATGGATGGCGAGTTCAAGGCGTTCTTCCTCACCATGGGCGACTATGACATCGTCGCCATCTATGAAGCTCCCGACGATGCAGTAGCGGCGCGGTTCAATCTTCAGCTCGGGATGCTCGGGTACATCCGCACGCGCACGCTGAAGGCGTTTCCGGAAGCGGCCTATCGGGAAATCATCGCGTCGCTCGGCTGATCGGGCGATGCAGTGCGGCCGTCGGTCGACGGTGACGAAAGTGTGAATGTGGCAACCGTGGAGAGGGTGGCATGCGTTTGTTCGTCGTTGTGTTGGGAGCGGGATGGCTCGCCGCGGCTCCGGCAGTTGCGCAGGATGCGGCGGCTGGTGAGAAGATTTTCGTCCAGTGCAAGGCCTGCCATCAGATCGGCGAGAGCGCGAAGAATGCCGTGGGGCCGGTGCTGAATGGCGTGATCGGCCGCAAGGCCGGCAGTGTCGAAGGCTTCAACTATTCGCCCGCCAACAAGAACTCCGGCCTGACCTGGGACGAGGCCACTTTCCGCGACTACATCAAGGATCCGCGCGCCAAGGTGCCAGGGACCAAGATGGCCTTTGGCGGCGTGAAGGATCCCAAGCAGGTCGACGATCTGCTGGCGTATCTGAAGCAGTTCGACGCGACGGGCAAGAAGAAGGCGGCGCTGGAGAATGCAGGCCGGCTGGCCAAGATGTAGCGCCGGCTTCGACTTAAAAAGGGGGGGGCTTTGCAGCGAGGCGTGTGCCTCGACGACAGAGGAGACGATCGATGCATTTCACGATCGGGTTCAAACTGCATGGCAAGGCCGACCGCCTCATGGTGGAAGCGGACGATGCGTTGATCGCGGCGCTCAAGGCGAAGGCCGAATGGCCGGAAGCCGTGATCATCTACGTCCGCCCGCAGAACCGGCGCGGCGACACACGGCATCCATCCCATCCGCTGTCCGACGCGACCCATTGACCCTGCGGTGGGGTGCCGTTGCCGGAACCGGCCGCGCGGGCAGCCGTCTCATCGGTTGTCACGAAGTCGACGAGCGCGCCCGGCAGCAGCAGGACATGGACGCGGGACATCATTCAGTCGGGACCAACGGCCCGCGGTCTCGTTGTCAGATGTCGCTGGCTGGCCGGTTCCAAATAAAAGCGCCGCCCCGCGGTCGAGGGCGGCGCTGATGGCGTCGGGCAGGCCGCGATGAGCTACTGCTTGCTCATGCGTGCCGATGCCGGATGACCCGGCACCTTGAAGCGCTTGCCAGTGTCGACCACCTTGCCGCCGGCGACCTTCAGGATGGAAAAGTCGCTGTCGAGATAGTTGCCGACCAGCAGGTATTTTCCGTCCGGCGTGAAGGCCGCAGCTTCCGGCAGGCCGCCGACCTCGACGTCCTGGGTCTTGGTGACCTTCTTGCCGTTGATCCGCAGCACCGAGATGCTGCCGGTCTTGTTGTAGAAATAGGTGTTCTTCATGTTGGAGCCGCGCAGGATGGCGGCCACGGCGAGATCACCTTTCGGACTGATCGCGAGGCCTTCCGGGCCGTCGCCGACCACAACGCGGTCGATCACGCGCGGCGGGCTGGCCTCAAGATCGACCACACTCACCGTGTCGACGCTGCCATCGGACGAGCCAGCCCCGCCATTGTCCGCGGTCAACGCGAATTTGCCCTTGGGATCGACCACGACATTGTAAGGCCACAGGCCGGTGGGCAGGTCGAGCTTGTTGTAGCTGACCTTGTCACCGGCGATATCGAGCACCGCGAGCTTGTGGGCCGGGAATTTGGTGGCAAGCGCGCGCTTGCCGTCCGGCGTGAACACCACCTGCGAGACGCTGTCGCCCATGGCGACGGTGTCGACGACCTTGACGTCGGTGCCGTTGACCGCCAGCACGGAGATCGAATTATCGCCCCGGTTGGCAACCATCGCCATCTTGCCCGACGGGCTGAAGCTGAGGCCCGATGGCTGTTTGCCGGTGGTGACGGTGCCTGCCAGCCTGGCCGGATTGGCCTTGAGGTCGATGACGTAGATCTTGTTGTCCAGCGTCTGCTTCAGTGCGTCGCCGTCCTTGACCACGTCGACCGAGTCGGCGACCAGGGCGACCGATCCCGTCGGGTCGATATCGATGTTGACCGGCGGGCCGACCACCGAATTCTTCAGTGGCAGTGTCGCAACGATCCTCGGGCTTTCCGGCTTGGCGAGATCGACAACCAGCACGGCGTCCTTGCCGGCGGGCGACAACAGCACCTTGCCGTCGGCATCCCACTGCGCCTTTTCGTCCGTGCCGACGACCATGAACGGCGCGGCCTGCGCGATGGTCACAGTGACTCCCAGCAGGGCGGCAGTCCCCAGCATGGCTGCGACATGACGGCGGATCGACATTCCCAAGTCCTCCCCAGATGGCTTTTGCAGTGTCATTGTTGAGCGTTCCGTCGCATGTTAGTTGCTCCCCGAGACCTGCGCTAGGGGAGCGGCTCCATGCGCCGCCGCTGCGCTGCGGCAGAATGGCGTTCAGAGAGCGAGACGATGGCACAAGAGATCGGCGATACATTGGTCGGCTTGCTGAAGCCGGCGCGGCTGACCAGCATCGTCGATGTCGGCGCCAACCCGATCGATGGTGATCCGCCCTACAAGTCGCTGTTGCAGCAGCGGTTATGCCGGCTGATCGGCTTCGATCCGTTTCCCGATGTGCTGGCGCCGCTGGATGCGGCCAAGAGCGATCTGGAAACCTATCTGCCCTACGCCGTGGGAGATGGTGGCAGCCACACGCTGAAGCTTTGCCGCGGCATCGGCTTTGCCAGCCTGTTGCAGCCGGATGAGGTGCCGCTGCGGCACTTCCCGCGTTTCACCGAGCTTGGAACGGTGGTGCGCGAGATCGCGGTTGAAACCCGCAGGCTCGACGACATCGTCGAGATTGCCGATCTCGACCTGTTGAAGATCGACATCCAGGGATCGGAACTGTCGGTGTTCAGGAGCGGCCGCGCGCGCCTCGCGAAAGCGGTGGCGGTGCAGACCGAAGTGTCGTTCATCCCGCTCTACAAGGGCCAGCCGGTGTTCGGCGACATCGATCTCGAATTGCGCGGCCTGGGCTTCGTCCCGCACATGTTCGCCGCCATCAACAAGAAGATGATCGCGCCAATGCAGGGGTCGAATCCGGCGGCGGCGTTCAATCAGCTGGTCGAAGCCGACGTGGTCTATGTCCGCGATTTCATGAAGCCGGATGCGATGGAGGTCGAGCAGCTCAAGCATCTCGCCGTCATCGCGCATCATTGTTACGGCTCGTTCGACCTCGCGATGAACTGCCTGCATCATCTGACCGCGCGCGGCGCAGTGTCGCCGGATGCGCGTGCGCGCTATATCGCTGTCGTGCAGGGCAGCCGCGCGAACCCGCCGGGCTGAACGAGGCGGCTGGATCGCGCTGCCCGTGATCGCGCGTGGAGCGTCGCGGCGCCAGGCCTGACGCTCCGGCGGCAGCGTCTTGCCGTTTGTATGTCATTGAAATCTGTTTGAATCGAATCGATTGGGTGACGCCGCTGGCCGTGCTGTCATCGGTGCCGCTTCTGAGCGCGCTTTTGATCATTTGAGGAATTTCGACATGGCCCATTCCGCAAAGACCACCAACGTCGCGTCCCGCAGTGTGATCCGCCCCGGCGAGGTTCGGCCGCGGCCCAAGCCGAAGCACTCGCAGGCCCATTCGGGTGTCAGCCCGTTGCACCCGGTCAGCCATCGCAATGTCAGTTATCAGCCGCTGCCGCGCCCGCTCGGGCTGCCGCCTTATCATTACGACCTCTCCGAGTCCTTCCCGGATATCGCCGCGGCCATCGCGCAGGACAAGAAGATGGTGTTTCATGTGGTCGGCGACACCGGTGGCGTGCAGGACGGCGAGTTCCAGAGCAACGTCGCCGAGCAGATGATCTCTCACCTGTCCGACGCCAGGGGTGCAAAGCCGAGGTTCTGCTATCATGTCGGCGATGTCGTCTACTTCACCGGCATGAAGGACGATTACTACGCCCAGTTCTACGAACCCTATTCGCACTACGACGTGCCGATTTTCTCCATTCCCGGCAATCATGACGGCGAGGTGGATGACCCCGCGCAGCAGACATCGCTCGATGGCTGGGTGCAGTATTTCATGCAGGAGCATCCCGACGTCGATCCGATCTCGAAGGACGCACCGCGGGTACAGCTCAATCTGCCGAACGTGTACTGGACGCTGGTCACGCCATACGCCACCATCGTTGGCCTCTACACCAATGTGCCGGAAGGCGGCTCGATCGATTCGGTGCAGCAGCAATGGGTCACCAATGAGTTCGCCACCGCGCCGACGGATCGGGCGCTGATCTTCGCGCTTCATCATCCGATCTATTCGTTCGATGTCTATCACAGCGGCAGCTCGAAGATGGCCGACGTGCTCGAGAACGCGATTCGCGATACCGGGCGAGTGCCCAACCTGGCGCTGTCCGGCCACGTCCATAACTATCAGCGCATCGAGCAGACCATCGCGCCGGGTGGTCCGACGCCGTTCATCGTCAGTGGCAATGGCGGCTATCACAACCTGCATGCGGTGCATTCGGCGCCCGGGGACGCGGCACAGGATTCCGGTGCGGTGCTGAAATATGTCGCCGCCCAGTCCTGGGGCTTCATGACGCTGACGATCGACCACGACACCATTTCCGGTGCGACCATCGAGGTCGACCGCGCCGGTCATGTCAAAGCCGGCGATACCTTCAGCTATCCGGCGGCGCCGATCATGCTCAAGGCGCCGAAATCGGTCCCAACGCTCTGATCGTGTCCCGGCGCCGGCCGGGCGCAAGCCCGGCGGCGCTGTGGTGTCGGGGAGGGCGGCCGTCGGACAACGATTCGGCCGCGCGCGACGCTTTCATCGGACGATGTGATCGAACCATGTGCCGATGATCGGCCGCGGCAAGCGAAGATACCGTTCGGTGGCGTTCTCGAATACCGATAGCGGTATCCCTTTGCGGACTGTTCGTGGGTTGCGCCATCCCCCATGGCGTTGCCGCCTCCGTGAGATACATTGCCTGGCAATCATCGCGAATCGGTGCTGAAAGTCTCCTGTTGTGGTGGTTAGGATTTGTTCGCCTTACACGTGTTCGCGTCCACGGGCCGCGGCGCGATCCAGTCGATGTACCCGCGAGATCTCAAGTGCGCCATGATGATCGAGAAGGCATGAGCCGGCCGGTCGCCGGCCTTTTGTGCGGCCTTGCGTATCTCGCCTGCCTGTCCATCTTCCTGCCGTTTCTGCCGACAGCAATCGGGACGATGGGCCATGACTATGGTCTGCATCTCCCCAACATGCTGGCCGGCTACTACTGGTTCCTGCACAACGGGGTGGGGATCCTGCCATGGTTCTCGCCGGCGCAATGCGGCGGCTTTCCCTATTTCCCTGATCCGAATGTCGCCTACCTCTCGTTGCCGCAGGCGCTCGTGATCCTGATGTCGCCGGTGCGGGCCATCCAGGTCACTTTCTGCCTGTTCGCCTTGATTGCACTGTGCGGGGCGTATGGGTTGATGCGGGTCGGCTTCGGCACCTCTCGCGCGGCGGCGGTGCTGGCGGCAGGGCTGTTCGTGTTCAACGGTTTCTTCATCTACCGCGTGCTGATCGGCCACCTCACGTTCCATGCCTTCGCGCTGGCGCCACTGATGGTCCTGATGCTGCTGCCGGTGGGGAGGGCGCCCGAGCCGGTGCTGGCGCGCCTCGGCCGGATCTGTGTGGCGGGGCTTTGCCTCGCCTACATGTTCCAGTCGGGCATGGTTCATGGCATTCCGCCGGTGCTGCTGGCTACGGCGGTCATCCTGCTGGTGCATGCCCTGCGGTTCGGCTGGCGATGGGAGCCGTGGTTGCGGCTCGCCGCCGCCGGCCTCCTGTCGCTGCTGCTCTGTGCCGGCAAGCTGACCGCGGAGCTGGCGCTGCTGGCGCATTTCCCGCGTGATCAGTATCCGCTGCCGGGCGTGCCCGATTTCCTGCTGTTGCTGCGCATGGTGGCGCAGATGCTGTTCGTGTCGGTCCCGGCAGATCCCAATGCGCAGCTCGCCAACACGATGTGGCCGTTCGAGCGGAACGAATGGGAGTACGGTGTCTCCATCGTGCCGGCGTTGCTGCTGGTGGTGGCCGTGGTCGTCGGGCTTGTGCATCGCCGTCGCTGGAAGCCGCTGTCCGGACACCGTATCCTGATGCTGCTGGCGATCGCGATGCTGCTGGCGTGTCCCCTGCTGCTGAACTGGCACGCGCCGGTCTGGACCGGCTTTCTGAAGTCGTTGCCCTACTTCGGCAACAGCAGCAGTCTTCTGCGCTTTTTCTGTGCCTACATCCCGGTCGTGATCGTGCTCGCCTCGCTCGCGCTCGATGGCATACCGTGGCCGGAAGCGGCAAGACCACGTCTATGCACGGCCTCTGCGGTTCTCTGCCTCGGTGGGGTGGTGTTGCAGAATGCGCTGACCGAACGGGATTACTACGCCGGCCAGCCATATCAATCGAAGCCGATCGAGGCTGCCTATGCGCGCGCTCGCGCCACGGGCGTCGTGCCGCCGATCGAGGCGATCGTCGATACCGATCGCTTCATGGTGATGTCCAACGACGCGATGATCGCCGGAGGCTCTCAGCTCGACTGCTACCAACCGCTGCTCGGCTATCGACGGGAGAAGTTTCCTGTCGCGCCCCTGCGGCTCGGGCGGGTGGACCAGACGGTCAGTGGCGTGCTCAACCTGAAGAATCCCGCCTGCTATCTGTTCGGTGCCGAGAACCAATGCCGGCCGGGGGATCATTTCACGCTGGCTCAGGCCGCCGATGCCGAAGCGTTCCGCAACTATCGGCCGTTCGCATTCGCGCAGCCGCTGTGGCAGCGTCTGGCGACCTGGACCAGCCTGCTGGCGGCGGCCATCACGCTGGTCGTCCTGCTGATGTGGGGGCTTGTCAGGCGGCGGGCTGCGACGCCCGGCGCCTGACGTGGCCGTATCGGGCGGTCGCGTTCAGGCGAACGGGTTGCCCGTCGCGATGCTGCAAGATGTCGAGGTGACCGTGATGGTGGCCACCTCGACCGGAACCTTGCGGTCCATGGTGAGATACGTGATGTTCGATGACCCGGCTTCCTTGCCGTGGAGCACGCGCAGCGTGCAGGAGCTGTAGCCGGCGTCGAACGTGACGATGAGGCGGCGCACGCCACGTACGAAGGTCTGATCGGCGATCAGCGCTGCCCCCTCGTTCCGCCAGTGCAGCATGTTGCGGTCGCCGGAGACCTCCTTGTGATCGATGATGCCGCGTCCGGCGCTGCGGCCGAACTGGCTGAAGAAGCGTCCCTCGGCACTGACATAGACCGTGACGACCGATCGCTGGTTGATCGGGTGCTCTTCACCGCTCGCGATGATCTTCTCGACGCGATTGTCGCTCCAGGACAGCACCAGATGTTTGCCGCGCAGTCCGCTGCCACCGGAGGCGCCGGCAGACAGCGCAGGATGCGGACTGCATATCAGGGCCGATGCTATCAGGCAGGCAATGAGGCGGGTCATGAGAAATGCTCCTTCTTGAAAATGGCAACGTGAAATACCGGAGATTGTCGCGCCTTGAGGATCTCCGCAATCCAACCATACGTCCAGCCGATGTCGTCGCGGTGTCGCCGTCGTGCCGCGGCAGGTTCCCGCCGGATCGCGTGTCGACGCGATATTTCCAATAGTTTCCAATAACTTCTGTTCATGTCGCGACAGCGCTGTGCTCTTGGCGCACGCGTGATGCGCTTCTAGCGTCGGTATTCAACCCGCCAATCTCGATGCGAGTGGAACACAGCGCGATGCCCGTTCGCATCACTCCCGCGACTCAACGAAACGGCACGGCGTCCGCGAGGGGGGCAAGCCCGACGCGGCCTGGCGCGGCCGCCGCGGCAGACCTTGCGGGGTCGCGGCGCTGCGTCATTCGTCGCGGAACGATCGACGATGCCAGGGCGATCGCGAAACTCGCCGGCCTTGCCGGCGGCGATACGTTTACGTTCCTGCTGCGGGAGCTCGATCCGACGGCGGACCCGCTGCGCATCTCCCGCGACCTGATCGCCGCGCCGACCGGGACGATGTCACACCGGCATGCTCTGGTCGCAGTGTCACGCGGGCAGATCGTCGGCATGGCGAGTGCATTTCCGGCGCGTCTGATCCAGGAAGAGGCCGGTCGCGCGCCGCCGACCGAGCGCGAAGCGCTTCTGCGTCCGCGCACCGAGCTCTGTGATCCCGGCAGCTATTTCCTCAATGACATCGCCGTAGCCCGCGGCCATCGGCGCAGCGGCATTGGCGAGGCGCTGCTCGGTGCTGTCATCGACGACGCGCGCCGCCAGTCGTTTCCGTCGGTGACGCTGCATGTCTGGGCGGACAACGCCGGCGCCATCGCGCTCTACCGTCGCGCCGGCTTCGAGGAGGTCGGGCGTGCCGAGATCCCCTGGCATCCGGAGTTGCGCCATGCCGGCGGCAGCCTTCTTTTCAGGCGATTGCTCGCGCCTCCGGCGGAGTGACGGACGGTCTGCCAGCGAGCGCGCCGCTTGGGAACCTTGCGGAGCGTTCGACCTCGCGTCGTGTCGATGAGGCGCGGCCGACCACGAGGCGTCGTTCCCGAATTTCGCGCCGGCTTTGTCGCGTGCGCTTGTCCACCGGATTTTGCCGCTACGTTTGGATGTGGCGCGGGGACCTGCCCTATAACGGAGGGATGCGCGATCCTGAGAACATCGCAGCGATTATTCACGTCCTGAGGCAGGACTTCGGCGACGATATTGCGCGCGTGATGCTGACGAACGGGATGACGCTGGCGGCGCTCATTGACGCCCTGTTCGGCTCGTCGCTCCTGAACCGTGATGCGGTCAAGCTGGTGGTGGGGGCGCTGCGGTCCGGGGATTTCATTGTCACACCCGAATTCGGGCAGCCATCCCATCTCAAATATATCTACGACCGCCCGAAGTCGCTGCACGTGGTGGACGTGGCCATCATGACGCCTGATCGACGCGTCATTGCCAGCACGGATATTCGCTTTCGGCTGGCGGTGAGCTGAGAAGCGGCGGTAACGCGCTGGACAGACTCACGGGAAACCCGCCTAGCGTTGCGAGCACTGGTCGTACCGCTGCGTCGCTTCAGTTGGTGCGGGACTGTCGTTGAGCGGTGGTCGGTCGGGCAGGTGCGATCGGCTCCCACGGGGCCGGCAGAATAACTCTGACGGGCTGCGGGCGTTGTTTATCCTGCTGCACGTCAGCGCTCTGCTGCGACGGCTCACCGCGAGCGTCGTCCGCTCGCGCGCTCGTTTCGCTCACGCCGAGCATGAGCGCGGTCATCATCAAGGCTGTTCCAATCGGCGCGGTCGTTCGCATCACCCCTCCTGTGGCGGGCCGAGCGGACGTTAGGGGGAGCGTCCTACCCGCGGAAGGTGACCATCGTCACTTTTGGACAGTCGATGGATGAAGCAGGCGGGCCATGGAACCTGCGAAGGCGGGCGGCATCTTTGAACTTCCCTTGTTTCTCATGCGACTCTCTTTCCGATATGAAACGCGACAAGCGAGATGCATATGAGAACAGGACTGTTGGGGTTGACGATCGTGGGGCTCACCGCCTGCCTCTGCGCCGGCGCCGCGCGGTCGGAGACGCCCGTGGATACGAGCGGCGCGACGGCCTGCGCCATTGCCGGCTGGTCGAGCGATAGCGATCCGGCCGGCCTCAATGTGCGGGCTGCGCCGCGGCTGGATGCTGCCGTCATTGCCCGGGTGCCGCCGCCGGAGCAGCAGGACGGCGATTCCTACGCGGCCGAATTTCGCATCATGGGCAGCCGCGATGGCTGGCTGCTGGTCAGGGACGTCAGGGTTGTCGACTACGGCAGCGGCAAGGGCGATCGACTGGTGTTCGCCGGGCCGGGCTGGGTGTTCGGCGACAAAGTGCGGTTTACGATCAACCGTCCGGAGCTGCGGCGGGCGCCGAAGGCCGATGGCGCCATATCCGCCAAGCTGCAGTCGCGCGACGGATCGAGCGGCCCGGATTCGGCGATCATCGACCATGTCCACAGCTGCTCGGGCACGTATGCCGAGGTGACGGCGCATCTCACCGGCGAGCCGCCGCGTCGCGGCTGGGTGACCGGGATCTGCAGCAATCAGGTGACGACCTGTCCGTGACAAAGCCCGCACGGCGGGATCCTGAACAGCCGGGCTGTGCAGCCGCGCCACAACCTGCTTTCCGCAGTACGTTTTTGGTGTAGTCTTCCTTGTATTCAATTTTCTGATCGAGGCGCCTGCCCGTGCGGGCGTCGTTATTTTCATCGGGATGCTTTTAATGTCGGACAGTGATGGGCCGGAGCTTCACGCGCGAGGCTCGGTGATGTCGGTGGACACGTTCTGCAGCTATCTCGCAAAGCAGCTCGTGGCGAAGAAAGGCTATCGTATCACGCATGTGCCGAAGGCCACAGGACTGGCCCTGGCCAGCGACGTCGTGCTGACCATGTCGGATGGTCTTACGCTGAACATGGTCTGCCTGGTCGATCGGGAGGCGCATCCGGGCCGGGAGTTCGCGCTGTCTGTCGAGGATGTCCGGCAGATCGGCGACGGCTGTCTGCACTATACCGGCCGTGTCAACGGCGCGAAGATGCCGCTGTCGATCACGATCATCGAGATCGGCCCGCCATCGCCGGGGCAGGAGCAGCGGCTACACACCTACAAGCGGAAGTGGCGTGCGAAAGTCATTCCCGTCGCGATGACGGTCGATCCGGCGTCCGGGCGGGTCTGGAGCTCGCATCGCCCGCTGATCAGGTCGGTCGGGCTTGCCGCCTTCATCGAACGTCTCCTGGCGTCGCCGCGTGAGGCGGACGCCGACCTCGTGCCGCCCACGGTGGCGACGGCGCCAAAGACATTTCCGGTCCTGACGGTCGCGATCCTGGCCGTGCTGGTTGCGGTTTTCGCAGCCGAGATCAGGTTCGGAGTCGGTCCGCTGACCGGGCCGCTGCAGCCGTCGATCGCGACGCTGGTGGCGATGGGCGGGTTGGCGCGATCGCTCGTCATCGCAGGCGATTGGTACCGGCTGCTCTCGGCGCCGTTCCTGCACATCGATATCATGCATCTCCTGCTCAACTGCGTCGCTTTGTTCGTCGCGGGGCTTCGCTACGAACATCTGGTTGGGCGCGCCTGGTTCGGACTGATCTATGCCGCGGGGGCGGTGTGCGGATCGCTGGGATCGTTGATGTTCAATGGCGCTTCGATCGTCTCGGTCGGAGCGTCCGGCGCGATCACGGGGCTGTTTGCCGCCATGCTGGTGACCAGCCGGCATTTTCCGGTAGGTCGACTGAGAGCAACCCTGCAGAGGAATGCGATCTATGTGCTGATTCCGGCATTGCTGCCGCTCACGGGCGCGCTGAGTGGAAAGAAGGTCGACTATGGCGCTCACTTCGGCGGCGCCGTTGGCGGCGTGGCGGCCGGGCTGTTGATTTTGGCCGTCTGGTCGTCGGCATCACCGCTGCCGAGCGGCCGCAGGATCGCTGCGGCCATCGCCTGCGTGTCCACGCTGGCGTTGGCCTATCCGGTGTTCGGCGTTGCGCGAAACTACGAGAGCGTTTCCTTGATGGCGCAATTCATTCCTGCCGAACGATACCCGAAGAGTGCCGCGGAAGTCACCGCAAGAGCACAGGATCTCGTGAAGCAGTATCCGCGTGATCCGCGCGCGCATCTGATGCTCGCCGGGCGCCTGCTCGATCTGAACGATCGTGCCGGCGCCGAGCGAGAGGCTCGTGCGGGACTTGCGGAAGAGGATGCATGGCGGCCGCTTCTGCCGGCGGTCGGAGTCCCGCTCAGGGCGATGCTGGCAGCCTCGCTCGATGATGCCCGTCGCGGCGAGGCGCTGACGTTGGCCAAGCCAGTGTGCGACGCGTCACATGATGGTCCCGTTCGCCGTTTGTTGGACGCGCGGCAGCTGTGCGGGAGCTAGGTCGCGATAGCTGGACCGAGGCCCCGTATGACAGGGCGGCAACGTCATCAAAAGGTGATATCGGCGGCGGGTTCTCAACCGCGGCTTTAGCCATTCGGGGGCGCGCGAAGAATGGCCTGCTCAACGGCGAGGCCGCCAGGCATCTTCACTTTGCTGCACCTGCAGTCCGGGTGTTCTGCTGCGGTCGCCAGGCGTGACGGCTGCGGTGCCGCTTTGGCATCCGCTTGTCGGTTGGTTGTCCGCTCCCATAGGTGGCCTCTGGTTTCGAGGTCTCAAGCAGGCCAGCGCACTATCGGTCGCTTACACTGAAGCGAGAGTTTAGGTTACTACTGGTCCTCAGCGGCTGTGGGAGCGCGGGATGTTTTGGCCGGATCAAGGGATTTTTGTTTTCCTTTGTATGTCGATCGCGGCTTCCCTGTTGGCGATCGTGAGGCGAAATCTGGTCGGCTTCGCCGGAAGCCTGCTGACAGGTCTGCTTGCGGTCACACTGGCCCGCTACACTTACCTTGTTCCGGTATCGGTCGTGCTTTTGATCGCATCGTTCGCTTTCGCGCTGCGCAAGTTTGCGCTCAATGAGCAGCGTTGGGCGCTGTGGGTTTCGTTTGCGCTCATATTCTCGCCTTTCGGCGCCGGCGCAGTCTGGCTGTACTTCAGCTATAATTGGGGGCCGCCGGCGATACTCGGCGATGCGGCGCGGTTTGCAGGTGCAGATCAGCAGATGACGGATACCCTCAACGCCAGATTTCCGCATGGTACGGACGAAGCGCTGCTGAGGTCCGTGTTGCTAAGGCAGGGTTTCAAGGACGAGCCTGCGCTCTATGCTTGCCGGCTGGAAGCGAGGGAAGGTCGTGTGGTTCGCTTCGGCGAGTGCCCTCCAGATACACGGTGGATGACGTACCAGTGGTCCAGCCTCGTCTGCGGCGTGACAGTCTCGGTCAATTGGTCGGTCGATCAGAACCGAAAGCTGACCAGACTGCAGGTCAGTGATCGAAGTGCGTGTTTGTAGTCGGTTGGCATGGGCTGGGACGCTGCGATTGTCGGTCAGCCATGGCTGCGCTGCCTGGTCGCCGTTGTCGTGGCCTGTGTGAAGGCGGGCCGCTATGCCATGACCAGGCGATCAGGACTTGTGGCAGCCAGGTGACGTCGAGATCGTGACAGGCGCCGTCGCGCGGGTAGCATCTTCGTCCCGGCTTTGCTATGCAGGGGCCGTCGGTCCCGTAGCTCAGCCGGATAGAGCGACGGTTTCCTAAACCGTAGGTCGGAAGTTCGAGTCTTCCCGGGATCGCCAGCGCCTTTTCCTCACGCCGATAAATGACGTTCCGCCGCTTTCGCGGCGCGTCCTGATGGACGCCGCCCGCGCGTGCGGCATCGCTACGCCGCATCCGCGGCGTGGCGGTCCTTGATCGCCGCCAGCAGGTTGCGGCCTGCCGACAGAATGTGGCGCTTCAGGTAGGGCACGGCGTGCTCGGCGTCGCCTTCCTCGCACAGCCGCAGGATTTCGCGATGCTCGACCTCGGCGTCGGCGACCGCGCCGGTCAGCAGCAGCTGCAGGCGGATGTAGCGATCGGTCTGCAGGTTGATACCCTGCACCACCGCCAGCGTCTGCACCCGGTTGGCGGGCAGATACAGGCTGCGGTGGAATTCCCAGTTCAGCCGGCCCCAGGAGCCGACATCCTCGCGGTGATAGGCGTCCTCGAGCTGCGCCAGCACCGCGCGGGAGGTGGCGAGATCATCTGTCGTGATGTGGGGCAGCGCCCGCGCCAGCAGGTCGCATTCCAGCATCGCTCGCAGGTCGAACAGCTCGCTGATCTGCTCGCTGGGCAGGGAGGTGACAACTGCGCCCTTGTGGGTCGTCAGCTTGACGAGGCCTGATGCTTCCAGCTGACGCAGTGCCTCGCGCACCGGCATGCGGCTGACGTCGTATTCGGCCGCAATGGTCTCCTGCACCAGCGGGTCGCCCTCCCTGAACTCGCCGTTGAGGATGCGTTCGCGCAGGGACTCCGCCAGCGAGTCCGGGATGCTCTGGCGCTTGATCCGGTGTGCTTTCGGAGAGGGCAGTCTCGGCGACATGTTCAGCCATCGGTCGGGCAGATTGCCTCCAGATTCGGATAACAATCTGAAATTACAAAGTTATTTCAGGCGTTGAGTATACCACGCCGCCGCCCGCAAATGAAGCTGGACATCTGATTTTGTCTAATTGTAGATTGGATCCAATCACAAAGCGGACACAAAGCGGTCCGAACGAGGAAAGGATACCTGTCGATGACCGTCTGGAAGGGCGTTTTCCCTGCCGTCACCACCAAGATGCGAGAGGACGGCGCCGTCGACCTCAAGGCGACGCAAGCCAGCATCAACCGGCTGATCGAGAGCGGCGTGTCCGGGGTCATCGTGCTGCCGATGCTGGGCGAGAACGCCTCGCTGCGCCCGGAGGAGCGGGAGAGCGTGATCCGCGCCGCGGCCGAGGTCGTCGACGGCCGCGTGCCGCTGCTGTCGGGTCTTGCCGAGATCTCGCTGGAGGCGGCGACCGCCTCTGCCCGCGCCTATGAGCGCTTCGGCGCCGAGGGTCTGATGGTGTTCCCGAGCCTCGGCTACAAGACCGATCCGCGCGAGACCGCGGCCTGGTACAAGGCGATCGCCGCGGCGACGCCGCTGCCGATCATGATCTACAACAACCCGATCGCCTATGGCGTCGACGTCACGCCTGCCATCCTGGCCGAGCTCGCGGATACGCCGTCGATCGTCTGCATCAAGGAAGAGACCGGCGACATCCGCCGCATCACCGACATGTATGTCGCGCTCGGCAACCGTTTCCAGATCTTCTGCGGCGTCGACGACCTGATCGTCGAGAGCATGGCGCTGGGCGCTACCGGCTGGGTCTCCGGCATGACCAACGCCTGGCCGCGGGAGTGCGTCGGCATCTTCAATCTCTGCGCCAGGGGCCGCTTTGCCGAGGCGCTCGGGCTTTACCGCCTGATGACGCCGGCTTTCCATCTCGATACCCATGTCAAGCTGGTGCAGTACATCAAGCTCGCCGAGCACCTCGTCTATGGCGCGCCGGAATGGACCCGCGCGCCGCGCCTGCCGCTGGTCGGCGAAGAACGGGCGCAGGTCTTGGCCGTCATCACCCGCACCATTGCGGATCTGCAGGCCTTCGCGCGCCCGGCCGCGTGAGGCCATCGCGCCGCGCCAACAAGCGATCCGACATCGCCTGCGGGGGGACGCGTCGCGTCCCCCCGAACATCAAAGATCGGACATAAGGGGGAATCAACATGAGCAGCACGACCAATGTGGAGGTGGCCGCCGCGCCGGCCTCTATCGGCGACGGACTGAAAACCAAGGTCCTGTTCGCCAGCCTGACCGGCAGCGCCATCGAGTGGTTCGATTACTTTCTCTACGGCACGGTGGCCGGCCTCGTCTTCAATCGCCTGTTCTTCCCGAACTACGACCCTGTCGTCGCGCTGCTGCTGTCCTATCTCTCCTTCTCGCTGCCGTTCTTCGTGCGGCCGTTCGGCGGCTTCGTGTTTGCTCATATCGGCGACCGCATCGGCCGCAAGAAGACGCTGGTGCTGACGCTGTCCTGCATGGGGTTTGCGACCTTCCTGATCGGCCTGCTGCCGGGCTATGACCGCATCGGCGTGTGGGCGCCGATCCTGCTGGTGACGCTGCGCGTGATCCAGGGCCTCGGCATCTCCGGCGAATGGGGCGGCGCACTGCTGCTGGCCTATGAGTACGCGCCCGAGAATCGTCGCGGCTTCGCCGGCAGTATCCCGCAGATGGGCGTACCGCTCGGCATGCTGCTGGCGACGCTCGCCATGACGCTGATGTCGATCCTGCCGGACGCCGAATTCATCGCCTGGGGCTGGCGTGTGCCGTTCCTGCTCAGCGCGGTGCTGGTGTTCCTGGGGCTGTGGATCCGCAACGGCATCGACGAGACGCCGGACTTCAAGAAGGCCAAGCAGAGCGGCGATGTCGCCAAGATCCCGCTCATCGACACCGTGCGTTATCACTGGCGCGAGGTGCTGATCGCGACCGGCGCGAAGGTCGTGGAGACCGCGCCGTTCTACGTCTTCACCACCTTCGTCGTCGGCTACGCCACGGGCACGCTGAAGTTCGAGAAGGTGACGGTGCTCAACGCCATCACCATCGCGTCACTGGTCACCGTCTGCATGATCCCGATCATGGGCGGGCTGTCGGACCGGATCGGTCGCAAGGCCGTCTTTCTGACCGGCACCGTGCTGATGGCGGCGTTCGCGTTTCCCTATTTCTATCTGCTCGACCTGCGCCAGCCCTGGAGCATCACGCTCGCCACCGTCGTCACTGTCGGCCTGATCTGGGCGCCGATCGTCGCCACGCTGGGCACGCTGATGTCGGAGATCTTCTCGACCCGGGTGCGCTACACCGGCATCACCCTCGGCTCCCAGATCGGCGCCGCGGTCGCCGGCGGAACGGCGCCGCTGGTCGCCACCTGGCTGCTGAGCGAATTCAGCGGCAACTGGGCCTCGATCGCAGTTTATATCATGCTGTGCGCCGTGGTCTCGTTCGTCGCGGTGTCGCGCGTCGACCGTCGGTCCGCGGCGTAGGGGCTGGGCCGGCGTCGCCGGCGGCCTGCCGGGCCCGGAGGAGCGCCAGGCCCGGTGTCGTATCCGGCGCGGGCCGTCGCCCCCTCGGGGCATGCAGCATGGCGAGCCCACGAAAACCCCGCTGTCTGGCCGGGGCCGGAGCGCTACTCTGGCGGTGCGGAGCGTCACGCGGCCCTTTCCTGGGTACCCGCAGGGCCAGCTATCGGATAGGGTAAGGGGTCTTCATTCCGTGAGATCTTGAGGGCCGTCATGAAGCATTCCGCGCCGACATGGTCCCGCCTTGCTGTGCTGTTCGCCCTTGTCCCGACCGTCACGGGCGTCGCAGGTCCGGCGCGTGCCCAGGACGATACGCGCAAGGCGCAGGAGCGGGCCTGCTCCCATGATGTGTCGCGTCACTGCCGCAAGGTGATGAGCGATGGCGATATGGCCGTCCATCAATGCCTGCTGCAGAACCACGACAAGCTCAGCCCGTCCTGTCGCAGGCTGGTGGATGGACACTGAGGCGCCGCGTGCGTAGGCGGCGACGCCGGTTACGGCGGGGTGACTGCCATGGGGGTTGCCCGTTGCGTTCATCGTGCCGTCGCAATACATCGAACCGAACTGTCCGCCGGAGGCGGGGTCATCGTGCGTTGCCTCGCGAAATTTCGTCGGGTGGCATTCCTTGCGACGGCCTGACGTCCCCGAGCGGCGACCAGCCGGCGAGGCCTCCTGCGGCCGGCTTGCGAGAGGGATGACGCGATGAATATTCTGCCCAAGGAGCTGCGGTTCGGCGCCGGCCAGCCGGTGCGGCGTGTCGAGGATCAGCGCCTCGTCACCGGTCACGGCCGTTATGTCGACGACATCGCGCATGCCGACGCGCTGTGGCTGGTGCTGCTGCGCTCCCCGCACGCCCATGCCCGCATCACCGCGATCGACACCGCCGCCGCGCGGGCGATGCCCGGTGTGGAAGCGATCTTCACCGGCGCTGATCTCATGGCCGATGGCATCGGCTCGTTGCCGACCCTGCCGGTGTTCAAGCGGCCCGATGGCTCGCCGATGACCTTCCCCGAGCGCCGCCTGCTGGCGCACGAGGTCGTGCGCTTCACCGGCGAGGCCGTCGCTGCGGTGGTCGCCACGTCGCGCGCGGCCGCGCAGGCTGCGGCGGAAGCGATCGCGGTCGACTATGAGGTGTTGCCGGCCGTCACCGATCCGCAGGCGGCGATCGCGCCGGGTGCGCCGGCGGTGTGGCCGCAGGCGCCGGACAACATCGTCGCCGCCACCAGCTATGGCGACGCCGCGGCGGTCGAGGCGGCGTTCAAGGCCGCGGCCCATGTGGTGTCGCTCGATGTCGTCAGCCAGCGCCTCGCGCCGGCCGCCATGGAGCCGCGCTCGACCATCGCCGAGGTCGATGCCAAGACCGGCCGCCTGACGCTGCACATGCAGACCCAGACGCCGACCACCACCCGCGACACGCTGGCGGATGCGGTGCTGAAGCGTCCGAAAGACAGCGTGCATATTCTCGTCGGCGACATTGGCGGCGGCTTCGGCCAGAAGACCGGCGTCTATCCGGAAGACGGCGTCGTCGCCTACGCGGCGGTGAAGCTGAAGCGCAAGGTGCGCTGGCGCGGTGATCGCACCGACGAATTCCTCGGCGGTACCCATGGCCGCGATCTGACGTCGACCGCGGAGTTCGCGCTCGACGCCAAGGGGCGGGTGCAGGCATTCCGTGTGCGTTCGATCGGCGGCACCGGTGCCTATCTCAGCGGCACCGGCGTGCTGATCCCGCTGATCCTCGGGCCGTTCGTCGCCACCGGCACCTACGACCTGCCGCTGGTGCACATCGACGTCAAGGCGGTGATGACCAATACCGCGCCGGTCGGCGCCTATCGCGGCGCGGGTCGCCCCGAGGCGGTGTACATCGTCGAACGGCTGATGGACGCCGCCGCGCGGCAGATCGGCATGGATCCGCGCAAGCTGCGCAAGATCAACTTCATCAAGCCGGGCCAGATGCCCTATCGCACCGCGACCGGCCAGACCTACGACAGCGGCGCGTTCGCGCATATGCTCGACCGCGCATCGGAGCTTGCCGACTGGGACGGCTTTGCCGCGCGCAAGCGTGCGGCAAAGTCGAAGGGCCTGCTCTACGGCCGCGGCCTTGCCAGCTACATCGAGTGGACCGGCGGCACCGTGCACAACGAGAAGGTCAGCCTGCATGCCACCGGCGACGGTCGCGTCGTGCTGCATTCCGGCACCCAGGCGATGGGGCAAGGGCTCGAGACGGCCTATTCGCAGATGGTCAGCGCCGCGCTCGGGATTCCGATGGACAAGATCCAGGTGGTGCAGGGCGATACGGACCTCGCGCAGGGCTTTGGCAGCGTCGGCTCGCGCTCGCTGTTCGTTGGCGGCACCGCGGCGGTGGTGTCGGCGAGCGACCTGATCACCAAGGCGCGCGAGAGCGCGGCCAATGTGCTGGAGGCCGGTGTCGGTGACATCGAGTACAATGGCGGGTGGCTGACGGTCGCAGGCACGGACCGCCGCGTCAGCCTGTTCGATCTCGCCAAGAGAGAGGCCGGCGAACGACTCAGCGTCGACAGCGAGGGCAAGGTCGACGGGCCGAGCTGGCCGAACGGCAGCCATATCTGCGAGGTCGAGATCGATCCGCAGACCGGGATCACGCGTGTGGCGCGCTACACCACGGTCGATGACGTCGGTGTCGCCGTCAATCCGATGCTGGTCGGCGGCCAGATCCATGGCGGCGTCGCCCAGGGCATCGGCCAGGCGCTCTATGAGGGCGTGGTCTATGATCCGGACGGCCAGCTGCTGACCGCGACCTATCAGGACTACTGCATCCCGCGCGCCGACGACGTGCCCGATATCCGCGTGACGCTGGATGAATCGGCGCCCTGCCGCACCAATCCGCTCGGCTCCAAGGGCTGCGGCGAGTCCGGCGCGATCGGCGGCCCGCCCTGTGTGGTCAATGCGGTGATGGACGCGCTGAGCGGCGCCGGTGTGAAGAACCTGCATGCGCCGCTGACGCCGATGAAGGTGTGGTCCGCGCTGCAGGCAGCGCCATCGGCCTGAGATCGATTGTTCAACACCGGTCGCGATCGGCGCGGCCGGTGATGGATGACACAGGCGTTGGCGCGTGCTTTGCCGGCGTCATCATATGCTTCTCAGCGCACACGAATCATTTATAGCTGTCGTCCGCGCGTTGCGCGCCATGGACGTTTTGCTGCATAAGTCGCGTTTTCCCGCCTCCTGATTTCGAGATTCCGAGGCCGATGAGCCGCATGCAATTCCAGAGATCGCACATCAGCATCGTCAGATCGATCCGGCAGGTCAGCCTGGTGCGCGACTGGTTTCGCGCGCGGTCCGGCAGGGCGGTGCCGACCATCGCGAGCTTCGAGCCGAATGAGCGCGCCGGCGATGCGCTGGACCTGCTGCTGTGCGAAGTGGTGCGCAGCGGCGATGGCGTCGACTTTCGCTGCCTGAAAGCAGGCGAGCGCGTCGGGGCCATCTATGATGCGGCGATGACCGGGCGCACCATTCGTGACTGCCTCGATCCGGCAATGGCCGAGGTCGCGATGCCGATCTGGAAGGCATGTGTAGCGGCGGAGCTGCCGATCTTCGCGATCGTGCCGGTGTCCGACATGGACGGTTGCCCGGTGACCATCGAGCTGCTGCTGCTGCCCTACGCGGGGAGCGCCGACAGGCCCGACTTCATCGTGGTCTCGCTGCATGCCTGCAGCACCGAGAGGCGGTTTTCTCTGGCGGGGCTGATGCGGGTCAGGGATCGCGCGCCGCCGCACTGGGCGGTGGTGATCGACCCGGCCGCGACGGCAGCGCCCCGCCCGGCGGAGCTCGAGGTGGCCGCCGAGCAGATCGTGATGGACGTGATCTAGTGTCCTGATCGGTTCGCAAGCTGGTACGGAGGTTGCTGCAAGTGCGGTGAACTTGCGAACCGGGGACACTGGCGTCCGCGCGGGCGACTTTCGACTATCTATTGATGACGCAAGTGTGCGGTGGCGCTATTGATAGCGTCGCGCGCCCGCGCAGCAATGTTTGGACATCAAAGTTCGCCGCGTCGCGGAAGGCGGCCCAAAAACGGCGGGACTGGACGCAATTTCGGCTTTTTCCCGTTTCTGTCATCGAGATTTCAACAGCGCCGGTCAAGGTTCCCCCCAGTACCATTAACAGGGGCCTAACCATGAGCGACGTTGCTTTACCCGGCTCGATCGAGCCTGCCTTGCAGAAGGGACCGGATCTCGATCGCGGCTTCCACCCGCTGACCGGTGTCATCTACATCGGCATTGTCGCTGCCGCGCTCCTGTTCGTTGCCTACAGCATCTATGTCGACGTCGACGCCACCGGCGCGCGCGTGACCAGCTTGCTGCCCTACATCATGCTGTTCGTCGCGCTGCTGATCGCGCTCGGCTTCGAGTTCGTCAACGGCTTCCACGACACCGCCAATGCGGTGGCGACCGTGATCTATACCCGTTCGATGCCCGCGCATGTCGCCGTGGTCTGGTCCGGCATGTTCAACCTGCTGGGCGTGCTGCTGTCGTCCGGTGCCGTGGCGTTCGGCATCGTGTCGCTGCTCCCGGTCGAGCTGATCCTCCAGGTCGGCAGCGGCGCCGGCTTCGCCATGGTGTTCGCGCTGCTGATCGCGGCGATCGCCTGGAATGTCGGCACCTGGTATTTCGGCCTGCCGGCGTCGAGCTCGCACACGCTGATCGGCTCGATTATCGGCGTCGGTATCACCAATGCCCTGATGCACGGTCGCAGCGGCACCTCCGGTGTGGACTGGTCGCAGGCCGGCAATATCGGCAAGGCGCTGCTGCTGTCGCCGCTGTTCGGCTTTGCGCTGGCCGCGCTGCTGCTGCTGGTGCTGCGCACCGTGATGCTGCGCGCGGCGCCGGCGCTGTTCGCCGAGCCGAAGGGCAACCAGCCGCCGCCGATCTGGATCCGCGGCATCCTGGTGCTCACCTGCACGCTGGTGTCGTTCTTCCACGGCTCCAACGACGGCCAGAAGGGCATGGGTCTGATCATGCTGATCCTGATCGGTACGGTGCCGACCGCCTACGCGCTCAACCGCGCGCTGCCGGCGAGCCAGACCGAGCATTTCGTGGCGAGCTCGGCCGCTGCCAGCAAGGTGATCGAGGGCAAGGCCGCTGGCTACAATGTGCTCGGCAACCCGCGTCCGGCGGTGACGAACTATGTCGCGGCCCATCAGATCAACGAGGGCACCTATCCCTCGCTGGCGGTGCTGGTGCGCGACATCAGCCAGCAGGTCACACAGTATGGCTCGCTGGCCAAGTTCCCCGCGGAAGCGGTCGGCAACACCCGCAACGACATGTACCTCGCCTCGGAAGCGATCCGCTTCCTGATGAAGGACAAGGAGAGCGAGCTCAGCGCTGACGAGGTCAATATCCTCAACGGCTACAAGGGCACGCTGGACGCTGCGACCAAGTTCATCCCGACCTGGGTGAAGATCGCGGTGGCGATCGCGCTCGGCCTCGGCACCATGATCGGCTGGAAGCGGATCGTGGTCACGGTCGGCGAGAAGATCGGCAAGACCCACCTGACCTATGCCCAGGGCGCCTGCGCCGAGATCACGGCTGCCGCCACCATCGCGGCGGCGGATGGTTACGGCCTGCCGGTCTCCACCACCCACGTGCTGTCATCGGGCATCGCGGGCACCATGGCCGCCAATGGATCGGGGCTGCAGTGGGCCACGATCCGCAACATCGCCCTGGCCTGGGTGCTGACCCTGCCGGCCGCGATGGTGCTGTCGGGCAGCCTGTACTACCTGTTCTATCACCTGCTCTGATCGGCGCATCGCAATGAGGACTGAGGAGCCGCGCAGGTCCTGCGCGGCTCTTCGCATTTCAGAAGCCGGTCACATGCGGTTTGATGCAGTGCATCACGCAGGATCGTCCTGTCGGCCCGCGCATGGTGTATAAGTCTCGTCCCGGTTCGACCGCGGGGCGGCCGCGCGACCGGGGGTGAACAGTGCCGGCCGAGCCAGGAGACGAGGTGGTTATGGATACATTGATGCTGCCGTTCACGCCGCGTTTCATTGTCCTCACAATCTGTTCGGTCGTGACCGTGCTGCTGCTCGGCATCGGCATCGTCGACCACAAGGCCTTCGATATCGTGCTGCTGCCGCTGGTCGTGTTCGGCGCGCTGACGGCACTCGGTTTCCGTGATCTGATCCAGAAGCGGCACGCCGTGCTGCGCAACTATCCGATCTCGGCGCATATCCGCTTCCTGCTGGAGGAGATCCGGCCGGAGATGCGGCAGTATTTCTTCGAAAGCGAGAAGGACGGCAAGCCGTTCAGCCGCGACATTCGCGCGGTGGTGTATCAGCGCGCCAAGATGGACCTCGACAAACGGCCGTTCGGCACCCAGAACGACGTCTATCAGGAGGGCTATGAATGGATGCACCATTCGATGGCACCGAAGCCGATGGCGTCGGAGAAGTTTCGCCTGACCATCGGCGGCCCTGACTGTACCAGGCCCTACTCCGCCTCGATCTTCAACATTTCCGCGATGAGCTTCGGCGCACTCAGCCCCAACGCCGTTCGCGCGTTGAACGGCGGCGCCAAGAAGGGCGATTTCGCTCAGGATACCGGCGAAGGCGGTTTCAGCCCCTATCACCGTGAAATGGGCGGAGACATCATCTGGGAGATCGGCTCCGGCTATTTCGGCTGCCGCACCGCGGACGGCAATTTCGATCCGGAGAAGTTCGAGAAGCTCGCGACCATCGACCAGATCAGGATGGTCGAGCTGAAGCTGAGCCAGGGTGCCAAACCCGGCCATGGCGGCGTGCTGCCGGCGGCCAAGGTGTCACAGGAGATTTCCGAGATCCGTGGCGTGCCCATGGGCAAGGACTGCATCTCGCCGCCCTATCACAAGGCGTTCTCGACGCCAGTCGGCATGATGCAGTTCATTGCCGAAATGCGGCGCCTGTCCGGCGGCAAGCCCGCGGGCTTCAAGCTCTGCGTCGGCCATCCCTGGGAATTCCTGTCGATCTGCAAGGCGATGCTCGCGACCGGCATCTACCCGGATTTCATCGTGGTGGACGGCAATGAGGGGGGCACAGGTGCCGCGCCGCTTGAATTCATGGACAATCTCGGCATGCCGATGCGTGAGGGCGTCAACTTCGTTCACAACGCCTTGATCGGCATCAATGCACGCGACCGCATCAAGATCGGCGCGGCGGGCAAGATCGCCACGGCCTTCGACATCGCCCGTGCCATGGCGATCGGCGCCGACTGGTGCAACGCCGCGCGCGCCTTCATGTTTTCGATCGGTTGCATCCAGTCGCTGAGCTGTCATACCGATCGCTGCCCGACGGGGGTCACCACCCAGGATCCGACGCGCTACCGTGCGCTGGTGATCCCCGACAAGCTCGAACGGGTCTGCAACTATCATCATGCGACACTGCACGCGCTGGCCGAGCTGACGGCGGCCGGCGGATTCATGCATCCCGACGAAATGAAGCCGGTGCATTTCTCGCGGCGCGTGTCTGGCGTCGAGGTGATGTCGTTCGACAAGCTTTATCCGTCACTGCGGCCGGGCGAACTCATCAACGGAACCGAGGATCCTCGCTTCAAGCGCGCCTGGGCGTTGGCTCAGGCGGAAACCTTCGCGGCGGCGGGCTGAGGCGGTCGGTTACACAGGGCGGCGGCCTCGCGCCGCTGCCGGTCAGCCGGTGTGCGTCAGAATGTTGACGAGGCGGCCGAACGGATCACGCACATAGAAGCGGCGCACGCCCCAGGGTTCGTCCGCCGGGCCGTATTCCAGTGGAATGCCGCCGGCCCGGACGCGCGCGAGAGCGGCCTCGAGATCGTCGACTTCGATCGACAGGTCCGGCACTTTCGTACCCGAGCCGCCTTCGCTGGCGATACTGACCTGCACGGTCATCGCCTGCGCCGAGCCCCATGTCGCAATCCAGCCGTGGTCCATCACAAGATCGAGGCCGAGCAGGTCGCCATAGAACGCGCGGGCCTTGCCGATGTCGGTGGCGCCGATGTTGGCGACGATGCGTTTGACCTGCATGGGGCGTCCTGGTTCGAAGCGAGCGAGGCAGTCATGCCGGCGGCTCCAGCCGGATCCTGGAGCGCGTCCGCCTCTGATGAAAGCGCGAACGCGCTCCAAGCCATGTTCTGACGCACTTTCCTCGCGCGAACCGGTGCCCGTCCCCGGATCAGGTCCGGGGGCATGCTTCGCTCGAAAAGGCTTTAGAACTCGGCGTGGACGCGTCCGGAGAACAGCGACACCGGGCCGCGATCACCGTTATAGGCGGGATTGACGATGAGCTGATAGTCCGCCGTCAGGGTCACGCTCTTGCTGAGCGCGTAGGCGTAGTAAGTCTCCAGGATCTGTTCGGGCCGGTAGTTCAGCGCGCCGTCGCCGATCAGCAGGCCGTTGCCGCCGGCGGCGAGAAAGTCACGGTGCGGCCGCGATAGCCCGTTGATCGCGCCGCCGAGGCCGAACGTGTCGGCGCTGCGGCCCCAGTAGCTGCCCTTGACGGAGATGCCGCCTGACAGGCTCTGGTCGATGTCGGTGAACGACAGGATCTCGTTGCGCCCGTCGTTCCAGCTGAGGCGCGCGAACACGCCGATGTCGGTTGCGACCTGCTGCTCGCCGTTGAGATAGAAGCCGTACTTCCATCGCTCCTGGCGCAGGCTCGCCATCGCGTCGTTAATGGCGAGCGATGGATCCATGGCGTTGAGCGCCAGCGCCTGATTGTAGCTGCCGGTGATGCCGCGATTGGCGAAGACGCCGAGCCGCAGCTTGCCGGGCTGGCCGAACAGGGTGTGGCGCTCCTCGAACTCGACCACGGAGCCGGCGCCCTTGAAGGTCAGCGTGTCGCTGTTCGGCGCGGCCGGCACCTGGAACAGGCCGGCGCGCAGCGCCCAGTCCTTGCGGTTCAGCTCGACCACCGCGCCACGGGTGAAGCCGGGCAGGTCGGCGGGAAAGTCGTAGGCGGCAGACGCCCACATCGCCCAGTTCATGAAGTCGGCGCGCGGGTCCTTGGCGTAGGAGTTACCGTCGAAATAGTCGCCGACGGCGAAGCGGCCGACGGTCACCGTGATGCGATCGATGTCGCGCTTGCCGGCGAGCTGCATCGGGCCGTCGGCGACGTCCTCCTGCTCGCCGCCGAGGCCGAAAGTCTGGCGGAAGATATAGCGCTGCGGCCGGAATTTCGGATATTCGGCGCCGCCCTTCTGCGCCTCGCCGTTGGGGAAGCCGGCAAGGCCGAGCGTGCCGCCGACGCCGAAGCCCTGGGCCAGCTCGGGATTGAAATAGAGTTCGCCGCCGTCCCACAGCCGCCAGCCAAGGAAGGCGTCGGCGGTCCAGGTGTCACGGCCGAGGCCGCCGCCCGGCAGGCTGTTGCCGCCCTGGTAAGGGGAGCGGAAGCCGGGATAGCCCTGCAGGATGGCGGTGGTCTGACCATGGATCGACCAGCTATCGGAATCCGGCAGCGCGCTGGCCGTGCCGGTCGGCGCCCACAGCGGCCCGTCCCACAGCCGGTAATTCAATCCGACCTTGACCGTCTGCAGTTTCGGGTCGACCCGCGTATCGGGGATGCCGAGACCATCGAAGCTGTAGGTCTTGCCGCCGAGATCAGTGTAGCTGTACTCGACCTTGCCGCTCCAGTTGCCGAACAGCGCGACCTCGACGCCGGCACCGGCGGTCCAGCCGTAATGCTGGTGGGCCTTGCGGTCGATGCCGTCGCCGTTGGCGTCGTTGATGGTGGCGGTGGTCCGCCCCCAGGCGAGGCCAGCGGCGAGGTAAGGCAGCCAGGTTCCGAAGGCATAACCGACGCGGCCGCGGATGGTGCCGAGATGGTCGAGACTGGTGTCGAAGGGAGCGCGTTCGATCTTGTTGCGGTCGACCGGCGAGACAAATGACATGTCGGCTTCCACGCCGAGCACCAGGCGGCTGGGAAGCTGAAGGTTGGCGCCGATCTGGTAGCCGCCGATCATGCCGGTGGAACTGTGGGGCAGGAGCGCTCCCTGCAGCGGCTGGCCATGGGTGTCGGGGCCGAAGCCGCCGCCGCCATACCCGGCATGGCCGCCGACATAAATGCCTGTCCAGTCGAAGACCGGGGCCGCTGGAGATGCCTTCAGCGGCATGGTTTCGAGGTCGGCGGCAACCGCGGCTTCGCGGCAGAGTGCCGCGAGCATGATGCCGGCAAGTAGCGTCTTCATCGTCTCCGGGGCCGTCGATTCGGGGGCGGTCTCGTGCCTGAGGTCTTCCTCTGGCACAGGCGGCCTGCCCGCACCACCGAGGCCGAAGCGCAGGGCGGTCGATTTTCATGGGGTGAGCCATGCCCGCAACAGCACAGGAACTGCACCGGCGGGGAGAGGGGGCCTGCAGCGCGCCCTAAGCCGGCATGGCGCGGATTTACGACAGATATGTAACGGATGCGGGAGGTCGCGGCCCGGCAAAAGGATGACCCGCCCGGGGGGACAACCGGGCGGGTCGGGTACGACACGGGGTGGATGAGGCGCCCGTGTCGGACGCGGATCCACCGTCGGGGTGTCAGTCGCAGGTGCGGACGCGGCCGATGTAGTTGCCGTAAGCGTCGTACTGGCGGACCCAGCCGCAGCGGCGATAGGCGTAGCCGTCGTAGTAGGGGCCATTGGCGATCGCGGCGCCGACCGCCGCTGCGCCGATCACGCCGGCGGCGATGCCGAGGCCGAGGCCGAGACCGCGGGCTTCCGCGGGACGCGAGGTGGCGGCCATGCCGCCGGTCAGGGTGAGCGCGGCGAGGGCGAGGGCGGCAATCCTGGTCTTGATCGACATGGTTTAATCTCCATCCGGTGTTGGGGCGCCCCAGCGGGGTGCATGCCGGTTCGTCGAACGCCGGATGGAACGGGTTCGACGGTGCGGATGAAGAAAAAGTCTGGCGGCCGATCGAACCAAAACCGGCTTTCGCAAGACATGTCGGGCTTAAAGCAGCGGCTGTGGCGTGTTGCGCAGCGCCGCCATGTCGAAGCCGGCGACGTCCGCCAGCAGCTCGCAGAAGGCGCGCGCGCCGTGGTCGAGCAGCAGTTCGCCTTTGTCGGCGGAGGCCTGTGTCGCGTCGCCGGCTGCGCCGCAGGGATTGAGATCCTGCGCCTGCCAGGCGAAGGGGGCGGGGCGATGGGTCGAGAGCCAGCGATAGTGCGCCTCGAAGTCGAGGCTGGCGGGCCGGAAGTCAGCGATGCGGTCGCGGCGCACGCGCTCGGGATAGGCGGCGAGCATGATCGAGGTCTCGATGGCACCGCCATGCACGCCGTGGCGCACCTCGGTGTCGGTGAACAGCCCCGCCGGCTGGCCGAAGCGGTGCCATCCCGTCGTCACCGCGAGCAGGCCGTGCTGCGCGCGCAGATCCTGCGCCACCACGGACATCGCCGCGCTGTTGCCGCCATGGCTCGTCACCATCACCAGCTTGCGGATGCCGGCCGCGGCGATGCCGGCGCCGAGCTCCATCCAAGAGCGCAACGCTGCGGCCGTGGACAGCGTCACCGTCTGCGGAAAGTCGATGTGCTCGGTCGACAGGCCGACCGCCTGAACCGGGATGAAGGTCGCCGGGATCGCAGGCGGCAGCAGCGTGCGGACGCGGGCGAGGAACGCCTCGGCGATCAGCGTGTCGGTCTCGATCGGCAGATGCGGTCCGTGCTGCTCGGTGGCCGCCAGCGGCAGTACCGCGATCCAGTCGGCGGTGGCCCCAGCCGGCAGTTCGCTCCAGCGGATGGCAGTCCAGTCACGGGGCGGGTGATGGTCGGGGCTGGTCACGGTCACGGTTCGGTCTCGCCGGGGGTGTCGCTGCTTTCTACACGAAGGTGGCGTCCAAGGGGACATCGCCGTGCGGGGAGGCGGCCCTCGCCGGCCGCTATTTCTTTGGGCGGCGTTGCAAGGTAGCTTGCGGCCGTCGCCTGCCGCGACGGCGGCCGATCATCCGGCCGTTCCCTCCCGATGTTCGCCGACGGAGCCCGATGATGAGACCTGCTGCGCTGTTTCGTGCCCTGATGGTTGGCCTCGTGGCAGCGGCCTCGCCGGCGCTGGCACAGGCGCCCGCCAAGCTCGACAAGGTCTCGTTCGGGACCAACTGGGTGGCGGAGGCCGAGCACGGCGGCTTCTTCCAGGCGGTGGCCGACGGCACCTATGCGCGCTATGGCCTCGATGTCACCATCGTCTCCGGCGGTCCCAACATCAACAACCGCATCCTGCTGGCGTCCGGCAAGCTCGACTTCTTCATGAGCGCGAACTCGCTGCAGTCGTTCGATGCGGTCGCCAACAACGTGCCGGTGGTGGCGGTTGCCGCCATGTTCCAGAAGGACCCGCAAGTGTTCCTGGCCCATCCTGACGCCAGGGTCAGCAAGCTAGAGGACCTCAAGCCGCTGACGCTGTTCGTCTCCAAGGAGGGCATGCAGACTTACTTCCAGTGGCTGAAATCCGAATACGGCTTCAACGAGACCAATGTGAAGCCCTACACCTTCAATGCGCAGCCGTTCCTCGCCGACAAGAAGAGTGCGATGGAGGGGTACGTCACCTCCGAGCCGTTCGCGGTCGAAAAGCAGGCCGGCTTCAAGCCGACCGTGATCGAGCTCGCCGACTACGGCTTCAACACCTACTCGACATTGATCGAAACCCGGCGCGATCTCGCCGAGAACAAGCCGGATCTTGTGCAGCGTTTTGTCGATGCCTCGATTGTCGGCTGGTACAATTATCTCTATGGCGACAACCGTCCTGGCAACGCGCTGATCAAGAAGTTCAATCCGGACATGACCGACGAACTGTTGACCTACTCGGTCGCCAAGATGAAGGAGTACGGCATTGTCGATTCCGGCGACACGCTGAAGGACGGCATCGGTGCGATGAGCGACGCGCGCATGGCGAATTTCTTCGACAAGATGGTGCGTGCCGGTGTTGTACGCTCCGACATCGACTTCAAGGCCTCCTACACGCTGCGCTATGTCAACAAGGGCGTCGGCCTCGACCGTCGTCCCAAGAACTGATGGCGTGATGTCGGATTCCACGGCCGGTGCGGCCGTCAGCGAGGCCAGCCTGCCGGCGGACGTGGCGGTGCGTTTCCGTGAAGCCGCCAAGATCTATGATAATGGCGTGCAGGCGCTTGCCGCGCTCGATCTCGACATCCGGCGCGGTGAATTCGTTTCGCTGCTGGGGCCCTCGGGCTGCGGCAAGTCGACGGCGCTGCGGCTGATCGCGGGTTTGAGCCGGCCGAGTTCGGGCACTGTGCAGGTGGCAGGCCGGCCGGTGGCGGCAGGCGGCCGTGCCATCGGTTTCGTGTTTCAGGAACCGACCCTGATGCCCTGGGCCAGCGTGCTCGACAATGTCCGCCTGCCGCTGCGGCTCGCGCGCATGGCGCGCGCCGACGCCGACAGCCGTGCGCGCGATGCGCTGGCGCGGGTCGGGCTCGCGGACTTTGCCGACGTCTATCCGCGCGAGCTGTCGGGCGGCATGAAGATGCGGGTGTCGCTGGCGCGCGCGCTGGTCACCGATCCGGACATCCTGCTGATGGACGAGCCGTTCGCGGCGCTCGACGAGATCACGCGCTTCCGTCTCAACAACGATCTGATGGCGTTGTGGCGGAGCCTGCGCAAGACCGTGGTGTTCGTCACCCATTCGGTGTTCGAGTCGGTCTACCTGTCGCAGCGGGTGGTGGTGATGACACCGCGTCCGGGGCGCGTCAGCGCCGAATTTCGCGTCGTCGCGCCGGAGCCGCGGCTGGAGGCGTTCCGCACCTCGGCGAGCTATGCGGCGCAATGCCGTGAGGTATCGGCAGCGCTCGCCCGGGCCAGCGGCGAGGGGACGACATGAGCTCCCGTGATCAATCCGCGCCGGATGCCGTGCATCCGACATCGTCGGGACAGGCCGGTCGTCTGCTTCGCATGCTGCTGCCGGCACTGGTGTTGGCCGCCGTGATGGGCCTGTGGGAGGCAGTGGTGCGGATCAACGCCATTCCGCCCTATGTGCTGCCGAGCCCGTTGAACGTGGTCATCACGCTGGCGCAGGACTGGAACCTGCTGTTCAGCTCGCTGCTGGTCACGCTGGTGACGACGCTGGAGGGGTTCGTGGCCGCCGCGATCGGCGGCATTGTGCTGGCGTTGCTGTTCAGCCGCTCGACCTGGCTCGAATATGCGCTGCTGCCCTACGCGATCGTGCTGCAGGTGACGCCGGTGATCGCGATCGCGCCGCTGCTGCTGATCTATCTGCCGCAGCCGGTGGCGGTGGTCGCCTGCGCGTGGATCGTGGCGTTCTTCCCGGTGCTGTCCAACACCATGCTGGGCCTCAAATCCGTCGACCGCAACCTGGCCGGCCTGTTCACGCTGTATGGCGCGTCCCCGTTGCAGACGCTTGGCCTGCTGCGCCTGCCGTCGGCGCTGCCCTACATGTTGGGCGGCCTGCGCATCGCCGGCGGATTGTCGCTGATCGGGGCGGTGGTGGCTGAAATTGCAGCAGGATCGGCAGGGGCTGGTTCGGGCCTCGCCTACCGCATTGCAGAATCGAGCTACCGGCTCAATATTCCGCGCATGTTCGCCGCACTTTTGCTGCTCTCGGTCGCCGGTATTGTGATTTATATGACGCTCTCGCTGGCGTCATATCTTGTGCTACGACGCTGGCACGAAAGCGCGCTTGGAAAGGATAGCTGATGACCGCCGCGAAGACCGACGTCCTGATATATGGGCAGCCCAAGAAACTCGTCACGGAAGGCTTGAGCGCGTCGTTCACGGTGCACGCCGCGGAGAGCCACGGCGACCTCGGCCGTATCACTCCCGCGGTCGCCGAGCGCATCAAGGGCGTCGCCGTCACCGGGCTCGTCAGCGCCGACAAGGCGATGATGGACAAGTTTCCCAATCTCGAGATCATCTCCAGCTTCGGCGTCGGTTACGACCATGTCGACTGGGCGCATGCGCGCGACCACAACATCATCGTCACCAACACGCCGGACGTGCTGACCGAGGAGGTCGCGGACGTTGCGATGGGCCTTCTGATCGCGACGCTGCGCGAGTTCGTGCGCGCCGACCGCTTCGTGCGTGCTGGCCAGTGGGCGACGCAGAACTATCCGCTGACCGTCGGCTCGCTGCGCGGCCGTACCGTCGGCATGGTCGGCATGGGCCGCATCGGCCAGGCGATTGCGCGCCGGCTCGAGGCGTCGCTGGTGCCGGTGGTCTATCACTCGCGTAATCCGGCCAAGGGCGTCAACAACAAGCACTATCCTAACCTCGTGGAGATGGCGAAGGCGGTCGACACGCTGGTCGTCATTACGCCGGGTGGTGCGTCGACGGCGAAGATCGTCAATGCCGAGGTGATCGACGCCCTCGGACCGAACGGCGTCATCGTCAACGTCGCGCGTGGTTCGGTGATCGACGAGCCGGCGCTGATCGCGGCGCTCAAGGCGGGCAAGATCCTCGGTGCCGGCCTCGACGTGTTCGCCAATGAACCGAACGTGCCCGATGAGCTGCGCGCGCTGCAGAACACCGTGCTGTTGCCTCATGTCGGCTCGGCCTCGATCGTCACCCGCAACGCCATGGACAAGCTGGTGGTCGACAACCTCCAGCTCTGGTTCGACGGCAAGCCGCCGCTGACCCCCATTGCGGAAACCCCTGTCAAGGGACGCTGAACATGGCGCGGGCCGCGGTGCAGGCGATCCGGTGGCGTCGGCCCTTGGCCGGCGCGCTGGCGCTGCTCGCGGTCACGGCCCTGCCGGCGCGTGGCGACGATCCGCAGGGGCTCGCCCACGACATGGTCGGCCAGTGGGAACTCGCCACGGCCGAGCGCAGCAAGACTTGCGTGATCACACTCAAGCCCGATCCGGCCGGCGGCGGCGCGATGAAACTCGAGCTCGAGAAGGGTTGCGCCGAGGCGCTGCCCTTCACCCGTGAGATTGCGACCTGGAGTATCAGGGGTCTCGACATCGTGCGGCTGCAGGATGCCAAGGGTGAGCCGGTGATCGACGTCACCGAGGTGGAGAGCGGCATCTTCGAGGGCCGGCGCACGGGTGAGGGCGTTTACCTCCTGCAGAACCTTGCCGCGGCGCGGGCACTCGCCAAGTCGACCGACCAATTGATCGGCGACTGGTCGGTGGTGCGCGGCAACGACCGCGCGATCTGCAGCCTGACGCTGACCAACACCGAGATCGCCCCCGATATCTTTACGGTCTACCTCAAGCCGCGCTGCGATCCGGCGGTGACGGGCTTCGGGCCGGTGAGCTGGCGGCTGGAGCGCGGCGAGCTGCAGTTGATCTCGGCCAAGGGCGAGATATGGCGCTTCGAGGCCGACGACAACGCGCAGTGGCGCCGCGTTCCGGACAGTGTCGATCCCTTCATCCTCATCAAGCAGTAAACCGGCCGCCACATGGCGCGGAGCGCTTCACGGCCGCGCTTCCAGCACGATGTTGAACGGCGTTTCCGCGGCACGCCGGAAACGGGTGAAGCCGCCGGCGGTCACCACCTGCCGCAACCGCACCTCGCCCGCCTGCGCGCCGAGGCCCATGCCGACCTCCTGTGCCAGTGATGCCGGCGTACAGATCATCGTGGACGCGGCATAATACACCCGGCCGATGGGATTGAGGTTCGCGGTCAGCTGATCGTGCGCGAACGGCTCCACGATCATCCAGGTGCCATTCGGTGTCAGAACCTCATGCACATGCCGTGCGGCGCCGACCGGATCGCCCATGTCATGCAGGCAGTCGAAGAACGCGATGAGATCATAGCTGCCGGGAAACGTCTTGGCGGTCGCGATCTCGAAGCGTGTGTTGCCTGCGACACCGGCTTCGGCGGCGGACTTGCGGGCACGCTCCACCGAGGGCGAGTGATAGTCGAAGCCGGTGAAGTGCGATTTCGGAAACGCCCGGGCCATCACGATCGTCGAGGCGCCATGGCCGCAGCCGACATCGGCGACCTCGGCGCCGCGCTCGAGTTTCTCCACGACGCCGTCGAGCGCGGGCAGCCAGGATGGCACCAGGTTGGCGTTGTAACCCGGGCGGAAGAAGCGCTCGGTGCCGCGGAACAGGCACGCGCTGTGATCGTGCCAGGGCAGCCCGCGTCCACTGCGGAAAGCGTCGGCCACTTTCGGCTCGTCGATCCACAGCGCCGCGAGCACCTCGAAGGCGCCAGCCATGAAGGCGGGGCTGTCGTCGTCGGCGAACACCGTCGTCTGCTCCGCGTTCAGCGAAAATGTGTCGGAATCCCGGTCATAGTCGACATAGCCGGCGGCGGCTTGCGCAGCCAGCCATTCACGCACGTTGCGCTCATAGGTGTCGGTGCGTTTGGCGAGCTGCTCCGACGTGATCGGGCCGGAGTCCCGCATGGCTTTATAGAAACCGAGACGATCGCCGAGCACCACAAGGGCGCCTGTGGCGATGCTGCCGAGATCGCCCACCATTCGGCCGAGAAAAGCATCGAGCTTGGTCTGGTCAGGTTGCTGCATCGCGTCCTCCGGTCGCAAGACGAAGACACGATGATGAGACCACCCGCCGGTCGTAAAGTTCATGGTTCGTCCGGCGGATGGGGCTCCTTCTTTCGAAGAGGGTGAAAGGTCAGCAGGCCTGCCGTGCCGGCCTGTCGCTCATCGCGCTGCGACCGCCAACAGGCGTGCGAGGCGCAGGGCGATCGCGAGGCACAGCACCGGCGCCACGCTGAAGACGGCGAACAGCGCCAGCGCCGCGCGGGCCGTGCCGACCGCTCCGCCCGGGTCGACCAGGCCTGCGGTGTTGGCGACCAGCCCTGCCGCCGCGGCGCCGACAGCCGTCGCATAGAGCTGCACGGTGGTGATCGAAGCCGAAGCGCGATCCTGCTCATCGGGTGGGGCGAATGTCAGCACCCAGGTCAGCAGGTGCGGCCAGGCCATGCCGACGCCAAGGCCAAGGCTGAACAGGCCGCCGGCGAGGATAACGAGGTGCGCTGTGTCCGCACTCGCCGCTGGCATGAGCCAGAGCAGAACGAGGCTTCCGACCAGCGAGACGCATGGCGCGGCGACAATGATCCGCCGCACCTTCCGCCCGGCGAAGTTCGAACTGGTGACCGAACCGACCGTCCAGCCGCCTGCCATCAGGGCGGACAGGTAGCCGGCGATCAGTGGCGACTGGCCGTGCAGCACCTGCAGGAACAGCGGCACGAACACGTCGTCGCTGGTCACCGTCATCGCCAGCAGGGACATCACGGCATAGACGAGGCCGAGTGGCGCATTGCGGCGGAACGCATTGCGCGGCAACAGCCGGCGCGGACTCCGCCGCTCGTTGCGGACGATCAGGAGCGACAGCGCGGCGGCGGCCGCAAGGCCCGCGACATTCCAGGTGGGGCGCGTGGAGATGCTGCCGGCGGAGACCGCGAGCACCGCAGCGGCCAGCAGGGCCATCTGCAGCAGCGGCAGCGGGGACGGATGCCGCGCGTCGACATCACGCGGCAGCACGACCGCGGCGATGGCGGCGAAGGTCAGCGCCAGCGGGATCAGCACATGGAATGCGCTGCGCCAGGCGTCGAGTTCGGCGAACACGCCACCGAGCGCCGGCCCGACCAGGGTGCCGATCCCCCACATGCCGGACACCAGCGCCATGGCGCGGGGCCATAGTGGCTGCGGGAACAGCAGGCGGATCATGGCGTAGGACAGCGAGATCAGGAGACCGCCGCCGAGGCCCTGCACCGTGCGCCCGGCCAGCATCACCGGCATCGCCTGGGCCAAGCCGCACACCAGCGCGCCAAGCGCAAACAGCACCGCGGCAGTGACATAGGCGCCGCGTGGTCGCAGCAGCTGCAACAGGCGCGCCGAACAGGTGGCGCCGATGATGGAGGCGATCACGAACAGCGTCGTGTTCCAGGCATAGTAGCTGAGCCCGCCGATGTCGCGGACGATCGACGGCAGCATGGTGGTCGTCAGGAACACATTGATCGCATGCAGCGCCACGCCGCCGGCAAGCACCAGCGAGGAGATTGCATTGCGACCGCCGAGCAGTGTCGCCCAGCCCTGGGGCGTGGTGGCTGCGCTGGCGGTATCCCCCGCCACGGCGCGTGCGACTGCCTTGGACGAATTGGACAAAGAAGACAAGAGTCGGCTCCGGTGAGATGAAGTTCTGGCGCGGGTGGGCCCCGAACGCCGACCCTTTGATAGAACCTCAACCCGGGTTGAGGTCAAGGTCGCGCGGGACGGATCCGCCGCGGGGTCGCGCAGCCGCGGCAACCTGCCTCACACGGTGAGGTGCGCCAGCACATCGTCGCCCGCGAGCTCGGCGGCGGTTCCCGTGCGCACGACCTCGCCGTGGTCCATGATGACAAGATGGTCGGCGATGCGTTCGACCAGGGTCAGGTTCTGTTCGATCACGAGGAACGCGGTGCCCTGCCGCTTGCGCTCGGCGATCAGGTCGGCCATGCGGATCACGTTCTCGTACTGCACGCCCTCGGTCGGCTCGTCGATCACCACGAGGCCGGTGTCCGCGGCAAGGCCGCGCACGAACGACAGCAGTTTCTTCTCGCCGCCAGACAGCGTGCCGGCATGCTGGCGCCGCCGCTCGGCGAGCCGTGGGAACACGGAGAAATACGGCTCGAAGGCGGCAAGATCCCGTGTCGGCCGCATCAGCGTCAGATTTTCAGCGACGGTGAGATCGTCGAAGACGACGCGCTCCTGCGGGCAGTAAGTCAGGCCGAGCCGCGCGCGGTGCGACGGCGACAGCGTGGTGATATCGCGGCCCGCCATCGTCACGGTGCCGTCCGACGGGCGCAGGAAGCCAGAGGCGAGCTTGGCCAGCGTCGACTTGCCGACGCCGTTGCGGCCGAGGACGCACAGCACTTCGCCGGCACGGACCGCCGCGGTGACGCCGCGCACCACGAGGCCGGAGCCATAGCCACCGCAGAGGCGGTCGAGCGCGAGTATGGCGGTGTCGGTCATCGCGTGCCTCCGACATAGACGGCGCGGACGTCCGGATTGGTCTGCACCTGCTCGACGCTGCCGTCGGCAAGGAAGCGGCCCTGGTGCAGCACCACCACGCGGTCGGCGAGACGGCGTACCAGCTCCATGTCGTGCTCGATAATGATGATCCGCAAGTCGAGATGCTGCTGTGCCCAGCGTACCGCGTCGATCACCGCGCCGGTCTCCTCGTGGGAGAGCCCGGCGCAGGGTTCGTCGAGCAGCAGCAGGCGTGGTTCGGTTGCCAGCGCCATGGTCAGTTCAAGGATCTGGCGTTCGCCATGGGAGAGGTCCGAGGCTGGTTTGTCGGCGTCCGACAGGAACGGAAAGCGATGACGCATTTCGTCGAGCACCGGCGTGGTCCAGCCGAACAGGCTCGGGCGCAGCAGGTCGAACCAGCCGCAGCGGCCGCTCCATAACGCGATCGCGAGGTTCTCGGCGATGGTCAGGCGCGGAAACACCGATGGCGTCTGGAACTTGCGGCCGACGCCGGTGCGCGCCACCGTGGCGGGGCGCGGCCGCGGCACATTCTGGCCATCGATGACGAGGCGGCCCGCCCGCATGGGTAGCGCGCCGGTCAGCACATTGAGTGTCGAGGTCTTGCCGGCGCCGTTCGGGCCGATCACGCAGAGGATCGCTTGCGCGCCCGTCGTCAGCGTCAGGCCGTCGAGAATGGTGACGTCGCCCATGCGGACATGGACGTCGTCAAAGGCGACGGTGAGCGGCGCCGCCTTGCGCGGCTTGAGTGGAGCGGCATGCGGCGGAATCTTGCCGGCGCGCAGCGGCAGCCAGCGCCTCAGCGGCTCGATCAAAGTCATCAGGCCGCCGGGCAGGCGCAACACCACGACGATGAAGAACAGCGCCACCACAATCTCCCACCATGGAAAGCGATCGCGTAATTCGGCGGAGAGGATGCCGACTGCGACGGCGCCGGCGACGGGCCCGAGCACAGTGGCGCGGCCGCCGACCGCGGCGAACACGACAAGGTCGCCGGAAAAGGCGAAGCCGGCGAGATCCGGGGTCACGAGATTCTGCTGCGGCGCGTAGAGCGCACCGGCAAGGCCGGCGAGACCGCAGGCCACGGCGAACGCCGCGGCCTTGATCCGCGGCGTATCATAGCCGAGGAAGGCGAGGCGGCGTTCGTTCTCGGCGACCGCGCGCCACAGCGCGCCGATTGGCGCGCGCAGCAGCCAGTCGACGCCGGCGATGCCCAGAGCCAGCATCACGGCGATGAGGTAGTAAAGGTCGAGGAAGCCGTCGAGGCCGGGCAGGCCCGGAACATTGCGCAGGCCGTTGAAGCCGCCGGTGACGCTCGTCCAGGTGGTCGCGACCTGGAACGCGGCGAGGGTCAACGCCAGCGTGATCAGCGAGAACGACGGGCCGCTCTCGGTGCGGCCGCGAAACACGGCGGCGGCGAAGACGAAGCCGAGGGCTGCCATGGCCAGCGCCGCGAGCGGCAGCAGGCCATAGGCCAGCGGCGATGCCCCCAACCCGAACAGGCCGTAGGCGGTGAGGTAGGCCGCGAAGGCAACGAACAGGCCCTGCCCCAGCGGCAGGATGCCGGCTTGCCCCCAGGCGAGACCGACGCCGATCGCCGCCAGCGCATACAGCAGATAGAGACCGAGCTGGTAGGCCCAGAAATCGCCGACGAACGCCGGGATTGCGAGCAGCAGCGCGAGGACGAGGCCATTACGGCCGAGGAAAGAGGCCACGGGGTCGCTGCCACAGGAACAGGATGGAAAGGAGAAGCATGGCGAGATAGGCGGTGGTCGGGCTGACGGCCGCCGAGAGGCCGCTTTGCAGGCCGCCGATGATGCCGGAGCCGGCAACGAGCCCGGTGATGGTGCCCATGCCGCCGACCACCAGCGCGAAGAATGCGTTGACGATCAAAGTCAGGCCCATGAATGGCTCGACCGGTGTCAGCGGCGCGATCATCACGCCGGCGATGCCGGCCCAGGCGGTGCCGGCGACGAAGGTGTTGCGGGCGAGCTGGCGGGTGCGGATGCCGACGGCCTCCGCGAGCACGGGGTTGCCGACCATGGCGCGGATGCGTGCGCCGGTCGGGGCGCGGGCGTACCACACGAACAGCAGCGCCAGCACCGCGATGGAGATCGCCATCAGCAGCAGGCGATAGGCTGGATAGGCCTCGCCAAGGATCGTCACCGAGCCGCTGATGGGAATGTCGACGCTGCGAAAGCCGCGGCCGAACGCCAGTTCGACCAGCTTGCGCAGCAGCAGCCCAAGCCCCCAGGTGGCGAGCAGGGTCTCGAACGGATCATAGCGCAATGGCCGAATCAGCACGCGCTCGACCACGAGGCCGATGGCGCCGCAGACAATCGCGGCGGCCGGAACCGCCGCGAGATACGGCAGCCCTGCCTTCTGCACCATATAGGCGGTGTAGCAGCCGACCATGACGAACTCGCCATGGGCGATGTTGAGCACATTGAGCAGGCCCATCACCACGGCGAGGCCGAGCACGACCTGCGCCAGGATCAGGATTTCATAGACGACATTGATCGCCTGGGTGACGACGACAGGATCCATCGGCGACCTTCTGTCCGCCTTCAGCTGCAGGTCTGTTGCGTTGCGACCGCCTTGAACGTCTCGACGACAGTGAATTTGGTGCCGTCGCAACGCGCGAGGAAGACGTTCTTGTCGGTATGGCGATGACGCACGGTCATGGTGCCGCTCGGGGTGTCGAACGACAGGCCGTCGGCCGCGGCGGCGAAGGCCTTGGCGTCCAGCGACTTGGCTTTCGTGGCGGCGGCGGCCGAGAACACGAAGGCGTCATACAGGCCCTTGGAGATGGTGCACTGCTGCGGCGCCTTGTCGCCGTACTTCTTGGTCAGCGCGCCGATGAACGCCTTGTTCTCGGGGGTGTCGATGTCAGCGAAATAGCCGAGGCTGGAGTAGAGATTCTTGCTGGCGTCCTTGCCGATGCCGGCGAGGGTGTTTTCTTCCAGCAGGCACGACATGCGCAGGATGTCGTCGGACAGGTTGAAGTCGGCGAAGGTGCGGTTGAAGTTGACGTTGTCGCCGCCGACCAGGGTTTCCAGCACAATCGCCGGCTTGGCGCTCTTGATCTTGGTCACCGAGCTTTCGAACTTGTTGGGCGCGCCGAACGGATAGTAGTCCTCTGCGACCACGGTGCCGCCGAGCGCGGCGATGAACTTCTTGGCCTGCTCGTTGGTGGTGCGGGCCCAGACATAGTCGTCGCCGATCAGGTAGAAGGTCTTGCCCTTCGCCAGCTCGACCAGCTTGGGCAGCGACTTCTGCAACTGCTGCTCCGGCGTCTCGCCGAGGAAGTAGACATTTTCCGAGCAGTCCTGGCCTTCGAACACCGGCGTATAGACGTAGGGCACCTTGCCCTTGACGGCGTTCTCGACGCCCTGGCGCACGGCGCTGTCGTGGGCGCCGAAGATCAGCTCGACCTTGTCGCTGAGCAGCAGGCGTACCGCGCTCTTGGAAGCCTCGGCCGGCGCCGCGCCGCCATCGGCATAGACGATCTCGACCTGCCGGCCGAGAACGCCGCCGGCAGCATTGACGGTGGCGGCGCCGAGTTCGGCGGCGGCGCGCTGTGCCGGACCGAACAGCGCGGCGGGGCCGGAGTCCGAGACGAAGACGCCGATCTTCAGCGGACCGGCGGCGGACGCGGAGCGGATCACGGCAGGCAGGCTGGCGGCGAACGCGCCTGCGGCGGCGGTGCGTAACAGGTTGCGGCGGCTGAGCATCAAGGATTTCGGCATGGTCGTTCCCCCTGTGTGTGCTTGTCGTGGTTAGCGTGATGGCGCCGGCAGCGGCGGCAGCAGCGTGTCGAGCGCCAGCGCGCAGGCGAGTAGGTCGCAGTCGCGCCCTGCGGCGGCGTCGAGCTCGAGGCCGACCGGCAGCCCCGCCGCGGTCAGGCCGACCGGGATGCTGACACCGGGAATGCCGGCGTTGCTGCTCGGGCCGGTGTTGCGCACCACGGTGATGAACGTTGGCACCGCGCGGCCGTTGAGTGTGATGGTCTCGTCCTCGCCGAGCGGCGGCGCCGGCAGCGGCGTGGTCGGGAACGCCATGACGTCGATGCCCGCGGCGAAGTAGCTGCGGTAGGCCTCGATCAGCCGCGGCCGGTGGGTGTCGCGGGCTTCGCGGTAGATCGCCTCCGGCACGGCGGTCGCCGGATCGAGCACGGAGCCGAGGATGCCCTTGACGTCGGGACTGGCGGCGCCGGCGACGATGTCCGCGAAGCGGATGTTCAGCCCTTCCTTCTCGAGATAACGGTCAAGATCGCGGTGCACCTCGTAGAGGGCGACGCTGAAGCCCACGGCTTCGTCGAGCGCCTGCACGTCGGGCAGGTCGGCCTCGATCAGCACGGCGCCGGCCTCCTTCATGGTGGCAAGCGCGGCTTCGCACAGCCGTCGCGTTTCGCTGTCGATGTCTTCCCAGAAGTAGGTGCGTGGCACGCCGACCCGCAGCCCCTTGAGAGAAGCCGGCACGCTCACCGGCGTCTCGCCGGTCACGACGCTGTCGATCAGCGCAAGATCCGCCGCGCGGCGCGCCAGTGGCCCGGCGGTGTCGCGGGTCGTGGAGATCGGCACGATGCCGTCCTGCGCCCAGCGCAGCAGCGAGGGCCGGAAACCGAAGGCGCCGCAGAACGCGGCAGGCACGCGCACCGAGCCACCGGTGTCGCTGCCGAGGCTCGCGGGCACGAGGCGCGCGCCGACCACGGCGCCGGAGCCGCCGCTCGAGCCGCCGGGAATGCGGGTGGGATCATAAGGATTGCGGATGGCGCCGAAGGCGCCGTTGTTCGAGGTGATGCCGAACGCCAGCTCGTGCATGCCGGTCTTGCCGAACAGGATGGCGCCGGCATCGAACAGCGCCTGGGCGACCGGCGCGTTGCGCTTCGGCCGGTGCTGGCGCAGCGCCGGCGTGCCGGCGGTGGTCGGCAGTGCCGTGGTGTTGATGTTGTCCTTGAGCGCGATCGGCACGCCATGCAGCGGGCCGAGTGTGCCGCCGGCCTGGCGCTGCCGGTCGGCGGCGCGTGCGGCCTGGCGCACCTGGTCGGCATCGAGCGCGGTGAAGGCGTTGAGGTCGGCGTGCGCCTGCGCGCGCGCGAGCAGCGCCTCAGTCAGCGCTTCCGCCGTCACCTCGCCGGCGCGGATCGCTTGCGCCGCCGCGACGACATCGAGTTCATGGTACGCCTTCATGGAGCAAGCCTCACGACACCGGTTTTCGGGGTGAGGATGCTAGCGACCGGTCAGGGCTGGCGGTATCGACAGAAATGTGGATGTTTGGGCGCAACGGGTCATATCGCGCCGCACCATGAGCACAAGGCGGGCCGTTCAGGCCCGCCGCGAATGCGGTGTCAGGCGTTCAGGCCCTCGCGGGCGATCAGGGCCGCCAGCTCGGCGCGGTTGGCGCAGCAGCGCTTTTGCATCGCGCGGTTGATGTGGGTGCGCACGGTGGCAAAGCCGATGTTGAGCAGGCGGGCGATGTCACGGTCGGTGCAGCCGCGCGCGACGAGAGCGGCGACATCGCTCTCGCGTGGGGTCAGCTGCTCGTAGCGCTGCGCGCCGCGCTGCAGCGCCCGGCGCAGGAACGGCTCCAGCGCATCCAGCAGGTCGAGGTCGCGCTGCTCGAAATCCGGGCGATGGGCGCTGCGCCAGATGCGGAAGTCGCCGAGATCCTGGTCGCCGTCGAACACGTACATGTTGATGCCGTGGTGCAAGCCGTCACGGGCAAGGAAGTCGTTGTAGAACTCGGTCCGGACCATCTCGCGGCGCGGCAGTACCTGCTCGACGAAGGTGGCGCGGCGGCACTGCCGCAGCTGCGCTGTCATCGGGTCGTGGAACTGAAACCACTCGTCATAGGTCTTGAGGTTGTCCGGATCCATGTTGTGGCCGACGCGATGCTGGAAGCGCACCAGTTCGGAACGCCAGACATAGGAGGCGCCGAAATCGGCGCGCAGCAGGCGGATGACGTCGCCGAGCACGGCGGCGCGCAGGTCGGTCTCCGGTGTCAGCCGTTCCAGCCGGCCGACGATCGCGCCGAACAACTGCAATTCATCGGACGTGACATCTCTGATGGTTGTCATCGCTGCCGTCTCCCTGGTCGATCCTCCGACGGTAATTCTGTCGTAGAGCAAGGGACGTGCCAAGGTGGTCGGGCGGGGACTTGGCAAAATATTGCGAGACTGTGGTCGTCACCGGCGGGCCAACGCAAAATTGAACCTGTTGGTTCGCGGCCGTGACTCATGCGCGATGAGCCGGCCGGATCGGTGGCCTCCAGGGATCGCGGGACGCATCGCATGCCGTGGCAATCCAGCTGGCGATTCTGCGTGAAATGCCGCTCCTTGTTCTATGAGGGCTACGGCGCTGGAATCTGCGCGGGCGGCGGCGGCCATGTCGCCCAAGGGCTCACCTTCACACTGCCCCACAGCGCCGCCGCCACTGGGCGTGCGCAGGGTGACTGGCGCTTCTGCCAGCGCTGCTGTGTGATGTTTTATGAAGGCTATGGGGCAGGAACCTGTGCGGCAGGCGGCGGGCATAGAGCCCAAGGTGTGACGTTCACGTTGCCGCATTCCACGAAGGTGTCGCCGACCGCACAAGGCAACTGGCGGTTCTGCGAAAAATGCCGGGCGATGTTCTATGAGGGGTACGGTCCGGGCACTTGCCCGGCTGGCGGGGGGCATTCGGCCCAAGGCCTCACCTTCACCTTGCCGCACAGCGACGATCATCGCGGCGGGGTGACGCCGGAGAGCGTCAAGGAGCTGTTTCCATTCACGAGGCTCGGCAACATCCGCGAGAACCTGCCGTTCGTGCTCCGCGGCCTGCAGCGGGCAGGACTGACCGATCCGCAGATGCTCAACATGGCGCTCTCGACCATCCGCGCCGAAGCCGCACGCTTCGTACCGGTGTCGGAGGGCATAAGCCGGTTCAATACCCGCGACACTCCGTTCGATCTCTATGAAAATCGGCGAGACCTCGGCAACATCGAGCCCGGCGATGGCGCACGCTTCAAGGGGCGCGGCTTCGTGCAGCTCACGGGGCGGGCCAACTACCGACGGATTGGTGACGAGATTGGGATCGACCTGGTGGCTGATCCGGAGCGAGCGAATGACGGTGAGCTCGCCGGGCGCATCCTCGCGCAATTCCTGTGGGATCATCAGACCACTATCCGCACTGCACTGTCGCGTCATGATCTGCGCGCTGCAAGGCGGGCGGTCAACGGCGGTAGCTTCGGCCTGGAGGATTTCGTCGACGCCTTCGAGAAGGGGCAGCGGGCGCTTCCGGGCAACTGACCGGCGGCCGCATGACGCGGTCCGCTCACATCAGCCGCAGGCTCTTCAGGCTGGCATGGCCATTCTTGCCGATGATGATGTGATCGTGCACGGCGATGCCGAGCGGCTCGGCGATGGTGACGATCGCCTTGGTCATCTTGATATCCGCCTGCGACGGCGTCGGGTCGCCGGAGGGGTGGTTGTGGACCAGGATCACCGCGGTAGCGGACAGCTCGAGAGCGCGCTTGACGACCTCGCGCGGGTAGACCGGGGTGTGGTCGATGGTGCCGACCTGCTGCACCTCGTCGGCGATCAACTGGTTGCGCTTGTCGAGGAACAGGACACGAAACTGCTCCTTGTCGGCGAACGCCATCACGGTGCGGCAATAATCGACGACGTCGCTCCACGACGACAGCGCGGTGCGCTTCTTGAGCTGACCCTTGGCGATGCGCCCGGCCGAGGCGGCGATCAGCTGCAGCTCGCCGATCACCGCGTCGCCGACGCCGTCGATCTCGCGCAGCCGTGCCGGCGGCGCATGCACCGCTTCGGCGAACGAACCGAAGGCGGCGAGCAGGGTCTTGGCGAGCGGCTTGACGTCGCGGCGCGGCAGTGCGCGAAACAGCACCAGCTCCATCATCTCGTAGTCGCTGAGGGCATCGGCGCCGGCGTTGCGAAAACGCTCGCGCAGCCGTTCGCGATGGCCGTGGTAATGCGGCGTGTCCGCCGGCTCGGGCGATCGGGCGGTATCATCGGTGCTGGACATGAAGACTGGCACGCGCTCCCGGCAAGGCCTCCACCTTGCCGCGACGCATGGCATTTGCAACCGGCAAATGCACGCTGTCGCGCCGGGTAATGGCCGCGGGGGCCTCCGCGGCGGGACCTGCCACGCGGATTCAGCCTGCCTTGCGGGGGATTTTCGTTTCGATCTCGGCGAGTTGAGCGCGGAGGATTGCCTCGAACGCCGCGCGGCGTTCGGCCCCCAGGGGCAGCAGGTCGCGCGAGAAACGCGCCAGGGCAGGAAAGCGCTCGGGATCGGCGCCCAGCACGGTGACACGGAACAGCTCCAGGCCACGCTCGTACTCGTCGGCGGCGATGGTGCCGATCCCCGCATCGGAGACGATCAGCGCGGCGATGAGCAGCACGATCCGATGGTAATGCAGCGGGATCTGCTCGTCGGGCAGGCCCGACATCTGCAAGGCCTGCAGGATGTCTTCCACCACCTGCCGGGATCCGGCGCCACCCGACGCATAACGTCCCCAGATCGCCGCGAGTTCAGGACGTTCGCCAAACGTCTCCCGCAAGCGGAGTGCCAAACCGACGATGCGCTGCTTCCAGTCGCCCTCGCCGCGGTAATCGTCCATCGCCGTTTTCAGGACACGGTCGGTGAGCGCGCGCAGCAGCTCGGTCTTGTCGCGGAAGTGGCGATAGAGGCTCGATGGATCCGTTCCCAGCGCTGCGGCCACCTTGCGCACACTGAAGGCTTCGGCGCCGTCGGTCCGCAGCGACTGCTCCGTGGCGTCCAAAATATCCTCGGTCGTCCAGCGCCTTCGGCCTGTCATGCCCCTCTCCGTTTGGGCGCTCACCATACGGACGCCATGCAGCACCAGCAATGCACTTGATAATGCACTCAGTGAGTGCATAATAGGGTGCATCGCTGCGGAGCAGCGATATCGCAGGCCGGCTTGCGCACTGGGTCCTGCTCCTCGCTCGCTGGGCGGAGAGGCAGATGCAGGACAATCCGGCCCCCAGTGAGAGGGAGCGGGACACATGAATGACGTCACGGCTATCAGCCGTCCGGCCGAGCCTGACTGGTCGGCCATCACGGATGCAGACCTGGAAGTTTACGTCGCCGCGGAAAACCGCTTCCGCGCCTCCAGCGCAGCCCGAGCCTTCCTCGGGGAGCCCGATGCCAACGTGGCGATCGCGTGGCAGGAGGTCGTCCTGCCGGGGCGAAAGCAACTGGTCCGGGTGTACCGACCAGCCATGATCAATCCAGGCCGGTCGGGACACGCGCCATTGCCACTCGTGCTCCATGTCCATGGTGGTGGCTTTGTGGGGACAGCCGTGCAGTGCGACTGGGCCAACAGCTCCATTGCAGCCGGGTTGCCTGCGGTCGTTGTCTCGGTTGAGCACCGCCTTCTTCATCGCGACATGCCGCTGTCGGCGGCGGCTGCGGATGGCTGGGATGTGCTTCACCACCTATCGCAGCACGCTGCCGAGTGGGGCGTCGACGCATCACGCATCGCCATCTTCGGCGAGAGTTGCGGGGCGCTGATCGGGGCACTGACAGCCCTTCGGGCCAGGGCCGCCGGACTTCGCTGCAGGGCACAGGTGCTGGTCAATCCAGTTGCCGACGTGACAGAAACGATGTTCGCGTACCCTTCCATGACGCGCTATGCGTACAGTCCGAGCCGCGCGATGCCGCTGCTGCGTTGGCTGCAGCGGCTTGCCGTTCCGCCGGGCGCGGACGCCCGCGAAGTGTCGCCGATCCACGCCGAGGATCTCGGCGGCCTGCCGCCCGCGCTCGTCGTCGTTCCGACCGAGGATGCTTTGGCCGATCACGGCCGCGACTATGCCGAACGATTGCGCGCTGCCGGGACATCCGTCCGGCTCACCGAATATCCCGGTGCGCAGCACGCGTTTCTCACCCTGCCCGGAATAGAGCCGCAAGCTGAAGTGGCGCGCGCCGAGATCCTCGAATTCCTCCGAGCCTCGCTCGGCTGATGAGCATCGTGCCGCTGCATTTTCGATCCGCTGCCTTTCACGCCGCTCTTCAATGTCACGGGAGCGCCGGCGGCCTCCGTGTGTTGCTGAATCTGGCCCGTCAGGTCGAGCTGGCCGCGCCATGGGCGCAGAAGCGTCCGTCCGTCCACGCCGCCAATTGACGCCATCGTCGCGCGCGGGAGACCGCGCGCGGCGCGCATGGTCCCAGGCAGGCGCGAACCGCAGGCGAACCATGCCTCGCGTGCTGGCGACCACGACAATCGTCGCGGCCGCCGGCACGATCACCGTGATCGTCAGCGCCTGCCGCGCGGGCGCTCACGCGTTGGCGCCGCCGTCGATGGTCAGGCCGGCGCCGTTGATCGAACGGCCGGCAGGGCCGGCGACCAGAGCGATGAGCGCAGCGACATCCTCGGCGCGGCCATAGCGCGGAATCGCCATGCGCGAGCGCTGCGCCTCCGCATGCGGACCGTTGGCCGGGTTCATGTCGGTATCGGTGGAGCCGGGGTGCACGAGGTTGACGGTGATGCCGCGGCCGCCGAGGTCGCGCGCAAGGCCTTGCGTCCATGCGATCAGCGCCGACTTGCTCATCGAATACAGGCTCATGCCGGCGTCCGGCACGCGGGTTGCGAGGCTGCTGCCGATCGAGATGATGCGGCCGCCGTCGCCCATGTGCCGCGCCGCGGCCTGAGACGCGACGATGACGGCACGCACGTTCACCGCCAGCGTGGCGTCGATGTCATCGAGGGTGATGTCGTCCAGGGAGCCGGCGCGGAAGATGCCGGCGTTGTTGACGAGGATATCGAGGCCGCCGAATGCCTGCGCGGCCTGGTCCACGGCGGCGCGCACCGCGACGGGATCGGCGCTGTCGGCCTTGATGGCGAGGGCGCGGCGGCCGAGCGCCTTGAACTCGGCGACCACCGCCCCGGCGGCCTCCGCGGACCGCTCATAGGTGATGGCGACGTCAGCGCCGTCGGCGGCGAGCCGCCGTGCGATGGCGGCGCCGATGCCGCGGCTCGCGCCGGTCACCAGGGCGCGTTTGCCTTGAAGAAGTCCGCTCATGATCAGTTTTCCTGAATTATGTATCGATCGGCACAGAAACTAGGTGGTTGCATCGTCGAGTCAAGGGAATTATTTATTGATCGATACAGATATCGGGTGGACATGGACCCATGGCCGAACGTGGTCGACCGAGAGCTTTTGACAAGGAGGCGGCCCTGACCCGTGCGATGGAGGTGTTCTGGCGCAAGGGTTATGAGGGCACGTCGATGACCGACCTCACGCAGGCGATGGGAATCGCCTCGCCGAGCCTCTATGCCGCGTTCGGCAGCAAGGAGGAGCTGTTCCGCGACGCGCTCCGGCATTACAGCGCCACCGAAGGCGAGGAGATCTGGGGCGGCGTGCCGAGCGCGCCGACGGCGTTCGCGGCGGTCGAGAGCTACCTGATGTCGACGGCGCGGGTGTTCACGCGGCGCAGCAAGCCGCCGGGCTGCCTCATCGTGCTGTCGGCGCTGCATCCGGCCGAGCACTCCGACAGCGTGCGCCAGACGCTGATCGCCATGCGCGCGGAAGCGGTGACGGGCCTCAAGGAGCGGCTTCAGCAAGGCATCGTGGACGGCGAGATCGTGCCGACGGCCGACATCGCGGCGATCGCGCAATACTACGTCACGGTGCAGCAGGGCATGTCGATCCAGGCTCGCGACGGCGCGAGCCGGCGTGAACTCGAGGCGATTGCCCGCGCCGCGCTGGCGGCGTGGCCGGCGCTGATCGGCGCTGTTGCGCCGGCGGTCAACGGCTGAGGCTTGGACGCGCGGCGTGCATCACGGCTGCGCCAGCGTGTGGCGGGTCATGCGCTTGTAGGCCTCGACCACCTCGCGGCCTTCCGCGGGCTCCAGCGAGATCGCAAGCCGCATCGCCGCTTCTCCCAGCTGCCAGACCATCAGCGCCGTGGCGTCGATGCGCGGGCGCGGCACCGCCGGATGGATGCGCGCCAGGATGGCGCCGAGCAGCGCCGCGCAGGCGCGGCTCTCGGCAAGCTCCAGCGCGCGGAGCTCCGGATCGGCCTGGGTGCCTGACCAGATGTCGCGCATCACAGGCTCGGCGAGAAACAGCGCGTAGTACTGATCGATCAGCCCGGCGAACGCGGTTTGCAGGCCCTTGAGATCGCCGACATTCAGCAGCGCTGCCTCGATGCACGTCCGGCTCTCGGCGTGGGTGCGCTCGGCGAGGGCGCGGATGATGGCGCGCTTGTCGGGAAAGTACTGGTAAAGGGAGCCGATCGAGATGCCGGCGCGCTGCGCCACCTCGCTCATCTTCATCGCATCGCTGCCATGGCCCGCGATCAGATCCGACGCGACCGCGAGGATGAGGTCGCGCCGGTCGCGGCTGCGCTGCTGGGCGAGGCTGCGGACGGGCGGATCCGCCTGAGCTTCTGTGTCGACCCGGTCCGGGGTGCGTCGTGGCCTGGGCATTCCGGCTTGACTCGTAAAAGGTGAGGGATTATCACTTTTATAAAGTGAGCATTCCTCACTTTATGCCGAGGCGGGAAAATGGCAAATCAATCCGGAACATCCACCTCACTTCCAGGCGTCACGGGACGCTGTGGCCAGGCGCAGTCGCGGGTTGTCGCAGAAGCCCGTATCGCTGCGTGGGGAGGCTGTCATGCTTGAGCGCGCGCTCGTGGCCGGGACTTTCGCTGCGGCGATCGGCAGTGGTCTTGTCGCCGGCATCTTCTTCGCCTTCTCCACCTTCGTGATGGCCGCGCTCGGCCGTCTCGCGCCCGAGCAGGGCATGGCGGCGATGAACGCGATCAATGTGACGGTGATCAACCCGCTGTTCATGCTCGCCTTCCTCGGCACCGGTGGTCTCTGCCTCGCGCTCGCGATCGCGTCCTGGGGCAGTTGGGGGCAGGCCGACGGCGTTCTGCTGCTGGCCGCAGCGGTGCTCTACCTGATCGGCTGTGTCGGCGTGACGATGGTGTGCAACGTGCCGCTCAACGACGCGCTCGCCGCGGCGCCGGCGGGTGGCGCGGCGGCGCTGGCGCTGTGGGCCGACTATCTCAAGACGTGGACGTTCTGGAACCACGTGCGCACGCTCGCATCGCTCGGCGCGGCGATCGTATTCGTGGCGGTGCTGATGCTGGGGCGCGATCGCTGATCGCGCCCGGCTCTGCGAGGGCGCTTCGTGCGGCCGCTCAGGCGGTGACGAACGGCGGCTTGTCGACCTTGTTCGGCGACAGCGTGAAGATCTCGACGCCGGTCGCGGTGACGCCGACGGAGTGCTCGAACTGCGCCGACAGCGAGCGGTCGCGTGTCACCGCGGTCCAGCCATCGGACAGGATTTTGACGTGCGGCTTGCCGAGATTGATCATCGGCTCGATGGTGAACAGCATGCCGGGCTTGAGCACGACGCCTTCGCCGGGACGGCCGACATGGATGATGTTGGGCTCGTCGTGGAACAGGCGGCCGAGGCCATGGCCGCAGAAATCGCGCACCACGCTCATCTGCTGCGGCTCGACGAAGCTCTGGATCGCATGACCGATGTCGCCGGTGGTGGCGCCGGGCTTCACCGCGGCGATGCCGCGCATCAGTGATTCGTAGGTGACCTCGATCAGCCGCTCGGCCTTTCGCGCGATCGGGCCGACCGGATACATCCGGCTGGAGTCGCCGTACCAGCCGTCGACGATGAAGGTGACGTCGATATTGACGATGTCACCTTCCTTGAGCAGGCGGTCGCCGGGCATGCCGTGGCAGACCACATGATTGATCGAGGTGCAGGTCGAATAGCGGTAGCCGCGGTACATCAGCGTCGCGGGGAACGCGCCATGGCTGAAGGCGAACTCGCGGACGAAGTCGTCGATCTTCGCGGTCGGCAGGCCGGGCTTCACCAGCGCGACCAGCTCGTCGAGGCACTGCGCCACCAGCGCGCCGGCCTTGCGCATGCCGGCGAACGCCGCCGGTCCATACAGCTTGATCTGGCCGGTCTTGCGCAGCGAGACGTCGGTGGCTTCAACGTAGTTCATCCGGGATTCTTCACGACAGGAGTGGAGGGGAAGGGGCGCCCCGCGGGGCGGATCTGACGCTAATTTAAGCCTTGCGGCCGCCGACGCAAGCGATCCGGCAGGGGCTGCGGCGGGTGGCCGCCCTGCGGCGAACGCGGCCTAGCCTGCCAGAGGCGGGATTCGCAGTGGAACCGGCTGCGCCAGCACGATTTCCGTCGGTGAAAGGGCGCAGGTGTAGGCCAGCGCTTCGACGCCGGCCGACCGGGCGCGGTCGAAAGCCCGGCCATAGGCCGGGTCGATGTCCCCAGCGAGGGTGAAGGCGGTCGCCGACCCCATCTGGATCACATACAGCATCACCGCGCGGATGCCGGTCGCTGCGAGCGCCGCGAGCTCGTCAAGATGCTTGGCGCCGCGGGCGGTGACCGAATCGGGGAATTCGGCGAGCCCGGGCTGGCGCATCAGGTGAACGTTCTTCACCTCGACATAGCAGGGTGGCCGCTGCGGGTCCTCCAGCAGGAAGTCGACCCGGGAGTTCTGGCCATACTTCACCTCGCGGCGGATGGTGGCGTAGCCCGACAGCTCGGCGATGGCGCCGGCGGCGAGCGCCTCGCCGACAATGGTGTTGGGATGGGCGGTGTTGACGCCGACAAGCTCGGGGCCGGCGCCGAAATCAGCCTCCACCAGCTCCCACGAATACGGCAGCTTGCGCGTCTTGCTCTGAGACTTCGACAGCCAGACCCGTGCGCCCGCCGGCTGCAGTCCGGTCATCGCGCCGGGATTGGCGACATGGACCGTGGTGGTGCTGCCGTCGGCGAACGCAACGTCGGCGAGAAAGCGCTTGTAGCGCCGGAGCAGGGTGGCCGGCACGAGGTCGCTGGCAAACCGCATCGGCGTCAGTTCGGCTGCTCGAGCACGGCGTCGACGGGCAGCGGGCCGCGCACCCGGATGTCGCGCACCGGGTAGGGCACGCGGATTCCCTCACGCTTGAAGGCGTCCCACAGCGCCAGCATGACGTCGCTGCGCACATTGTCCATGCCGGCGTCCGGATCGGCGATCCAGAACGTCAGCGCGAAGTTCATGCCGTAGTCGGCGAATTCGGTGATCAGGCAGGTCGGCGGCTTCAGCTTGGTGACACGGGGCGTGGCGACGGCGATGTCGACCGCGAGTTTGCACACCGCGCGCGGGTCGGCGTCGTAGTTGGTGCGGAATTTCACCTTCACCAGCGTGTTCTTGTCGGTGTAGGTCCAGTTCGTCACTTTCTGTGTGACGAGGTCCTCGTTCGGGATCAGGAATTCCCGCCCGTCGCCGGCAGCGACCGAGATGTAGCGGGTGTTCATGGCGCTGATGCGGCCGAAATTATCGCCCACGGTGATCAGGTCACCCGGCTTCACCGACTTGTCGGCGAGCAGGATGATGCCGCTGACGAAATTGGCGACGATCTTCTGCAGGCCGAAGCCGAGACCGACGCCGACCGCGCCGGAGAAGATCGCGAGCGACGACAGGTTGATGCCGACCGCCGACAGCACCACCGCGACCGCAATGACGATCAACAGCAGCCGCACCATCTTGACCAGCAGCACCTGCAGCGAAGGTGTCAGGTCCCTCGCGCTGTTGATCCGGCTTTCCAGGAATTTGCTGACGACGCTGGCGAGCCATAGCGCGACCGCCATAGCCACCGTGGTCTTGATCACCAGCAACGGAGAGACGCGGATGCCGCCGAGCACCACCGCCACCGAGTCGAGCGCGTCGAGGGTCTGGTCGAGCAGGCCGATGATGCTGAGCGCAGCAACCGTCCAGGCCGATACCGACAACAAGCGGACCGCGAACTCGTTGCGGATCACGCTGGTGGCGAGGCGGATGATCAGCCAGGCGAAGGCGAGGCTCGCCGCGGTGATCAGGAGATAGCTGCGGCTCGGCCAGGTCATCGTCACCATGACGATCCGCATGATCAGGGTGATGACGGCGAAGAAGGCCGTGGTCGTGCTCTGCAGCAGCACACGGACCAGCAGCCGCAGCGGCGTCGGCCAGCCCATGGCCACCGAGGTGACGTCGATCCGCGACCGCAGCGCCGCCGCGAGGCCCATGGCGACGCCGGCCGCCGCCATGATCAGGCCGAGCTGGGTGTAGAACCAGGGCGAGGTGACTTCGGCGCCAACCGACCGAAATGCGCCCTGCAGCATGTCGTAGAATGCGCTCAGGTCCGTCGCCGCCTTGTCGTCAGCCAAGTTCAGTTCTCCAGTCTTTGCTCGATGTCCGGCACCGCGTCGTTCTCGGTCTCGCCTGCAATGTCCCGGGCCGGGCGCGGCGCGTGATTCGATGCCGCCGCAGAATTCCATATCCGACCCGGGAGAGCCATCCGCCACGGGCTTGCGCGGGACTTAAGGTCGGTAAATCCGGCCCTTTTGTGATGTGTGAGAAATGGGTTGGCCTGCCGGCAAGGGGGCGATATGGATGCAAATCCACGCATTTCAGGCGGACAATGGCGTCTCTCGACACGTTCAGCATCGCCATCCTTCTCGGCGCAGTCCTGGTGATGGCGGGCATCCTGTCCAGCCTCGTCGCGCTGCGGTTCGGTGCGCCCCTGCTGCTGGTCTTCCTCGGCCTCGGCATCCTCGCCGGCGAAGCCGGGCCGGGCGGTCTTGCCTTCAGCGATGTCGGGACGACTTATCTGGTGGGCTCGGTCGCGCTGGCGCTGATCCTGTTCGACGGCGGCCTCAAGACCAAATTCCAGAACATCCAGACGGTGCTGGCCCCCTCGATGATGCTGGCGACGGTCGGCGTGCTGCTGACCGCGCTGATCACCGCGCCGGTCGCTCATTATGCACTCGACGTCAGCTGGACCGAGGCGCTGCTGGTGGGCGCCGTGGTCGCGTCCACGGACGCAGCCGCGGTGTTCCTGCTGGTGCATGCACAGGGGCTGCGCCTGCGTCCCCGTGTCGGCGCGACGCTGGAAGCGGAATCCGGCACCAACGATCCATTCGCGGTGTTCCTCACCCTGATGCTGGTGGAGGTCCTGTCGGTCGGCCACAGCTCGGCCGGGCAGGTGGCCATCGAGTTCATCAAGGAAGCAGTCCTTGGCGCCGCGGTCGGCTTCGCCGGCGGCCGTCTGGTGGTGCTCGGGCTCAACCGCGTGGCGCTGCCGCAGGGGTTGCATGCACCGTTCGTGACCACCGCCGCGCTGGTGATCTTCGGGCTGGCTCAGATCTTCCATGCCTCCGGCTTCCTGGCGGTGTACCTCGCCGGCATCGTGATCGGCAACCGGCCGACACGGGCGCACAACTCGGTGGTGGTGTTTCTCGACGCTGCCACCTGGCTGGCGCAGATCGTCATGTTCGTGCTGCTCGGCCTCCTGGCGTCGCCGCAGCGGCTGGTCAGCAGTGTGCTGCCGGCGGTGGCGGTGGCCGCGGTGCTGATGCTGGTGGCGCGGCCGCTCGCGGTGTTCGTGTGCCTCGCGCCCTTTCGTTTCAACTGGCGCGAGAAGCTGTTCATGGCCTGGGTCGGCCTGCGTGGCGCGGTCGCGATCTTCCTGGCGTCGATCCCGCTGCTGGTCGGCATGCCCAAAGCTTACCTCTATTTCGATGTGGCGTTCGTGATCGTGGTGATCTCGCTGTTGCTGCAGGGCTGGACCCTGGCGGCGGCGGCGCGGCGCCTGCATGTGGCGCTGCCGCGGACGGATCGGGCGCCGCGGCGGGTCGAGCTCGACCTGCCCGGACAGCTCGAGCAGCAACTGGTCGGCTATGCGGTGCGGCCGAACAGCCTGTTCGTGCGGCGCGGCATCATTCCGTCGTGGTCGAAACCGACGCTGGTGATCCGCAAGGAAAGGATTCTGTCGCCGACCGAAGCCGGGTCGGTGGTGGCCGGCGACTATCTCTACCTGCTGGCGCCGCCGGAAAAGGCCGAGGCGCTGGATCGTTTCTTCAGCGACATGGCGGTGGTGGTCGCGCCCGATCCGCATCTGCTGGGCGACTTCATGGTGTCCGGCGAGATCACGCTCGGTGCGCTGTCGGACACCTATGGTGTCCAGGTCGCCCCGCAGGAGGTAGCGTTGACGCTCGCCGACTATTTCGACGTGCACCTCGATCATGCGCCGAAGGTCGGTGCGACGCTGCCGCTGGATTCCATCGTTCTGGTTGCCCGCAACATCGGCGGCAACCGGGTCAACGTGGTGGGTCTGCGCCTGCCGGAGGACGAGGAGCCGCCCGCACCGCCGCCGACCCGCGTGGCGGTGGTCAAGACGGCGCTGCGGCGGGTGTGGACGTCGCTGGTCGAGAGCTAGGCCAGGATCTCCGGGCCACCGGTCGCGGCGACGCGGCCACGCTTCAGCACCACGACATGGGAGGCGAGCACACGCAGTTCGCCGACGTCGTGGCTGACATACACCATCGGCACACCGGCCTCGTCACGCAGCTTCACGAGATACGGCAGGATCTCGGCTTTGCGCTCGGCGTCGAGCGAGCCCAGCGGTTCGTCGAGCAGCAGCAGCTTGGGTTTGGCGAGCAATGCGCGGGCGATCGCCACGCGCTGGCGTTCGCCGCCGGAAAGTCCTCCGGAACGCCGGTCGAGCAGGGCCTCGATGCCGAGCAAGTCGACGACATGCCGTTCTGCCCCCGGATCATGGGCTAAGCCGTTCATGCGCCGCCCGTAGTCGATATTGCTGCGGACACTGATATGAGGAAACAGTCGCGCGTCCTGGAAGACGTAGCCGATGTGGCGGCGGTGCGGTGGCACATGGATGCCTTTGGCGGTGTCGTCCATGACGTCGCCGTTGATCGATACGCTGCCGCGGTCCGGCCGCAGCAGGCCGGCGATCATGTTGACCAGCGAAGTCTTGCCCGCGCCCGACGTGCCGAACAGGCCGGTGACGCTGCCCTTGCTCTCGAATGCCGCCTCGATCGCGACTTCGCCAAGCCGTTTGAAGACGTCGACGCGCAGCATCGTGCTAGTGTCCCGCTTCGCAAGTTCGTTGCATTCCAGTCGACCTCCGTACGAACTTGCGAAGCGATAATGACACTCGCAAGTTTATATTTTTAGTGGAGCTTTCAGATTTGACATTCGCGTCGCGACTCGCGGCGATGGCCGCGCGAATGTCAAATCCGCTCCACTAGTGCCCATGCAGCCTACGGGTCGCGCGCCGCGCGAACCACTCGGACCCGATCAAGGCGACCATCGCGATCACGACGGAGACCACGACCAGCCGCAACGCGGCGCGATCGCCCTCCGGTGTCTGGATCAAGGCGTAGATGGCGGATGAGATGGTCTGGGTCTCGCCGGGAATGTTGGAAACGAAGGTGATGGTGGCGCCGAACTCGCCGATCGCCTTGGCAAAGCCGAGCACCATGCCGGCGAGGATACCGGGCAGCGCCAGTGGCAGGGTCACCGTCAGGAACACACGCCAGGGCGCCGCGCCGAGCGTGCTCGCCGCCTGCTCGAGCCGCCGGTCGACGGCCTCGATCGACAGCCGGATCGGGCGCACCAGCAGCGGAAACGACATCACGCCACAGGCCAGCGCCGCGCCGGTCCAGCGGAACGAGAACACCAGCCCGAGATGGTCGGCGAGCCAGCCGCCGAACAGGCCGCGGCGGCCGAAGGACAGCAGCAGCAGATAGCCGGTGACCACCGGCGGCAGCACCAGCGGCAGGTGCACGATCGCATCCAGCAGCGCCTTGCCCCAGAACTCGCGGCGCGCCAGCAGCCAGGCGATCGCGACACCGATCGGCGTCGCGATCAGCGTGGCGACGGTGGCGACCCTGAGTGAAAGCAGGATCGCGGTCCATTCGGGGGGAGAGATGTCGAACACGGCTCAGGTGGAGGGGCGGGTCAGCGCGGTGAAACCGTACTTCTCGAAGATCGTGCGCGCGGTCGTCGAGCGCAGGAAATCGAGATAGCCGCCGGTCTCGGGCTTCGCCGTCGTGGTCGCAGCCACCGGATAGATGATCGCCGGGTGCGATCCCTCCGGGAAGACGCCGACGATCTTCACGCCGGGATCGACCTTGGCGTCGGTCTCGTAGACGATGCCGAGCGCTGCCTCCTTGCGCGACACCAGGGTGAGCGCGGCGCGCACGCTGTCGGCCATCGCAAACTTCGGCGCTGCGGCCTCCCACGCCCCGAGCTTCTCCAGCGCGGCCTTGGCGTATTTGCCGACCGGCACCGCCTGCACGTCGCCGGTGGCGATGCGGCCGTCGCCGGCGAGCCTGGCGAGGTCGAAGCCAGCGCCGATCGCCACGTTGGCGGTGGTGGAATCCCTGGGCGCGATCAGCACGATCTTGTTGCCGAGCAGGTTGACCCGCGTCGCGTCGTTGATGGTCTTCTTCCGGGTGGCGTAGTCCATCCAGTCGGTGTCGGCGGACAGGAACACGTCGGCGGGCGCGCCCTGCTCGATCTGGCGCGCCAGCGCCGAGCTCGCGGCATAGCTCGCCGCGACCTTGACCCCGGTCTTGGCGGTGTAGGCAGCATCGATATCGTCGAGCGCATTCTTCATCGAGGCGGCGGCGAACACCGTCAGGGTCTTGTCCTCAGCGAAGGTCGGGGAGAAGTTCGCGCCGAACAGCAATGCTGCGACGAGCAGGCGGGATATGAGACTGAACATGATGCATGCGCTCCGTCGGCGGGCGCGCATCCGGCTCCCGCGTCAGTGGTCGAGATTGATCCGCAGGAGCGCCGTCCCGCAGTCCCGGCCACTTACGGTAGGCCCGGACAACGCCGGCAAACTAGCAGGAATGGTTGCGCGGTCAAAGAGTTATGGCGTCACATCTCACCGGGCGCTCGCGGGCCTGGCGCTAGCCGGTGTCACCGCGACCGTGATGGAGTTGGCGGCCATACCGCTGACCTGCACCACCAGCGGTGCCGCCTGCAGCGCGAACGTGACCACCTTGCGGATGCCGTCGCAATCGGTCGCGCCGCTGAAGGCCACGGTCTTCAGCGGCTTGCCGTCCTGGACGGCATCGAGCCAGGCCGCCGCCGACAGGCTGATGGTGTAGGTGCCGGCGGTTGGCGGCGCCGGGAGCCGGATATAGCCGGCATAGGTGTCGGAGGAGCGGGGTGCGCGTTCCGGCGGTGTCGGGAGTTGCGCCTCCGCGGCCGGCCGCAGCGCGATGCGGACCGGCTGTGTGGACGCAGGCGCGGCAGTGGCGCCGGATTCGACCTTGAGCGGCTCCGACCGCAGGATCGCGCGCTCACGATCGATCGGCCATTTGAATTTGTCGCAGCCGCTGGGCTCGGCGGCCCATGCCGCGCTGGCGGCGACCAGGGCGCCGCCGGTCAGGATGAAGCGGCGCATGATCAGTCGACCCCGATCATGACGTCGGATGCCTTGATGACGACCGTGGCGGAGCCCTGCACCTTGAGGCCGAGTTCGTCCACGGCTTCGTTGGTGATGGCGGCAGTGATGATCTGCCCATTGCCGATGTCGACGCGAACATGGGCGGTGGTCGCGCCCTTGGTGATATCGACGACGGTGCCCTTGATCTGGTTGCGTGCACTGATGCGCATGCGGTCCTCGCAAGCGAAGCCTCATGCCGTTCGATGAACGGTCTGATGGCCTTTGAAATCGCTGGGAACCGCCGTTCCGGTGGGATCGTGCCCGTGCAGGGTCACGACCTCGCTTTCTTAGACGGTTTTGCCGGTCATGGAAACGGTGTAGCCGCGGCAACTCCGGCTGTCGGCGTGGTGGTGCCAGGGCGTGCGACAGGCTAGATAACAGCGAATGCCCGACGTCCTCCATGCCGCCGCATCGAGTCTCGCCCTGATCGGGGCGTTCGATTCCGACCTTTTCGGAATCGTCGGCCTGTCGCTCGGCGTCAGCCTGTCGGCGAGCCTGATCGCGATGGTCATTGGCGCGCCGCTCGGCGGCTTGCTGGCGGTGGGCCGGTTTGGCGGCCGCCACACACTGATCATCCTCGTCAATGCGCTGCTGGGGTTACCGCCGGTGGTGGTCGGCCTTGCCATTTATCTGCTGCTGTCGCGTTCCGGGCCATTCGGGTTCGCCGGCTTGCTGTTCACGCCGGGCGCGATGGTGTTGGCCCAGGTGGTCCTGACTGTGCCGATCGTGATTGCACTGGTGCACCGGCCGGTCAGCGTGCTCTGGAGCGAATATGGTGAGCTGATGCGCCTTGACGGCCTGTCGAAGGCACGCAGCCTTCAGTTGCTGTTCGTGATCGGCCGCGCGTCGCTGCTGACGGCCTTCCTGGCGGCGTTCGGCCGCGCCATTGCCGAGGTCGGTGCCATCATGATGGTGGGCGGCAACATCCGCGGCTACACCCGCACCATGACCACGGCGATCGCGCTGGAGACCGGCAAGGGCGCGCTCGAGCTGGCGCTGGCGCTCGGCCTTGTCCTGATCGCGCTCAGCGTGCTGGTGAGCGCGGTGGCGTTTGTCGTCAACAGCCGCATCGGCGAGAGCTAGAAGCGCTATTGGCCGGCGTTGGGGAAGAACAGCTGTTCACCGCCGATCCTGTAGGCGGCGATCGTGGCCTGGCCGTCCTCCGAGATCAGCCAGTCCACGAAGGCCTGGCCGTCGGCGGCATGGACCTGCGGGTGCTTCATGGGATTGACCAGCATCACGCCATACTGGTTGAACAGCCGCCGGTCGCCCTGCACCAGGATGCTCAGGTCACCCTTGTTTCGGAATGACAGCCAGGTGCCGCGATCGGACAGCAGATAGGCGCTGGTGGCGGCGGCCATGTTGAGCGCAGGGCCCATGCCCTGGCCGATGTCGCGATACCAGGCGCCCTTGATGGCATCGATGTCGAGGCCGGCGTCTTTCCAGGTGCGCAGCTCCGCGGCATGGGTGCCCGAACGGTCGCCGCGCGAAATGAACGGCGCCTGCGCCTCGGCGATGCGCCGGAAGGCGGCGAGGACATCCTCAGTGTCAGCGATATGCGCCGGATCGCGTTTCGGGCCGATCACCACGAAGTCGTTGTACATGACGTCGAAGCGCCGCACGGCGTAGCCTTCGGCGAGGAATGTCTCTTCGGCGGGCTTGTCGTGGACGAACACCACGTCGGCGTCGCCGCGACGGCCGATGTCGAGCGCCTGGCCGGTGCCGACGGCTACTACCTTGACCGCGATGCCGCTCGCCGCAGTGAAGCGCGGCAGCAGGAACGTGAACAGGCCGGACTGTTCGGTCGAGGTCGTGGAGGCGACGGTGATCGTGCGCTGCTGGGCCGTGGCGTCGCCGCCGAGCGCCAGGACGGCGATGGCGGCGAGGAGTGCGGGGAAGCACGACAGGCGGATCATTGGCTCTCCGGAAATGCGCGGCGCGCAGCGGCAAGCCGCCAGCGGATCACGGCACCTGCAACACCTGTTTGCAGGCGGCGGGGAGATCAGCCAGCGTCAATGGCGGTTTGGGCTTCGGCGGGGTCGGCGGCGGCTTGGGATGCAGCACCGCATCACTGAACCAGTAATCGAGGTCATGGCCGCAGCCGTCCGTTGCTGCCGGCGGCTCCTGTGGGGTGCAATCCGGATTACCGGGCGGGCATTTGATGCGGACATGGAAGTGATAATCGTGCCCGTACATTGGACGTACCTTGGAGAGCCAGGCGCGGTTGCTTCCGGCCTCGCGGCACAGCGCCTTCTTGATTGCTGCGTTGACGAAGATCCGCTCCACTTCCGGTTCCTCCGCCGCGGCGCGGATGGCTTGCAGGTGCTTTGGGGTCCAGACCTTGGGATCGATGTCGAGGCGGCTGGTCGAGACCATGTTGACGGCGGACATCTCCTCGCGCTCGTTGCGCGACAGCATCCGGTTCGGCATCGGCGTCAGCCAGATATCGGCATCGAGGCCGATCTGGTGACTGGCATGCCCCGTGATCATCGGGCCGCCGCGCGGTTGCGCCATGTCGCCCATCAGCAGGCCGGGCCAGCCGGCGGCCTTGTGCACCTTGGCGGATAACCGTTCGAGCAGGGCGATCAGCTCCGGATGGCCCCAGTTGCGGTTGCGCGACAGGCGCATGACCTGCCAGGTCGGACCGTTGATCGGGAGTGCTTCGCCCCCCGCGAGGCAGCCTTTGGCATAGAAGCCGATCGCACGCGGCGCCAGTGCCGCCGGTTGCACCTTGCGGCCGAACAGCTCCTTTGCCGCGGTCGCGGGATCGTCGGGATGGGCCAGCGGAGGCAATGGTTTGGGATCGAGCGTGCCCTTGTCCTGGGCGAACGCTCCCGGGGAGGCCGCGACAACGGCCGGCAGCAGGACGGCGAGAATCAGGCGGCGGATCGACATGCGCGGGCTTTATAGCTCAACTCGCGGTGATCTGCCTTATGCAGGCTGGCATGCCGATATCAACACACGATTAACCCTGAACATGAATGGGCGGTCCGCGATACTGCGACAATCGTTCGCGCCGGCGGATCGGGTGGCAGGCGCGAATTTGTTCAACGACAGCCGTCCAGGTGCTCAAAGCACGCCTTGCCGTGTCATTTGAATGAAATTTCGGCAGGAATCGCGTGGAAGGAGAGCGCGCGCCCAGGAAACGGGCAGCGGATCGCCGCCGTGGGGGCGTAGTTTTGCGGACGCGCGCACGGTGTACGCGGCGCAAGATACCGTTTTTTCAGACACTTGGCCGACAACACTGGATCGCAGGATGCGAGTGCAGGGCGTCTGGAATGCCGAAGAAGCGGCGCAAAATCATCGGAAAGAAAAGAACGACCAAGCCGCTCGGTCGGTCGGTCGCGCGCCTGTCGCGACGGCCGGAGCCCCGGCTTGTCGCGCGCGGCGAGCGAGCGGCGCGTGGCGCCGATGTCGACCGGGTTCGCGCCGAAGCAGACGCGGCCATCGCGGATGCGCGCAGGGCCCATGAGCGGCTGCGTGAGGCGATCGATATCCTGCCCGAAGGAATCGTCTTTCTGGATTCCGACGGCCGCTACATCCTCTGGAACAAGAAGTACGCCGAAATCTACCGGCGCAGCGCCGACCTGTTCGAGCCCGGTGCGCGGCTCTCGGATACGTTGCGCATCGGTGTTCAGCGCGGCGATTATGTCGAGGCCGCGGGGCGTGAAGAGGAATGGCTCGCCGACCGGCTTGAGAAGCTGCATCGCCCGGACGGGCGGCACGAGCAGATCCTGGCCGATGGCCGCTGCATCCTGATCGAAGAACGGATGACCGGCGACGGCGGCATCATCGGTCTGCGCGTCGACATCACCGAGCTGAAGCAGCGCGAGGCATCGATCCGCCTGCTGTTCGAAGGCAATCCGGTGCCGATGATCGTGTGCGATCCGGCGGCCGGCCATATTCTCAGCGTCAATGATGCGGCCATCGCCCATTATGGCTACAGCCGCACCGACTTCGAGAAGCTGACCATCCGTCACATCCAGGCGTTCGAGGCGGAATTGCCCTGGACTGGCGATCGCAGCGGCGATGAAAGCTCAGCCCGCACCTGGAAGCACGTCAAGGCCGATGGCACGCTGATCGATCTTGCGATCTACTCGCGTCATCTGATCTACGACGGCCGGCCGGTGGTGCTGCTGGCGCTGATGGATATTACCGAGCGCAAGCGCGCGGAACAGCGTCTCAGCTTCGTGGCCCAGCATGACGGCCTGACCGGCCTGCCCAACCGCAACCTGCTGCGACAGAAGCTGGATGAAGTGCTCGCCCGCACCCGCCGCTCGGGTGAGAAGATCGCACTGCTGTTTCTCGACCTCGACAATTTCAAGACCATCAACGACACGCTCGGCCATGACATCGGCGACGAGTTGCTGCGCAGCGTCACCAAGCGGCTGCGATCGTCATTGCGTGAGGAGGACGCCGTGGCGCGGCTCGGCTCCGACGAGTTCGCGATCCTGCAGACCCCGATCGGACGCCCCGAGGACATCGTGCCGCTGGCCAAGCGACTGCTCGACGTCATCAGCCAGCCTTATCTGTTCAACGGCCATTCGGTGGTGATCGGCGCGAGTATCGGCATCGCGCTGGCGCCGGGCGACGGCGACGATACCGAGAAGCTGCTCAAGAGCGCCGACATGGCGCTGTCGCGGGCCAAGCGCGAGGCGCGCGGCACCTACAGCTTCTTCGAGCCGGGCATGGATGCCAGTGCACAGGCGCGCCGCCGGATCGAGACCGAGCTGCGCGCCGCGATCGAGAGCGGCGTGCTGCAGCCCTACTATCAGCCGCTGGTCGATCTCAAGAGCGGCCGCGTCACCGGCTTCGAGGCGCTGGTGCGCTGGCCGCATCCCGAGCGGGGGATGGTGTCGCCGGGCGAGTTCATTCCGGTGGCCGAGGAAACCGGCCTGATCAACGCGGTCGGCTCGATTATGCTGCGGCGGGCGTGCATGGATGCCGCAACCTGGCCGGACGACGTGCGTGTGGCGGTCAACCTGTCGCCGCTCCAGTTCCGTGCCGGCAATCTGCTGTCGGTGGTGATGGACGCGCTCAAGCAATCCGGCCTGTCGGCGCGGCGCCTGGAGCTCGAGATCACGGAAACGCTGCTGCTCGAGAAGAGCGACGAAGTGATCGCCACCCTGCATGCGCTGCGCGCCCTGGGTGTGCGGATCTCGATGGACGATTTCGGCACCGGCTACTCGTCGCTGAGCTACCTGCGCAGCTTCCCGTTCGACAAGATCAAGATCGATCAGTCGTTCGTGCGCGATCTCGGCGCCAACAGCGATGCACAGGCGATCGTGCGCTCCATCATCAGCCTCGGCAAGGGGCTCGGCGTCACCATTACTGCCGAGGGAGTGGAGACGGAAGCGGAGCTGAGCTGCCTGCGCACGGAGGGCTGCCACGAAGGGCAGGGCTTCCTGTTCAGCCGGGCGCGGCCGAACGACGAGATCGTGCAGTTGCTGCGGGCGCAACGGCTGGCGCGCGACGAAGAGGCGCCGTCCGAGACCAATCTGGTGGCATGAAGCCGGTGGCACGCGCCGTGAGACGGCGCCTGCGGGCGGAGTTGGGACGGTTCGAGGCGACGCGCCTCAGCTGTCGACCTTGAGCGCAGCAATGAAGGCTTCCTGCGGGATGTCGACCTTGCCGAACTGCCGCATCTTCTTTTTGCCTTCCTTCTGCTTTTCCAGCAGCTTGCGCTTGCGGGTGATGTCGCCGCCATAGCACTTGGCGGTGACGTCCTTGCGCAGCGCGCGCACCGTCTCGCGCGCGATCACCTTGCCGCCGATCGCCGCCTGGATCGGGATCTGGAACATGTGCGGCGGGATCAGCTCCTTCATCTTCTCAACCATGGCGCGGCCGCGGCCTTCGGCGCGGGTCCTGTGCACCAGCATCGACAGCGCATCGACCGGCTCGTTGTTGACCAGAATCTGCATCTTGACGAGGTCGGCGGCACGGTAGTCGGTGAGATGATAGTCGAACGAGGCGTAGCCTTTCGACACCGACTTCAGGCGGTCGTAGAAATCGAACACCACCTCGTTGAGCGGCAGCTCGTACTTCACCATCGCCCGGGCGCCCACATAGGTGAGCTCCTTCTGATTGCCGCGGCGGTCCTGGCACAGCTTCAGCACGCTGCCGAGGTAATCGTCCGGCGTCAGGATGGTGGCCTCGATCCACGGTTCCTGGATCTCGGCGATCTTGACCACGTCCGGCATGTCGACCGGGTTGTGGATCTCGATCTCCTCGCCGTCGGTCAGGCTCATCTTGTAGATCACCGACGGCGCGGTCGCGATCAGGTTGAGATTGAACTCGCGCGACAGCCGCTCCTGGATGATCTCGAGGTGCAGCAGGCCGAGGAAGCCGCAACGGAAGCCGAAGCCGAGCGCCGCGGAGGTCTCCATCTCGAACGAGAAGCTCGCGTCATTCAGCCGCAGCTTGCCCATGGCGGCGCGCAATGTTTCGAAATCGTCGGCATCGACCGGAAACAGTCCGCAGAACACCACCGGGATCGCCGGCTTGAAGCCCGGCAGCATCTGGGCGACCGGCTTGCGGTCGTCGGTGATGGTGTCGCCGACGCGGGTGTCCGCGACCTCCTTGATGGCCGCGGTAATGAATCCGATCTCGCCCGGACCGAGCTCGTCGACCTGATGCATCTTGGGCGTGAAGAAGCCGACCCGTTCGACGTCGTAGGCCGCGCCGGTGCCGAGCATGCGGACGCGCTGGCCTTTCCTGAGAACGCCATCGACGATACGCACCAGCACCACGACGCCGAGATAGACGTCGTACCAGCTGTCGACCAGCAGCGCCGTCAGCGTCGCATCGCGGTCGCCTTTCGGCGGCGGCAGGCGGGTGACGATCGCCTCGAGGACGTCGCCGATGCCGATCCCGGTTTTTGCCGAGATCATCACCGCGTCGGACGCATCGATGCCGATGACGTCCTCGATCTGCTGCTTGATCTTGTCCGGTTCTGCGGCGGGCAGGTCGATCTTGTTGAGGACCGGCACGATCTCGTGGTTGTTGTCGAGCGCCTGATAGACATTGGCCAGCGTCTGCGCCTCGACGCCCTGGCTCGCGTCCACCACCAGCAGCGAGCCCTCGCAGGCCGCCAGCGACCGGCTGACCTCGTAGGCGAAGTCGACGTGGCCGGGGGTGTCCATCAGGTTGAAGATGTAATCCTTGCCGTCCTTGGCGCGGTAGTTCAGGCGCACGGTCTGCGCCTTGATGGTGATGCCGCGCTCGCGCTCGATATCCATCGAATCGAGCACCTGTTCCTTCATCTCGCGCTCCGCCAATCCCCCTGTCAGCTGGATCAGGCGGTCGGCAAGGGTCGACTTTCCATGGTCGATATGGGCGACGATGGAAAAGTTGCGGATGTTGGAAATCGGCGTCGTAACCATTGCGGCGGGATAGCATTGGCGGTCCTCAGCGGCAACCGCCTTGCGGCCCGAATCCGGCCAGATTTCAGGCTTCCATAGCGTTCCTGCTAAGGTCCGAGCCGCAATCCCGATTCCTCCGCGCCGGAAAATGCTCTAGCTAACGTACCAAGGATGGCGCGATGACGGACGTTCAATCGATCAAGGCCCTGCCCACGCGGGCGCGGCGCGGGAGAGGGGTGCGGCTGCTGGCGGCCCGGCTCGCCCTGTGGGCGACGGACGAAAGCACCGCGCCCGCGGCCGTGATCTGGTTCGCGGCCCTGCACGCGGCGCTCTGGACGGTGATTCTGACGGCCTTGAAGGCGGCCCAGGATGTCCACATGGACGTCGCCGAGGCCTTTGCCTGGGGGCAGCAGTTCCTGCTCGGCTATGGCAAGCACCCGCCACTGTCGGGATGGGTCGCCGGCCTCTGGTTCAGGGTTTTCCCGGTCACAGACTGGTCGAGCTATGCGCTGGCGATGGCGACGGTCAGCGTCGGCCTGGTGGTCTGCTGGTACATTGCCGTGCGTGTAGTCGATCGCCGCCGGGCTTTCCTCACCGTCGTGATGCTGGCGATCTATCCGATCTTCAACTTCAAGGGCTTCAAGTACAACACCGACCTGCTGCAACTGGTGACGCTGCCGCTGATCGTGCTCGCGTTCCTGTCCGCGTTCGAGCGGCGCAGCGTGCGTGCCGGCGTCTGGCTCGGGCTTGCGGCGGTCGCCGGCGTGATGACGAAGTACTGGGCGTTCACCGTGATCGGCGCGGCGGGGCTCGCGGTGCTGGCGCATCCGGATCGGATGCGGTTCATCCGCTCCCCGGCGCCGTGGGTGGCGCTGGTGGTCCTGATCGCCGGTCTTGCTCCCCATGTCTGGTGGCTGGTCCAGGTGAACTTCGCTCCCTTCACCTATGCCGGCGACGTTTATGAGCTGGGGTCCCGTACCCGCGCGGCGCAGTTTGCACTGCTGTATGTCGGCCACAACATTGCCCTGCTCACGCCGGTGCTGCTCGCGGGCTGGGGCGCGTTGTTCTGGCAGCCGCTCAACCAGCCGTGGTGGCGCTCGATGATTCGCATGTCGCAGGCTTCGACGGGCGTCGACCTCGCGCAGGCCCGCAATGTCTGGATGATCCAGGGGATCATCGGCCTCGTGCCGCCCGTCGCGGCGGTGGCCTTCGCGATCTACATCAAGACCGACTGGGGCATTCCGCTGTTCTTCCTGGTGCCGCTGGCGTGCCTCGCGATTCCGCACCTGCGTGTGCAACGCATCGCCATCGGCCGGCTGGTGCTGATCTGGCTGGCGATGACCCTGGTCGCGCTGGTGGTGGCGCCGCTGATCGCGCAGAGCTCGGTCAAGCAGACCGCAGGCATCGGCTCGACCTCGACGCCGACGGCGCAGTTCGCCCAGCAACTGACCGACATCTGGCACACGCGCTTCCGTTCGCGCTGGGCTGTGGTCGCGGCCACCACGGAAGCCGGTCAGCCGATGGTGTTCTACAGTCCCGACCATCCGGCGCCGTTGACGCCCGGCGAACTCTGGTCGTCCGGGCTGACCTCGCTCGACGAGGCCAAACGCCTTGGGTTCATCGGCATCTGCGATCAGGGTGACTATCGCCTCGGGATCTGTGAGGCCTGGATGGCGAAGCATGCGGCGAATGCTGAGCAGCTCAACATCTCGGCCCGCCGCTTCTTCCACGGGGCGTCCGGTCCGCTGGTGCGCTGGAAGGTCTATGTGGTGCCGCCGGCAGCGCTCGCACAGTAGCCGGCGGCGCGCACGCCGACTGCGACGCGCTACTCGTCTTCGCCGAACTTGTTGGTGACCAGGGCGGTGATGGCCTCGAGCGCGTTGGCCGCTTCAGGGCCCTTCGCGGAAATCAGGATGGTGGTGCCGATGCCGGCGGCCAGCATCATCAGCCCCATGATCGAGGTGCCGCCGACCGTCTCGCCATTGCGGGTGACGGTGATATCAGCGTCGAACTGCTCGACCATCTGCACGAACTTGGCAGACGCGCGTGCGTGCAGGCCACGTTTGTTAGTGATGGGGACTTCGCGAACGAACACGCCGGGCAGCGTGGACAGGGTGTCGGGTTTGCCGCCGTTGTCCGCCATCGCTGTCATTTGCCGGCAAGCACACGGCTGGCGATGGTGACGTATTTGCGCCCGGCCTCCTGGGCGGCGGCAATCGCGTCGGGCAGCGGCAGGTCGTCGCGGACCTTGGCGAGCTTCACCAGCATGGGAAGGTTGATGCCGGCGAGCACCTCCACCTTGGGGCGGCTCATGCACGAGATCGCGAGGTTGGACGGCGTGCCACCGAACATGTCGGTGAGGATGGCGACGCCCTGGCCGGTATCGACGCGCTTCACGGCCTCGATAATGTCGCTGCGACACAAGTCAGCGTCATCCTCGGCGCCGATCGTGATCGCCTCGATCTGTTTTTGAGGACCCATCACGTGTTCAAGCGCGGCCCGAAACTCGTCGGCAAGGCGCCCATGGGTCACTAGGACTAAACCAATCATCGAAGACTCCTCGCGGGTGCATTGGTGCACCGCACGAAAGGGCCACATCTTGACCATCCAGAGCCCCGAGGCAAGGGGGGATGTTGACGCTATCCTGCGCCTTCCGGGGCTGCCGAAGGGGCGGTGGACGCGGTCTATTCGGTGGCGATAGTGGGGCTTATATGGTTACCAAACTCCTTCCGGCAATCATGCGAAGGTCGAGGATCTGGTACGGAGCCGGGAGGCGTCAGCAGTGCCGCCACCACTAATGGAAAAGCGGCGAAACCGCTGCCGACCGGAATTCTTGGTGTTATAATACCTTTTAAGCGAATTTCGAGCGCCACTGCGGGGGGCATTCGCTCCGCATCCGGCGCCGCCAGGTCGACCACCAGACCAACCGGAGCCTCGGGCACAAAGTCGCACCGGCGCAGGCCGAGGCCGCGAATTTCGATCAGTCCGGCGAGCGCGGCAACGGGGCGGGCCATCAGCAGGGCGTCCTGCTTCGCGAGCAGGACCCGGTCGTCGCCGACGAGCGTCGCCGGCGGAATCTGCCCGGCCCGGCCGGCCACAATCAGATCGAAGGCGAGGCGCGATTTGCCCGATCCCGACGGGCCGCGAATCAGGACCGCCCGGTCGCCCACCTTGACGGCGGAGGCGTGAATGCTCGGGTCCGCAGCCGCCGTCATAGCGCCGGCAGCCTGACGATGAAGCGGGCGCCGGCAATCGGCGTATCGCCGCTGGCGTTGGGCTTGCCCGCGCGGTTCTCGGCCCAGATCCGGCCGCCATGGGCCTCGACGATCTGCTTGGAGATCGACAGGCCAAGGCCGGAGTTCTGGCCGAAGCCCTGTTCCGGTCGGTCGGTGTAGAAGCGGTCGAAGATCTTTTCCAGCGCGCCGGGACGAATGCCCGGCCCGTCGTCGTCGATCACGATCTCGATTGCGTTGTTCTTGACGCGGCGGCACAGCACCCGGACCGAGGCGCCGCTGGTGGAAAACGACTGGGCGTTGGACAGCAGGTTGGACACCACCTGGCCGAGCCGCGAGTCGTGTCCGGGGACCGAGAACGAGTCCTGCGGATTGCCCTCGAAGCGCACCTGAACCCGGACATTGTTGCTGTGGCTGGTCTCGTTGGCGACCGTGGCCAGCGTGTTCAGCAGCCGGCGGATGTCCACCGGCGCGGCATCCTGCCGCTGCAGCTCGGCATCGAGACGGCTGGCGTCGGAAATGTCGGAGATCAACCGGTCGAGCCGGCGCACGTCATGCTCGATGACATGCAGCAGACGGCTGCGGCTGGCGTCGGAGCGCGCGAGCGGCAGCGTCTCGACGGCGGACCGTAGCGAAGTCAGCGGGTTCTTCAGCTCGTGGGACACGTCGGCAGCGAAGCGTTCGATACCCTCGATGCGATTGTAGAGCGCTTCGGTCATGTCGCGCAGCGCCCCCGAAAGATGCCCGATCTCGTCACGGCGGCCGGTGAAATCGGGAATCTCGACGCGGGTCTTGATGCGGCGGCGGACGCGCTCGGCGCTGTCGGCGAGTCGCCGCACCGGGCCCGCGATGGTGCTCGCCAGCAGCAGCGACAGCATGATCATGACCGCGGCGGCAAGGCCGAACACCTTGAGGATCGCGAGGCGCTCGGCGGTCACCATCTGGTCGATGTCGTCGCCCTGGGTCGACAGCATCAGCGCGCCGTGCACGGCGCGGAAGCGCTGCACCGGCACGGCGACGGAGACGATCACCTCGCCGCGCTCGTTGATGCGCACCATGCTGGCCTTCTGGCCGTTCAAGGCGTCGCCGATCTCGGAATAGCCGTTGCCGTTCTCCGGGCCGAGTTCGCGGTAGAGCGGCAGGTCGCCGCGGTTGAGCCAGGTGCGCACGGCGATCGTGATGCGCTCGACGAGCCCTGGCTTCTCGCTCGACGGCGGCGCGAGGTCGAAGCGCAAGACGTCGCCGCGGCCGTAGAGGCTGCGGCTGTCGAGCACCAGCACGCCGTCGCGGTCATAGATCCGCGCCCGCGTCTTGGTCGGCGAGATCAGGCGGCGCAGCACCGGCGCGACCCGCTCGGGATTGATCGGGAAGTCGAGGCCGGACAGCACGTCTTCCGATGGCCCGTAGGTTTCGCCAGGCTTGAGATCGAGCAGACGGTCGGGGTCGATCGTGATGGTGTTGGTCTCGACGGTCGCCGAGGCGGCGATGGCGCTGGCGATGATCTCGGCCTGCGTCATCAGGGTCTGCGCGCGGGCGTCGATCAGGCCGGCGCGAAACTGGGACAGGTAGAGAATGCTGGCGACCAGCGCGATCAGGCCCGCGAGGTTGAGCGAGACGATGCGGCGCGTGAGACTCGAGAAACTGAGCGCGAAGATGTACTGGCCGGCGCGGCGCAGCCAGCCGAGCGGACGCTGCCAGCCGGGAGCGGGCTTGGCCTCCGCAAGCTCCGTCGCGTCGGCTTCGGCCTCCAGGACCGGCGGCAGGGTGTCGTCGTCCGTGTCCGAATCGCGATCTTGAACAGGGCGATCAAGCAAAGGGAAGCGGCCTGGTTGTTGCGTCGGGCCCGGCGCGCGGACCTCGACGTCAGTTTATCCCAGCACGCACGCCGGTCCAATCGGAACGGTACGGACCAGGTTCCCACAGAGCCGGGCCGGAGCCACCGCTGGCGGCCTCGGCCCGCGTGACCGTAATCAGGTTTCCTTGAAACGGTAGCCGACGCCGTACAGCGTCTCGATCATCTCGAAATCGTCGTCGACCATCTTGAACTTCTTGCGCAGCCGCTTGATGTGGCTGTCGATGGTGCGATCGTCGACATAAACCTGGTCGTCATAGGCCGCGTCCATCAGCGCGTTGCGGCTCTTGACGACGCCGGGGCGGGTGGCGAGCGCCTGCAGGATCAGGAACTCGGTGACGGTCAGTGTCACCGGCTCGTTCTTCCAGGTGCAGGTGTGCCGCTCCGGATCCATCCGCAGCAGGCCGCGCTCGAGCGCCTTGGGGTCGGCCTCCTTCGGCGTGGCGGTCGGATCCTTCGGGATCGACCGGCGCAGCACGGCCTTGACGCGCTCGACCAGCAGGCGCTGCGAGAACGGCTTCCGGATGAAGTCGTCGGCGCCCATCTTCAGGCCGAACAGCTCGTCGATCTCCTCGTCCTTGGAGGTCAGGAAGATCACCGGCAGGTCGGACTTCTGGCGCAGCCGGCGCAGCGTCTCCATGCCGTCCATGCGCGGCATCTTGATGTCGAGGATGGCGAGATCCGGCGGACTGGTACGGAAACCGTCGAGCGCCGAAGCCCCGTCCGTGTAGGTCATGATCCGATAGCCCTCGGCTTCGAGCGCGATCGAAACGGAAGTCAGAATGTTGCGGTCGTCGTCGACCAAGGCGATTGTGGGCATGAGCCTGCTTTCAAACTCGGTGGCTATGGCGGCGAGCGCTCCTCGTCCCGAGACGTTTTGCTTAAAGACGCTTTTCAAGACGCTTCGACAAAAACGCTTCCAGAGAACGCTCAACCGGAAAAGGCCTCAAAACGACCTTCGATCGGGGCCAGCGAGCAATGCAAGCTGGGCTGAAATGTGACCGAGTTCCCAGAAACGTTCCTGCGCCGTCGGCGGTTCCAAAGTTATATAATCCCAATCACCCCGGCAAAAAACCCTTTAATTTCAAAATAGCAGGTTCCCATGACACCCGACGCCGACTTCGATCCCGGCCAGCTTGCCCGCAGCCTGCTGCGCCGCAGCCGCCAGGGTGCGCTGGCGACCCTGATGGCCGGGTCCGGTGATCCCTATTGCTCGCTGGTCACAGTCGCGAGCGCGCCTGACGGTGCGCCGATCCTGCTGATTTCGCGCCTCGCGCTGCACACCCGCAACCTGATGGCAGACCCGCGGGTGTCGCTGATGCTGGACGAGCGCCGTGCCGGCGATCCGCTGGAAGGCTCCCGGATCATGGCCGGTGGTGTTGCCGAGGCGGTCGGCGAAGTGGCGGTCGATCCGCTCAGGCGACGCTATCTGGCCGCCCATCCATCCGCGGAAGCCTTTGTCAATTTTAAGGATTTTTCGTTCTTCGTGATCCGGATCGTGTCCGTGCATCTGGTTGCCGGCTTCGGGCGGATCGTCGACCTCGTCCCGGCGCAGGTGCTGACCGATCTCAGCGGCGCCGATGCGCTGCTGGCGGCCGAGGAAGATATTCTCAGCCATATGAATACGGATCATCGCGAGACCATGTCGCTGTACGCATCTCGCCTGCTCGGTGCTGCGGCCGGTGACTGGCGCTGCGTCGGCTGTGATCCCGAAGGCATGGACCTGCAGCAGGATCAGCAGGTGCTGCGTCTTGCGTTTCCGCGGCGGATCGTCGCGCCGGCAGATCTGCGCAAGGTGCTGAAGGAGTTGGCGGAGCGCGCCAGGGCATGTTGAGGGAGCTTTTGCTCGGTTTCCCGGCGCCTTGATGGCTCACGCATCATGGTCGCGGAGAATCCTCCTAGATTCCGCAATGCATCATGTTTTTCCGGGGTTTGAATAAACCAAATTGACCGGGATCGGCTTGGCAACCCACGTGTTGAGCACTATTAGATCGCGGATTGGAGCCGACCGTCATCATTCGGTCACCGCGACCAGAGGGGTGTCAGGCGTCGCTGGGCGTCAGGCGATTCGCGGGTTCAAGGAGGACTATCTGTGCAAGAGACTGGCGTACACAACGGCGCGTACGGCGCCGACAAATTCGGTTTCAAGAACCTCAAGGGTGTGAACTGGAATCTGGGTACGCCTGCGCTCTACGAACACGCGCTCCGCAACGGTGAAGCCGAGCTGACCGCCGACGGCGCGCTGTGTGCCGAAACCGGCGTGTTCACCGGCCGCAGCCCGAAGGACAAGTTCACGGTGCGTGACGCCACCACCGAAAACAACGTGTGGTGGGCCGGCAACCAGTCGATCACCGCCGAGCAGTTCGAGGCGCTGTATCAGGACTTCATCAAGCATGCCGAAGGCATGACGCTGTTCGCGCAGGACCTCTATGGCGGCGCCGATCCGGACTTCCGCATCAAGACGCGCGTCTACACCGAGCTCGCCTGGCACTCGCTGTTCATCCGCACCCTGCTGATCCGCCCGAAGGCTTCTGAACTGGCGTCGTTCTCGCCCGAGCTGACGATCGTCGATCTGCCGAGCTTCAAGGCCGACCCGAAACGTCACGGCGTGCGCTCGGAGAACGTCGTGGCCATCGATTTCGCCCGCAAGATCGTCCTGATCGGCGGGTCTTATTATGCCGGCGAGATGAAGAAGTCGGTGTTCACCACGCTGAACTACTACCTGCCGGCGCAGGGCGTGATGCCGATGCACTGCTCGGCGAACGTCGGGCCCAATGGCGACACGGCGATCTTCTTCGGCCTGTCCGGCACCGGCAAGACGACGCTGTCGGCCGATCCTAAGCGCACGCTGATCGGCGACGATGAGCATGGCTGGGGCGCGAGCGGCGTCTTCAACTTCGAAGGCGGCTGCTACGCCAAGTGCATCAAGCTGTCGGAAGAAGCGGAGCCGGCGATCTATGCCGCCAGCAAGCGCTTCGGCACCGTGCTCGAGAACGTGGTGTTCGATCCGATCACCCGTGTCGTCGATTTCGACGACGGCTCGAAGACCGAGAACACCCGCTCGGCCTATCCGCTCGACTTCATCCCGAATGCTTCGGAGACCGGCCGCGCCGGCCAGCCGAAGAACCTCGTGATGCTCGCGGCCGACGCGTTCGGCGTGATGCCGCCGATCGCCAAGCTGACCCCGGCGCAGGCGATGTACCACTTCCTGTCCGGCTACACCGCGAAGGTTGCCGGCACCGAGCGCGGCGTGACCGAGCCTGAGCCCGAGTTCTCGACCTGCTTCGGCGCGCCGTTCCTGCCGCGCGACCCAAGCGAATACGGCAACCTGCTGCGCGAGCTGATCGCCAAGCACAATGTCGACTGCTGGCTGGTCAACACCGGCTGGACCGGCGGCAAGTACGGCATCGGCAGCCGCATGCCGATCAAGGTGACCCGCGCGCTGCTGACCGCGGCGCTCAACGGTTCGCTGCGCAACGCCGAATTCCGCACCGACAAGTATTTCGGCTTCGCGGTGCCGACCGCGCTGGACGGCGTTTCCAGCGAGATTCTCGATCCGGTCAACACCTGGAAGGACAAGGTGGAGTTCGACAAGACGGCGCGCAACCTCGTCGCCATGTTCCAGAAGAACTTCGCCAAGTTCGAGGCCAAGGTCGATGCCGATGTCCGCGCCGCCGCGCCGGACGTCAAGCTCGCGGCCGAGTGAGCCGACGCGTTATCGTGAATGATGAAGGGGCGGCCCGTCGGGCCGCCCCTTTTTTCATGGCCGCAGGCCAGCGGCGCTGCGCGTGTCAGGCGCGCTCCATCCTGCCGGCCTCACCAATCAGCCAGTCCTTGAACGCCTGCATCGCTGGCGTCTGCCGCTTCGAGCGCAGCGAGGTCAGCCAGTAGTCGCCGGTGTGGATGTCGGTCTTGAATGGCCGCACCAGCCGCTCCTGGCGCAGGTGATCGGCGAACATGCTGGGGGGCAGCAGCGCGACGCCGGCGCCGCGCGCGGCGACTTCCGCCATGATGATGGAGGAATCGAACATCGCGCCCTTGAGGGTCGGGCAGACGAGACCGGCGCCGGCGAACCACAGCGGCCATTCGTCCGGCCGGTAGGAACGCAGCAGCACCTCGCGCTTGAGGTCCGACGGCCGGCGCAGGCGTTTGGCGATCTTCGGCGCACACACCGGCGTCAGCGGCGCGGCGAACAGCCGTGCCGCCTCGGTGCCATGCCAGGCGCCGTCGCCGAAACGGATCGCGAAGTCGAGGCCCTCGCCGGCGATGTCGACGCGGTTGTTGTTGGTGAGGAGCCGCAGGTCGATGCGCGGGTTGGCTTTCTCGAATGCGGCGAGCCGCGGCAGCAGCCAGCCGCTGGCGAAGGTGCCGACCACGCCGACGGTGACGACGTCGCGGAAGTAGCCGCCCTCGAAGCGGTCGAGAGTGGCGCGAATGCGGTCGAACGAATCCGCGATCGCCGGCAGCAGCGCCTGTCCTTCGTCGGTGAGCGCAAGGCCGCGCGGCAGGCGGCGGAACAGCTGCACGCCGAGCAGGTCCTCGAGGCTCTTGACCTGGTGACTGACGGCGGCCTGCGTCACGCGCAGTTCGAGGCCGGCGCGGGTGAAGCTGAGCTGCCTTGCGGCGGCTTCGAAGGCGCGCAGCGCGTTGAGCGGCAGGTGGGATGATCGCATGTCGTGACCCAAATTTTTCTAATGTCTCGTCCGATGATTGATCGTTTGTCAAGGCGGGCCATCGCGACCAAGGTGCCGCCACCGAATGGATGGGGTTTCGAAGACATGTTGACGAGACGATTTGTGGTGGCGGCGGGCCTCGCCGCGGCGGGTTCCAGCGCGCTGGCGAGCCTGCGCGGTGCGCGGGCCGCAGGTTCCGCCATGGACCAGTTCCTCGCGGAACTGAAAGTGCTGGAAAGCGACAGCGGCGGCCGGCTCGGCGTCGCCGTGCTGGACACGGCAAACGGTGCGTTGTTCGGCCAGCGGTTGGGTGAACGCTTTGCGATGTGCAGCACCTTCAAGCTGTTGGTCGCCGGCGCCATCCTGGCGCGCGTCGATGCCGGCAAGGAGAACCTTGCGCGGCGCATCCGGTTCAGCCGTGGCGACCTCGTCCCGTTCTCGCCGGTGACGAAGGAGCTGATCGATGGCGACGGGATGTCGGTGGCGGAACTCTGTCAGGCGGCGATGACCCGCAGCGACAACACCGCCGCAAATCTCCTGGTTGCGAGCCTCGGCGGCCCTTCGGCGATCACGGCTTTTGCCCGCAGCCTTGGTGACGAGGTGACGCGGCTCGACCGCGTCGAGCCGGGGCTCAATGAAGGGAAGCCGGGCGACGACAATGACACCACGTCACCGCGCGCCATGGCCCACAGCGTCCAGGCGCTGACACTCGGCCATGCGCTGCAGCCGGTGTCCCGCGACCAGCTCATCGCGTGGCTGCGCGCCAGCGCCACTGGGGATTCACGCCTGCGCGCCGGCATGCCGGCGGGCTGGCGTGTCGGCGACAAGACAGGCAGCGGCAGCAACGGCACGGCCAACGATGTCGCTGTGATCTGGCCGCCGCAGCGCGCCCCGATTATCGTCGCGGTCTATCTCACCCAGGCTCACGAGAAGAAGCAGAACGCGACCATCGCCGCGGTCGGGCGGGCGGCCGTCTCGGCGCTCGGGGGCTGATCGGCCGGGGGCTGGCGTTCGCGTCGCGGTGTGGTGAGGGCGGCCTGATTGGCCGCCCTTTTTTGATGCTCGCGGGGACGCCGGCGGGAGGAAACATCAGGCTTGACTTTAATACGTACGTACGTATTAAATATGGACATGGCAAAAGCATCCCTGAAGCAACAGATCCTCGAAGCCGGCCACGACCTGATCTGGGCCGGGGGATACGCAGCAACCGGCGTCCGCGACATCGTCGCGGCCGCCAAGGCTCCCCAGGGGTCCTTCACCAATCACTTCCGCTCGAAGGAGGACTTCGCGCTGGAGGTGCTCGATCGCTACTTCGCCTATGTGCAGGGCCTGGTGGCGGAGGCGCTTGGTGACGCCGCGCAGCCACCGACCGCGCGCCTCAAGCGCTATCTCGACCTCATCACCACCAAACTCGCCGAGGCCGACTTCGCGCGCGGCTGCCTGATCGGCAACTTCAGCCTGGAGACGGCCGGCACCAGCGAGCGATTGCGCGCGCGCCTGTCGGACATCTTCGTGCTCTGGCGCCAACCTTTTGCGGACTGCATCGCCGAGGCGCAGGCCGCGGGCGAGATCACCGACGCCTTCGCGGCGGATGATCTCGCCGACTTCCTTCTCGCCTCATGGCAGGGCGCGATGCTGCGCATGAAAGTCGATCGCAGTCCCGCGCCGCTCGAACGTTTCAAGTCTATTGCCCTCGCAACGATTTTCGGAAAGACCAGGCCATGACCCGCAATTCGCAGCTCGCTTCGCACCAGATTTCCGTTCTCGACTCGATGATGACCTACACCTCGGCGGGCACTGATGGACCCACCATCGTCTTCCTCCACGGCAATCCGACATCGTCCTACATCTGGCGCAACATCATTCCGCACGTCGCCATGCAGGCGCGCTGCATCGCGCCGGATCTCATCGGCTACGGGACGTCCGGCAAGCCCGACATCGACTACAGCTTTGCCGATCAGGTGCGCTATCTCGACGCCTTCATCGCTGCGCTCGGCCTGACCAATGTCATCCTGGTCGCACAGGACTGGGGCACCGCGCTCGCATTCCACTATGCGGCACGCCATCCGCACAATGTCGCCGGTCTCGCCTTCATGGAGTTCATCCGGCCGTTCGCGACATGGGATCAGTTTCACCAGCGGCCGGAAGCACGAGCCCTGTTCCAGGCCTTCCGCACGCCCGGCAAGGGCGAGCAACTGATCCTGCACGACAACGTGTTCATCGAGCGGGTGCTGCCGAACTCGGTGCTGCGCAAGCTGTCGAACGAGGAGATGAACGCGTATCGCGCGCCGTTCCCGACACCGCAGTCGCGCAAGCCGATCCTGAAATTGCCTAACGAATTGCCGATCGAGGGGCAGCCGCCGGCGGTGCACGATGCGCTGACGTCGGCCCATGCGGCACTCGCGGCCTCGCGCTATCCCAAGCTGCTGTTCTCGGTGACTCCGGGGGCGCTGGTGTCGCCGGCCGATGCGCAGGCCTTCGCGGCGAAGCTGCACGACTGCGAACTGGTCGAGCTCGGCGCCGGCGCGCACTATCTGCAGGAAGATCACGCCGATGCGATCGGTCGCGGCATCGCCGATTGGATGGCGCGCCGTCTCCTGCCGAAGGCCGCATGACCGGCGCCCGCTGCGCCGCAGAAGTTCAAAGAAAGGTTTTCAGCGCGGCCTTCAACGGCCGCGCTGCCGCGTCGTAGCCGGCCCACGCCTTGCTCTTGCCGATCAGGCCGGGCGCGGTCCGCACGGTAAAGCGGCTGGGATCGAGACCGGCCTTCACCTGCGCCCAGGTCAGCGGCATTGACACGGTCGCGCCCGGACGAGCGCGTGGCGACAGCGGCGCGACCGCGGTCGCCATGCGGTCGTTGCGCAGGTAATCGAGAAAGATCCGGCCGTCACGCAGCTTCCTGGCCATGTTGATCAGGTAGAGCTTCGGGCTGTCGTCGGCCATCTGCCGGCAGACCGCCTGTGCGAACGCTTTCGCTTCCTGCCACGTGGCTGCATGACGTTTGTCATGCAGCAGCGGTGTCACCACGTGCAGGCCCTTGCCGCCGGTGGTCTTGCAAAAGCTTTCGAGACCGACGGCGGCAAGGCGGTCCTTCAGCTCGCGCGCGGCGGCGATCACGCGGGCGAAGTCGACCTCGGGAGCGGGATCGAGGTCGAACACCAGCCGGCCCGGCACCTGCGGGTCGCCGGGCGCACAATTCCACGGATGCAGCTCCAGGCCCGCGGTCTGCGCCACTGCGACCAGCCCCTCGACGCTGTCGATCTGCAGATAGGGCTGCCGCTCGCCAGAAACCCGCGTCGCGGTCAGGTGGGGCGACATGCCTTTGCTGGCGTGGCGCTGGAAGAACGTTTCGCCGCCGATGCCATCGGGCGCGCGGACGATCGAGCAGGGACGCCCGGCGATGTGCGGCAGCAGCCAGTCACTGATGTCTGCCATGTACAGTGCCAGATCGTGTTTGGTCACTGGCGCGCCATCGCCTGCGTCGGGCCACAGCGCCTTGTCTGGACTGGAGATGGTGACGCCTCTGACGGCAACGGCTTTCGTGCCTGATGCCGGCGCGGAGCGAGCCGCATTCTTGGTTGCTGCAGGGCTGGTCGGTGCGGCGGTGCGGGACGCCGGACTGTCGCCGGCTTCGTCCGTCACCTCGTCCGCCGACTTGTCCAGCCGCAAGCCCTTGAATGCGGCCTGGCGTACGTTGCGGCCGTCGGTCCACCCCGCGAACGCGATCTCGGCCACCAGCGCCGGCGTCACCCAGTGCACGTCGCGCCCGCCGCGCGGCGCATTGTCGCCGCTGAACGGACTCTTGTTCGCGGCCGCGGCCTTCAGCGCGGGCATCAGCATGTTCAGCGCAGCCTTGCCGTAGCCGGTGCCGACGAGGCCGCAGTAGGCGAGATGTCCGCTGCGATGCACGCCGACCATCAGCGAGCGAAACTTGCCACCCGTGGTCTTCCAGCCACCGATCACCACCTCCTGCCCGGGGCGGGTCTTGGCCTTGGTCCAGCTGTCGGTCCGGCCGGAACGGTAGGGCGCGTCGGCACGCTTCGAAATGACGCCCTCGAGCAGCTGCCGACGCGCCGCCTCTTCCATCGCCGCGCCGTCCACATCGAAGTGCGCGACATAGCGAATGATCTTCTGTGCCGTAGCCGACTGCGCCTCGATCAGCTCCTTGAGGCGCGCCTTGCGCGCCAGCAGCGGCTGCTGGCGCAGGTCGGTGCCATCGATGAACAACAGGTCGAAGGCGAGAAAGGCGAGGTCGCGGTCATCGCGCTCGGACAGCGCTGCCTGCAACGCGGAGAAGTCCGGCCTGCCTTCGCTGTCCAGCGCCACCACCTCGCCATCGATGATCGCATCGGGCAAGCGTTTCGCGTGCCTCGCGATGGTGGGAAACCTGTCCGCCCAGTCAAGCTGTTTACGGGTCTTGAGCGCAACGCTGCCACGTGCGATGCGCATCTGGAGGCGATAGCCGTCGAACTTGATCTCATGCACCCAGCCGTCTCCGGAGGGCGGATGGTCGACCGTTGTGCACAACTGTGGATCGACGAAGGCAGGCAGCGCGCCGGCTTCGCCAGTGAGCGTGGGTTCGGCACGACGCCCCTTCGGAGCGCGGGCAGATGCACGGATCTGTGCGGCGAGACCTTCCCTCGAATCCCACACCGCATCCGCGGCCATGACAGCCTTCGTCAGCATGAACGGCTTGGGCCGTGGGCCCGTCCCCGCCGCGATGTCGGCCAGCGTGCGGCCCGACGCCACCGAGCGGTCCCGCTTGAGCAGTTCATCGCCGTCGCCGATCCTGGAATAGGCGTCGCGGTGCTTGATCAGCAGCCAGTTGGTGCGCTTGCCGCCGCTGCGGTCGTGCTTCATCCGCACCAGCACCCATTCGCCCTGCAGCTTCTCGCCGGCGAGCGCGAATTTGAGGTCGCCCTTGGCAAGCCCGTTGTGCGGATCGTGCGACAGCCAGTAGCCGCGATCCCAGATCTGCACGGTGCCGCCGCCATACTCCCGATCGGGAATCGTGCCTTCGAAGTCGCCGTAGTCGAGCGGATGATCCTCGACCTCGACCGCGAGACGCTTGTCATGGGGATCGAGCGAAGGGCCGCGCGTCACGGCCCATGACTTGAACACGCCATCGAGCTCGAGACGCAGATCATAGTGCAGCCGTGTGGCATCATGCTTCTGCACCACGAAGCGCAACTGCGGCGCCGCCGCGATGCGCACGTCGCCGCGGGGTTCGGCGGTCCGAGAGAAGTCGCGCTTGGCGCGATAGGTGGAGAGCTTGGGATCGGCAGCCGTCCGGGACGGGGAGGTGGCCGCGCCGCGCTTGGGCGAAGCCGACGGCCGCGAGGCCCGAGGTGTTCCGGGCGCCTTTGTGGAGGCCGGTTTCCGTGGAGCCAAGATCCACCTTTGCTTTCATGACGCCGCGCCGCGGCGGTAACAAGGACGGTTTCGAGCCGGTACCGCCGGATTTTTGTTTCGTGACATTTCCGCGCCCCCCTTCGGGAGGCGGCAGCAAGGTTTTGTTAACCACGCATCATCGTAATGGCATCGACACGCAAGCATCAAGGCGCGGCCATGTCGGATATCTACAGCATCCTCCAGTCCAGCTACGCTACCGCGTCGTTCTCGCCGTCGTCGAACACGCCCTATGTCAATGTCGACCCGGCCAGCTATCAGGGCACCTGGAGCGGCACCTACTCGAACAACCAGAAGTTCTCGATCCAGGTCTCGAACGTCGACGGTTTTCGTGCCCAGGTGAAGTACCAGAGCGGTGCCACGGTCAGCTATCAGAACGTCCTGATCAAGGACAGCTCATTCCGGATCGGCGACACCAAGTTCACGCTGGCGCAGCAGGGGCAAGCGCAGATCCGCACCGCGGTGACGAGCCCGGTCGACGGCAGTGTGTCGCTGGTGACGGCCATGGCGACCCAGAACGGCTGAGAGCTATGTGCCGGTGCTGCGCCGGGGGGCGGCGAACAGCGTGTCGAACTGTTCGGCGCCACGGCGGCTGAAGCTGACCACGCGCGAATTCTTTTCGCGGCGCGCCCACTTCAACTCGTAAAAGCGGTCGAGCATCGCGGCGCCAAACGCGCCGGCGAGATGATTGCGGCGCACGCTCCAGTCGAGACAGGCCTTGCACAGTGGTCGGCGTGAGCTGCTGATCGCCGCGAGGTCGATTCCGAAATCTTCCGCGAAACGCTGCCCTTTCACGGTCAACGACAGTTCGGCTTCGTCGTAGCTGATCAGGCCGCGCCGTGTCAGGTGATCGAACATCTGCACGCCGCGGTCGCCGGCGAGGTGATCGTAGCAGACGCGGGCCTCGCGCATGGCAGGGTCCCTCGGCCCGGTACGGACGCGGCGATGGCCGGCGTGGGCGGCAAGTCCCATCAGCGCTTCGAGTGCCGCGGCGACCTCCTCCCCGCTGATGCGGAAGTAACGATGGCGGCCCTGCTTTTCGGGAGACAGCAGACCTCCGGCCTGCAGCTTGGCAAGATGCGAGCTGGCGGTCTGCGGGGTCACGCCGGCCTCCTGCGCGAGCTCGCTCGCGGTCAGTGCGCGACCGTCCATCAGCGCGGTGAGCATGTTGGCGCGCGCCGGGTCGCCGATCAGGGAGCCAAGCAACGCGATATCAGGGCCTGTCTTCATCAGGCGAGCGTAGTCGAGGACTGGTGGCGCCGGCAATCGCGCAATCGAGGAGACGCTTCGATATCGGTCGAACCATTCCTCGCGCGGGCCCGGTTAGGGTCGTGCTCCCCATCACGTCAGCGAGGCTGCAATGACCATCACCGTCTTCATTCGTTACCGGATCGATCCGTTCAAGGCCGCGGCGTTCGAGGCCTATGCCCGTCGCTGGCTCGAGATCATTCCCGCCTGTGGCGGCAGCCTCATTGGCTACTGGATGCCGCATGAGGGAACCAACGATATTGCATTCGGCCTGATCTCGTTTCCGTCGCTGGCGGACTATGAAGCTTATCGGGCGCGGCTTCGTGCGGATGCCGCCGGACGGGACAATTTTACGTTTGCGACCGAGCAGCGCTTCATTCTGGGTGAGGAGCGCACGTTCCTGCGGCAGGTGGAGGCGGCGCCCGCCGGATGACGGGCGCCGGCCGGTCAATCGGCTCGCGGTGCGCCTGAAATCGTCCTGCCATCCGTCAGCGCGATGCTGGAGACGGCCGTCGGCCATGACGTGGCCGGCCTGGCGAGGCCGAGGTCGTCTGCAACGGCTTCCTCGCGGTCGAGCCTGACCATGTCGATGCGCTGCATCTGGCGGCGGTCATTGCCTTTTGTGTCGGACCGGGCGGCCCGGGGGCGGTGCTGTTGCAGCGGGTCTTCGATCTTGCGCCGGATCACGCACGGGCCTTCGGCACGCTGGCGATGCGCTGGTGGTGAAGGGCGAGCAGGAGGGCGCTCTCGCGGCGTTCCAGCGCGGTGTCGCGCTGCAGCCGCGGGATGTCGAGCTGCGTGTCCAGCTCGCTGCCGCACTGTGTATGCTCGGCCGCTTTGTCGAGGCCGAAGCGGCCCGCCACAAGGTCCTGCGGTCCATGCCGGCTTCGCTGCAGGCAGCGCTCAATCTGGCCATTGCGCTGGACGGGCAGGGGCGGCGGGAGGATGCCGCGGATTCCGGCGGACGTGCCCTACCGCGCTCCGGATCCGGCGAAATGCGACACATGGCGCCGCGCACTTGCGCCGGATCCGGCGTTCAAGGTCGGCGTGGTCTGGGCCGGAAATCCCCGTCACAAGGGCGACCGGTGGGCTCCCTAACGGCAGCGCGGTCCGCCGATCAGTCGAGGCCAGCGCGCTTCTGCTTCTGCGCCCCACCCTTCGGCACTGTCGTGCCAGGCGGCAGCGTGCTTCGCGGCGCGTCCGTCGGTGCGGCAGCTGACGAATCGGAGAGATCGGCGCTGATCGGCGTCACTTTCATCACGCCGAGCTTGGCGCGAACCTCTGCGGTCAATCCCGGATAGCTGGCGACCGGGGTGAAGTCGGCAGTGCCGCCGCCTCGCCCTCCCGAATAAGCGACGAGGCCGTCCGCGGTGGCGATGACATCGCCTGGGCGCAGGGTGCTGTCGAGCGAGATGTCGATCGGCGCGAGCCCGGTCGGATCGCGGCCGTTGCAGGTGCAGTCGGCCTTCAGCGCCTTGCGATAGGCGTAGGCATTGTCGCTGTCGGGATAGCGTTCGCCGGTCGCGGCGATGGCGCCGTCGATGGTGCTGCCGAAATAGACCTTGGTGGTGCTGGCCGGGCAGAAGGCCTGGCACACCTGCGCAGGCGACATCCCGCCGCGGGCCTGCACCGGGAAATAGCGCCCGTCACAACCGCGCACACAGTAGCCGGTGGTGCGGCCGGCATCGGCGCGTGGGGCGGCGGGGGCGGTTGCGGGCGGCGGAGCAGGATTGAGGCCGAAGGGATCGAACGTGTTGGCCTGCGGGGTGCGCTGGGCGGGACCGCCGTTGAACAGGAAGTCCAGGAAGCCGGCCGAGGCGCGATCAGGCATCGCCGCGCCGGCGGCGAGAGCCATGGCGGCGGTCAGCACCAGGCGGCGCACAACGTCAGATTTCTCGAGCACCGCCGACTCCACGCCATGCCATTCCCATGCCGCCAGGGCGTATCCACCCCGGCGCGCTCACATTATCGAAAGATGGTAAACGAGCGGTGAGTGAGCACGGTCGGACCGCCGCCGTGCGTCGATGTTGCTGACGGTAATGCGGTAAGCGAATCGCTAGATGCCGAACAGTGACAACACGATGAAAATCGGAATCAGGATCACGAACGACCACGCCATGTAGCCGAAGAAGCCGGGCATGTTGACGCCGCGTTCGCCGGCGATGGCGTAGACCATGAAATTCGGCGCATTGCCGATATAGGTCAGCGCGCCCATGTAGACGGCGCCCATGGAGATGGCCGCGAGCGTCGGCGCCATCGTCGTCATCAGCTCGGCCGCATCGCCGCCGGCAAGACCGAAGAACACCAGGTAGGTCGGCGCATTGTCGAGGAAGCCCGACAGCATGCCGGTGAGCCAGAAGTACATCACGTTGTGCGGTTCACCATTGTGCATGGTGACCGCGGAGAGCAGCGGCGCGAACGGCCCGGCAGCGCCGGCCTGCAGCATCGCCATCACCGGAATGATGCAGATGAAGATCGCCGCGAACAGGATTGCGACCTCGCGGATCGGTTCGAAACTGAAGCCGTTGGCGTCGCGATGCTCGTCCGGCGTCAGCCACAGCGACAGCAGGGCGATGACGACGAGCGCGGCGTCACGCAGCAGGTTCTGCAGCTCGAGCGGGGTGCCGTAGACGTCGAACGTCACGCCGGGCCGCCAGAATGCCGAGCCGAGGATCGCGGCGATGATCAGCGCGATCAGCAAGAGGTTGATCAGGCCGTGAACCTGCAAGGCGAGTGGCGGGGCCTTGCCCGTGGCTGGCTCGCGCCGCGCCTGCCCGATGTCGATCACCACGAACACCACGAGCAGGGCTGCGCTGACGAGGAGGGTCTGCGCCCACAGATGCTGCGTGGTCCAGAAGAACGAGACGCCCTTGAGGAAGCCGATGAACAGCGGCGGGTCACCGAGCGGCGAGAGCGCCCCGCCGATATTGCAAACCAGGAAGATGAAGAACACCACCACGTGGGCGTTCGACGGGCGATGCGCGTTGGCGCGCAGCAGCGGCCGGATCAGGATCATGGCGGCGCCGGTGGTGCCGACCACGCTCGCGATCGCGGTGCCGAACGCGAGCAGGGCGGTGTTGACCAGCGGCGTGCCGCGCAGGTTGCCGGAAATGAGGATACCGCCCGCCACCACATACAGCGCGAAGATCAGGACGATGAAGCTCAGATACTCCCCGAGCGCGGCATGGACGAGGGCGGCACCGGCGGCGGGTGCGCCGTAGAGGGCGGCGATCGGCGTGAGCGTCGCGACAGCCCAGGCGAGCGACAGCTTGTCATAGTGGTGATGCCAGAGACGGGGGAACAGCAGCGGGCCTGTGGCGATGGTGACGAGGATGCCGGCGAACGGCAAGGCCCAGGCCCAGTTCAGCCGAGCGCCGTCGAGCGCGGCGTCCGAGGCGGCCAGGGCGCCGGACGAGGTCAGCAGGGAGAATATTGCGGCGGCGAGCAGCCGTGACACCATGACCAAGCCCCATCGAGAACTGGGGGTTGGCCTAGCATCCAACACCCGGGATCGCAAAGGCAGGACAGTCGTGCAGCAACAGTGGCGGCGCGACCTGCGGCCGCAGTCTCACGGCTTGAGGAACTCGCTGGCCTTGTAGAGCGAGCGGAATGGAATGCCGGCGTCACGGAAGGCTTCGGTGGCGCCTTCCTCACGGTCGACCATGGTCAGCACCAGCGCGATCTCGCCGCCGGCGTCGCGCACCGCGTCGACGGCCTTGATGGCGGAGCCGCCGGTGGTGGTGACGTCTTCGACGATCACCACGCGCTTGCCCTCCAGCGTCTCACCCCTGGCAAGGCCCTCGACCGCGAGCCGCGCACCGTGCTCCTTCGGCTTCTTGCGGACGAAGAAGGCGGCGATCGGGTGGCCCTTGATCCAGGACAACTGGGCGATGGCGCCGGCGAGTGGCACCGCGCCCATCTCGAGGCCGCCGACATAGTCCAGGTTGTCGTCCTTCAGCGCCTCATAGGTCAGCTCCGCCAGCAGCGAGGCGCCCTCGGGGTGCAGCATCGTCGGCTTGAGGTTGAAGTAGAAATCGCTCTTGCGGCCCGAAGCCAGGGTGATCTCGCCGCGCCCGAAGGAGCGTTTGGCGATGATGTCGGCGAGGCGGGCGCGGGCGGCGGATTTGGACACGGACGGATCTCGGGCTCGGGAATTTGCCGAGTTTTAGCGGGGCCGGGCCGGCAACGCCAGAGCCGTGTCTGCCCCTCAACAGGCGCCAGCCGTCCTGACCGTGGCCGGCCTGTCACTCAGGGCAGCCCGATCCCGCTCAAGCCGATCAGGGCCCCTGCGGCCAGCAACCAGAGCGGGTGGAGCCGTGTCGTGAGCGCCGTGATCGCGCAGCCCGCGGTGATCGCGACCAGGATCCATTCGTGGTCGGAGGCCTCGGCGATCAGCATGGCGCTGGCGGCGACCAGACCGACGGTCATGGGCACGAGGGCGGCCTGGATGATGCGCCGCCAGGGGTGGTCCTTGAAGCGCTGCCACAAGCGCATCACGACGCCGGTGAGGACGGAACTCGGGCCAAACTTCGCCAGCGACGTCACCAGCAGGCCCGGCCAGCCTGCGACATGCCAGCCGACCAGGGGCACGATCATCATGTTCGGCCCGGGCGCGGCCTGGGCCAGCGCGAACATCGCGGTGAAGTCGCGGGCTGTCATCCAGTGGTGGATGTCGACCACCTGCCGCTGCATTTCCGGCAGGACGGTGTTGCCGCCGCCGAAGGCCAGCAGCGACAGCTGGGCGAAGATGACGGCAAGGGCGATCAGGATTGCCGTCATGGCTCCAGCCTCCAGGTCGCCAGGATGCTGAGCGCCGCCAGCCCCAGCATGGTCGGCAGCAATGGCCAGCGCAGCCAGCCGATGGCGATGAAGCACAGCAGCGCGATTGCGATCACGATGGGGCGGCGGCGGATCGGCCAGGCGATCTTCGCAGCCATGGCCACCAGCAGGCCGGCCGCGGCTGCGGCGAGGCCAGCGAACAGGTGCTGGATGTGGGGCTCGTTCTGGAAACGGTCGTACACGAGGCCGAGCAGCACCACGATCGCGGTCGGCGCGGCGATCAACCCGGTCAGCGACGCCAGCGCGCCGGGGATGCCGCGGAAATGCAAGCCGATCGCCACCGACAGGTTGATGATGTTGCCGCCGGGCAGGAACTGGCAGAGGCCAAGCAGCTCGGTGAATTCGGCGCAGGTGAGCCAGCGGCGGTCCTCGACGATCATGCGTCGCGCCAGCGGCAGCACGCCGCCGAAGCCGGTCAGCCCGAGAATGAGGAAGCCGCTGAACAGTGCTCCGACGGTCGGTGGCTCACGGGTGCCAGAAATTGGAACTTGGGCAGCTGCGTCCATGGCGGTCTCCCCGTCCAGCGATGGCCGGGCGGCTCAAGAGACGGCGTAAAGCACAGTCCGCCACCTGTCCAATATATGGATCAGGCAATTTTCATACGTTTAGAATATGACTTCAGCCTCAGGCTCACGCCCGGCGCGCCTCCAGTGCCATCCGCAGCGCAAGGCCGGCGAGCACTGTTCCCATCAGCCAGCGCTGCAGCTTCAGCCAGGTCGGGCGCGTCCGGAAGAACAGCGCGATCGCGCCGGCGGTCAGCGAGATCAGCGCATTGACGCTGACGCTCACGACAATCTGGATCATGCCGAGGACGAGCGACTGGGTCAGCACGCCATGCGCCGGATCGATGAACTGCGGCAGCAGCGCGAGATACAGCATCGCGATCTTCGGGTTGAGCAGGCTGGTCAGGAAGCCCATGGTGAACAGCCGCCGCGGGCTGTCGATGCTCAGCGTCTTCACTTCCAGCGGCGAGCGGCCGTTCGGCTTGAGCGCCTGCCATGCCATCCACAGCAGGTAGGCGGCGCCGGCGAAGCGCAACGCGTCATAGGCGTAGGGTACTGCCATCATGAAGGCTGTGATGCCGAATGCGGCAGACAGCATATAGACCACGAAGCCGAGCGCGACGCCGCCGAGCGAGATGATCCCCGCCATCGGCCCCTGGGTGATCGAGCGCGACAGCAGGTAGATCATGTTCGGCCCCGGTGTCAGCACCATGGCGAACGCAACGAGCGTGAAGGCAAGCAGTGATGTGGACGAAGGCATGATGGTGGTCCGGTGGCGCGAGGACGGCAGCCAGATGGATAGCCGATCGCGTCGGCTCGAAGTAGGCGCGTGAAGGAAAGGCTGGCCTGCATGGTGCGGGCCCAATTGCGTCGCGACAGCCGCGGGCTCGGTGCAATTGCATCGATCTCCGCCGGATCACCGTGTTGTCCTGACGGGGGCTGGTTCCCTCTGCTCGTCCTAACGCTGGGTGCTGATGGCGAACCATACGGCGATGCCGACCAGGAGCAGCGCGAGGATGCGCCGGACGGTGCGACGTTTGTCGGCGGTGTCGATCCGGTGTTGCAAGGTGCCGGCCAACAGCACGATCGACAGATGGACGATGGTGGCGACGCCGACATAGATCGCCGAGAGCGCGAGCGTCTGCATCCCGACCGCGCCGAGATCGATGCGGACGAAGTCCGGCAGGATCGCAATGTAGAAGACTGCGGCCTTCGGGTTGAGCAGGTTGGTCACGAGGCCGCGCCGAAACGCGACGGCGGGCCGAATCGGATCGTCGGTGGCGGTCGAGCTGGTCTCAGCTTCGCTGCGCCAGCCATCCCACGCAAGCCAGAGCAGATAGATCACGCCGGCCCAGCGCAACGCTTCGTAGAGCAGGGGTGAGCCGTCGATCAGTGCCGCGAGGCCGAGTGCCGCGGCGATTCCATAGACCGATAGCCCGAGGGCGATGCCTGCGACCGCCGCGAAACCCACCCGCGTGCCGTTCGTAAGCGACAGCGCGGCGAGATAGGCCATGTTCGGCCCTGGCGTGATCTCGATGACCAGGGCCGTGAGCGCGAACGCGGCCCAGCTGACGAGCGCGGCGGTGTCCATGACGCGCCCCGCTAGTGCGCCTCATCCCAGTTGTGGGCGGCGCGGGCGTCGACATGCAGCGGCACCGACATCACGACCGCGGGGAACGGCGCATCCTGCATCACCTGCTGCACCACGGGCAGGGTGTTCTCGACCTCGTCGTCGGGCACCTCGAAGATCAGTTCGTCATGCACCTGCAGCAGCATCTGCGCCGACAGTTTCTTCGCCGCCAGCGTGTCTTCCATGCGGATCATGGCGCGGCGGATGATGTCGGCGGCCGAGCCCTGCAGGCGGGCGTTGATCGCGGCGCGCTCGTTGAAGGCGCGGTGCGAGGGGTTGGGCGAGCGGATGTCGGGATAGTGGCACTTGCGGCCGAACAGCGTCACCACATAGCCGTGCTCGCGGCAGAAGTCGCGGGTTTGGTCCATGTAGGCGCGGATGCCGGGGAAACGCTCGAAATACTTCTTGATGTAGCTCGACGCCTCCTCGCGGGGGATGCCGAGCTGGTTGGCGAGGCCGAACGCCGAGATGCCGTAGATGATGCCGAAGTTGATCGCCTTGGCGCGGCGGCGCACTTCTGCCGGCATGTCCTTGATCGGCACGCCGAACATCTCTGAGGCCGTCATCGCATGAATGTCGAGGCCGTCCTGGAACGCCTGCCTGAGCGAGGGGATGTCGGCGATCTCGGCGAGCAGGCGCAGTTCGATCTGCGAATAGTCCGCCGACACCAGCTTGTGGCCAGGCGTTGAGATGAAGGCGCGGCGGATCTTGCGGCCATCCTCGGTTCGCACCGGGATGTTCTGCAGGTTGGGCTCCGATGACGACAGTCGTCCGGTGGTGGTGGACGCCAGCGAGTAGGAGGTGTGGATGCGGTTGGTCTGCGGATGCACGAAGGTCGGCAGCAGGTCGGTATAGGTCGACTTCAGCTTGGTGACCTGGCGCCACTCCAGAATCCGTTTCGGAAACTCGTGGCCCTGCTCGGCGAGATCGTCGAGGATCGAGGCCGAGGTCGACCACGCGCCGGTCTTGGTCTTGGTGCCGCCGGGCAATTGCATCTTGCCGAACAACACGTCACCAAGCTGCTTCGGACTGCCGGGGTTGATGGGCCCGCCGGCCATCTCCTGGATCTGTGCCTCGAGCCGTGCCGCGGTCTGGGCGAAGTCGCCGGACAGCCGCGCCAGTTCCTGGCGGTCGATCGAGATGCCGCGGCGCTCCATGCGCGCCAGCACGCCGGCCATCGGCCGCTCCAGCGTCTCGTACACGGTGTTCATGCGCTCGGCGATCAAGCGGGGTTTCAGCACCTCCCACAGCCGCAGCGTGACGTCGGCGTCCTCGGCGGCGTATTCGGTCGCCTTGTCGATCGGCACCTGGTCGAAGGTGACCTGATTCTTGCCGGAGCCAGCGACATCGGTGAAGGCGATCGGCGCATGCCCCAGCCACTTCTCCGATAACGGGTCCATGCCATGCGCGCCGCGGCCGGCGTCGAGCACGTAGGACATCAGCATGGTGTCGTCGATCGGGTCGATGGCGATGCCGTGCTGCAGGAACACCAGCGCGTCGAATTTGAGGTTCTGGCCGATCTTCAGCACGCCGCGATCTTCCAGCAGCGGCTTGATGATCGCGAGCGCGTCCGCCGGCTTGATCTGGTCGGGGGCAAGGCCGCCTGCGAACAGGCCGGCGCCTTCGCCGCCCTGCTGGTGGATCAACGGCACATAGCAGGCGTCATTGGGGCCGAGCGCCAGTGAGAAGCCGCACAGCTCGGCCTGCATCGGATCGAGGCTGGTGGTCTCGGTGTCGACGGCGACATGCCCGAGCTCCTTGGCGCGGGCGACCCAGGTCTTCAATTCGTCGATGGTGCGGACCGACGCATAAGCCTTGGCGTCGAACTTGCTGTTCTGCCCCGCCTCGGCGCGCGCCGCCGCCAGCATCTGCGGCGTCAGCGCGCCAGCCGGCGCCTTCGCCGGGGACGGCGCGGGCGTCGTGGCAGGCTTGCCGCCGCCATCGAGCGGCAGCAGCGGCTCTGCTTCCGCGGCGGGAGCCGTCGCGCTCTTCAGCCCGCTGTCGGCAGAGATTTCGGCGGCGTTGACCTCGGCATAGTCGGCGACGCGCTTGGTGAGCGTGGTGAACTCCATCGCCTTGAGGAAGGCGATCAGGTGCCGCGCGTCCGGATCGTGCACGGCGAGGTCGTCGAGCGGCACGTCCAGTGCGACACGGTCGTCGAGTTGCACCAGCTTCCTCGAGATGCGCGCCTTCTCGGCATTCTCCAGCAGCGCCTCGCGGCGCTTGGGCTGCTTGATCTCGCCGGCCTTCGCCAGCAGCGTTTCGAGGTCGCCATATTCGGTGATCAGCTGGGCTGCGGTCTTGATGCCGATGCCGGGCACGCCAGGTACGTTGTCGACGGAATCGCCGGCCAGCGCCTGGACCTCGACCACCTTGTCCGGCGGGACGCCGAATTTCTCGATCACCTCGGCAATGCCGATACGGCGGTCCTTCATGGTGTCGTACATCACGATGCGCTCGGTCACGAGCTGCATCAGGTCCTTGTCCGACGAGACGATGGTGACGGTAGCGCCGCGCTGGTCGGCCTCGCGCGCATAGGTCGCGATCAGGTCGTCGGCCTCGAACCCGGCCTGCTCCAGGCACGGCAGTTCGAACGCCTTCACCGCCTCACGGATCAGGCCGAACTGTGGGATGAGATCTTCGGGCGCTGGCGGCCGGTGCGCCTTGTAGTCGGGATAAAGCGCGTTGCGGAAGGTGACTTCCGACTTGTCGAAGATGATGGCGAGATGGCTCGGCTGGTTGTCCTTCGGCATGTCGCGCAACAGCTTCCACAGCATGTTGCAGAAGCCGAGCACCGCGTTGACCTGCAATCCGTCGGACTTGCGGTTGAGCGGCGGCAGCGCGTGGTAGGCGCGGAAGATGTAGGACGAGCCGTCGACCAGGAACAGATGGTCGCCCTTTTTCAGGGCAGGCGCGGACACAGGTGCGGACACGGGCGTGGCGGTCGCGGCGGCGGTGCTGGGCTTTTTGGACATGGCGGCAATGTAGGGAGTTTTGCCGGGAATGGCACCTGTTCCGGCACGGCTGCGCACCGGAATTTTTGTCATCCGGCCTTCATGCATTCCGTCAGGAAGGTCATCACCGCGCGCACCGCCGGCACCTGGCGCAGGTCGCGATGCACCAGCAGCCAGACATCGCGGCTGATCGGCTTCTGCGTCACCGCATGGCGCTGCAGTCGGGCATCGCCGTCGCCGAGATAGTGCGGCAGCGCGGCGAGGCCGAGACCGGAACGCGCGGCGGCGATCTGAGCCTCCAGGTCGTTGGTGCGCAGCACGACCTCGCGATTGCCCACGATTGTGCGGAGCCAGATTTCCTGGGGCGAGTCCGCCATGGTGGCGTCATAGCCAATAAAAGCCAGGGCGTGCGGCGGGGTCTCCTTCAGGTAGGCCGGCGTGCCGTACAGGCTGAAGCCGAAACTGCCGATCCTGCGCACGAACAGCCCGCTTTCGACTGGCCGCAGCAGCCGCAATGCGAGGTCGGCTTCGCGGCGGCTGAGCGACGCCCGGCGCTTCTCGCCCATCAGCCTGATGCGGATGCCGGGATACTGCTGTCGCAGCCGTACCAGTTGCGGAGCGATCACCGCGCTCGCGAAGGTCGGGGGTGCGCTGATCGTCACCTCCCCGTCGACACCGGGCTGTGCCGCCTGCGCGGCGCGGCCGACCGCGAATGCGGCTTCCTCCATCGGCGCGGCGACGGTCGCGATGCGCCGGCCGTCGTCTGTCAGCGTCGTGGTTCGGGCGCGGCGATCGACCAGCTTGAGGCCCGTGGAGGCTTCGAGCGCGGCAACGCGCCGCGCCACGGTGGCGTGGTCGACGCCGAGCGTGCGGGCCGCCGCGGACAGCGTGCCCTCGCGCGCCAGCGCCACGAAGTGACGCAGGTCCTCCCAGTCAGTCATTGTGCGAAATCTCACATGCTAAATGCAGATCTGGGCAATTTCGCATATTCGGCGGCGTCGCCATAGTCTCGATCTCAATGGATGAGACAAGGAGAAGAGCTATGGCCATGACCAGGGTTGTCCGGGTGCGCGCACCCGGCGGTGTCGAGCAGTTCGAGGTCGCCAGCGTCGAACTGCCCGTGCCCGAAGCGGACGAGATCCGCATCCGCCAGACCGCGATCGGCGTCAATTTCGTCGATATCTACCAGCGGGCCGGGCTCTATCCGATGCCGGCGGCCGGGATTCCGGGTGTCGAGGGCGTCGGTGTGGTCGAGGCGGTTGGCGCCAGTGTGACGTCGCTCGCGGTCGGCGATCGCATCGCTTACGCCGGCACCCCGGTCGGCGCCTACGCCGCCGAGCGCATCCTGCCGGCGTGGCGCGGCGTCAGATTACCGGCGACGCTGTCGGACGCGCTGGTGGCATCGGTATTCGTCAAGGGCATCACGGCCCATATGCTGCTGCACCGGGTCTATCCTGTTGCTCCGGGAACTGTGGTGCTGGCGCACAGCGCGGCCGGAGGCCTGGGGCAATTGTTGACGCGCTGGGCCGTGCATCTCGGCGCCACCGTGATCGGGACAGTCGGCTCGGAGGCCAAGGCGGCCAGCGCGCGCGCCGCCGGTGCGCAGCATGTGATCGTCGGCCGCGATGCCGATTTCGGCGCGGCGGTTGCCGAAATCACCGGCGGGCGCGGTGTCGATGTCGCGTTCGACGGGGTCGGCGGCAGCACGCTCGCTCGGACCCTCGCCTGCGTGCGGCCATTCGGTGTGGTGGCGAGCATCGGCCAGGCGGCGGGGCCGATCCCGCCGGTCGAGGTCAGCGAGCTGGGACCGCGACGCAGCCTGATGCTCGCCCGGCCGAGCGTGCTCGCCTACATGAACGATGTGGCGGACTATCGCCGCGCCGCGGAGGCCGTGCTCGCCGCGCTGGAGGCCGGTGTCCTGCAGGGGGAAGGCGTGCCCTATCGTCTCGACGAAGCGGCGAAGGCGCAAGCGGATCTCGAGGCGGGCCGCACCAGCGGCGCGCTCTACCTTGTGCCGTGACGCGTCGGTCGCGTTACTCCGCCGCCTGCAGCGCCGGGCGGCGGAGCACGCGCGGCGCGATCCAGAAGCGGTCGGGGCGCTCGTACAGGAAGTTGAGGCGGGTGCCGCGCACGGCCCACCACATCGCGAGCGCGCCGAGCACGCCGGCGATGTTGACCAGAAGTGACACGACGCCGATGTCGGCGATGACGCCGGTCTTGAGCAGCAGCGTCCGCGTCGCGGCCATCGGCAGGAAGAAGCCGAGATAGATGACGATGGAGTGCTCGCCGCAATAGCGCAGCGCGTCGAGCCAGCGCACCTTGGCGAGCAGGGTGCCGATCACGATGATCGCGCAGGCGCCGGCATAGCCGAGCGCCAGCGAGATCAGCGGCCATTCGCTGACGCCGATGTACACCAGGCCGGCGTCCGCGAACGCCCATACCGCGAGGCCGAGGAGCGCGAGGCCGCTGTGGCGGCGCGCCGCATCCGACAGCGCGAAGACGTAGTTGGCGAACAGGTAGCCGGAATAGAAGTAGACGAAGCGCGCGGCGAACTCGTCGATGATGGTCGAGCCGGTGTGCGGGATGTGCATCATCTCGAGGCCGGCGGCAATCGCCCAGACCACGATCGGCGGCACCCGCCGCGTCAGCTTGGTGACGACGAAGAAGATCGGCAGCAGATAGATGAACCACAGCGTGCCGAACGGCTCGATGAGGGTCTTGAGGTAGAGCAGGCCGACATGGCTCCAGCCTTGCTCGGCGGCGAACACCGGCGCCTTGACGCCGAACTGGATCGCCATCCACAGCACGTAGAAGTAGGCGAAATGCACCACCTTGCGGTCGAGATAGGTGCGCCAGTCGCGATCGATCACCCGCGCCAGGAACAGGCCCGAGATCAGGAAGAAGTCCGGCATCCGGAACGGCTTGGCGAACGCCACCACGAGATGCATGAAGCCCTCGCGGCCGGCGGCGGCCTCCACCCCGAGGGTCGAGTGCATCATCACCACCATGATGATGCAGATGCCCTTGGCATAGTCGACGAAGTCGATCCGCGGCGCGCCCGAAGCGGCCGTTCCGTCCTGAGCCATCGATGTGCCGTTCTGTGCCGCCATGGTGCCACTATCGTCCACAGGGGTTTCCGCTCCCTTTATGGATACAAGCGCTGTGCCAGCATCGCTCGCCAGCGCGGCGGCCCTCTGGTATGAGGCTGCCGCAGCCCGCCCCGTTAACCATGCGGCTGCCGCAGAGCCACGGTTCCCGAGTTGCGCACCTTCGACAGTCCCCTTCCCATCGACGCCGTGCTCGGCGATCTCGCCGCGGCACTCGCCGCGCGCAGCGCCGCCGTGCTGGTGGCCCCGCCCGGCGCCGGCAAGACGACGCGCGTGCCGCTGGCGCTGCTCGATGCGCCGTGGGTCGGTGAGCGCAAGATTGTCGTGCTGGAGCCGCGGCGGATCGCCGCGCGCGCCAGCGCCGAACGCATGGCGAAGACGCTGGGCGAGAAGGTCGGCGAGACCGTCGGCTATCGCGTGCGCTTCGGCTCCAAGGTGTCGCGGCGCACCCGGATCGAGGTGGTCACGGAAGGCATCTTCACCCGGCAGATCCTCGACGATCCCGAGTTGTCGGGTATCGCCGCGGTGCTGTTCGACGAATTTCACGAGCGCTCGCTCGACGCCGATCTCGGCCTCGCACTGGCGCGCGACGCGCAGCAGGGCCTGCGCGAGGACCTGCGCATCCTCGTGATGTCGGCGACGCTCGATGGCGCGCGGGTGGCAAAGTTGCTCGGCGACGCGCCGGTGGTCGAGAGCGAGGGCCGCGCCTTCCCGGTCGAGACGCGCTATCTCGGGCGCAAGACCGACCTCACCATCGAGCGACAGATGGCGGACGCGATCGCCGCGGCACTGCGTGCGGACACCGGTTCGGTGCTCGCGTTCCTGCCCGGCGCGGCCGAGATCCGTCGCACCCAGACCATGCTGTCCGAGCGCATTCATGACGCCAGCATCGAGGTGGTGCCGCTGTTCGGTGCCATGGAGGCCGCGGCGCAGGACCGCGCCATCGCGCCGGCGCCCAGGGGCAGCCGCAAGGTGGTGCTGGCGACCTCGATCGCCGAGACGTCGCTGACCATCGAAGGTGTGCGCATCGTGGTCGATTGCGGGCTCGCGCGTGTGCCGCGCTACGAGCCGGATATCGGGTTGACGCGGCTCGAAACCGTGCGCGCGTCGCGCGCCGCGGTCGATCAGCGGCGCGGCCGCGCCGGCCGCACCGAGCCGGGCGTGTGCTACCGCCTGTGGGACGAGCCGCAGACCGCGTCGTTCGAGCCGTATACGCGGCCGGAAATCCTGTCGTCGGACCTGTCGCCGCTGCTGCTCGACCTCGCGCAATGGGGTGTGCGCGATCCCGGCCAGCTCGCCTTCCTCGATCCGCCGCCGGGGCCGGCGTTGAGCGAGGCGCGGGGGCTGCTGGAAGAACTCGATGCGCTCGATGCCGATGGCCGGATCACGGCTGAAGGCAAAAGCCTGCGTGCGCTGGCGCTGCCGCCGCGGCTCGCGCGCATGATCGTGGATTCCCATCGCCTGGGCGGCGGGGCTGAGGCCGCGGCCATCGCCGCGATCCTGACCGAGCGCGGGCTCGGCGGCGACAGCGTCGACCTCGAGGCCCGGCGCGATCAGTTCCGCCGCGACCGCTCGCCGCGCGCGGCGCAGGCGCGCCAGCTCGCCGAACGCTGGGCTGGGCAGGTCGCCGCGACGGAGGGGGAGGCGCCGGATCTGTCGCCGCCGTCGACCGGTGTGATGCTGGCGCTGGCCTTTCCCGACCGTGTCGCGCGCAACCGCGGCAACGGCAGCTTCGTGCTGGCCAACGGCCGCGGCGCGGCGATCGAGCCGACGTCGGCGCTGGCGCGTGCGCCGTTCGTCGCTGTCGCCGAGCTGACCGGCACCGCGGCGCAGGGACGCATCCTGCTCGCGGCGCCGATCACGCTTGCCGAGATCGAAGCGCAGTTCGCCGGCCATATCACCACCGACGACGAGATCACCTTTGACCGCAATGCCGCGGCGCTGCGTGCGCGCCGCCGCACCCGCCTGCATGCCATCGTGCTGTCCGAGCAGCCGCTGTCGATCACGCCGTCGGCGGAGAGCGCCACGGTGCTGGCGCAGGGGCTGATCGATCGCGGGCTCGATCGGCTGCCATGGTCCAAGCCGCTCAAGCAGTGGCGCGACCGGGTGATGTTCCTGCGTGCCGCGGCGCCGGACGAGTGGCCGGACCTCTCGGACACGGCGCTCGCCGCACGCCGCGACGACTGGCTGGTGCCGGCGCTGTTCGACAAGACCGCGCTGTCGCAGCTGTCCGCCGGTGATCTGTCGGACGCGGTGATGAACCTGCTGCCGTGGCAGGATCGTGGACGGCTCGACCGCGAGGCGCCGACCCATTTCGAGGCGCCGACCGGTTCGATGATCCCGATCGACTACGAGGCGGAGGAGGGCGCCAAGATCTCGGTGCGCCTGCAGGAGCTGTTCGGCCTCAACCGCCATCCCTCGGTGGCGCAGGACCGTGTGCCGCTGGTGGTCGAGCTGCTGTCGCCGGCGCACCGGCCGGTGCAGGTCACGCGCGATCTGCCCGGCTTCTGGCGCGGCAGCTACGCCGCCGTGCGCTCGGACCTGCGCGGCCGCTATCCACGCCACCCCTGGCCGGAGGATCCGGCGTCCGCTGCTCCGACCCGGCGCGCCAAGCCGCGGGGCACCTGACGGACTGCCGTCATTAACGCTTCGCTCACCCTTTTCGCTGAAATAGGGAAGCTCGGTGCGGCGTTCAGCGGCGGCTTCGCGGTTGGCATGGTTTGATCCCGCCGACGGGCGGGTCAGGCAGGTGTATGCGTCATGCGTAGCATTATGATCTTTGCCGCCATCATGATCGTGGCCGGAACCCTTATGGCTCAGCTCGCCGACCGGCTGACGTCGGCGGCGCCCGCACACGCTGCGGCCGTGGCGCCGGCCCCGGTCGCACCAGTCCAGGCGACGGCCTCCGGTGGCCGCGCCGTCACCATTCCCCGGGATCAGCGTGGCCATTTCCAGACCGATGGTCGTATCGAAGGCCAGCGCATCAACTTCATGGTCGATACCGGCGCCTCGGTGGTCGCGCTGACCGAGAATGACGCGGCGCGGATCGGCATGCGGCCGTCCCGCGGCGATTTCAACGCGACAGTGACCACTGCCAACGGCACCGTGAAGGGGGCCCGAATTCGCCTCGCCAGCATCGATGTCGGCGGTCTCGTGGTGCGTGACGTCGACGCCCTGGTGCTGCCGGAAGGTGTGCTGAGCGAGAACCTGCTCGGCCTGTCCTATCTCTCCCGTCTGAAGCGGTTCGAGTTCGCCAATGGCCAGATGGTCCTGCAATAAATCCGTCACGAAGCCGGACCTGTTGCGCCGCAATTGACCCCTACCATCCTGCCGACCCGCCTTCCGAAGCCATTGCGGGCTGAGGGTCTTTTCAGACTTTCCGGCCTCCGCTATGGCTTCACCTTTCCCCGATGACGAGGCCTTTTTGATGTTTCCGAAGCCGAAAGCCGCGCTGACCCCGAACACCTATGCCTACGAATCCGAGCCGATGGTGAAGGCGACCGGGTTCCGCGAGTACGACGCGCGCTGGCTGTTCAGCAAGGAAATCAACCTGATGGGCATTCAGGCGCTGGGCATGGGCCTCGGCACCCTGATCGCCGAGCTCGGCCAGAAGCAGGAGATCGTCACCGGCCACGATTTCCGCGGCTACTCGGCCTCGATCAAGTACGCCCTGATCTCCGGCCTGCTCGCCGCCGGCTGCAAGGTCCACGACATCGGTCTGGCGGTAACGCCGATGGCCTACTTCGCCCAGTTCGACCTCGACGTGCCCTGCGTGGCGATGGTTACGGCGTCCCACAACGACAACGGCTGGACCGGCGTGAAGATGGGCGCCAACCGACCGCTGACCTTCGGTCCCGATGAGATGACGCGTCTCAAGGAGATCGTGCTGAATGCCGACTTCAGGACCGGCAGCGGCGGCTCGTATCAGTTCCATGAGAACTTCCCGGCACGCTACATCGCCGACCTCACCAATCGCCCCAAGCTGAAGCGCAAGCTCAAGGTGGTGGTCGCCGCCGGCAACGGCACCGCGGGCGCTTTCGCGCCCAAGGTGATGGAGGCGATCGGCTGCGAGGTGATCCCGCTCGACGTCGAGCTCGACCACACCTTCCCGAAATACAACCCGAACCCCGAAGACATGGAGATGCTGCACGCCATCCGCGACGCAGTGCTCCAGCACAAGGCCGATGTGGGCCTCGGCTTCGATGGCGACGGCGACCGCTGCGGCGTCGTCGACAATACCGGCGAGGAGATCTTCGCCGACAAGGTCGGCGTGCTGCTGGCGCGCGACATGTCGGCGTTGCACAAGAACGCGCAGTTCGTCGTCGACGTGAAGTCGACGGGGCTGTTCGTCACCGATCCGGTGCTGCAGAAGCAGGGCGCGACCACAACTTACTGGAAGACCGGCCACTCCTACATGAAGCGCCGCACCCACGAGCTGAAGGCGCTCGCGGGTTTCGAGAAGTCCGGCCACTTCTTCTTCAATGCGCCGGTCGGCCGCGGCTATGACGACGGTCTCGTGTCGGCGATCGCGATCTGCGAGATGCTCGATCGCGCCGGCGACAAGACGATGTCCGATCTCAAGGACGCGCTGCCCAAGACCTGGTCGTCGCCGACCATGTCGCCGCACTGCGCCGACGAGACCAAGTACGGTATCGTCGACAAGGTGGTCAGGCATTTCGAGGACGCCAAGGCCAAGGGCGCCAAGGTGGCGGGCCAGGCCATCCGCGATCTCGTCACGGTGAACGGCGTGCGCGTCACTGTCGAGGACGGCAGCTGGGGCCTCGTGCGCGCCTCATCCAACAAGCCGGAGCTCGTCGTGGTGGTCGAGAGCCCGGTGTCTGAGCAGCGCATGCGGGACATGTTCGAGGCGATGGATTCGGTGTTGCGTACGCATCCCGAGGTTGGTGAGTACAACCAGAAGATCTGAGCGGAAGGGCCTGGCCTCCGCAGGTGTGCTTCAAGGCTCCGTCCGCGGCTGCGGGCGGAGCCTTTTTTGCCGGCTTGCAGGCGAGAGCGTCTCGACTTGGGGAAACCGAGGGGTGAGGGCCGCCGAAAGCGGCTGGAAAAGGAAGTTCTCCGGTGGGCGGTTTTCAAAGAAGGAACAGCTAGCTTCGGCGCGAAAATCGCAGCGATGCATCCATTGCACCGCGCCCCCGGCAAACGAGATAATACGTGTGATTTCAACGCCCTGAGCAACTCATGCCGCAGACCAGTTTTGATCCTTTCGGGGAGCCCGTTCCTGCCGCGATCGCCGTCGATCGGCGGCCTGCCGGTGCGTGGCTGGCACGCAGCGGCAACCTGGTGTTTTGGTCGCTGGTTGCGGTGATTGTCGCGGCGCGGGCCGCCTACTTCCATCCGGAAGTCGCGTTCCGCTTCGATGCCGCGGTTGCCTACCTGCACGGCGTGGTCGCCGGCGTCCTCTCCTGATCCTCTGCGATCCGCGCCGTCAGGCGCCGTTGCTGGCCGCGGCCGCATCTGCCGGCGGCTGAATCAGCCGCTCGAATGCGCGCGCAGCCGGCATCTGAACCCGGCCCGGCATATCGAGCTGCCAGAGCGTGCGTGCGATATGGACGCCGTCGATCGGCACCTGCCGCAGTTTGCCGAGCTGCACCTGGTCGGCCACGGTGGCGGTGGAGACGATCGAGACGCCGAACCCGGCGGCAACAGCCTGCTTGATGGCCTCCGTGCTGCCGATTTCCAGTGTGCGCGCCGGCGCGATTCCGTGGGTGGCGAGCGCCTGCGCGACGACCTCGCGGCTGCCCGATCCGGGCTCGCGCAGGATCAGGATCTCCTCGGCGAGCCGGGCGCGATCGAGCGGCTGGCGCGCGGCGGCGAAGGGGTGATCCCGCCCCACGATCAACTCCATGACGTCGTTGCGCCAGGCGCGTGCGAGGAGCTTGTCGTCCTCCACCGGACCCTCGACCAGCGCGATCTCGATTTCGTGGCCAAGCATCAGATCGGCGATGTCACGGGTGTTGGCGATGACGAGGTGCAGATCGATGTTGGGATGGCTGCGGTGGAAGCGGGCGAGGCCGTCAGCGATCATGTAGGTGGCAATGGTGGTGCTGGCGCCGACTCTCAGGGTGCCGCTGTCGAGGTTGCGCACCGCGCGCAGCTCTTCCTCGGCGGCGCGTTCCGCCGCGAACAGCGTTTCGGCATGACGCGCCAGTGCCAGTCCCTCGGCGGTCGGCCGCACGCCCTTGGGTTCGCGGTCCAGCAGCCGGCAGCCGACCTGCTCCTCGAAGTCGCGGACGCCCTTGGAGATGGCCGGCTGGCTGAGGTGCAGGATCTCCGCCGCCCGGGAGAAGCTGCCGGCCCGTGCGACGGTGGCAAACAGGCGGAGCAAGTGCAGGTTCAGGGGCATTACTTTTCTCTATCGGCCTAAGAGGAAAAGATATTATCTTTCAATGGCTGATTGGCGCATAAAATCTTCCAAATCTGGAGATCGAAGTGCCAAACGCCCTCAAGCCGCCCGTTCCCTCGGACAATGGCTGGAACCGCAGGATCCGATCCCTCGCCGGCCTGTTGCCAGGCGTCGTACTTTGCCTCGCGGTGACGCTGGTTTCGTTGGGCCTGCAGGAGGTCGAAACTCTCAGCCTCGCGCATCCCTATGTCGAGGCCCTGGTCATCGCCATCCTGCTGGGGGCGGCGCTGCGGACGGCGTGGGAGCCGTCGGCGCGCTGGCGCGCAGGGGTGGCCTTCAGCGCCAAGCAACTGCTGGAGCTCGCGGTGATGCTGCTGGGCGCGTCGATCAGTTTCGCGGCGGTCGCCGCGTCCGGCCTGCTGCTGATCGGGGTGATCGTGGCGATCGTCATCGTCGCCATTGCCACGAGCTATGTCATTGCGCGGGCGCTGGGGTTGCCGACCCGCCTGTCGATCCTGATCGCCTGCGGCAATTCGATCTGCGGCAACTCGGCCATTGCCGCGGTGGCGCCGGTGATCGGCGCCGACGGCGAGGACATCGCGTCATCGATTTCGTTCACCGCGGTGCTCGGTGTGCTGATGGTGCTGGGGCTGCCGCTGCTGATTCCGCTGCTCAGGCTGTCGGCGAACCAGTACGGCATCCTTTCGGGGCTGACGGTTTATGCTGTGCCGCAAGTGCTGGCGGCCACTGTGCCGGCGGGCCTCGTCAGCACCCAGGTCGGTACGCTGGTGAAGCTGGTGCGGGTGCTGATGCTCGGTCCGGTCGTGGTCGGCTTCTCGCTGTTCGGCCGCGCCTTGCGCGGCGAGAGCGCGGATGAGGCTGTGCCGAAGCGGCTGTCGCTGTTCCGCCTCGTGCCATGGTTTATTCTCGGCTTCCTGGCGTTCGCGGCGCTGCGCTCGCTGGAACTGGTGCCCGATGCGGCGATCGCGCCGATCACCAAGATCGCGGGCTTTCTGACGGTGGTGTCGATGGCCGCGCTCGGGCTCGGTGTCGATGTGCGCGTGCTCGGCCGGGTCGGCGGCAAGGTGACCGCGGCTGTCACGCTGTCGCTGCTGCTGTTGCTGCTGATGAGCCTCGGTGCTGTCCACCTGTTCGCGTGACGGCCGCGCCCGCCGGTCGGCGGGCGCCGTGGCGGTCAGGCGGCACTGACCGGCGGCACCGGCAGGGCCGTCACCGACTTGATCTTCTCCATGGCGAAGCGCGAGGTGACGTTCTTCAGCGGCACCGAGCTGATCAGCTTCTTGTAGAAGACGTCGTAGCTCTGCATGTCCGCGACGACGACACGCAGCATGTAATCGACGTCGCCGGCCATGCGGTAGAACTCCATCACTTCCGGCATGGCGCTGACGGCGTCGGCGAACTTCTTGAGCCAGGCCTCGGAGTGGTCGCCGCTCTCGATCGAGACGAACACCGAGATGCCGAGCCCGATCTTGTTCTGGTCGACGAGGGCGACGCGGCGCAGGATGATGCCCTCGGCCTCGAGGCGCTGGATGCGCTTCCAGCAGGGGGTCGAGGACAGGCCGACGCGATCGCCGATCTCGGCGACGGACAGGGAGGCGTCGTCCTGCAGCACGGTCAGGATCTTGCGGTCGATGGCATCGAGCCGGCGGTGGGTGTCTGGGGTGGCGATGGCCAGGTCAGTCATGACGAAGAACTTTTTTCCAATAATTGGGATAATCTACCTCATATATAGAAAATTCTTCTCGCGCAAGGCCTCTGCGGCTGGAGCGCGTCCGGGCGCGTTACGCCATTCAGGCGTCGGCTAAAAGAGCTTCAACTTCAAGACGTTGCGGTGTGGCAAAAGCGCTGCCGAAGCGGGCGCATTTGAGGGCGGCCGCGGCGGAACCGAAGCGCAGGGCGCGCGTGATCGACTGTCCTTCCGCGATGGCCAGGGTGAAGGCGCCATGGAACACGTCGCCCGCGCCCAGTGTGTCGATGGGGGTGATCGGGAACGACGGCACGCGCTGGAGCCGGTGCTGTGCGTCGAGCCAGTCGACGCCATCGGCGCCGCGGGTGACGCCAAGGAAGGCCGGCGTGAGGCCGGCGATGCGCGCCAGCGCGTCGGCAAAGTCGTCGCTGCCGGCGGTTGCGTGCAGGGCTTCCGCCGAGAAGATGACGTGGGTCGATAGCGCCAGCACCTCTTCATCCAGCGTCATCACCCGATCAGCATCGAGCACTACAGGCAGGCCGCGCCGGCGCGCCTGCCGGCACAACGGGGCGACGAAGTCGGAGCAGCGGCTTTCGGTGAGCACGGCATCGACACCGTCGAGCAGCGTGTCCGCCTCGGGCAGGATGACGTTCCAGAGTTTTGGATCGCGATAGGTCACCACCGTACGTTCACCGGCGGCGTCGATCATGATGCTGGAGACCGGTGTCGTGGCTCCGGGCACATGCACCATGTGGCTGAGGTCGATGCCTTCGCGGTCGAGCAGGGCGAAAACAGGCTGCGTGTCGGCGGTCGATTCGCCAACCGGTCCGGTCAGACGCACGCGCCCACCCAGCCGCGCGATCGCGACCGCGGCGTTCGGCGCGTTGCCGCCGCAGATCTGGTCGAACTCGCTGGCCCGGATCTTGCGGCCGGGTGACGGCAGCGTGTCGATGCGCAACACCAGGTCGCGCACCGGCATGCCGACGCAAAGGATGAGCGGCGAGGGGCGATCGGCAGTGATCATCGTCATCCTTGCCCGCGACGTCGCAAGCTGCGGTCGCGTCAGGCGGCGGCGTTCACCCACTGCGCCAGCAGGTGGTAGGCGATGGCCACGGGATGCGGGCCGAGCTTGCCGTCCGGGTGTTCGCGCTTGAGCATCAGTGCCGCCTCCGCGCGATCGAACCAGCGTGCATCCTCGAGCTCGGTCTTGTCCACCACGATGTCGGTGGTGGTGGCGCGCGCGGTGCATCCGATCATCAGCGACGACGGATAAGGCCAGGGCTGGGCGCGGTAGTAAGCGATGTCGGTGCACTGGATGCCGGCTTCCTCCAGCACCTCGCGGCGCACCGCGTCCTCGATGGTCTCGGCGATCTCGACGAAGCCGGCAAGGCACGACCACATCCCGGCCGGGAATTGCGACTGGCGGCCGAGCAGGCAGCGCTCGCCGTCGGTCACCAGCATGATCACGACCGGGTCGGTGCGCGGAAAGTGCTGGGTCTTGCAGTTCGGGCAATCGCGGCGCCAGCCGCCGCTCGCCATCACGCTGCGCTGGCCGCAATTGGCGCAGAAGCCATGGCGCTGATGCCAGCCGACCAGCGCCTTCGCCATCGCGATGGTGGAGAGCTCGTGCACCGGCAGCAGCCCTTGCGTGATCGCGCCGCGCAGGTCGTTGACCGCGACCTCCTCATGGGTCAGCAGCGCTTCGACCGAGTTTGCCGCAATGCCCATGCCGAACACCGGCTTGCCGTCGCTCAACCCAAGAAACACGGTGCCGGGATTGGCGCCGTAGGCACGCGCCTCCTCCAGCGTGAGCAGGGCGGTCGGTGAGCCGCCATTGCGACGAATCAACAGCGAATCACGGTGCACCACATAGGCACGGGCGTGGCTGTGATCTTCGAGGGCGAGCAGCTTGTCGACGTCCTCGCGCAGGTGGGCCGCACGATCGATCGGATGCGTGGAGAATCCCGGTGCGCCCACCGGGAATGTCGCGTTCGTGATTGTCATTGACGGTCAGCCGAGCCAGATTTTGCGTCGAAGCGCACTGATGAAGTCCGCAACCTCCTGCGGGTCATGCTTGAGGGGCTGGGTCGCGCCCCAGACCGGCCTGGGCCAGGCCGCATCAGTGCTCCGTCGCGCGATGATGTGGACATGAAGCTGCGGCACCACATTGCCCAGCGCCGCGATGTTCAACTTGTCGCATTTGGTGACGTCTTTCAACACGCGGGCGACGCGGGTCACCTCTGTCATCAATTGTGCCTGCTCCACCTCGTCGAGATCGATGATCTCGACCACGTCCGGACGGCGTGGCACCAGCAACAACCAGGGATAGTTGGCGTCCTGGATCACCAGCACCCGGCTGAGCGGCAGGTCGCCGACGTTGATGGTGTCTTTTTCGAGCTGGGGGTGGAGCGACCAGGCGGCAGGCATGCGATTTCCAATCGAGATCCTGCCGCGGACCCTAGCAGAAGTTGTTGCACCGCGCTTGCTTTCCGCCCGCTTTGGCGCCAAATAGGGGTGGGAGATTGGCGGTGGACGAGCCACTCGCCAACCGGGTCAGGTCCGGAAGGAAGCAGCCCTAACGAGAACCGGATCGGGTCGCTCGTCAGTCTCCCACCTTTGATAAACCCCCGCCGTAGCGGTTTTTCGGCCAAAGGCCCGCCCGTCTGGTCCGAAATGCCCCCCAAGGCCCGCGACGCGTGGCGCCGCTCGCGGTAACCGCCGATCGTCGCGATCCCTGGACAAGCGGGGGCTCGGATCACTCAGAGACCACTTTTACGCGGATCGTTCGATGGCTGATGCTGGACCCTCCGGAGCCGACACGAACGATCAGGCCGGTTCCAGCTCCGTGGCCCCGCGCGGCTACCGCGTTCTCGCCCGCAAGTACCGGCCGACCACCTTCACCGACCTGATCGGCCAGGAGGCCATGGTGCGGACGGTCTCGAACGCGTTCGAAGCCGGGCGCATCCCGCAGGCCTGGATTCTGACCGGCGTCCGCGGGGTCGGCAAGACCACCACCGCTCGCATCCTGGCGCGCGCGCTCAACTACACGCTGGCGGACGGCTCGGTCACCGGGCCGACCATCCACATGCCGACGCCGGGCGTGCATTGCCAGGCGATCATGGAAAGCCGTCACATCGACGTGCTGGAGATGGACGCCGCATCGCACACCGGCATCGACGATGTGCGCCAGATCACCGACGGCGTGCGCTATGCGCCGTCCAGCGCCCGCTACAAGGTCTACATCATCGACGAAGTCCACATGCTGTCGGAGAAGGCGTTCAACGCCTTCCTCAAGACGCTGGAGGAGCCGCCGGAGCACGCCAAGTTCGTGTTCGCGACCACGGAAATCCGCAAGGTTCCGGTCACCGTGCTGTCGCGCTGCCAGCGCTTCGACCTGAGGCGGGTCGATGCCGATGTGCTGATGACCCATCTCGGCAACATTGCCGCGAAGGAGGAGGTGCAGATCGAGCCGGAGGCGCTGGCGGCGATTGCCCGCGCCGCGGAGGGCTCGGTGCGTGATTCGCTGTCGCTGCTCGACCAGGCCATCGCCCATGCCGCCGGCGTGGTGCGCGCCGAGGACGTGCGCCAGATGCTCGGCCTCGCCGACCGCACCCGCGTGATCGACCTGTTCGAGGCGCTGGCGCGCGGCGACATCGCCAGCGCCTTCAAGGAATTCCGTGATCAGTACGACACCGGCGCCGACCCGGTGGTGGTGTTGAGCGACCTTGCCGAGTTCGTCAACTTCATCACCCGCATCAAGGTGGTGCCGGCCACCGCCGACAACCTCGCGCTCGGCGAAACCGAGCGTACGCGCGGCCGCGAGTTTGCCGCCAAATTGTCGATGCGGGTACTGTCGCGGATGTGGCAGATGCTGCTCAAGGGCATTGCCGAGGTGCAGGCCGCGACGCGGCCGCAGGCCGCCGCGGAAATGGTGCTGGTGCGCATCGCCTATGTCGCCGACCTGCCGACGCCGGACGAAGCGATCCGGATGATCGAGCAGAACGGCGGCGGTTCGCCGGTCGCCTCGGGTGGTGGCGCGCGTGGCGCAGCGAGCCCGTCGGGTGGCGGCGCGAGCGCGCAGATCGGCATGACGCCAGCTGCTGTGCTGCGCGCGGCGACACCTGCCCCTCAGGGCGGTGTCGCGATGGCGCGCGCCAGCGGCGACGGCACGCCGCGCCCGCAACTGGTGACGCCGCCGGTGCCGAACGTACAGGCGCCGCCCGTGGTCAGCTTGCGCAGTTTTCCGGAGGTCGTGAATTACGTCGGCAAACGCGACATCCTGCTGCAGAAGACGCTGGAGCGCGATGTGCGCTTCGTCCGTCTCGACGACGGCCGGCTGGAGATCGCGCTCGAGCCGAACGCGCCGCGCGGCCTGCCCAACGAGCTGCAGCGCAAGCTGGAAGCGTGGACCGAGCGGCGCTGGGTGGTCATCGTCTCGAACGCCGAGGGCGAGCCGACGCTGCGCACCCAGCGCGAGATGATCCGAAGCGAGCGCGAGCGTGCGGCCGAGGCCGATCCCCGTGTGCAGGCGGTGCTGAGCCGGTTTCCCGGCACGAAAATTATCGAGGTGCGTCACGCGCCTGCGCCGCAGCCGAGCGCCGGTGCCGAGGACGCGACCGAGCCGTTCGACGGCGAGGATGACGACGACTAACGTTCGTTTTTCAGATCTTTGATCACGTCGCGGGATCAGTCGTCCCGCACCAGTCACGAAGAGGATCCCATGGCTGACTTTCTCGGCATGATGAAGCAGGCCGCGCAGCTGCAATCGAAGATGAAGGCGATGCAGGACGAGCTCGAGCAGACCGAGGTCGAAGGCATTGCCGGCGGCGGCCTCGTCGCAGCCCGCATGACCGCAAAGATGGAGGTCAAGGCGATCAAGATCGATCCGTCGCTGATCAAGCCCGAAGATCGCGAGATGATCGAGGATCTCATTGTCGCCGCCCTCAACGATGCGCGCCGCAAGGCGGAGGCGGCGGTGCAGGAAAAGATGAAGGCGCTGACCGGCGGGCTGCCGCTGCCGCCGGGCCTGGGGCTGACCTGAGCGCTCGTTCGATCCGTGTCTGACCTCTGAAGAGCCTGTTATGCCGAGTGCGGTTGCCGGTCCCGAGATCGAACGTCTGATTCAGCTGCTGGCGCGATTGCCGGGCCTCGGCCCGCGGTCGGCGCGCCGCGCGGCGCTGCACCTGATCAAGAAGCGTGAAGCGCTGATGGCGCCGCTGACGTCGGCGCTGCAGGTGGCGATGGACCGCATTCAGGTCTGCAAGACCTGCGGCAACATCGACACACAAAATCCATGTTCGGTCTGCACCGATCCGCGGCGGGATTCGTCGATCATCGTCGTGGTCGCCGACGTTGCCGATCTGTGGGCGCTGGAACGTGCTCATGCCACGCAGGGCCGCTATCACGTGCTCGGCGGCACGCTGTCGCCGCTGGACGGGGTCGGCCCGCAGGATCTGACCATCGACGCGCTGGTCGGGCGCGCTCACGACAAGCAGGTGACTGAAATCGTGCTCGCCCTCAACGCCACCGTGGATGGCCAGACAACCGCGCACTACATCACCGATCTGATGCAGGAGGCCGAGGTGCGGATCACGCGGCTTGCGCATGGCGTGCCAGTCGGTGGCGAGCTCGACTATCTCGACGAAGGAACCCTGTCGGCGGCGATGCGGCAGCGGACCTTGTTCTGAAGTCCTCCGCGCGCCATCGCGCCGTCATTCTTCATCCCGTCACCACCGAACGGAAACGAGACCTGGTTGCCATGCTGCTGAAACTGACGAACGCCGTCCTCGCTTCCGTCGTGTTTGTCCTCGCGCTGATGGGCATGTCGGTGGAGGTATCCGCGCAGCAGGCGCTCAAGTCGGGCGGCGTGCTGTCGGGCGAGCTGCGGGCGATGCGCAACCGCGATGCCAAGGGCAAGCGGGTCAACACCTTCCAACTCGTGACCGAGCCGCGCCGGCTGCCGGGGCCGAACGGCCTGTGCAATCTCGAGACCGGGCCGGAGACGTTCCAGATCGTGACCAGCAACGACGCCGAGGCGAGCCGTCTGAAGGCTTTCATCGGCAAGCAGGTGTCGATCAAGGCCGATGAAGTGTCGTGCGCCGAGCTTGCCGGCCAGATGAGCGACGCCATCGTGTCGAAGTGGAGCCTGGTCACCAGCCATTGACGGCGGCGAAAGTTCCTCGCGTCATGAGCTTTCATCCGGCATTGAGCCTTCATCCGTCATCCTGAGGTGCGCGCCCTTGCGCGCCTCGAAGGATGAGCGGTCCACGAAGCTGCCGCTCGGGCCGTCGCCCTTCGAGGCTCACTTCGCGCGCACCTCAGGGGGGCGGATCGCATTGATGGAAATCTCTTTATGCGCGTCGCCCGAGCGTTTCGAAATGCCCGCGCCGCTGCAGCCATGTCAGCAGCACAAGGCTCGGGATGGCCACCAGCACGCAGATTACGAAGAACAGCGGCCAGCCCGTCGCCTTGGCGACGTAGCCCGCGCCGGCGGACAGGTAGGTGCGCCCGATCGCAGCCAGCGCCGTCAGCAGCGCGTACTGCGTGGCGGTATGCAGCGGGCTCTTGCACAGCGCCGAGAGGTAGGCGACGAAGATCACAGTGCCGATGGCGCTGGTGAAGTTCTCGGCAGTGATTGCCAGCGCCAGTGCGTAGTGATTGACGCCGACCGCTGCGAGCCATGAGAACGACAGGTTGGCGATCGCCTGTACCGCACCGCCGATCCACAGGCTGACCGGCAGCGAGTAGGCGCGGGCGACGAAGCCTCCGGCGAAGCCGCCGATCAGCGTGGCGGCGAGGCCGACGCCTTTGACGATCGCGGCATAGTCGGCCTTGCTGAAGCCGAGGTCGATCACGAACGGCGCCGTCATGGCGCCGGAGAACGCGTCGGTGAACTTGAACAGCACGACAAAAGCGAGAACGGCGATCGCGTCCTTGCGGCCGAGAAATTCACCGAACGCGCCGCGGGCCGCGACGAGCACCCGCATCAGGCCGCTGCCGTGGCCGAGTGCCGCCTCCGAGCGCGCGGACTGCTCGGGTTCGGTCGCGAGCAGTGCCGTCACCGTGCCGATCAGCACCGTGGCGGCCATGATGACATAGCCCCATTTCCAGGCCGGATTGGCGTCGAGGCCGATGCCCTGCAGGCCGCTCACCAGGAACAGCACGCCGGCCGTCGACACCAGCATGCCGATGCGATAGGCCGCGACATAGGCCGCCATGCCGGCCGCCTGCTCGCTTTCCGGCAGGCTCTCGACGCGGAAAGCGTCGACGACGATGTCCTGCGTCGCGGAGGCGGTGGCGACCAGCAGGGCGGCGACTGCCGCGTAGAACGGCGAACGGCCGGGGTCGGCGAGCGCGAGCAGCAGGATCGCGACGATCAGCAGCAATTGCGACAGCACCAGCCAGCCGCGGCGACGGCCCAGCAGGTTGCCCAGCACCGGAACCCGCAGTGCGTCGACCAGCGGCGCCCAGATGAACTTCAGCGTGTAGGGCGTGCCGACCAGCGTCAGCAGGCCGATGGCGCCGAGGTCGATGCCGGCCTCGCGCATCCAGATCTGCAGGGTAGACGCGGATAGCGCCAGGGGCAGGCCTGACGAGAAGCCGAGGAACAGCACCACCAGCACGCGCGGTTGCAGATAGACCGCGAGCGTCTCGCGCCATGATGCGCGCGCGGCGGGCGGCTTCACAGTGTCCTCGGGGGCGGCGGTCATCGTCCTTCCCCCTATCTGATTTGGCGGGCGAGGGCCAATGCGGCGAACCGGCCGCCGGCGGCCTAGCGGATCGCGAAGATCGCCTCGACTTCGACGCTCAGGCCCATCGGCAGCGAGCTCATGCCGACGGCGGAGCGGGGGTGCCGGCCGGCGTCACCGAACACCGCGACGAACAGGTCGGAACAGCCGTTGACCACCCCGGGGTGATCCCTGAAATCCTCGGTGGCGTTGACCATGCCGAGCACCTTGACCACCTGCACGACGCGGCCGAGATCGCCGGTCGCGGCGTGGACCTGCGCCAGCACGTTGAGGCCGGTGAGCCGCGCATGCTCGTAGGCCTGCTCGACGGTCAGGTCGCGCCCGACCTTGCCGGTATGCAGGTGTCCGGCGGCGTCGAATGGGCCTTGGCCCGCGATGTAGAGGTCGTTGCCATGGCGCAGGAACGGCAGGTAGTTGGCGGCGGCCGGCGCGGCCTTGGGCAGGGTCAGTCCGAGTGCGGCGAGGCGGTCATAGGGCGTCATGCGAACTCCGGGAGGGGCAGCGGCGGATGGCATTGGTCGCCAAGGACACGCGTCCTATGCGGCCCCGTCAAGGGACCGTATGGCGCGTGGTCATTCGCCGGCGCGCACCTTGCGGGAGGGAGGCGGCACAGCGAACAGCTCCGGCGCGGCCTTGGATGCCGGTGCGTCGTTCTCGGTGGGAGAGGAGAAGTCGAGCTCCTCGATCTTGGCGGCGCGCTTGCCGATCTTGTTGACCGAGATCAGGACCTGGCGGACGTCCTCGCTGACCTGGTCGAAATGGGCGCCCAGCCTGCTGACGCGGTCCCGCAGGCGCTCGACATCGCTCATCATGTTCATGACTTCGGTGCGGATCTGGTCGGCGGCGTCGCGCATCCGCGCGTCCTTGAGGATCTGCTGCATCACCTGGATCGCCAGCATCAGCAGCGACGGCGACACCAGCACGACGCGGGCGCGATAGGCCTTCTGCACGATGTCGTCAAAACCGTCGTGGATCTCGGCATAAACCGACTCCGACGGCACGAACATCAGCGCGGTATCCTGGGTCTCGCCGGCGATGAGATATTTGTCGGCGATATCGCCGACATGCTTCATCACATCCTGGCGCAGGCGCTGCGCCGCCTGCTTCTTTTCCTCCTCGCTGCGGGCCTCGCGTAGCGCGGTCACCGATTCCAGCGGGAACTTGGCGTCGATGCACAGCGGGCGCTGGTCGGGCAGGTAGACGACGCAGTCCGGCCGCTTGCCGGTGGAGAGCGTGTGCTGGAACTCGTAGGCACCCTTCGGCAGGCCGTCCTGCACGATGGCTTCCATGCGCGCCTGGCCGAAGGCGCCGCGGGCCTGCTTGTTGGCGAGCACGTCGCGCAGCGTCGTCACCTGGGTGGTCAGCTCGGTCAGGTTCTTGTGGGCGCTGTCGATGATGCCGAGGCGCTCGTGCAGCACGCGCAGGCTTTCCGCGGTGTGGCGCGTGGTCTGTTCCATGGACTGGCCGACGCGATGGCCGACTGCATCCAGCCGCTCGCTGACCGCCCGCGCCATTTCGGCCTGCCGGCCGGCGAGGGATTGCCCCATGGCATCGATCCGCCCGTGGGCCTCGGTCTGGACGCGCAGCAGTTGTGCCACGCGCTCCTCCAGTTCGTCGGCGCGAATCGCCTGGGCCATGGCCGTTGCCTGGCTGCGCCCGCTGCCACGCGCGATCACGATGGCGATGACCAGCAGCATGGCCACAACCAGCATGCCGAACACCAGGAGGGCGAGGCCGGCGCGGACCGGCGTGCCGTCGATGACAAACAGGATCTCGTTCATACGGCTTTTCTAGCTCGATTCGGCCTTGAATGCGAACGAAGAGGGAACATTTTTGATGAAGGACCGGTTAAAATTCATGGTTAATCAATGGTAAATATCGAGTGCGCTCCGCCGGGGCTGCTTTTGCGGCCCCGCAATTGACCGCGGCGGGAGCCCGGATTACATCGCGCGCCATGGCCATTCGTGAAATCATCATTCTTCCCGACAAGCAGCTTCGCCTGGTGTCGAAGCCGATCGAAAAAGTCACGCCGCAGGTGCGCAAGCTCGCGGACGACATGCTCGAGACCATGTACGACGCCCCCGGTATCGGGCTGGCGGCGATCCAGATCGCCGAGCCCGTGCGGCTGATCACCATGGATCTGTCGAAGAAGGACGACGAGCAGAAACAGCCGCGGGTCTTCATCAACCCGGAGATCCTCTCGGTGTCCGAGGAACTCTCGGTCTACGAGGAAGGCTGCCTGTCGATTCCCGAATACTACGAAGAGGTCGAGCGGCCCGCCACGGTGCGCATCCGTTACCTGGATCTCGACGGCAAGGTGCATGATGAAGAGGCGACCGGCCTGTTCGCCACCTGCATCCAGCACGAGATCGACCATCTCAACGGCGTGCTGTTCGTCGACTATCTGTCGAAGCTCAAGCGCGACCGCGTGATGAAGAAGTTCACCAAGGCGGCGAAGCAGCGGGCGATTGGCTGAGGCCGCCCCGCATGGTCCGCCGTCTCGGGCTGGCCGGCGCTTTCCCCTTGTCCGCGTGCGAACCTAGCAAGGCCCCACCATGTCCCTGCGCCTGATTTTCATGGGCACGCCCGATTTCGCGGTGCCGACGCTGCTGGAACTGGTGGCGCAAGGCCACGACATCGTTGCCGTCTACACCCGGGCGCCGAAGCCGGCTGGCCGCGGCATGAAGGAGCAGGTGACACCGGTCGAGCGCGAAGCGCGGCGGCTCGGTCTTGCCGTGCTGACGCCGAAGACGTTGAAGACCGAGGACGCCCAGGCGGCGTTCAGTGCTTTCGGCGCCGACGCCGCGGTGGTGTTGGCCTATGGGCTGATCCTGCCACAGGCGATCCTGGAGGCGGTGCCGCTCGGCTGCTTCAACCTGCACGCCTCGCTGTTGCCGCGCTGGCGCGGCGCCGCGCCGATCAACCGCGCGATCATGGCCGGGGATAGCGAGAGCGGCGTCATGGTGATGAAGATGGACGTCGGCCTCGATACCGGTGACGTCGCCATGGCCGAACGCGTCGCCGTCACCGATGCGATGACCGCCACCGACCTGCACGACCAGCTGGCGCGAATCGGCGCCGACCTGATGGGCCGGGCGATGGGCGCGCTCGCGCGCGGCACGCTGCAGGTGACGCCGCAGAAGAGCGAGGGTGTCACCTACGCCGCCAAGATCGACAAAGCCGAGGCGCGGATCGATTGGCGCCGCCCGGCGCACGAAGTGCTGCGGCACTGCCACGGCCTGTCGCCGTTTCCCGGCGCCTGGTGCGAGATGCCGCTCGAGGGCGAAGTGGTGCGCGTCAAGGTGCTGCGCTGCGCGCCGGCCGCCGGCTCCGGCGTGGCAGGGACGGTGCTGGACGATCAGTTGACGATCGCCTGCGGCGATGGCGCGATCCGGATCCTGGACCTGCAGCGCGCCGGCAAGCAGCCGATGAAGGCGGACGTCTTCCTGCGCGGCACGCCGGTGCGGCCCGGGCTGAAACTGCCATGAACATCCGGCCTGAAACCGCCTCGGACCGCGTCGTGATCCAGCGCATTCTGCGCGATGCGTTCGGCGCGCCGGCGGAGGCGGATCTGGTCGACCGGCTGCGGGACGACGGCGACCTGCAGCTGTCGCTGGTTGCCGAGCAGGACGGCGTGCTGGTGGGGCATGTGGCCTTCTCGCGGCTGTGGATCCTTCACGACGGCCAGCGCATCGCCGGCGCAAGCCTCGCGCCGATCGCGGTCGATGCCGCGTATCGGTGCAAGGGCATTGCCCAGGCGCTGATCGAGGACGGGCATCAGCGGCTGCAGTCGCGCGGGGAGACCATTGCGTTCGTGCTCGGCGATCCCGCCTATTATGGCCGCTTCGGCTATTCCGCGGCGTCGGCTGCGGGATTCGCCTGCGACTATGCCGGGCCTTATTTCCAGGCGCTGGCACTGGCGTCGGGCGCGCCCGACCGGGGACGCATCGCCTATGCTGCAGCGTTCGAGAGGCTGGGGGCCGCCTGATGCCGCGCTACAAGCTCACCGTCGAATATGACGGCCGGCCGTTCCGCGGTTGGCAGGTGCAGGACGACCATCCCTCGGTGCAGGGGGTGCTGGAGGCCGCAGTGAAGGCGCTGAGCGGCGAGGAGGTGCGGGTGCATGGCGCCGGCCGCACCGACGCTGGCGTGCATGCCAGGGGGCAGGTTGCCCATGTCGATCTGTCGCGCGACTTCCGTACCGACGTGGTGCGCGACGGCCTCAACGCCCACCTGCGGCCGAAGCCGGTCGGCGTGCTGGCGGCCGAGCGCGTGGCGGATGATTTCGAGGCGCGGTTCTCGGCGATCAAGCGCCATTACCTCTATCGCATCATCAACCGGCGGGCTGATCTCGCGCTCGACTTCGGCTTTGCCTGGCGGGTACCGAAGCCGCTCGACACCGCGGCCATGCATCTGGCTGCCCAGGCGCTGGTCGGCAAACACGACTTCACCACCTTCCGCGATACCGAATGCCAGGCGAAGTCGCCGGACAGAACGCTCGACCAGCTCGACGTGATCCGCGAGGGCGACCATGTCAGTATCGTGACGTCGGCGCGTTCGTTCCTGCACAGCCAGGTTCGCTCGATGGTTGGGTCGCTGGTGTGGGTCGGCGAGGGGCGCTGGAGCCCCGCCGACCTTAAGGCGGCGCTCGACGCGCGCGACCGTGCCGCCTGCGGCCCCGTGGCCCCGCCGGAGGGGCTTTATCTGATGCGGGTCGACTACTGATCACCCGCGATTTCGGCCTTCTTCCGGGGCATTCACGCGAGGGCGTCGCGAAGCCTCGCTTGCGGCGAAAAACACAGCGAATATCGATTCTTATGTGAGATTCAGAGGATCTGATATTTTCTGAAATTGCCCTGTGCGCCCGTTGGCTTGCACCGGTTGAGAAGACAAAATCCGCCAATCAAAGCACAAAAAACGCGTGCGAAGCGTCGACAGAGCGAGCCGCCTCTTGCCGGACCACCGGCGGGCTGGATGTTCGCCATCCCTTCGCTCGTGGACGTTGGATTGTGAGGGCGAAGTCTTGTCGTTGCTGATGCTGCGCACCGTGCGCTCCGGCGAATCCGCTGGCCGGGTCCGTCCCGATGCCCCGGGATCGCCGGCCCTCGCCCCGCAGCATGGCGGCCGGATCGCTGCGCTCCTCGCCGGGGTTGCGCTGGCGATGTCCGCCGCGATGCCGGCGCAGGCCCAGACCGCGTCCCAGATCACGCCGCCAAGCTTTCGGCCGGATCTGGAGCGGCCCGGTGGCTTTTCGCTGAACGGCGGGCCAGGCCTCGGCACGCCCGCGGGCGCCGAGAAGCTGTTCGTGAAGCTCGCAGGCGTGCGGGTCGAAGGCGGCCTCGCCGAGCTGAGGAGCGCCACCGCGGCGCTGGAGGCGAAGCTGTCGGGTCGATCGGTTTCGGGTGCCGAGATATTCGCTGCCGCGCGCGATCTCGAGGCGGCCTATGCCGCGGCGGGCTATGTGCTGGCGCGCGTCATCCTGCCACCGCAGAAGCTGGTCGACGGTAGCCGGCTGCGGCTCCTGGTGGTCAGTGGCTACATCCAGCGCATCGAGCTCAAGGACGTTCCGGAGCGGGTGCGCGGCCGCATCGCCACGCTGCTGGAGCCGCTGCGCGGCAGGGACCAGGTCACGCAGCGCCAGATCGAGCGCGCGCTGCTGCTGGCCGGCGACACGCCGGGCGTGATCCTGCGCTCGACGCTGGCGCCCGGCGAGGGCCAGGGCGCGACGGTGCTCGTCATCGACGCCAAGTACCAGCCGGTCAGCGGCGTGGTATCGTTCGACAACTCGCTGTCCAGGGCCCTCGGGCGCACGTTCTGGGGCGCAGGCGTCGATCTCAACAGCGTCGCCGGTCTCGGCGAGCTGGTCTACCTGCGCGCCAACGGCCATCCCGAGGACGGCGACTTCTTCGGTCGCTATCCGCGCAACCGCTCGCTGGCGGCGGGCGTGGTGGTCCCGGTGTTCATCGACGGGCTGACATTCAATCCGGAATACACCCAGTCGCGGACGACGCCGCTGCCGCAGTCGAACGTGGCGTCGACGGACGTGTTCGACCGCCTGTCGCTGCGCCTGCGCTATTCGTGGCTGCGCAGCCGGATGCTCAACTACAGCCAGGAACTGGCGTTCGACGCCCAGAGCGAAACCAACAGCCTGTTCGTCGGCGCCAATCCCGTGCCGCTGTCGCAGGACCGGCTGCGGATCGTCCGCTTCACCCAGGAGGCAGATTACTACGCGCCGTGGGGTGCGACGCTGAGCGGGCGCGTCAAGGCGTCGTTCGGGGTCAACGGGCTGGGCGCGCGCGGTCTCAGCGATGCTACGCCGGTGTTGCCGCTGTCGCGCAACGGCGCCGATGCCCAGTTCCAGAAGCTCGAAGCCTCGCTGAACTACTATCAGTCGTTCATGGAGCACCTTGCGGTCAGTGTCGGGCTGCGCGGACAGACGTCGTTCGGCGAGCCGCTGCTCGCCAGCGAACGGTTCGGCATCGCCGATGCCGGCGGCCTATCGGCGTTCGATACGGGATCGATCATCGGCGACAGCGGTTTCGTGGCGCGCGGCGAGATCATCTCGCCCTGGACGCTGCCGATCCAGAACGTGCCGTTCGGCGTGGTCGCGATGCCCTATGTGTTCGGCGCCTATGGCGAGGTGCGCCAGGTCAATCCGACGTCGCTGGAACAGGCCGTCACCCGCGCCAGCGCCTATGGCGGCGGCGTGCGCTTCGGCGGCGCCGTGCCGGGGACGCTGAGCAACGGCACGCTGGCGATCGAATACGGCCATGGCCAGAGCAACACCGCGGCGAGCAACCAGCGCGTCGTCGTCACATCCGCATTCCGGTTTTGAGAGGCGCGCGATGCGTTCGGCAGTCGTGACAGCTTCCCTGCGGTTCCGGCTCAGGCCGCGGCGGCTGGCGTTGCTGCTCGCCACCACGGCCCTGACGGCACCGGCTCTCGCCACCGCGGCCTCGGCGCAGAACCTGCCAACCGGCGGCAGTGTCGCGGCGGGCAGCGCCAGCGTGTCGCAGTCGTCGGCATCGACGCTGACGATCAACCAGAGCAGCCAGAGCGCGGTGGTTAACTGGCAGAGCTTTTCGATCAGCCAGGGTTATGCAGTCAACATCAACCAGCCCAACGCGTCATCGGCGATCCTCAATCGTGTCACCGGCAACACGCCGTCGAGCATCGCGGGCTCGCTGACCGCCAACGGCCAGGTCTACCTCGTCAATCCCAACGGCATCGCCATCACCTCGAGCGGCACCGTCAACACCGGCGGCGGCTTCGTGGCCTCGACGCTCGGCATCTCCGATGCCGATTTCATGAACGGCAAGCGCTCGTTTAGCGGCAATGGCGCGTCGGCGCCGGTCAGCAACGCCGGCACCATCTCGGTGGGACGCGGCGGCTATATGGCCCTGATCGGCGGCACCGTGTCGAACAGCGGCAATATCCATGTGCCGCTCGGCAAGGTCGGGCTCGGTTCCGGCGAGCAGGCGACGCTCGACTTCTCCGGCGACGGCTTCCTGCAGGTCGCAGCGCCAACCAACGCCAAGACCTCCGGCGCGATGGTCGAAAGCTCCGGCACCATCAAGGCCGACGGCGGCGCCGTGATCATCAGCGCGGCGACCGCGCGCGAGGCCGCGCGCAATGCCGTCAACATCTCCGGGCAGGTGCAGGCACGCTCGATCGGCGGCAGAACCGGCGCGATCGAGATCGGCGGCGGCGAGGGTGGGCAGGTCACGGTCAGCGGCAAGCTCACGACGGCGTCGCGCAAGGCCAGGGGCGGCACGATCACGGTGACCGGCAAGGACATCACGCTCGCCGGCGCCCGGCTCGATGCCTCCGGCAAGACCGGTGGCGGCAATGTCAGGGTCGGTGGCGACCGCCAGGGCCGCGGCACGCTGCAGCGTGCGCAGACCACGTCCATCGATGCCGCCAGCACCATCAAGGCCGACGCCACCGGCATCGGCAACGGCGGCAATGTGGTGGTGTGGTCGGATGTCCAGACCAACTTCGCCGGCAGAATCTCCGCTCGCGGCGGCGCCGATGGTGGCAATGGCGGCGAGGCGGAAGTCTCGGGCAAGGCGAAGCTCGGCTATACCGGCCTCACGGACCTCTCCGCGACGAAGGGCAGCTTCGGCACCCTGCTGCTCGATCCCTACAACGTCATCATCTCGAATGGCGCCGATACGTCAGGCTTTTCCGCAACCGGCAATGACAGCATCATCAATGTCGGCACGCTGCAAGCGGCGCTGGGATTCGGTAATGTCAACGTGACGACGGGGTCGGGGGGATCGCAGGCCGGTGATATCACCGTCGTGGCCCCAGTTGCCTGGTCGTCCGGCACGATGTTGACGCTGAACGCCGCTCATAATGTCGTCGTCAATGCGCCCGTGACCCTCAATGGTTCCGGCACTTTGCTCCTCAACGCCAGCGGCGGCGTCCAGGTCAACAAGACCATCAGCGTCACCGGCGCAGGCACCGTCAACATCACCGCCGCCCCGGTCGCGGATGTCAGCACCACCGGCCTTACGTTCGCGCGCGGCGCCTCGATCGATTACGGCGCGACCAACAATGGCGGCACGTTCAAGCTGAACGGCACGACGTACACGCTGGTCTATTCGATGGCCAATTTCGATGCCATCGACGGCATCAATTCGACGACCGGCGCCACGATCGCAACCTACGGCGCCGGTATTACCGGCAACTACGCGCTCGCCACCAATCTCGACGCCAGCGGGATCACCTACAATCAGCAACTAATGGGCGGGTTCGGCGGCAAGCTCGACGGCCTCGGCCACACCGTCTCGAACCTGAACATAGGTGGTGGCCTCAGCAACAACGGCATGATCGGGGTGCTGTTCGGCACGCTGTCGAACTTCGGCCTGGTCGGCGGTTCGGTGAACGGCAACCTCACCACCGGCGGCCTCGCCGGAAGCAACAACGGCGGCGTGGTGCAGACCAGCTACTCCTCCGCAACCGTCTATGGCTCGCAATACGTCGGCGGCCTCATCGGCTTCAACACGGGCACGATCCAGTCGAGCTTCGCCACCGGCGATGTGACGACGGGCGGACAGTACGCCGGCGGCCTGGCCGGACGGAACACCGGACTGATCAAGACCAGCGTCGCATCAGGCATGGTCAGCGCCGGTCAGTATGTCGGCGGTCTGGTGGGCAGCCTCGAGGGCGGCGGGATCCAGCAAAGCCTGTTCACCGGCATGGTGATCAGCAGCGGCGGGTATGTCGGCGGCATCGCCGGTTACGTCGCGCCGGCCACCCCTCGCCTCAGCTATGACTTATATTGGAACGCGCATACCAGCGGCACATCGGCCGCCGCAGGCTACGACGTCAACGGCGCGGTGCAGGCAGGCGGCCTGTCCACGGCCGACCTGCAGTCGGGGGCTCTGCCGCCGGGATTGTCGTCCACGGTCTGGGGCGCGGGTGCGGGGCTGTATCCCTATCTGTCGAATTTCTATCCGAGCGGTCCGCAAGTCGTGTCCGGAACAGCCTATTCCGACGGCGGCACGACCGGGCTCGCCGGCGCATCGATCGGTCTCGTCGCGGGTGGCACCAGTCTCGGAACGATCTCGTCGGGCGCGAACGGCTATTACTATTTCGCCTTCGCGCCGGGCGCGCTGTACAACGGCGAGAGCCTGCTCAGCTATTCCAACGCGAATTCCGCCACGCTGACCACGGCGACCGGCGCTGTGTCCCAAGGTGGCGTCAATCTCTACGGCCAGCGGCTGACAGCGCCGACGTCGGCAACGCTGCTGTCCAACGTCAAGACCAACGTCGCGGCAGCAGCAGGCGGCAACGCGGCCGCGATCGCGGCCATCAACGGGGCGACCGTCTACGATATCACCGCCACGGGGGCGAGCTTCACTGTCGACCAGGCGATCAATGCGAGCAGCTTTGCCGCGCGCACCACGACATCGGGCGCGCCGCTCATCGTCTCCAGCGCGATCACCATCCAGGATGGCGGAAGCCTGACGCTCAACAGTGCAGGAGCACTCAGGATCAACGCTCCGGTCACGATGCGGGGGTCAAGCACGGCGGCGCTCGGCTACGACGCGAGCGACCCCACGAACTTGACGTTCGCGATCGGCGCGCCGCTGACCTATGTCAACGCCGACGGCTCCGCCGCAACAGCGAGCGCCGGCGGCACGCTGTCGATTAACGGCCAGAGCTATCAGCTGCTCTACACGATGGATGACCTCGCCGGCATCAACAATGGCAGCGGAAACTATGCGCTGGTAAATTCGCTCAGTCCGACCGGCAGCTATTCGAACGCGATCGTCGGCAGTTTCTTCGGTACGTTCGATGGTCTTGGTCACACCGTTACCGGTCTGACCATCAATAGCAGCACTTATGCTGGGCTGTTCGGCTATCTCACCGGCACCGTGCGGGATATCGGCGTGATCGGCGGTTCGGTGACGGGAGGCTATTCCAGCGGCGCGCTGGTCGCCAGAGTCAACAACGGTGGCGTCGTCGCCAACGCCTACGCTACCACACCAGTCTCTGGGGGAAGCGCCGGGGGGCTGATCGGTGATCTGTTCAGCAGCCTGCTCGTGAATTCGTTTGCGACCGGGTCGTCCAGCGGCGGCGTAAGGAACGGCGGGCTTGTCGGATGGGCGACCAACAGCACCATCCGTGATGTCTTCGCCACCGGCGCCGCGGCGGGAAATTATGCCGGCGGACTGATCGGCCGTGGCGACGGCGGTTCGCTGACCAACGGCTATGCGACCGGCCCTTCCGCCGGCGTGTACGCCGGCGGCCTGATCGGCGGGGGGAGCGGTCTTGCGCTGACCAATGTCTATGCCGACACTTCCACCACCGGCAGGGGCGGGGGCGGCCAAGATCTGACCACGGCCCAATTCCAGTCGGGCGGCGCAAGCGGCCTTGGCGGCGCATTCGCGGGTGGCGCCAGCGGACTTTATCCGTACCTCAAGAGCTTCTTCCCGAACGGCGTGCAGGCCGTGTCCGGCTACGCCACCCGGCAGAACGGCGTTTCTCCTTGGCAGACGACCGTGTCGGTCACCAATGGCGGCGTGGTCGTGGGTTCGGCGTCGACGGGTGTCAACGGCTATTACTATGTCTTCGCGCCTGCGGGGACGGTCGCCAACGGGAGCGGCATTGCCGCCTCGACGTCGGATTCGAGCGGCGCGATCGCGTTCCGCACCGGCGCTGTTGGCCAACTGACGACAAATCTCAATCTGACCGACGGCTGGCGTCGTGACACGTCGGGCAGCTCGATCGGCTCGCTGTCGGCCCTCAACACGGCGTTCAGCACGACCGTCGGCTCGACCGTAGTATCCAGTATAGCCCTCGCCAATCGCCAGATCGACAGCGGGGCGTCGAGCTTCGCCCTCGATCAGGCATTGTCGCTCTCGGGAACACTGGCGCTGTCGTCCAGCGGCACGGTGACGCAGAGCGCGGCCGTTTCCGCCGGCGGGCTGCTGCTCACCGGATCCGGCTCCTTCACGCTCAATGCCGGAGGCAACCAGGTCGGCACGCTGGCCGCCAATGCCGGTGACCTGACCGTCATCAACACCAGAAGCCTGACCATCGGCTCGCTCGGGAATGCGACGGGCGCGACGACCGGCGGAGTCGCGACATCCGGCGGAGTGACTGTTTCGACCGGCGGAGATCTCACCATCGCCTCCGACGTGACGGTGAGCGGCACCAGCCCGGTGCTCGCGGCGAGCGGGGCCTTCATCAACAATCGCGGCTCGGATGCGGTGACGGCGACCCGCGGGCGCTGGCTGGTCTATTCCGCCAATCCGGCCGGCGACACGTTCGGCAATCTGGACAGCGGCCGCACAGCGATCTTCGGCAACACCTTTGCGACGCTGGCGCCCGGCAGCGTCCCGCTCGCTGGCAGCCGCTACGTCTTCTCCGCCACGCGGACCCTCACCGTCACCTCGACGGACGCCAGCAAGACCTATGGCGAGGATGCCAGCGCCGCGATCGCCGGCAACTACGTGATCACGGGCTATGACGCCGGCATCGCCGGCGTGTATCTCGGCGACAGCGCCGGGACGGCGCACTACGGCATGGCCAGCGTCACATCGACCGGCGCCGACGCGACGGCCAATGTCGCCGGCTCGCCTTACACCATCGACGTCGCGCGGGGCACGCTGACCAGCCGGAGCGGATATGCATTCAGGTTCGCCAACGACGGCCGGCTGACGGTGAACCAGCGCGCGATCACCGTGACGGCGGATGCGAAGTCGCGATACTACGGAGATGTCAATCCGGCGCTGACCTATGCGGTCGGGGGTCTGGGCCTCGTCAACGGCGACACTTTGAACGGATCGCTCGATACCTCGGCGACAACGGCCTCTGGTGTCGGCGCCTATGGGATCACGCGCGGAACTCTCTCCAACGCCAATTACGCGATCACCTTCGCCGGCGCCGATCTCAGCATCACCGCGCGGCCGATCACGATCACCGCCGATGGGAAATCGCGCTACTATGGGGATGCCAATCCGGTCCTGACGTATTCGGTCGGCGGGCCCGGTGGCGGTTCAGGCCTGGTCAATGGCGACACGCTCTCCGGTTCGCTGACGACGTCAGCGACCGTGACGTCCGGCGTCGGCCTTTATGGCATTGCGCAGGGATCGCTCAGTGCGTCGTCGAACTACGCGGTGTCGTATGTGGCGGCGGATCTGACCGTGACACCGCGGCCCATCACGGTGACGGTCAACGCGCAGAGCAAGGTCTATGGCGCGGCCGATCCGGCGCTGAGCTACACGGTCGGCGGCCATGGCCTCGCGAACGGCGACACGCTGTCAGGATTGCTGAGCCGCACCGCCGGTGAGAACGTGATCGGCGGCGGCTATGCCATCGGCCAGGGCAGCGTCACCAACGCCAACAACCCGAACTATGCCATCACCTACACCGGCAACACGCTGACCATCACGCCGGCGACCCTGACCTATGCGGCCAATGCGGCGACGCGGCAGTATGGCGACGCCAACCCGGCGCTGTCGGGCACTGTCATCGGTTACGTCAACGGCGATACCCAGGCCACGGCCGTCACCGGCACCCTGACGTTCGCGACCAGCGCCACAAGCACCTCGGGCGTCGGCCGCTACGACATCACAGGCTCGGGATTGACCGCCGCCACGGCGAACTACGTGTTCGCCCAGGCGGCTGGCAACACCACCGCGCTGTCGGTCACGCCGCGCGCCATCACCGTGACGGCGGACACGCAGAGCCGGGCTTATGGCGACGGCAATCCGGCCTTCAGCTACGCCATCGGCGGCGGAGGTCTGGTCAACGGCGACACGCTGTCTGGCAGCCTCGCTTCGACGGCGACTGTAGCCAGCAATATTGGTGGTTATGCCATTACGCAGGGCTCGCTCGCGGCCTCTTCGAACTACGCGCTGACCTACACCGGCGCGACACTGACCGTGACGCCGAGGGCGATCACGGTGACGGCGGATGCCAAGAGCCGCATCTATGGCGACGCCAATCCTGCCTTTACCTACACGCTCGGCGGCGCCGGCCTCGTGAACGGCGACACGCTGTCCGGCAGCCTCGCCTCGCCAGCAACGACGACCAGCAACGTGGGCGGCTATACCATCACCCAGGGGTCGCTCGCGGCCTCGGCCAATTACGCGCTGACCTACACCGGGGCGGCGCTGGCCGTGACGCCACGCACGATCACGGTGTCAGCGGATGCGCGGAGCCGCATCTATGGCGACGCCAATTCCCTGAGTTACACGATCGGCGGCATGGGCCTCGTGAACGGCGACACATTGTCCGGCGCTCTCTTCACGTCGGCGACCGCGACCAGCAATGTCGGCAGCTATGCCATCACGCAGGGCTCCCTCGCGGCGTCCGCCAACTACACGCTGGCCGGCTTCACCGGTGCAACGCTCACCGTGACACAACGGCCGATCACGGTGACTGCCGATGTGAAAACGAAGTTCAATGGCGAGCCGAACCCGGCGCTGACCTATGTCATCGGCGGCGCGGGCCTCGCCAACGGCGACATCCTGACGGGCGCGCTGGCGACCTCGGCGGATTCGAGTTCGCTGGTCGGCAGCTACGCCATCACCCAGGGCACGGTCGCTGCCTCGGCCAATTATCTGCTCACCTATGTCGGCGCCAATCTGATCGTGCAGCCGCGGCCGGCTTTGAACTACTCCGCCATCATCGATCGTCTCTTCGCCCCCAACGCCACGCCGGTGGCGCTGCCGGTCGGCGTGACCGCCGTTCAGGGCGCGCCGCGGATCATGACAGCAAACGGCGTTGCCACGTTCTATGCCGATCCTCGCTCCGACCAGGCGTTCGTCTGCGTCGGGGGCATGTGCTTTGGCGCTCTCTAAATCGAATTCGGTCATGGCCGCAGCGGCGCCGCGACCAAACAATCATCTCGCGACGTCCTGTTTCAGGGTTTGAAAGAATAAGATGATGCGCTCGGCTCCTTTTGGCTCTTGTTCGCGTGTCCGTTCCCGCGCGCCGCACCTTGCGCTGTTGCTTGCGACCTCAGCGTTGACGGCACCCGGCCTCGTGGTCACGGCCTCTGCGCAGAACCTGCCGACCGGCGGCAGCGTCGCGGCGGGCAGCGCCAGCGTGTCGCAGCCGTCGGCGACGACGCTGACCATCAACCAGAGCAGCCAGAGCGCGGTGGTCAACTGGCAGAGTTTTTCAATTAGCCAGGGTTATGCAGTCAACATCAACCAGCCCAACGCGTCGTCGGCGATCCTCAATCGTGTCACCGGCAACACGCCGTCGAGCATCGCGGGCTCGCTGACCGCCAACGGCCAGGTCTACCTCGTCAATCCCAACGGCATCGCCATCACCCCGAGCGGCACCGTCACCACCGGCGGCGGCTTCGTCGCCTCGACGCTCGGCATCTCCGATGCCGATTTCATGAACGGCAAGCGCTCGCTTAGCGGGAATGGCGCGTCGGCGGCGGTCAGCAACGCCGGCACCATCACGGTCGGCCGCGGCGGCTACATGGCGCTGATCGGCGGCACCGTCTCGAACAGCGGCAAGATCTATGTGCCGCTCGGCAAGGTCGGGCTCGGCTCCGGCGAGCAGGCGACGCTCGACTTCTCCGGCGATGGCTTCCTGCAGGTGGCGGCGCCGACCAACGCCAAGACCTCCGGCGCGCTGATCGAGAGCTCCGGCACCATCAAGGCCGATGGTGGCGCCGTGATCATCAGTGCGGCGACGGCGCGCGAGGCGGCGCGCAACGCCATCAACATCTCCGGCCTGGTGCAGGCGCGCTCGATCGGCGGCAAGACCGGCGCGATCGAGATCGGCGGCGGCGAGGGCGGTGAGGTTGCGGTCAGCGGCAAGCTGACCACGGCGTCGCGCAGCGGCAAGGGTGGTACCATCACGGTGACCGGCAGGGACATTGCGCTGCGCGGTGCGAAGCTCGACGCGTCGGGCCGCACGGGTGGCGGCGCCGTCAAGGTCGGCGGCGACCGTCAGGGCGGCGGCACGCTGCAACATGCCCGGACGGTGACGATGGATGCGGCCAGCACCATCAAGGCCGACGCCACGGGGAGCGGCAACGGCGGCAACGTGGTGGTGTGGTCGGATGTCCAGACCAATTTCGCAGGCACCATCTCTGCGCGCGGCGGCGATACTGGCGGCAACGGCGGCGAAGCCGAGGTTTCGAGCCATGGCGTGCTCCGCTACGCCGGCGTGACCGACCTGTCGGCTCCCAAAGGGCGCCTCGGCACGCTGCTGCTCGATCCCTACAACGTCGTGATCTCCAATGGCACCGATGCCAACCAGGGAAGCGCGAACGTCAACGGCACCAAAGTCATCTCGGCCACGGGCACCAGCGTCATCAGCGTCGCCACGCTGCAGATGGCGTTGAATTCGGCCAACGTCACCATCACCACCGGCGGCTTCGGCAGCGCCGGCACCGATGCCGGCGACATCACCGTCGCCAATGCCGTCAACTGGTCGAGCGGCAACAGCCTGACGCTCAGTGCCTACCACAATGTCAACGTCAACGCCGCCATCGCCAATTCCGGTGGCGCGGCGGTCAACCTGCGTGCCGACAACAGCGGGATGGGCAGCGGAACTGTCACGTTCGGCGCCGGCATCCAGGTGTCGACCTCCGGCGCGGTGAACATCTATTACAATCCGGCCAGCAATCCCGCCACGGGCACGCCGTCGGTCAATGCCACGAGCTACGCGACGGCGACCGACTACAGCGGCAAGGTCGCCGGCGGCGGTTCGCTGACCGCCTACATGCTGGTCAACAACGTCTATGACCTGCAGAACGTCAACAACAACTTGTCGGGGGCTTACGCGCTTGGACGCGATATTGACGCCAGCGTGACGTCGACCTGGAACAGCGGCGCGGGCTTCAAGCCGATCGGCACGCTGTCGATGAACGCCAGCTACGCCTATTCCGGAACGCCGTTCTCTGGCGTCTTCGATGGACAGAATTACGCGGTTTCCAACCTGACGGTCAATCGGCCGACGACCAACGTCATCGGCCTGTTCACGGGCAACAGCGGCCAGATCAGGAACTTCGGCGTCACCAGCGGAGCGATCACCGGCAACATCTATGTCGGTGGGCTCGTCGGTCAGAACAATGGCACCATCACCAATTCCTTCTCGAGCGCCAGCGTCTCGGGCTATCGGTATTCCGGCGGACTGGCCGGTTACAATGCGGGCGGCGTCATCCAATTCTCCTACGCCACCGGAAACGTGACCAACACGTTGCGCGGCCAGGGCTCCGGCGGCGACAATGCCGGTGGTCTGGTCGGCTACAACGGTGCGTCCATCGTCGGTTCGTACGCGAGCGGCAATGTGTCGGCCCAGGGCGGGGCGGCGGGAGGTCTTGTCGGGCAGAACAACAGTTCGATCTCGCAGAGCTACGCGACGGGAAGCGTTTTCGGCTACACTGCTGGCGGACTGGTCGGGGCCAATTCGGGTCCGATCACGCAGACCTACGCAACCGGTCTCGTCACGGCCACGTACAACCCTCAGAGCGGCGGTCTTGTCGGCTACGACGTGTCGGGTGGAGCGAGCGTCACCAATTCCTACTGGGACACCCAGACCACCGGCAAGAGCAACGGCAACGGTGGCGCGACCGGCACCTTCCAGGCGACCGGCCTGACGACGGGCCAGTTCGCCAATTCGGCCAACATGCCCGGCCTCACCTTCGGCACCACGCCCGGGGCGTCCGGCTTCGTCATCGTCGACGCCGATGGCTCGCTGAACAACCCCTACAGCCTCCATGGCGCGACACGGCCGTTCCTGCTGAGCGAGTATTCCACCAGCATCGGCAATGCGCATCAGCTGCAGTTGATGATACTGGCGCCGACCGCGTCCTACACGCTGATGCGGAACATCGACCTGTCCGCCGCGCTCGGCAGCAGCTCCGGCAACTGGTTCACCTCCAATGTGCTCGGCGACGGCTATGGCTTCGTGCCGATCGGCAGCGCGGTCCAGTTCCGAGGTGTGCTGGATGGCGGCGGTCACACCATCGCGAATCTGTCGATCAGCCGTGGCGACCTCGCCGGCCTGTTCGGCATTATCGAGGCGGAAGGGATCGTCAGGAATCTCGGCGTCGTCAACGCGACGGTGTCGGGAGGAAATCAGGTGGGTGTGATTGCCGCCCGCAGCCTCGGCACGATCACCAACGTCTATTCGACCGGCACCGTCTCCGGAACGCAAAGTGTGGGCGGTCTGGTCGGGACCAACGTCAACATCCTCTCGCAGAGCTATTCCACGGCATCGGTGACCGGGACCGGCACCGGTATCTATGTGGGTGGCCTTGTCGGCACGAATTTCGGAACGATCAGCCAGTCCTATGCCGGTGGCACGGTCAGCGGTCTGCAGAACGTCGGCGGTCTTGTCGGCATCAACCAGTCCTTCGGCACGATCAGCGACGCCTATGCCAGCGGCACCGTCACGGGGCTTGCGGGCAGCTCCGAGGTGGGCGGTCTGGCCGGCTACAACCAAGGCACCATCACCCGCACCTACGCGACCGGCGCGGTCAGCGGCACATCGGACCTGGGCGGACTGGTCGGATACAACAGCGGTATCGGACGGGTTACGAACTCGTTCTGGGACACGACGACAACCGGCATGTCCCAGGGCTATGGCACCAATCTCTACACCTTCAACGCCACCGGCCAGACAACCGCCCAGTTGCAGGATCTTTCGAACTACCAGACGCTCTTTAGCGGCTGGGACTTCCAGGGGGTCTGGGCGCCGCCGAACCAGGTCGGACAGAACAACGGCGCCACCGTTGCGCACTATCCGGAACTCTACGCCTTCCTCACGGTGCTGACCATCGCTCCCAACGCCGTCACCCGCAACTACGGCGACGCCAACCCGGCGCTGACGGCGACCCACTACGGCAACCTGAAGCCGGGCGACAGCTTCGCCACGCTGGCCAGCCTCTTCACCTCGGTCGGCCAGTTCTCCAATGTCGGCGATTATGCCATCACCGCATCCGGAGCCGCGGTGACGAGCCCGTCGGGCAACGTCTACCGGCTGGTCTATATTCCGGGCACGTTCACGGTGACCGGGCGACCGCTGACGATCACGGCCGATGCGAAAACCCGCGTCTATGGCGACACCACCGATCCGACGCTGACCTACCAGATCACCAACGGCGGCCTGCTGAACGGTGACGTGCTCACGGGCGGGCTGTCGACGTTGGCGAGCTCGACGTCGAACGTCGGCAACTATGCGATCAACCTGGGCACGCTCGGCAATTCCAACTACGCCATCACCTATGTCAGCGCCAATGAGACCATCACGCCGCGCTCGATCTCGGTGACCGCCAGTGCGGCGTCGCGCGTCTATGGCGATGCCAATCCCACCTTCACGTATTCGGTGAACGGTCTTGTCGGCACCGACACGCTGTCGGGAGCACTGGCGACGTCGGCGGCCTCGGCCACGGGTATCGGCACCTATGGCATCACGCAGGGCACCCTCGGCAATTCCAACTATACGATCACCTCCTACACCGGCGCCAATCTGACCATCACGCCACGGCAGATCACGGTGACGGCCGATGCCCAGTCGCGCAGTTACGGCGACGCCAACCCGGCGCTGACCTATACCGTCGGCGGACAGGGGCTCGTGAACAACGACAGCCTGTCGGGCGCGCTGGCGACGTCGGCGACGACGTCGAGGGGCGTCGGTGTCTATGGCATCACGGCCGGCGATCTCGGCAACGCCAGCGCCAACTACCAGATCACGACGTTCACGGGCGCCAATCTCACCATCAACGCACGTGCGATCACGGTGACGGCGAATGCCCAGAGCAAGGTGTACGGCAGCGCCGATCCGACGCTTGGCTATACGGTCGGTGGCGGCGGCCTGGTCAACGGCGATACACTGACAGGCACATTGACCCGTATCGCCGGCGAGAATGTCGTCGGTGGCGGCTATGCCATCGGCCAGGGCAGCGTCACCAACACCAACAATCCGAATTACGCCATCAGCTATACCGGCAATACGCTGACCGTCACCCCGGCGACGCTGACGATCGCCCCGACCAGCGCCCAGTCCAAGGTCTACGGCCAGACCGATCCGACCTTCGGCTATGCTGCGAGCGGGCAGGTGGTGAACGCCGGCCTCGGCATCAACGACAGCGGTCTCACGCTGACAGGTGCGCTCGGCCGTACGGCTGGTGAGACAGTTGCGGGCGGCCCCTACGCTTACACCCTCGGCTCGCTGTCGGCCGGCGCCAACTACACGCTGGTGATGGCGGCGAACCCGGCGGCCTTCGCGATCACGCCGGCGACGCTGACGATCGCCCCGACCGCCGGACAGTCCAAGACCTACGGCCAGGCGGACCCGACCTTCGCCTACACCGCGAGCGGTCAGGTGGTGAACGCGGGTCTCGGCATCAATGACAGCGGCCTGACGCTGACTGGCGGGCTCGGCCGCGCGGCCGGCGAAAACGTGGCCGGCGGTCCTTACGGCTACACGCTCAACACCCTTTCCGCCGGGTCGAACTATACGCTGGTGATGGCGACGAATCCGGCGAGCTTCGCGATTACGCCGGCGACGCTGACCATCGCGCCCAATAGCGGCCAGTCCAAGACCTACGGCAATGTGAATCCGACCTACACCTACGCAGTGGGCGGTCGGGTGGTGAACGCAACGCTCGGAATTGACGATAGCGGCCTCACGCTGACAGGCAGGCTGGGACGCGTCGCAGGTGAGACGGTGGTTGGTGGCCCCTACAGCTACACCCTCAATACGCTCTCCGGAGGATCGAACTACACGCTGGCGATGGCGACAAATCCGGCAAGCTTCGCGATCACACCACGTGCCATCACGGTGACGGCAGACGCCCAAAGCAAGGTCTATGGCAGCGCGGATCCGTCCCTGACCTACCTGGTCAGCGGCGCCGGTCTGGTCAGCGGCGAGACCCTCACTGGCACGCTGACCCGCGTCGTCGGCGAGAATGTCGTCGGCGGCGGCTATGCCATCGGCCAGGGCAGCATCACCAGCGCCAACAATACGAACTATGCCATCACCTATGTCGGCAACACGCTGAGCATCACCCCGGCGACGCTGACCATCACGCCGACCAGCGGGCAGTCGAAGACCTATGGCGGGGCGGATCCGACCTTCACCTACACCGCGAGCGGCCGTGTGGTGAATGCGGGGCTCGGCATCGACGACAGCGGCCTCGCGCTGACCGGCGCGCTCGGCCGTGTCGCCGGCGAGACGGTTGCGGGTGGCCCCTATGCTTACACGCTCGGCTCGCTGTCGGCCGGCGGCAACTACACGCTGGCGTTCACGTCCAGCCCTGCGACATTCGCCATCAATCCGGCGACACTGACCTACACCGCCAATGTGGCATCGCGGCAGTATGGCGACAGCAATCCGGCGTTCTCCGGCACCGTCACCGGCTTCGTCAACGGCGACACCCTCGGCAGCGCCACCACCGGTACGACGACGTTCGCGAGCACCGCCGGCGCGACGTCGGGGGTCGGATCCTACGGCATCATGGGAAGCGGCCTGATCGCCAACAATGGCAACTACGTCTTCGTTCAGGCATCCGGCAATTCAACGGCGCTGTCGATCGGACGCCGTGCCATCACCGTGACGGCGGACGCCCAGAGCAAGGTCTACGGCACCGGCGACCCGACGCTTTCCTACACGGTGGGCGGCAACGGCCTGGTGAACGGCGACATGCTGTCGGGCACGCTGAGCCGTGCGGGCGGAGAGAACGTCGTCGGTGGAGGCTATGCCATCGCCCAGGGCAGCGTGACCAACGCCAACAATGCGAACTATGCCATCACCTATGCCGGCAACACGCTGACGGTGACGCCGGCGACGCTGACCGTGACGCCGACCGGCGGACAGTCGAAGACCTATGGCGGTGCGGACCCGACTTTCACCTACAGCGCGAGCGGGCGGGTGGTGAACGCGGGTCTCGGCATCGACGACAGCGGCCTCGCCTTGACCGGTGCGCTCGGCCGTGTCGCCGGCGAGACGGTTGCGGGTGGCCCCTATGCCTACACGCTCGGCTCGCTGTCGGCCGGCGGCAACTACACCTTGGCGTTTGCTGCGCACCCGGCGGCGTTCGTTATCAATCCGGCGACGCTGACCTATACCGCCAATGCGGCCACCCGGTCGTATGGCGACGCCAACCCGGCGTTCTCCGGGACCGTCACGGGCTTCGTCAACAACGAGACGCTGGTGACCGCGACCACCGGCACGGCGATGTTCGCGAGCAGCGCCAACGTGGCGTCCGGCGTTGGCAGCTACGCCATCACCGGTTCGGGGCTGACCGCGAACAACGGCAACTACATCTTCGTCCAGGCGTCGGGGAATACGACGGCGCTGGCGATCACGCCGCGCGCCATCACGGTGGCCGCGAACGACCGGTCGCGAGTCTACGGCGATGCCATTCCGTCGCTGACTTACGTGGTCGGCGGCGCCGGCCTCGTCAATGGCGACATGCTGTCCGGCAGCCTCACCACCGCAGCAACCGCGACCAGCAATATCGGCGATTATGCCATCCTGCGCGGCACGCTGGCGGCGTCGGCCAACTACACGCTGACGAGCTTCACCGGCGGGACGTTGACGGTGACGCCGCGGCCCATCACCGTGACGGCCGACGCCCTCAGCAGGACCAGTGGCGACGCCAATCCGGCACTGACCTACCGCGTCGGCGGTCGCGGCCTCGTCAACGGCGACACGCTGAGCGGCATGCTGGCAACGGCGGCGGACATGAATTCGCCGGCGGGGACCTACGCCATCACCCAGGGCAGCCTCGCCAGACCGTCCGCCAACTATGTCCTGACCTATGTGGGGGCGAACCTCACGGTGCAGCCGCGTCCGCCGGCCAACTCGCTGTCGGCGGTTCTCGATACGCTGCAGAGCCCGGTCGCGCCACCGGCGCCGCTGCCTGCCGGTGTGATCGCCTTCTTCGGCGCGCCGCAGCCGGCGGCAGCGGGGGACGGCCACGTTCTCTACGCCGACCCGCGGGCCGACCGGCCCGTGGTGTGCTTCGGCAGCGTGTGCTTCAGCGTGCTCTGAGGCCGGATCGGCGGGCGCGGCGGATCAGCCGGGCCAGATCTCGTGCACGTGTTCGCGCAGGCAGGTGTTGAAGGCGAGTCGATTTCTGGTCACCCAGCCGCGATAGGGCAGGTGATAGCCCTGGCTCTCCTTGGCGCAGATGGCGCGGACGCTGCGCGGCTCGCGCGGCATGCCACTGCGTTCATTGAGCGCGAAGGTCGGCGTGGTGACGAGGCTTCCTGCGATCAGGAGGCTGATGGCCGCAAAGCGCGTCGGGGATTGCTGTTTCATCGCTAGGCTCTGATCCATGTGCGGTCTTCGAGGATCTGACGTTGTAGCGCTACAGAGCGTCGCATACGCCGGGCACGCGCGCAACGACGATCCCGGCCGGCGCCGGCGGGTGGCAGGTCAGAGAGGTGAGTGAGGCTGACTTAACTCGATGGTGCCCGGGGCCGGCGCGTTCAGGGACGGCCGAGCACGTCCCGCCGCAGCACGTCCCAGAACAGGTCCTCGCCATCGGCGACATTCGCGGTCCAGTCGTTGTGGGCGGTGTCGTCGGCGCCGTCGGTGATGAACTTGAAGGCGCGCCAAGCGACGCCGAAGTGCTTGCAGACCCGGGCGATGGCGAACAGTTCCATGTCGACGACATCCACCTTGTGCTCGATCAGCCAGGGGTCGCTCGTCGTGACGAAGCTGTCGCCGGTGCCGCATAGGGCGGTGCCGTGGCCGGACGTGAGCACGGCGTCGTCGTCGCTCAGCGGGGTGACGCCGCGCGGCGCCAGCGGCATCGCCATCATGTCGCGCTGGATGACCTCCGAGATTTCGAGGAGGCCATGCAGGCGCGGATTGATCTTGCCACAGGTGCCGTAGTTGACCACCAAAGTCGGCTTGCTCTTGAGCAGCGCAATGGTGGTGTTGAGCGCCGTGTTGACCTTGCCCACCCCGCCGAACACCACCTGAACCCCGTCAGGAGCCCGGTCTGCATTCAGCTCGCTGCGCAGCGCGGTGACGACGAGCACGGTCATGCGAAGTAGCGATCCAGGACGCGGCGATAGACCTTGGTCAGGTTTTCGAGATCGGCGACTGGCGTGCGCTCGTCGATCTGGTGCATGGTCTGGCCGACCAGGCCGAACTCCAGCACCGGACAGTAGTGGGTGATGAAGCGCGCGTCCGAGGTGCCGCCGCCGGTGCTCAGCGCCGGCTTGCGGCCAGTGACCTCCTCGATCGCGCCGATCACCATGTCGGTGAAGGGACCGGGCTTGGCGATGAACACGCCAGAGTTGGACGGCTCCCAGGCGATATGCGCCTTGATGCGGTTGCCGCAGGCTTTCGCGAGGCGTTCCTCGACGAGCGCCTTCAGCGATGCCTCGGTGTGGCAGTCATTGTAGCGGATGTTGAAGCGCGCCCTGGCCTGGCCGGGGATTACGTTCCAGGCCGGATTGCCGACGTCGACAGTGACGAATTCGAGGTTGGAGGCCTGGAAATGTTCGTCGCCGTGGTCGAGCGGCTCCGACGACAGCGCGGTGATGATGGCTGCGATATCCGGCACCGGATTGGCGGCGCGGTGCGGATAGGCGACATGGCCCTGCACGCCGTCGACCGTGACCGTGCCCGACAGCGAGCCGCGCCGTCCCAGCTTGATGCTGTCACCGAGCACGTCGACATTGCTCGGCTCGCCGAGCACGCAGTGGTCGAATTTTTCGCCGCGTTCCGCCGCCCATTGCAGCAGTTTGGGCGTACCGTTGACCGCGGGGCCTTCCTCGTCGCCGGTGATCAGGAACGAAATCGAGCCTTTCGGCGTGCCGCCGCGGGTGGCGAGATGGTCGAGGGTCGCTGCGACCGCGCAAGCGATCGCGCCCTTCATGTCGACAGCGCCGCGGCCGTAGAGCACGCCGTCCTTGACGTCGCCCGCGAACGGGCCGTGGCTCCAGGCGGCCTCGTCGCCGGCCGGCACCACGTCGGTGTGGCCGGCGAAGGTCAGGTGCGGCGCCGTCGTGCCGATCCGCGCATAGAGGTTCTCGACATCGGGCCAGCCCGGCTCGCTGAACGTGATGCGGTGCACCTCGAAGCCGGCGTCCTTGAGTAGGCGTTCGAGCACGCCGAGCGAGCCGGCTTCCGCCGGGGTCACGGAGGGACAGCGCAGCAGGTCGCGGGCGATGGAGAGCGAGTCGGTCGTCATTCAGGATCCTGTCGGCTCGGCGGAGGGATCGAGCGGGTCGTCGCCGAAGCGGTTGGGGCCTTTGGTGCCGCGGATGCCGCCGAGCTCGACGAGGCCCCACAGCAACAGCAGCAGCGCGGCGATGCGCAGGACGCGGCTGCTGTCCGGCGTGACGAGGCCGTTGCTGGCGCCGTACAGCAGGCCCGGCAGCGCCACGAACGCCACCGTCCACCAGCCGCTCTTGTCGCGGTCGTGCAGTCGCTTGATGGCGACGGCATTGACGGAGAAATACAGCAGCAGGAACAAGAGCCCGCCGCCGACATAAAGCAGTACCGAGGCGATGTCGGAGCTGCTGGTGAGCAGCAGCAGCGCGCAGGCGAAGCCGGCGAAGATGATCACCGCGTAGAACAGCAGGGCGAGCCAGTATCTGGCCCGCGGGATACGTCCAGCCGTGCTGAACAAGAACATCTGCCAGTCCACGCCGCGTCTCCCTGGAGTTCCGGCTCTGTCATTCGCATCTCCTGAAGATGCCAACGCGAATGACAGATCCGATGTACAGGCCGCCGCGGTCACGGTGACCGCGGCGCGTGCTGGGCGTCAGTCGCGCAGCAGTTCGTTGATGCTGGTCTTGGAGCGGGTCTTCTCGTCGACGCGCTTGACGATGACGGCGCAGGCGAGCGAGGGCCCCGGCGAGCCGTCCTTGAGCGGCTTGCCCGGCAGCGCGCCCGGCACCACCACGGAGTACGCCGGCACTTCGCCGATGAACACCTCGCCGGTCTCGCGGTCGACGATCTTGGTCGATGCGCCGAGGAACACGCCCATCGACAGCACCGCGCCCTTGCGCACCACGACGCCTTCGGCGACCTCCGAACGCGCGCCGATGAAGCAGTCGTCCTCGATGATCACCGGCCCGGCCTGCAGCGGCTCCAGCACGCCGCCGATGCCGACCCCGCCGGAGATATGCACGTTCTTGCCGATCTGGGCGCAGGAGCCGACCGTCGCCCAGGTGTCGACCATGGTCGATTCATCGACATAGGCGCCGAGGTTCACGAACGACGGCATCAGCACCACGTTCCTGGCGATGAAGGCCGAGCGGCGGACGATGGCGCCGGGCACGGCGCGGAAGCCGGCGGCGCGGAAGCGGTTCTCACCCCAGCCTTCGAACTTGGAGGGCACCTTGTCCCACCAGCTCGCACCGCCCGGGCCGCCCGGGATCGGGCTCATGTCGTTGAGGCGGAACGACAGCAGCACGGCCTTCTTCAGCCACTGGTTGACCTGCCACTTGCCGTCGTCCTGGCGCTGGGCGACGCGGGCCTCGCCCTTGTCCAGCAGGTCGAGCGCGTGGTCCACGGCCTCGCGCACCTCGCCCTTGGTCGCGGCGCTCACGGTGTCGCGCGCGTCAAAGGCTGCGTTCAGGGTGGTTTCGAGGGCGGACAGGGACATATCTCGTTCCTTGTAAAGCGGCGGGAGCGCGTGTGATGGAGGCTTTTGTCGGGATTTGGACGGGCAGAGTCAAGCGCGGGAGGCCTACCGCTTCGGCAGTAGCCTCTGCAGAAAGCCGGTCAGGTCGTCGGTGACATGGTCGACATGGGCGGCGTCGCGGCCCTCCAGCTCCCAGTCCTCGCGCACCACGCTCTTCGTTCCGTCCGGCACCACCAGCACCGTGGTCATGCCGAGGTCGTGGGGCACCGTCAGGTTACGGGCGAGGTCCTCGAACATGGCCGCGCGCGCCGGGTCGACGCCGTGCAGGTCGAGAAAGCGGCGGTAGGTCTTGAGCGCGGGCTTGGGCTCGAGCTCGGCGGCGATGATGTCGAACACCGCTTCGAATTGCGTGGCGATTCCCAGCCTCGCCAGCACCTCGCGGGCATGGTCGCGCGAGCCGTTGGTCAGGATCAGCTTGCGGCCGGGCAGCTCGGCGATCGCGGCGCCCATCGCCGGATTGGGCTCGAGCGGCGAATGGTCGATGGCGTGGACATAGGTCAGAAAGTCGTCGGCCTTGACGCCGTGCTCGGTCATCATGCCGCGCATGGTGGTGCCGTAGCGGCGGTAATAGTCCTTCTGGATGCGGAAGGCCTCCTCGGGAGAGACCTTGAGATAGGCGGAGACGTAGTCGCGGATGCGGGCGTCGACCTGTTGCCACAGGTTGACGTGGTGTGGGTAGAGCGTGTTGTCGAGGTCGAACACCCAGGTGTCGACGTGCGTGAAGGAGCGTGGGAGCGGTCGGTTGGTCATCGGGGTCTCTCAGGGCATGCCGAAACGCAGCGTCTTGCCGGCGCTGGCATCGATGGTGGCGAAGCCGGCGGCGGACAGCCCGCGTGAGGCACAGTCGCCCTGCTCGTTGATCTCGAACTTGCTGTCGCGGGTGCAGAGCAGGGTCGGTCCGCCCCAGTTCAGCGGCTTGTCGTTGACGCGGATCGCCTTGCCGGCCGCGTCCACCGCCTCGGCGAAACTGAACACCCGCTTGGGCTGGCCGGCAAGGTCCGGATGCAAGCATTTGCCTGGTTCGATGCGATACCAGCCGCGGCTGACCACGGCCTTGCCGTCGTCGATGGCGACCGCCGCCATTACCTTGTGCGGGGTATCGTTGCACCAGGTCAGGCCGGTGGCGGAGGGCGTCTGCACCTTGGCGATCATGGTGGTGAAGAAGTCGGCCGACCCGGGTGCGTCGGCGCTGAGGCCCTGGCTCTTGAGGAAGGAGCTCAGCGCGCCCTGCGTCTTCGGGCCGTCGACGCCGTCGATCGGCGCGGCGTCGTAGCCGGCGATGACGAGAAGGCGCTGGATCGCCGCGAGCTTGGCCTGCTCATCGTCGTACTCGCTGTCCTCGGCGAGATAGGCGACCATGTTGCCGTCGTCGGTCTGGCTCGGCTTGATTTCGGTGAAGGGGGCCGTGAGCTGGCCGCCGCGGCATTGCCGCGCGGCAGCGATGGTGAAGTTGTCGGTGGCGACACAGAGATTGTCGGTGCCGCTCTGCGGCATCGGCGAGGCACCATAGACTGGCAGCGCGCGGGCATGCAGCAGCACGCGGTCGGCCGAGAGCTGGCCCTGCAGCACCACGCGGCATTGCGCCGGGTCGATCCGGAACCAGCCTCGCGTCGCCGTGGTGCCCTTGTCTTCGAGGCCGATGGCGGCCTCGACCACATAGCTCATGCGGTTGCACAGCTTGAGATCGGCATGCGCCGGCGTCACGGCGTTCGCGGCGGCGGCAAGTGCCGCCACCGCGAGACCGTGGCCGAAGCTGCGGCCATGAGGCCGCGGCGTGGTCGCGAGGCGTTGCGGCGTTCGGCTCACTTGTGGATCAGCGTGCCGATGCCGTGGTTGGTGAACAGTTCGAGCAGCACCGCATGCGGGGTCTTGCCGTCGATGATGACGACGCCTTCGACGCCCTGCTCCAGCGAATAGATGCAGGTCTCGACCTTGGGGATCATCCCGCCGGAGATGGTGCCGTCGGCGATCAGCTTGCGCGCGTCCTTGATCGAAAGATCCGGGATCAGCTTCTTCGACTTGTCGAGCACGCCGGGCACGTCGGTCAGCAGCAGCAGCCGCTTGGCCTTCAGCGCACCGGCGACGGCGCCGGCGAAGGTGTCGGCATTGACGTTGAAGGTCTGGCCGTTCTTGCTGGACGCGAGCGGCGCCAGCACCGGGATCAGCTCATAGCCGATCAGCTGGTTGAGCAGCGTGAGGTCGACCTTCTCCGGTTCGCCGACGAAGCCGAGATCGACGACCTTCTCGATATGCGAGTCCGGATCGACCATGGTGCGCGTGGCCTTGGTGGCCATCACCATGTTGCCGTCCTTGCCGCACAGGCCGACGGCCTTGCCGCCGGCTTCGTTGATGTGGCTGACGATCTGCTTGTTGATCGAGCCGGCCAGCACCATCTCGACGATCTCGATGGTCGCGGCGTCGGTGATGCGAAGGCCCGCGGCGAATTCGGAGACGATGCCGAGGCGCTTGAGCATCGAGGCGATCTGCGGGCCGCCGCCATGCACCACCACCGGATTGATGGCGGTCTGCTCCAGCAGCACGATGTCGCGGGCGAACTGCCGTGCCAGTTCCTCCTCGCCCATCGCATGGCCGCCGTACTTGATGACGATGGTTTCCTCGTCGTACTGCTGCATATGCGGCAGTGCCTCGGAGAGAATGCGGGCCTGTTCGATCGGGGAGATGGGATCCGTCATGGAGCGGTCTCGGCTGTTGGCGCGACGTCGGCAGGACCGTGCGGCGGTCATGCAAGCGAGTGCACGCCGCGCGCATGCGGTGGCGCGGTTTTAGCCGATCAGCCGCGCCGGCGCAAAGCGGATCAACCGGCCTTTGTCGGCCAGGCGGTGGCGATGGCGAGGGCGAGCCAGCCGAGGATCATCAGCGTTCCGCCGGTCGGGGCGGCCATTGGAAACACGCCCTGGCCGGCGAACTGGCGCAGCACGAGGTCGCCGGCAAACAATCCGGCGCCGGCGACGAAGGCGAGGGCGGCGATGAGGCCGATATGCCGCTGCGCGAAACCGCTGTTGACCAGCAGCACGCTGCCGATGATGACAACGGCGTGAAACAGCAGCATGTTCGACGCCGAACCGAGCCGGGCGGCGTCAGGTTCGTGCGCCGACAGCGCCGCGAGCACGACGCCTGCCGCGCCCATCAGCGCGGCCACCGCGGCGAGCGGCTTGCCGGCGCCGGTCATGCGCCGCGCTCCCGCAACAGCTTCATCATCGCCGCGCGCAGTTCCGGCATGCCGGCCCCGGTCTCCGACGAGGTGGCGAGCACATCGGGGAAGGCGGCGGGGTGCTTCGCCAGCGTCGCCTGGATGGCGGCGATGCGCTCAGGCAGTTCGGCAGCCTTGATCTGGTCGATCTTGGTGAGCACGATCTGGTAGCTGACCGCGGAGCGGTCGAACGTCTTCAGAATTTCGATGTCGACGTCCTTGAAGCCGTGGCGGGAGTCGATCAGCACATAGACGCGGGCGAGGCTGGCGCGGCCGAGCAGGAATTTGTGGATCAGCGCGGTCCAGGCCGCGACCTTCGCCTTCGGCGCAGCGGCATAGCCATAGCCGGGCATGTCGACGAGGCGCAGGCCGGCGTTCGGCGGCCCTTCGAAGAAGATCAGTTCCTGGGTGCGCCCCGGTGTGTGGGAGGTGCGAGCGAGGCCATTGCGGTTGGTCAGCGCATTGATGAGGCTGGATTTGCCGACATTGGAGCGGCCGGCGAAGGCCACTTCCATGCCGTCCATCGGCGGCAAGGTCTCGATCGAGCCGGCGGCCCAGATGAACTTCCAGTCGCCGGCAAAGACCTTGCGACCGGTCTCGATCAGCTCCGCATCGCTGGTCGCATTCATGCGAAGCCCCGTTGTCGCGACGGTCCGGCGGCCTTGCGGCCACCGGCACGGTCGTCAGCCCTTGGTCTGGGTTTTCGGCTGGTTGTCGGCGGCCTTCTTGCTGCCGGCGAACGTCGCCTTGATGTTGTCGAACAGCTCGATCTTGGCGCCGTTGCGCGACATGATCACGCTCTGCTGCAGCACCGACAGGGTGTTGTTCCAGGCCCAGTAGATCACGAGGCCGGCGGGGAACGAGCCGAGCATGAAGGTGAAGATCAGCGGCATCCAGTCGAAGATCATCTTCTGGGTCGGATCCGGCGGCGTCGGATTCAGCTTCATCTGGAACCACATCGTGATGCCCATGATGATCGGCCAGATGCCGAGCGCCAGGTAGTGGCCGATGATCGGCAACTGGGTCGGATCGTAGTTCAGCAGCCCGAACAGCGTGAACAGATTGGTCGGGTCCGGCGCGGAGAGGTCCTTGATCCAGCCGAAGAACGGCGCGTGACGCATCTCGATGGTGACGAACAGCACCTTATAGAGTGAGAAGAACACCGGGATCTGGATCGCGATCGGCAGGCAGCCTGCAAGAGGATTGATCTTCTCCTTCTTGTAGAGCTCCATCATCTCCTGCTGCTGCTTCATCTTGTCGTCGGGGAAGCGCTCCCGCAGCTCGGCGAGCTTGGGCTGCACCGCCTTCATCTTCGCCATCGAGGCGTACGACTTGTTGGCGAGCGGGAAGAAGATCGCCTTCACCAGCACCGTGACCAGCAGGATGGCGACGCCGAAATTGCCGACCAGGTGGAACAGGAAGTCGATCACCCAGAACATCGGCTTGGTGATGAAGTAGAACCAGCCCCAGTCGATCAGCAGCTCGAAGCGGTTGAGCTTGAGGTTACGGTCGTAGGCGTCGACCAGCTTGCTCTCCTTGGCGCCGGCGAACAGCCGCGCGGTGCTGCTGCCGCTGCCGCCGGGGGCGATGGTCTGCGGGTCGGCGAGGTAGTCGGTCTGGTAGGTCTTGATGCCGGCGACGGTGTCGGACGAGAAGCGCGCCTGCACGGCGGCGTTGGTCTCGGGGAGAAGGGTCGCGGCCCAGTACTTGTCGGTGATGCCGAGCCAGGCGTTGGTCGCCTTGAATTCCTTCTTCTTCTCTTCGTCGATCTTCTTGTAGGCGAACTCCTGCAGGCCCTGGTCGCCCATCACGCCGATCAGGCCTTCATGCAGGATGTAGTAGCCGGCGACCTGCGGCATGCCGTGGCGCGAGATCAGCGCGTAGGGATACAGCGTCACCGGGGCGCCGCCGCCGTTGCTGACGTCGTCCTTGAGCGAGAACAGGTAGTTGTCGTCGATCGCGATGGTGCGCTTGAAGGTCAGCCCCTCGCCGTTGTTCCAGGTCAGCACGACCGGGGTGGTGGGGGTCAGCGCGTTGGAGCCGTCCTGGGTCCAAACCGTGGTCTGGTCGGGGACTTTCGCAGTGGTGCCGCTGGCGCCGACCCAGCCGAACTCGGCATAGAAGGGATTCGGGGCGCCCGACGGCTCGAACAGCACGATCGCCGGTGAGTGCGGGTCCACGGTCTCGCGGTACTTCACCAGCGAAACGTCGTCGATGCGGCCGCCCTTCAGCGAAATGCTGCCTGCGACGCGCGGGGTGTCGATCTTGACGCGCGGCGCGGCGGTGAGCGCGGCCTCACGGGTCACGGTCGGTGCCACGGTGGCGGCTGAGCCCGGGGCGCCAGCCGGTCCACCGGCGGGGGTCGGGGTCGCCTTGCCGGCGGCGGCCGGCTGGTTCTGGGCGTGGAGCTGGGCCTGCTGCTGGGCGGCCTTCTCCGCGGCGCGCTGCTTCTCCATCTGCGGGATGTTGAAGAAATATTGCCAGCCGAGCAGCACGATGCCGGACAGGACGACGGCGAGGATGGTGTTGCGATTGTCGGTCATCGGTCTCTATCTCGCCATTCCGTCTGGCTTCAGTTTGGGATCGATTTCGCTGGCTTCCTGTCGAGGCGCTTCAGCGCCGTGCGCAGATCGTCGAGCATGGTCTGGAAGTCGCGGCCGAGCGCGGCCCGACGGCCGACTAGCACATAATCACTGTGCGGTCGCATGGATATGGGGTCCATGCGCTTCACCAATTCGCGAAGCCGGCGGCGGACACGGTTACGCTCGGTGGCAGTCCCGACCTTGCGGGAAACGGTGAATCCGACCCTGGTCGGGCCGGAATCGTCGCGGTGGCGGTACTGGACCACAAAGGCGGCACCCGCCGCCCTTGGCCCCTGGGCTGCGGCGAGAAAATCCGCTCGCTGCCTCAACCGGTCCACGGATAAGGGGTCTTGGCAGGCGCTCAGGCGCTCAGACGCTTGCGGCCGCGGGCGCGGCGGGCAGCCAGAACCTTGCGGCCGCCGGTGGTCGCGAGACGAGCACGGAAGCCGTGACGGCGCTTGCGCACCAGTTTGCTGGGTTGATAGGTCCGCTTCACGGGTCGTTCTCCGCTGACCGGCCGGGATGCCGGTTGTAAGGGTTCCAAAAATTGAGATGACGTCCCCGTCTGTCAAAAAAGAACCGAAATCGGTCCTGCAAATGACCCGGCCAAGCGAAATCGGCCACCGGAGACAGTTGGCGCGGCTTATAAGGGAGCAGCCGGTTTTCGTCAATCTTGCCGTTGCGGTCGCAAAACATCGCCGCCGGCCCGCGCTGCCTGCTGTTTAGGCAGTGTTGTCAGGCGTTTGACGGATTGGCGGGAACGGAGCATGGTTCGGCGCAGACCGTGCGTTGGGGGCGCCGCCGGTCGTCTCGCCCTGCTGGCCGTGCCGCGGGCGGAAATTTTCGAGTTGAACAGGCGCGATGACCGACGCTTTGGACCCCCCCGACCGGCCCCAGCGGCAGCTCGTTCCGCCGCGATTTGGCTTGTCTGCCAAGCTGTTGCTGCTGACCATCCCGCTCGTGATGATCGCCGAGGTGCTGATCTATGTGCCCTCGATCGCCAACTTCAGGATCAACCGCCTGAACGATCGCCTGGCGGCCGCCAACACCGCCGCGCTGGTGCTGAACGCCGCGCCGAGCGGCATGGTGCCCGATTCGCTGGCGCGGGAGATCCTCAGCAGCATCGGGGCGCGGGCGGTGGCCATCAAGATGGGGCAGCAGCGCCGCCTGCTCGCCATCGCCGACATGCCGCCGGCGATCGAGCATGACGTCGACATGCGCTCGATGACCGCCTGGTCGGCGATCATGGATGCTTTCGAGGTGATGCTGGAAAGCGGCAACCAGGCAATCCGGGTGGTCGGCCCGGCGCCGGGCAACCACGGCCAGTTCCTGGAGGTGGTGGTCGACGAGCTGCCGCTACGCCAGGCGATGTACCGCTTCTCGCGGAACTTGCTGCTGCTGTCGCTGGTGATCGCGATTCTGACCGCCGCGCTGGTCTATCTCGCGCTGCACTACCTGTTCGTGCGGCCGATGCGGCGGCTGACGGCGAACCTCGTCGCCTATCACGCCGATCCGGAGAGCCCGGCGCGGATCATTCCAACCTCGGATCGCGGTGACGAGATCGGCGTCGCGGAGCGCGAGCTCGGGGCCATGCAGCGCGATCTGGTGTCGATGCTGCATCAGAAGAGCCGCCTCGCCGCGCTCGGCCTTGCCGTGTCGAAGATCAATCATGACCTGCGCAACCTGCTGGCATCGTCGCAGCTGATCTCGGACCAGCTCGCCCATGTGCCCGATCCGCGGGTGCAGCGCTTCGCGCCCAAGCTGGTGCGCTCGCTGGAGCGGGCGATCGCGTTCTGCCAGTCGACATTATCTTATGGCCGTGCCCAGGAGGCGGCGCCGGACCGGCGCATGGTGGCGCTCGAGCCGATCGTCAACGAGGTGCGGGAGTCCGCCGGTCTCGCCGCTGATACGTCGATCATCTGGGTCAATGCGGTGGAGCGCGGGCTGGCGATCGATGCCGATCCGGACCAGCTGTTCCGCGTGCTCCTGAACCTCGTGCGCAACGCCGCGCAGGCGCTGGAAAGCGAGAGCGTCAACCCCGGCGCCACCAAGCAGATCCGGATCACCGGGCGGCGCGAGGGGGCGGTGGCCATCATCGAGGTCTCGGATACCGGCCCCGGCGTGCCCCAGACGGCCCGCGAGCACCTGTTCGAGCCGTTCCAGGGCTCGTCGCGCGACGGCGGCACCGGCCTCGGTCTCGTCATCGCCTCCGAGCTCGTCCGTGCCCATGGCGGCGAGATGCATCTCGTCGAAGGGACGATCGGGGCGACCTTCCGTATCTCGATCCCCGACCGTCCGGTGCAGTTGTACAGCCCGCGTCCTGAGCGTATTCGCGCCTGAAATGGTCAGCCGCGCACTTCACGGCAGCCCTTTCCTTCAGAAAACATTTGATTTTGGAAAGGTTTAACGCAGGTTGTCGCGGGTGACGAACGTTTGTCATCAAACGTTTGCTGAAATTGGTTTGAGCGCTTGCAAACCGCGGCGGGAGCCGGTAGCTATGGCGCGCCTTCGGCGACCACCACATCGCCGATCCTTCGCTCGCCCCATCGATGAGGGCGTCTGCGACAAATGCGCCCGTAGCTCAGCTGGATAGAGCACCAGACTACGAATCTGGGGGTCAGAGGTTCGAATCCTTTCGGGCGCGCCATTTCCAATTGCTTTGTTTAAGCCTGTCAAAACAGCCTGACGCTGCTGACCCCGCGTTACCTTGGGGCGTTCGCAGCCCTCGCTCGCGGATCAATCTTGCGAATTTCCGGTCTGGAGCTGCCTCCCCTATGATCCAGAGAGCACATTGCGGTCGGCATCCGTGCCGTTCGATTTCATCGCAGTGGCTGCAGCATGAGTAAACTCCGCCAGCGAGGCATCTGGGTGTTGGGGCAAAAGATCGAGCGCTTCTGCTCTTGGATCGGTTCGGATGTCGGGCGCGCCCGTCTGCACAGGATCAACGAGTTCACGCGATCGATCCTGAGCTATGGCGCGCTCACGTCCGCGGCGGCCGGGGCGATCAGGCTGCTGTGGGGGAGTGATGTCTTCAGCATGGCGGCGATCCTGATCACATTGGCGTTCGGAGCGTTCATGCTGGCCTGGAACACCATCGCCTTCGTGCTGGAATATGCTGCGTGGGAGACGCAGGCGTGGCGACTGGGGCTGATCGGTACGGCGCTCATCCTGACGGTGGAGATGTTCACGATCTACGGGATCGTGGATGCATTCATTGCCGCGAGCGCGCCGAAGTGACCTGTCGCACCGTGCCCGCGCGATAGGCGCGGGGCTACGCCGTCGGCTCAATCAAAATGCCGTCGAAGCGCGGTGATTGCCCGAGATGCCGCCGGCCCGATCATTGTCGGACGCTCGTCCACCATTGCTGAACGACGTCGGGGCTTGTCAGCTGGGTCCTGGCAGAGATGTCGAGCTGCGCTTTCCGGTATGCGCTGGCTGTGATGCCGAAGCGGCTGCGAAAGCTTCGGCTGAAGTGCGCTTCGCTTTTGAAGCCGAAGTCGGCCGAAAGCCGTGACAACAGGCGCATCTCGAGCGGGTCGCTGAGAGCCGCTCGTACCGCGAGAAGCCGGCGCTCCTGGATATAACGCATGATGCCGCCGTGGCTCGCGAAAAAACGGTAGAGAGACGCTCGCGAAATTTTGAGCGTCGATGCCAGCCAATCCGGCGACAGGTCCGGCGATGCGAGACTGTCGCGGATGGTGGCTTCGATCAGTGCCGTCACGCTCTCATCTGCTTCTCTTGCCGGTGCGGGAAGCGCTTCGGGGTCGGGGGCGAGCAGGTCCTTCAGAAAGCCAACGGTGTTCGCCACAGTCGCTTCAACATCGGCCTGGCTCAGTTGGGCGCTTCGTTCGCGCAACGACATGATGTGTGCTGCGAGCAGCTCGTTTCGAAGCGGATCGAGGCGAGGCTTGAGCATATCCAGCGGCAGATCGCTCAGTAGCTTGCGGGGAACGATCAGCGACAGCGTATTGGACGAGAATGCGCGCGTATCGACGCCATGAGCAAGGTCGATGATGGCGACCTTGCCGGGGCCGATCACCGTACGCTGGCGATTGACGACGCCGTTGAACCCTCCGCTGGTGTAGAGGTGAAACAGGATGTGATCGGGGGTGGCGCGGATGCGCTGCTCATCTCTTAGGAAGTTCTGGGCATTGAACATCACCCTCGCAATGAGGAGATCGCCGATGATAATGCCCGCGGCCGAGCCCGTCGGCGTTTTCCCGGAAGCCCCGTAGGAGCGAGGTTCGAACAGCGGCGACAGTACCGCGCTCCATGTCGCGAACGCGTTGGGCTCTTTCAATCCGGTGGTGATGTAGAAGAGCCTCGGAAGATCGGACATGAGCTGGAAACTCTGCTTGTGCGTTTCGGTCGTGGTGCTGGCGCGAAATTGCCGCCGCGGATGTGACGAACATGCGTGATGCTCCCCCGTCTGGGGCGTCCTGGGCGACCCTTTCAGCGAAGCTTCACGGCATGGCGCTTGCCGCGCGCTGGACGGCGTTGCGATCGCATGATCGGGGATGCTCCTGTGTGGCGATATGTCGCGAGTGCGTGCGGGCGGGAAAGAAACAACAGAACAGTTGAGACGCATCGTCAAGTCAAAAGCAATGCCGGTGCGCGCGATCCGGGGATCGCGCTGTCCAATCGATCAGACGCCATACTAGAACCGACCTCGGCTTGTGCAGCGCTGACGGGATGGACGTATCCCGGCCAGTCCGACATTCGAAGGGGAGTCTTGTTCTGTGGGGGTCATGGGGAGTTTTCACGGGGCTTCGGCATTTTTTGTCTGCTCCACGCTTTTGAGCACCATCTGCATTTCGGCGCCGGTTGATGCCTCCGAGCGGGCCGTTCGCCAGGCCCCGCTTCGCGTCGCGCAGCCGAAGTCCGCGCCAGGCGCGTCGCTGTCCGCAGCCATGAGGGCCGAGCTTGCCAGCGCGCTGGCGCAGGGCGAACGCGGGCTGATCGCGCAGGTTTATGATCGCACGTATCGCAATCCGGAGCTGCGCGATGCAGTCCTGCGCCACGCCTCGGGTCTGGCGCCGTCGGCACTTCGCGACCTGACGACGGCCGCGGATCTGGGGGTCCTGACCTCCGGTCACCCGATGACACTGGCCCCGAATGCCGCGCAGGTCCTGGCAACGCGCACTGCCGGCGCTTCCGCTCCGGGAGCGACGTCGTACCAGAACGTCGCGATGGCGGTGAACAATTCGCCGAACCTGCCAAGTCCGTTGCCCTCGACCTACGATCAGACGTGGAATCTGACCATGATCGGTGCGCCGCTGGCCTACGCTCGCGGCTTCACCGGCGCCGGCGTCAATGTCACCGTGGCGGATACCGGCTTCGACACCACCAACGCGGCGCTCGTGAACAAGCTGCGGCTCGATCTCGCCCGTAACTATGTCGCCCAGGGTGGGGTCTACAATCCCGCCAACCTGTCGCCGCTGTCAGCGACCGACGCCCACGGCACCCATGTCGCGGGCATTGTCGGGGCACAGAAGTTCGACAACGTCGATATGCACGGTGTCGCCTACGACGCCATGATCATTCCGCTGCGGGTTCTGACAGACAGCAATTCCTCGCCCGGACCGGGAATCGTCGATCCCAGCGCCAGCGCGCTGAACTATTTCGCGACGCTGAACGGGACCATGGTCTACAACGCCAGCTACGGGCCCAAGTACGACGCTAAAAATCTGACGCAGTGGACGATCGGCAACATCTCTGCGGAGGGCGACGCCGTCTTCAACGTCCTGAGGGCCGGCAAGATCATCGTAGCTGCCAACGGCAATGATCGCGGGGACAATCCGATCGCTGCACGCAATCCGTCCGGGCTGGCGCTGCTGCCGTTTCTCAATCCGGCGCACGCCAATCTCGGCGTCTATGACGACCAGGGCCAGGGGCTGGACGGCACCGGGCTGCAGCGCCAGAACGGCCAGATCATTGCCGTCATGTCGGTCGGCAACACCAAGGCTCCGGCGTGGTATTCGAACCTCTGCGGCGTGACCGCCAGCTGGTGCGTTGCGGCGCCCGGCGGTGACAACGAGACCGGACCCGAGGTCTATTCGACCGTTCCCGGCAACACCTACCGCGCCATGGGCGGCACCTCGATGGCGGCCCCCACGGTATCCGGCGCGATTGCCGTGCTGATCCAGGCCAACCCGACCTACAACGCGCAGGATCTGTCGCATCTGTTGTTCTCGACCGCCGAAAATCTCGGCGCGCCTGGCATCAATACCGTGTTCGGCTATGGTCTGATCAGGCTCGATCGCGCCACCGACGGTCCGACGACGCTGGCCGCCAACAGCAATGTGTCGGTCGCGGCGAACACCACGACCTTCTGGAGCCGGCTGCTGAACACCGACGGCGATTTCACCAAGTCGGGTGACGGCATCCTGACCATCTCCGGCCGCACCAATGCGGGTGGCAACGTCACGGCGACACTCGGCACCCTCGCTGTCGATGGCACGCTGAGCCTCACCTCCGGCCACAAACTCAGTGTCGAGCAGCCCGCGACACTGGCCGGCTTTGGCACCGTGAACGGCGACAGCGTCATCGCAGGCACGCTCTCGCCCGGTAAAATGGCGAACGTCGGTGATCTCATCGCCAACGGCTCGATCGCGCCCGGCACCGTGCTGTCGGGCAATTCGGTCGGCTCGCTGACGTTCAACGGCAATGTGACGCTGACGTCGACCGCCACGACCCGGATCGACATCGACGGCACGCTCAACGTGCCGGGCGGCCCCGGCACCTATGACAAGATCTACGTGACCGGCGCCGGGAACGTGTTCTATGCCGCCGGCACGGTTACACCGGTGTTGCGCGGCAGCGTCGGCACCGTCAGCAACTATACTCCCGCGATCGGCACCGAGTTCGCCTTCGTGCAGGCGCAGAACGGTGCGCGCACCGCCGGCACCTTCTCGACACTGGTGCAGCCGACCTCGGGGTTGCCGGCCAATGGCCGCTTCGATCTGATCTACAGCCCCACCGCGATCACGCTGGCAGTGACGCCGGTCAGCTTCAGCAGCCTTGTGCCCGCCGGTCCGCGCGACGCTCCGCGCACATCGGTCGCCAGGATCCTCGACAATGAGCGTGCCGCGTCCGGCGTGATGCCAAGCGCAGCCGAGAAGGGGTTGTTCGACGCGCTCTACAACCTTGATACGGAGACGCAGTACGACAAGGCGCTGTCGCAGCTCGGCGGTCCGGGCCAGCCGGCGATATCCAGCGCGCCGTTGCAGGCATTCTCCGGCATTCTGGGGGCGCTCGGCGATCGCCAGGATATGCTGGCGCTCGGCGCCGAGCAGGGCCAGACCGGTGCGGCGCAGTCGTTCGCGTTGTCCTACGCCGGCCGTGGCATCGTCAGCGCCGAGACCAGTTCGGCGACCAATGCCTTCGCCAGCCTCGCTCCGGCGGAGCGCGTGCGCAATGGCTGGAGTGTCTGGGGTCAGGGATTCGGTCGCAGCAGCCGGGTCGGCGATGCGGGCGAGCTTGCCGGCTCGAAGATGGCCAGCGGCGGCTTCACGCTCGGTGCCGATCGGCAGTTCTCTGCGAACCTGACCGCCGGCGGCGCATTCGGTTACGCGCGCACCACGGCGACCAGCACAGACATCCGTGGCACGTCCGACACCTATGCCGGCGCGCTGTATGCGAGCTGGACGCCGGGCGCGGCGGTGGTCGACCTTCGCGTCGCAGCCGGTCCGAGCCAGATGACCACCAACCGCCAGATCCTGCTGACCTCGTCTGCCCTGCAGGGTAGCACCAATGGTGTTGGCGTCGGCACCTCGCTGGAAGCCGGCTATCGGATTCCGCTGGCGGCCAATGTGACGCTGAAGCCGTTCGCCGGGATCAACTGGCAGGGCTTCCGTCGCGATGGCTACAGCGAGAGCCAGTTGCCGTTCGGGCTGGTCTATGCCGCGCAGACCTATGACAAGCTGACCACGACCGCCGGCGCCACGCTGAGCGCGCGGCTGCGCACGGTCGACGGCGTCACCATCGTTCCGGAAGTGAAGCTCGCCTGGGCGCACGACCTGCGCGACACTACGCTGGTCAGCCAGGCGGCACTGCTCGACGAGGCCTTCACGGTTGCGGCCGCGCAGCCGGGCCGCGACGCGGCCCTGGTCGGCGCCAAGCTCTCCGGCTGGTGGAATGACAACTTCCGGGTGTTCGCTGCGTACAACGGCGAGTTCCGCCGCAATGCCGAGAGCCACCAGTTGTCGGGCGGCGCCCGCCTCAGCTGGTAACGGCAGGCAACGCTGACGACATGCTGTGACAATCCGGTCGTGTCGCGGCATCGTGTGGGGCGATCGTTATATCGGCAAGCGATCGGGAGATCGCTTGCCGCCCCAGGCATCCGCGCCACGGCGATCGATATCTTCCGCCTTCAGCTGTCGCGTTCGTGGCCGATCGCCGGGTTCAACGCTCCGGCAGTCCCGCATCGACCATGTGCTGGATGATCCTGTCCGTTGCTTCGATAAAGACGGGACTGCTGTTCTTGGTCGGCGGGCTGACGTTGAGCCGCGTCGTGCCGGGCCGCAATTTCAGTCCCTCCTGAATCGCCGCCCTTGCCTCGTCGAACCGCCCGGCCTTTTGGTGGATGGCGGCCAACACCATGTACGGGCGGCCCGATGCCCCGGTGATGGCAAGCGAGCGTTGCAGCCATGGCAGTGCGTCGGCGTCGCGGCCCATCAGCATGTTGGCCCATGCCACACCCAGCAGCCACGTCCACCGGGAGACCGCCGGCGTATCGAACCGGTCGGCCTGCTGGAATGTCGCGAGCGCGTCCTCGAATCGGCCGAGATTGACCTGTCCGAGGCCGATGAGATAGAGCGCGCCGCCGTGCCAGGGGTCGAAGCTCAGGACCCTGGCGCAGGCCACGAGACTTTCCACGAAATGGTTGGTTGCGCTCAGAAAGCGGCAATAGGTCTCGAGCACCGCGATGGAATTGGGCCTGGCGCGCAACGCGCGCTCGAGCGTTGCGCTGGCCTCGGCCTCGACTGCGATCGCCTGGTCGGGGCTGAACCAGACCATCTGGATGCCGCGCAGCTGAAGCGAGGCGAGTGCGACGGCGATATCGACATTGTCGGGAGCGTCGGTGAGCGCCTTCTGCAGCATGCTCTGCGCCATGCCGAAACGCTCGCGCGTGGTCTGATTGATCGATGCCGTCGCCTGCTCGATGACGACCTTGGCTTTTCCGGCAGCCGCTTCCGGGGGGACGGACGATGTGCTGGCCTCGATCAGTTCGTTGAGGCGGCGCGCAAGCGGATGACCGACGCCCGCCGCGAGGCGCGACTGTTGCAGTTGGGCGTCCGCTGCCTCGGGGCCGACCGAAACGGTCGCCACCGACTGGACCTCGCCGGTGGCCGTCCTGACGAGGCGCGCGCGCAGCGTCCACGATGGCTCGCCATACTGCAATTCGCCGCGGATTTCGAAATCAGATGGCACCACGGGCGTGGCAGACGCTTCGCGCCGCGCCGTGGTGACAACCCGGATATTGTCGATCTTGGCGAAGCCGTCCACGAGGCGGCTGGTGACCTCCTGTGCCATCATTGCGCCACCGGGATCATTGCTGGTGTCAACGATTGGCATGACGGTGATGACCGGCGGCGTCTGCTTGATGATGCGGCCCGGCCAGAACGTCGTCGCCGCGACGGCAACGCCGACGATGGTGCAGAGAATGGCGGCGGCGATCGCCACACGTCCGCGCAAGGCGAAGGCCGGCCGCTCGGCTTGCGACGGTTCGATGACCGTTTCAGCCGGCGGTGCGGGTGCGTCGTCCGCAGGCTGGATGGTAGAGGTGTCCGGGATGGCAGGCGGTTCGGCTGGCTCGGCGCTCACCTCGGCGGTCAGAACATAGCCGCCGCCGGACGCGAGCTTGATCGTCTGCCGCTGCTCGTCGCCGAGCGCGGCACGCAGCTCGCGGATGCACTGGAAGAGGCTGTCTTCGCCGACGTGGACGTTCGGCCAGACGGCCTCCATCAGTTCCTGCTTGCTGAGGATGCGACCGGCATTGGTCACGAACACCCGCAGCATCTCGAAGGTCTTCGGACGCAGCTTGACGGCAACGCCGTCGGGCCCGCGCAGCTCGGCGCGCTGCTGGTCCAGCTCGAAACCGGCGAAACGAAACACGAAGACCCCCCAGGCGGCGTGAGCGGACTAAATACAGCAAAACACTACTGAAAACGGCGCTGAAGCGGAAATTTCAGAAATTTTCAGAACGCCATCCCCAGCGATTTCAGGACACTACTCACTTCCAGTGAAATGAAGTATCGCGCGCTCGATTTTCCGGGCTGCTGACGGTTGCGCACGGATGAGCGGGGAGGCTGATCCGTGCGGTGAGAGGGGGCGGGGATAGTGGTGACGGTAGTGGCTCGGTTGGGGAGCAAGCAGAGGTTGCGGGCGGCGTGGCTCGCATCGACATCGCTGGTCATCGCCTTGGCATTTCCGGTCATCGGGGCGACGCCTGCGGCCGCCAGCGACATCCTGGTGTCCGATGCATCGCAGCTGTCCGCGGCCATCGCGGGCGCGTCGGCGGGCGACCGCATTCTGCTGCAAAACAATATCGCGCTCGGCACGACGCTGCTGCCGCCGGTGGCGGCCAACATCACCATCGACGGCAACGGCCACACCATCGATGCCCAGGGCAACAACCGGATCTTCTTCCTCAACAGCACGGCGACGATCCAGAACGTCACGCTCGTCGGTGGCAATGCCCAGGGCGGCAGCGGTGCTGGCAGGGGTGGCGGCGGACTCGGCGCCGGCGGTGCGATCTTCGTCAATACCGGCAACGCCACGATCAGCAATGTCAGTTTTGCCAACAACAGCGCGGCCGGCGGCAATGGCGGCAGCACTGCAACCGCCGGCGGCACACCCGGCGGTGGCGGTGGCGGCGGGTTGGGCGGCAGTGGCGGCAGCGCCGGACAGAATGCGGGCGGCGGCGGCGGCGGCTACAGCGGTGGCGGTGGCGGCAGCGGTGGTCCGACCGATCACGCGGGGACCAGCATTCCCGGCGGTGCTGGCGGTAGCGGTCCTGGCGGCAATGGCGGCGGCGGTGGCATGGGGACGAGCGGAAGTTCCGGTGCGAACGGCGGTGGTGCCGGTGGCGCGTCGGGCGTCCGGTTTTCCTTCCAGACCGGCGGCGGCGGCGGTGGCGGTGGCCTTGGCGGCGGCGCCGGTGGTTCGGGCACCTCCAATGACATCGATGGCGGTGGCGGTGGCGGTGGCGGCGGCCTCGCCGCGGGTGCCGGCGGCACCGGTGGTACCCATGGTGCCGGCACCGACGGCGGAATTGGCGGCGGCGGCGGTGGCGCCGGCGGCAACGGCGGCGGCAATGGCGGCAATGGCGGCGACTTCGGTGGCGGCGGCGGCGGCACCGACAGCGGAAGCGCTGGCAACGGGGGCTTCGGCGGCGGTGGTGGTGGCTCCGGATTCGGCACCAACGGTGGTGTCGGCGGCTTTGGCGGCGGCGGCGGCGGTACGTTGTTTGGAAGCCCCGGTTCGGGCGGCGTCGGCGGCGGCGGCGGCTCCACCGGTTATGGCGGCGGCGGCGCGGGCTTCGGCGGTGCGGTGTTTGTCCGCGGTGGTGCCAGCCTGACCATCAGCGATGGTTCGTTCACCGGCAACAGCGTGACGGCCGGCGCCGGCTCTATCGCGTCAGCCCGCGGCGTGGCCGCGGGCTCCAGCCTGTTCCTGATGAGCGGCGCGACGACCACCTTCAGCCCGACCGGAACGCTGACGATCAATGGCACCATCGCCGACGACAGCGCCGCGAGCGTGCCGAGCGGACACAGCTTCGCCGCAGGCACGGGCGCGGGCGCGGCGATCGCGATCGCGCGCGGCACCGTGGTCCTGAACGGGGCCAACACCTACAGCGGCGGCACGACCATCAGCGGGACGGCCGTGGCCGGCAACAATTCCGCGTTCGGCACCGGCATGGTGACGATCGACGGCGGCACGCTTCAGGCCGGCGCGAACAATCTGACCATCAGCAACGCCATTGCGCTGAGCAGCGCTGGCGGCAGGGTCGATACCAACAGCAACACGCTCACGCTCTCCGGGGTGATCGCCGACGCCGGCGCCAGTCCGGGTGCGCTGACCAAGGCCGGTGCCGGGACGCTGATCCTGAGCGGCGCCAACACCTATTCCGGCGGCACCACCATCAATGCGGGTACGCTCAAGATCGCGGGTACCGGCACGCTGGGAAGCATCGGCGCCGCCACCGTGGTCGCGGGCGGCACGCTCGATCTCGGCGGCACGACCCAGATCCAGAACGGCGGTGTGACGCTGACCAGCGGCAGCATCACCAATGGCACCCTGTCGTCGTCAGGCGGATTCGCCGTTCAGGCGGGCACCATCGATGCCGTGCTCGCGGGCGCGGGCGCGCTGACCAAGAGCGGCACCGGCACGGTGACGCTGTCGGGAGCCAATACGTATACCGGTGGCACGACGGTCAATGCAGGCACGCTGCAAATCAGCGGCACTGGCACGCTGGGCAGCAGCAGCGCCACCACCACAGTCGCGGGCGGCACGCTCGATCTCGGCGGCACGACGCAGATTCAGAACGGCGGCGTGACGCTGATGGATGGCCGCATCACCAACGGTACACTGTCATCGGCCGGCCTGTTCGACCTTCGGGCAGGCGTCATCGACGCAAATCTCGCGGGGAACGGTGCACTGGCCAAGAGCAGCGTCGGCATGGTGACGCTCTCGGGCATCAATACATATACCGGCGGGACCACGATCAGTGCGGGCACGCTGCAGCTCGCGGGCGCCGGCACGCTGGGCGCCACCAGTGCTGCCATCACTGTTTCCGGTGGCGCGCTCGATCTTGGCGGCACGACGCAGATCCAGAACGGCGGCGTGACGCTGACGGGCGGTCGCATCGCCAACGGCACGCTGTCGTCCTCAGGCACATTCAGTGTTCAGGCGGGCACCATCGATGCCTCGCTCGCCGGGAGCGGCGCACTGACCAAGAGCGGCATCGACATCGTGACGCTGTCCGGGGCCAACACCTATAGCGGCGGCACCACGATCAACGGTGGCACGTTGCAGCTTGGCAGCGCCGGCCGCAGCGGCTCCATTCTGGGGGCTGTCACTGTCGGCGCCGGCGCCACGTTCAGCGTCTTCAACGCCGACTCCAGCGGCATCACCAGCATCACCAACAACAACATCGTTAGTTTCTCCGGCAACAGCGCCGCCGGTCATGCCACCATCACGAACAATGCCGGCGGCAGCGTCAGCTTCTCTGGTTCGAGCACGGCCGCAAGCGCGAACATCGTCAACAACAACCTGATGTGGTTCAATGGCAGCTCCAGCGCCGGCAGCTCGACCATTACCAACCTTTCCTTCCTCACCTTCGCAAACGCCGCCACGGCCGGCAGTTCAACCATCAATACCAGCGGCGGCGGCGTCGACTTCAACGCCAGCAGCACCGCCGGCAGTGCCACGATCAACCTCAACAGCAGTTCGGCCGTCGTCCGTTTCAATGGCGGTAGCTCCGCGCAAAACGCGACGATCAGCAACAATGCCGACAGCGTCGTGGCATTTACCGGTCGGTCCACCGCAGGCAATGCGCAGTTGACCAACAACAGCGCCCGTGCCCTCTTCGATTTCTCCCCCAGTTCCGGCCCGAACAACGACCACAAGCTCAGCGCCGGCTCCATCGCCGGCAACGGTACCTTCGACCTCGGCGCCAACGCGCTGACGGTTGGCGGCAATAACCTGTCGACCACGGTCAGCGGCGTGATCGCCGATGGCGGCTTGGTCGGCGGCACCGGCGCCTCGCTGGTGAAGACCGGCTCCAGCACGCTGACGCTGAGCGGCGTCAATACCTATTCCGGCGGCACCACCATCAACGCGGGGACGCTGAAGATCGCAGGCGCCGGCACCTTGGGTGGCACCGGCGCCGCTACCATTGTTGCGGGTGGCACGCTCGATCTCGGCGGCACGACCCAGATCCAGAACGGCGGCGTGACGCTGACGGGTGGCAGCATCACCAACGGTACGCTGTCGTCGTCCGGCGTGTTTGACGTTCAGGCAGGCGCCATCGACGTCGGTCTCACGGGCAGCGGCGCACTGACCAAGAGCGGCACCGGCACGCTGACCCTGTCGGGCACCAACACCTATACCGGCGCGACCATCGTCAACGGCGGCACGCTGGCGGTGAACGGGTCGATCGCCTCGTCGAGCGGCGTGACCGTCAACGGCGGCGGCACGCTGGGCGGCACCGGGCAACTGCCGACGACCGTCATCAACAATGGCGGCACGCTGTCGCCGGGCAACTCCATCGGCACCATCACGGTCAATGGCAGCCTGACGTTCAACGCCGGTTCGACCTATCGGGTCGAGGTCCTGCCGACATCGGCGGATCGCATCAACGTTCTGGGCGCGGCGACCTTGACTGGCGGCACCGTGCAGGCGGTCACGTTGCCCGCCAGCTTCCGTAGCCAGACCTATACCATCCTCAATGCCACCGGTGGGCTCGGCGGCACGCAGTTCGCCGGGTTGAGCGTCACCGGCAGCAGTATTGCTCCGCTCGCGCGCAATCCGCACCTCACCTACGATCCGAACAACGTCTACCTCGTGCTCGATCCCGGCCTGATCGTACTGCCCGCGGGCGCGGGCAGTAACCAGGCCAAGGTCGCCGGCGCCATTAACGGCGCGGTACTGGGTGGGACGACGCCACCAGCGGGATTCGACGCGCTGCTCAACATGGGCGGCGCGCAGCAGACCGGCGCGCTCAACCAGGTGTCCGGCCAGCCGGGTGCTGCCGGTACGCAGGGCGCGTTCAATGCCATGCAGCAGTTCGTCTCGATGCTCGATCCGTTCGGCGGTGGCGGCATGGACGGCGAGCGCAGCGCGGGCGGAGAGGGAACTGCGCTCGGCTATGCTCCGTCTGATGGCGGCGATGCCAGAACCCGCGAGGCCTATGCGGCGGTGACGCCGTTCGACCGGGGTGGCGAGCGTTTCGATAGCCGCTGGGGCGTGTGGGCCTCAGGCTACGGTGGCGCGAGCACAGTGAGCGGCAACGCCGTGTCCGGAACGAGCACCACCACCAGCCGCATCTACGGCACCATCGTCGGCGCTGACTATCGCGTGGCGCCGAACACGCTGCTCGGCTTCGCGCTTGGCGGCGCGGGCTTCAACTTCGCGCTGGCGGACAGCCTCGGCGGCGGCCGCGCCGACCTGTTCCAGGCGGGTCTTTATGGCCGCCATACCATCGGGCCGGCCTATATCTCGGCGGCGCTCGCCTATGGCTGGCAGGACGTTACCACCGATCGCACGGTCACCGTGTCGGGTGCCGACAAGCTGAGCGCGAACTTCAAGGCCAGCACGTTTGCCGCGCGCGGCGAGGTCGGCTGGCGCCTCGCGCCCTGGCCTGCCGCTGCGATCGGCGTGACGCCCTATGCGGCGGTTCAGGTCACGAGCTTTTATCTGCCGGGATACAGCGAATACGCCGCCGCCGGCAGCAATCAGTTCGCACTCGCCTACAGCGGGCAGACCACGACCAATATCCGCACCGAGGTCGGCGCGCGGCTGGACAAGGACTTTTTAATGTCCAACGGTGTGCTGACGCTGCGCGGCCGTCTCGCCTGGGCGCACGATTCCAACACCGATCGTCCCATCACCGCGGCCTTCCAGGCGCTGCCCGGCGCGGCCTTCACGGTCAACGGCGCGCAGCCGGCCGCTGATGCCGCGCTCGTCACCGCCGGCGCCGACATGAAATGGCGCAGCGGCGTGTCGGTGGGCGGTCGCTTCGAAGGCGAATTCTCCCGTAGCACCAGCAGCTACGCTGGCAAGGGCACGGTGCGCTACGCGTGGTAGGCAGGCCGTCGGCCGGGTCGGACATGCCGTCCGGCAACGCCGGCGGCATCACTTCCTGATGCGCACGCCCTTGGTGGTGAAGCGCTGTGTCCTGCCGCCGCCGTCGCGGATGGGGCGGCGGGTGCCGGCAGCCTTGCCGGTGCCGGGCGGCTGATGGGCGGGCACGAGCTGGTCGGGGCGTGAGCCGATCAGGTCGGCGCGGCCCATCTCCTTGAGCGCTTCGCGCAGCAGCGGCCAGTTGTCGGGATCGTGGTAGCGCAGGAACGCTTTGTGCAGCCGGCGCTGCCGCAATCCCTTGATCGCCTCGACCTTGTCGCTGCCGCCATGGCGCACGCCGCGCAGCGGATTGACGCCGGTGTGGTACATCGCGGTCGCGGTCGCCATCGGCGAGGGCAGGAAGGTCTGCACCTGGTCGGCACGGTAGCGGTTCTTCTTGAGCCACAGCGCGAGGTTCATCATGTCCTCGTCGGTGGTGCCGGGATGCGCCGCGATGAAATAGGGGATCAGGAAATATTTCTTGCCGGCCTGCTGCACGGCGGCGTCGAACATTTCCTTGAAGCGGTCATAGGTGCCGATGCCCGGCTTCATCATCTTGTCGAGCGGGCCGCGCTCGGTGTGCTCGGGCGCGATCTTGAGATAGCCGCCGACGTGGTGGGTGACGAGCTCCTTGACGTATTCCGGGCTCTTCACCGCGAGGTCGTAGCGCACGCCCGAGGCGACCATCACCTTCTTGACGCCCTGCACTTCGCGCACCTTGCGATAGAGCCGGATGAGGTCGTCGTGCGAGGTGTTGAGATTCGGGCAGATCTCGGGGAACACGCAGGACGGCCGCCGGCATGCCGCCTCGATCTTGGGATCGTTGCACGCCATGCGGTACATGTTGGCGGTGGGGCCGCCGATGTCGGAGATCACGCCGGTGAAGCCCGGCGTCTTGTCGCGGATGCGCTCGATCTCGCGAAGGATCGAGCCTTCCGAGCGATTCTGGATGATGCGGCCTTCGTGCTCGGTGATCGAGCAGAATGTGCAGCCGCCGAAGCAGCCGCGCATGATCGTCACCGAAAACCGGATCATGTCCCAGGCGGGGATCTTGGCCTCGCCGTAGGACGGATGTGGCGCACGGGCGTAAGGCAGATCGTAGACGCCGTCCATCTCCTCGGTGGTCAGGGGGATCGGCGGCGGATTCAGCCACAGGTCGCGGTCGCCATGGCGCTGCACCAGCGGCCGTGCGTTGCCGGGATTGCTCTCCCGGTGCAGCACGCGCGAGGCGCGGGCATAGGCCTCGCGATCCTGTTCGACCTGTTCGCACGCCGGCAGACGGATCACGGTGTCGCCGGGATGACGCGCCGCGCCCTCGTCGGCGGCGTCGAGATCGTCGGCATGCAGCTCGGTGTAGCCCTCGGGGACGCGGCGGAACAGCGCGGTGCCGCGGATCGAGGCAAGGTCACGCGGGCTCTCGCCGGCAGCGAGGCGATGCGCCACCTCGACGACGGCGCGCTCGGCGTTGCCATAGAGCAGGATGTCCGCCTTGGCGTCGGCCAGCACCGAGCGGCGCACCTTGTCGGACCAGTAGTCGTAATGGGCGATGCGGCGCAGCGATGCCTCGATGCCGCCGAGCACCACCGGCACGTCCTTGAACGCCTCGCGGCAGCGCTGGGCGTAGACGAGGGTGCAGCGGTCCGGCCGCTTGCCGCCTTCGCCGCCCGGCGTGTAGGCGTCGTCATGGCGCAGCCGGCGGTCCGCCGTGTAGCGGTTGACCATGGAGTCCATGTTGCCGCCGGTAACGCCGAAAAACACCCGCGGCTTGCCCAGCGCCTTGAACGGCTCGGCCGATTGCCAGTCGGGCTGGGAGATAATGCCGACCCGAAAGCCCTGGGCCTCGAGCAGGCGGCCGATGATCGCCATGCCGAAGCTCGGATGGTCGACATAGGCATCGCCGGTCACCAGCACGATGTCGCAGGCGTCCCAGCCGAGCGCCGTCATCTCGGCGCGGCTCATCGGCAGGAACGGCGCGGGTTTCCCCGGATGCGCCCGGTGACGGGGCCAGGAATTCAGCGGTTTTGCGGCGGCAAGGGCGATGGTCATGGCGACACGCATAAGACCCCGGGCCCGTAAATTCAACCGACAGGCGTGTGACGCGGCGCACGGCTTTGGCACGGGTTCCCGAGGCGATCGGGCAGTGGGTCCGTCAGATCATGCCACGGCGGCGGAATTGCAGCGGCGACAGGCCCTTCCAGCGCTTGAACGCACGGGAGAAGCTCGCCGTTTCGGCGAAACCGAGGCTCTCCGCACCCCGTTCCACCGACATGTGGCGCTGCCCAGCGGGGCGCCCGCCCGGCCATGCGCGCCGGCGGCGTCGCCTCCAGCCTACCCAATCTCCTTCTTGATGATCTCCAGCAGTTCCTGGAACGGCTCGGTGCTCTGCGGATCCGACGGCATCTGGCACATCAGGTCATAGATCTTCGGCACCAGCTGCACCGCCTGGTCGAGCTCGCCGTCGCGGCCGGGCTGATAGCCGCCCATCAGGCGCAGGTCGCGCGTGTCCTCGAAGCGGGCGATCATGGCGCGCAGCCGGCGCAGCAGGTGGCCTTCCTCCGCCGTCCACACCTGCTGGGCGAGGCGAGACACCGATGACAGCACGTTGACCGCCGGATAGCGCCCCTGGTCGGCCACCGCGCGGTCGAGCACGATGTGGCCGTCGAGCGTGCCGCGCACGGTGTCGGCGATCGGCTCGTTGTGGTCGTCGCCGTCCACCAGCACCGAATAGATGCCGGTGATCGAGCCCTGTCCTTCCGTGCCGGGGCCGGAGCGCTCCAGGAGGCGCGGCAGGTCGCTGAACACGCTCGGCGCATAGCCGCGCGCCACCGCCGGTTCGCCGGTCGCCAGCGCCACCTCGCGCGCTGCGTGCGCAAAGCGCGTCACCGAATCGACGATCAGCAGCACGGATTCGCCCCGGTCGCGAAAATATTCGGCGATGGTGGTCGCGGTCTTGGCCGCGAGGCGCCGCATCATCGGGCTCTCGTCGCTGGTGGAGACCACGGTGATGGCGCGTGTGCGATCCTGCCCCAGCGTGTCGTCGAGGAATTCGCGCACCTCGCGGCCGCGCTCGCCGACGAGTGCCGTCACCACGGTGTCGAAGCCACGGCTCTGCGCCATCATCGCCAGCAGCGTGGTCTTGCCGACGCCGGAGCCGGCGAAAATGCCGATGCGCTGGCCCAGGCACAGCGGCGTGAACAGGTCGAGCACCCGCACGCCGGTGCGCAGCGGCGCCTGCACGCGGCTGCGTCCCACGGCCGGTGGCGGCCCCGCGTCGGTCGACATCGCCCGCTCGCCGGTCGGCAGCACGCCCGCGCCGTCGATCGGCTCGGCGAGCGCGTTCAGCACCCGGCCTTTCCAGCTTGGATGCGGCGCGATGGTCTTCGGCGGCATGCGATAGGCCGTTAGGCCGAGGCCGGCGCCGATGTGGGAGTCGAACGGCTTGGCCGTGACGCCGCCGGCGTCGATGCGCACCACTTCGCCGAGCTGTATCTGGCCGTCGATGTCGAGCCCGATCAGTTCGCCAAGCTTGGCGAATTTCGACAGTCCCGCGACGCGGTAATGTGTCGGTGTCACCTCGCAGACATAGCCGCCGATGCGCGCCGGCGGTACCTCCCTGCGCAGGAATTGCAGCGTCACTTCCAGCCGTTCGAGGGCATTCATGGGAGCATCAGGTCCGGTGGGATACGCAGAGGATCGGCTTTATTCCGAATTCAACAAAGGGCGCCAGTTCAATCGTCGCTTCATGGCAGGCATTGTCGTGCGCCCCAGCCGAGCGACACGATATCGTCCAACCCTATCCCTTCGTCGGTTCGCCCAGTGAGCGAATCGCATTCTGCATCGTGCTCTCCGAGCCGTCGATCAGCGACGACACGCTCTGGAAAGCGCGCGACGCGGTCATCAGCTGGGTCAGCTCCGACATCGAATCGACGTTGGAATCCTCGACGAAGCCCTGCTGGAAGCCGGTCTGCAGGAAATCGATCACCGGTGATGCGGCGCGGTCGGGGATGACCCCCGAGTTGCCGAAACGCTCCAGCCGTGCACTCGCGGGAATGTCATAAAGGCCGAGCACACCGACCTGGTTGGGGCCCTGCGCGATAGTGCCGTTGCGCGTGATGGTCGGCGGCCCGCCCTCCGGATCGAGAATGATCGGCATGCCGCCGGCGTCGAGCACCGGATAACCGGTTGCCGTCTGCAGTTCGCCATTGCCGGCGATCTGCATGCGGCCATCGCGGGTGTAGACGCGGCCGGCGGGGCCGTTGAAGGACATCCAGCTGTTGCCGACAATGGCGACGTCGAGGCTGTTCTGGGTGCGGGTCACGCCCCCGGGCTTGCGCGAGATGAAGTTCTCTCCCGACGACGCAAAGGCCACCGGCTGGGTCGCTGCGCGAGACATCGCGGCCTCGAACTTGACGGCATCGGCGCGGAAGCCGGTGGTCTTCATGTTGGCGAGGTTGTTGGCGATGGTCTCGAGCCGCTTTTCCAGCGCGACCTGGGCGGAGAGGCTGACATAGAGGGCGGATTGCATGGGCGTTAGCGTCCGAGCTTGAGATTCTGCAGGCTGGTGAGAATATCGGCGTTGAGCCCCATGTCGCTGGACTGGCCGCCGGTGATGATGGTGAGGGCCGGCGATGAGGATGCCGCGTCGGTGTTCTGCATGTCCCACATCGCGCTGAAGCGCTGCAGGAAGGTCCTCAGCTTCGCCGGATCCTTGAAATCGGCGACGTTGATTTGCTTGGCCAGCATCGTGGCCTGCTTGTCGACGGCGGCCATCGAGGTCATCGGCGAGATGTCGAGCGCGGTCTGGGCGACCTGGAGCAGAGCCTTGTCGGACAGGATCTGCATGACATTGGTGATGCTGGGCGCCTTGCGTTCGAAATAGAGAGCGAGGCGCACGCCCTCACTCTGCGAGCCGGCGTCTTCCTCCAGCGTCTGGCGCACATACTTGCTCACGGTGCCGGTCGTCGCCGCGGTGGTGCTGGTCGCCCTGTCGCCCAGCGAGGCGAAGTTGAAGGCGGCGGCGAAGTCGCGGTAGCGCTTGTCGACCAGCTTGTTGGCGAAGCTGGTGGACGAGGTGACACCCTCCGTCAGTACCTTGCGCATGAAGGCCTTGGCGTAGGTCATGTCGGACAGGCCGAAGGCCTTCATCGCGTAGGAGTACAGCCGGTAATCGCCGAGGAACTGGTCGATCGTCTTCACCTGGCCAATGTGCTGCAGGTAGTAGTCGGTGTCGCGCGATACGTCCGGCCTCTTGGCGGTCTGCTGCAACTGCCGCACGATGTTGTTGGAGATCATCTGGTAGGTGGCGATGGTCGACGTCATCGGACAAGCGACTCCGGCGCGGGCATGAGGATCAGGTTGTCAGCGAGAATCGGCCGACAAGCTTGCGCGGGCCTGCCGTGCCGGAAGGCCGGTCAGCTCCGTGCAAGCGTCGCTGCCTAAACGAATCAAGGGTTTGATTCGGAGCGGCCGGCTTGAGCATTCTTTTTGGCGTGATCGTCACGATCGCCAGCCTGTTGGGCGGCTTCGTGGCGCTCGGTGGGCACATCAGCGTGATCTGGCAGCCGTGGGAGTTCGTGATCATTGCCGGCATGGCCGCCGGCACCTTCATCGTGGCCAATCCGTGGAAGGTGGTGGTCGATACCGGCGTCGCCATCATGCAGGCGCTGACCGTCGCGGTGCCGAAGCAGCGCCACTACCTCGACCTGCTTGGCTTGCTGCATGCGCTGATGCGCGAAGTGCGCAACAAGGGCCGCAACGAGGTCGAGGCGCATATCGACGATCCGGCTTCGTCGGAGATATTCCAGAACTTTCCGACAGTACTCGCCAATGATTCGCTGACGCACTTCGTTTGCGACTATTTCCGCTTGATCGTCATGGGCAGCGCCCGTCCGCACGAGATCGAGGCGCTTATGGACGAGGAGATCGAGACCATCGTCCGCAGCAAGATGAAACCTTATCATTCGCTGATGGCGGTGGCGGAAGGCTTGCCGGCGCTCGGCATCGTTGCGGCAGTGCTCGGTGTCATCAAGGCGATGGGCGCGCTGGATCAGTCGCCCAAACTGCTCGGCGGGTTGATCGGCGCGGCGCTGGTCGGCACCTTCGCCGGCATTTTTCTGTCCTATGGCCTGGTCGCGCCGCTCGCCACCAAGGTCAAGATGGTCAGGGAGCAGCAGAGCCGCCTCTACATCATCGTCAAGCAGGCGCTACTGGCGTTCATGAACGGTGCCTTGCCGCAGATCGCCATTGAGCATGGCCGCAAGATGATCGGCCCGAGCGAGCGGCCGTCGATCGACGTTGTCGAAAGCGAGACCATCCCGGGCGCTGCCAAGCCGGGCGCGGCCGAGCCGGCTGCCAAGGTTGCGGGAGCGAAAGCCTAGTGTTGGAGGATAAGTCCATGCGGGATCAGGCGCCGGACCAGCTGCTCGGCGCGGCGGGTATTTCGGTCGAGCGCATGCCGATGCTGCATGTGATCTTCGACCAGATGACCAACCTCTGTGCAGAGAGCCTGCGGTCGATGTCGCCGTCGCAGTCATACTTCTCGCTGACCGGTGTCGGCAGCAGCCGGATGTCGGAAATTCTCGACAGCTACGAGTCGGAGGCGATCGTCGCGGTGTTCTACGCCCAGGCGTGGGATGGTCGCATCCTGATCGGCTTCGATCGCGATTTCATCTACACGATGGTCGAACTGCTGTTCGGCGCCGATGGTGCCGAGCCGCCGCTCGATATGCCCAGGGTATTTTCCAATGTCGAGCTGAAGGTCGCGGAGGCGCTGTTCGAGCGCTTCGGCAGGGCGCTGCAGTCGTCGTTCTCGCGTGCGACGGAGGTCAAGTTCGAGCTTGAGCGCGTCGAGACGCGGATGGACTATCTCGCGATCGGCCGGCTCAACAACATGGCGGTCTATGCCAAGGTCCTGGTGCAGGGGCTCGATCGCGGCGGCGAGATGTTCGTCGTCATCCCGCACTCGGTGCTCAATCCGCTGCGCCAGTCGCTGTCGCAGATCGTGTCCGGCGAATCCGTCTCGACCGATCCGAACTGGAGCCGGCAACTGCACAGCGAGATCCAGCGCACCGAGGTGGTGCTGCGCGCCGTGCTTGAGGAGCGCTCGCTCAGTCTTGGCGAGGTTGCGAATTTTCATGTCGGCCAGGTGATCAAGCTCAATGCCACGCCGGATACCCTGGTGCGGCTGGAGTGCAACAATCAGCGCCTGTTCTGGTGCCAGATGGGGCAGCTCAATGGCGCCTACTCGCTGCAGGTGAAGGAAACGGCCGACCAAAAGCGGGAATTCATCGATGGCATCCTATCTCGTTGACCTGGTCCTTGTGATCGCGCTCCTCGTCACCAGCATCCGCGTGACACGGATGCATCGCGAACTGGTGCTGCTGCGCGCCGGGCAGGGCGATTTCGCCGCAGTACTCGACAAGACCAATGAGGCCGTCGACGACATGGTGCTGATGATGCGTGAGTTCAACGCCGAGGGGAAGCAACTGGTTCATGTCCTCGGCAGCAAGATCGACGAGGCGCGCAAGGCGGTCACGGACATCGAGGCCCTTGGCGAGGCCTCGCGTCGGCAAACCTGACGCGATCAGGTCGCCGGTCACAAGAAACCAGAATAAGCAGGTGAGATGATGCAGCCGTTCGAAACAGACACCAATGCCTCCCAGACCCTGGGGACGACGGAGACGCACAAGCTGGGCGCCGCCTCCTTCGGCAAGCTCGCGGACCTCGCCGCGCGCGCCGTGGAGGAGACCAATCGGATCACCAACCTCGATCCGATCCTGCGCATTCCAGTCACGGTTCAGGTGCTGCTGGGCTCGGCGACCATGCCGGTCGCGGACCTCATGAAGCTTGGGCGCGGCGCCGTCATTCCGCTCGACCATCGCGTTGGCGAGCCGGTCGAAGTGGTGGTCAACGGTCGTATCGTCGCCCGTGGCGCGGTCGTGGTGGTCGAGGACGAGAACTCGCGGTTCGGCGTCTCGCTCACGGAGATCGTCGGCGGCGCGTCCGGGGATGTCGAAGCGTAACGACAGCGAAGCTTAAAGGGCTCTCCGGATGGCGTTCAATGCACCCGCCAAGCGCGGCACGGAAGTTCGGCCGCTGCGCGGGACCGAGAAGGTCGCCGCGCTGCTGCTGGCGATGGGTCGGGAGCTGTCCGGCGGCGTCCTGAAGGAGTTCGATGCCGAGGAGATCCGCCTTGTCACCCGCGCGGCGGCGGATCTGAAGCCCGTGTCGGGTCCCGAGCTCGAGGCGATCATCGAGGAGTTCGCCCTGCACTTTACGTCGGGGCCCAACATTTTCGGCACGGTCAACGAGCTGGAAAAGCTGCTCAACGGCGTGCTGCCGCCCGACCAGGTGACGGACATCATTTCCGAGGTGCTCGGCAACAAGACCAAGTCGGTGTGGGAGCGGATCTCGTCGGTCTCCGAGAGCCTGCTCGCCAACTACCTGCTCAAGGAACATCCGCAGACGGCGGCCCTGATCCTGTCGCGGGTCAAGCCGGCGTGCGCGGCGCGGGTGATGAGCCTGTTGCCGCCGGACATGCGCCACGGCCTGATGCGCCGCATGCTGAGCTTGAAGCCCGTGGTCGAGGAAGCGATGAGCGTCATCGAGAAGACGATGCACGAAGACTTCATGATCAACTTCGCGCGCAATCTCGCCTCCGACACCTATCCGCGCATGGCCGACATCATCAACAAGATGGAGCGTGCGCAGATGGAAGAGTCGCTCAAGAACTTGTCCGAATCGCGACCCAAGTCGGCGGAGATCCTCAAGGGAATGCTGTTTACGTTCGACGACATCGTCAACCTCACCGGCAAGGCGCGGATGGCGATCTTCGACCAGATCCCGACCGATCGTGTGGTAACGGCGCTGAAGGGCACCGATTCGAGTTTCCGCGAGCTCATCCTGTCGTCGCTGGCGTCGCGCACCCGTCGCCTCGTCGAACACGAAATGTCGAACGGCGTGCCGTCGAACCAGCGCGAGATCCTCGACGCCCGACGGGCGATCACCGACCTTGCGCTGGAAATGGCCGGGCGCGGCGAGATCGAGCTCAACCCGGACCAGGAAGACCAGCAGGTCTTCACGTAACGACGGCCCGCCATGTCCGAGGGGCCCGACAAGGAAAGCAAAACCGAAGAGCCGACCGAGAAGAAGATCCGCGACTCCGTCGAGAAGGGCAAGGTCCCGGTCTCGCGTGAAGCGTCGGTCTTCGCCACGATGGTCGCATTGCTTATCGTCCAGAGCTTCCTCGCCGCCGACAGCGCGCGAAATCTCGGACTAACTCTGAGCCGGCTGATCGACGACCCCTCCGGTTACCGCATTCGCAACGGTGCGGATGCGGTCGAGTTCCTGATGGCGATCGGTGGTGTTTCCGCCCGTCTGGTACTGCCGATGGTGATCGTGCTTGCGGTTGCGGGGCTGGCGTCGTCGTTCCTGCAGAACGCGCCGCGTGTCGTGTTCGAGCGAATCAAGCCGCAGGGGTCGCGAATCTCGATCGCCCAGGGCTGGACGCGGATTTTTGGCGCTCAGGGGCGCGTCGAGTTCGGCAAGTCTGTTTTCAAGTTTCTTGCCATTGGTGTCGTCGTGACGATCGCCTTGCGGGCAGAGGAGGCCGCGGCCGTGAATGCATTGTTCAGCGACCCGGCCACCGTTCCGGAGATGATCCTGACCATAGCGATGCGGCTGGTGTCGGCCGTCAGCATCGCCACCATCGTGCTGGTGGCGCTCGACCTCGTCTGGGCACGGTTCAGCTGGCGGCGCGACCTGCGCATGACGCGGCAGGAGCTCAAGGACGAGTTCAAGCAGGCCGAGGGCGATCCACTGGTCAAGTCGCGGCTGCGCTCGCTCGCCCGCGACCGCGCGCGCAAGACGATGCTGGCCGCGGTGCCGCGCGCGACACTGGTGATCGCCAACCCGACACACTACGCGATCGCACTCAAATATCAGCATGGTGAGGATGTCGCGCCGACCGTCTTGGCGAAGGGGCAGGATCTCATCGCGCTGAAAATCAGGGAACTCGCCGAGCAGAACAACGTGCCGGTGGTGGAAGACAAGCTGCTGGCACGCTCGATGTATGACGCCGCGCAGGTGGACAAGATGATTCCGCACGAATTCTTCCGCCCGGTCGCGGAGATCATCTACTTCCTGCAGTCTCGCAAGCAGAAGGCGAAGGTGTAGGCGGAGCTGGCGTCATTGAGCGCACACAACGCCGGATCCGGCGGTCGCGCGCCATTGATACAGCGCGTCTTGCATTTCTCAGCGTCATCACCGGGCCGGCGCCAACGGGTCCGCGCAAAGCGCGGCCCGATGACAGGCTCCGCGCCGAGACCGGGTCATCCAGCTTCTACTTACTCTCGTCATGCTGCGGGCAAGCTGGATTGCCGGATCAAGTCCGGCAATGACGCAGTGGGCGTGTTCAGCTCCGAGCGACAGCAGATGCGCTGCGGAGATCGCGTGCGATGATCGCGCGCCTCACTACACCCGCACCAGCTTCGGGCAAGTTTTGCTTCTTATACGAGTGTTAACCATAATTCGTGACGAGGTTGCTGTGGGACCTGTCTACCTCTTCGATCTGGCTTCCTCTCACGCGAGCTGGCTGTCGCTGCGCCAGGCGACGATCGCATCGAACGTCGCCAACGCCAATACGCCGGGCTATCGCGCCAAGGATATCGAGCCGTTCGGCAAGATCCTCGACACCAAGGTGGTCGCTCTCGCGGCGACGTCTTCCATGCACATCTCGGGTGGGCCGTCGCTGCGTCCGCAGGGTACTCGCAAGGAGACCAGCTGGGAGGTCGTTCACTCCGGCAACTCCGTGAGCCTCGAGCAGGAGATGCTGAAAGCGGGCGACATCAACCGCGATTATTCGTTGAACACGGCGATCGTCAAATCGTTCCACCGCATGTTCATGACCAGCTCGAAAACCTGAAAGAAGGCGACAGGCGATGATCGATCCGCTGCAGGCGTCCGTTCAGATCGCGAGCTCCGGGCTCGAGGCGCAGTCGACGCGGCTGCGCGTGGTGTCCGAAAACCTCGCGAACGCCAATTCCACCGGCAAGACGCCGGGCGCCGAGCCTTATCGACGCAAGACCACCACCTTCACCGCCGAAATCGACCGTGCGGCGGGTGTTCCGGTCGTGAAGATCAAGGACGTCGGCGTCGATCGCGCGCCGTTCCGTGTCGACTATGAGCCGTCGCATCCGGCGGCCGACCAGAACGGTTACGTCAAGCTGCCGAACGTCAACATGCTGATCGAGATGGCGGACATGCGGGAAACCAATCGGTCGTACGAGGCCAATCTGCAGGTGGTCAAACAGGCGCGATCGATGGTCGCGATGACCATCGATCTGTTGAAGGGGGCATGAGCCATGGCGGTTGAAGCGATATCCTCGATCCTCTCGGGCGTAGGCGGCGTCGTCCAGTCCAGTGAGGTGACGCGATCGGCGCCGGTCATGGCGCAAGCGCCGCAAGCGCCGCAGCCGCTCGGCTTTGGCGGCGTACTGGAGCAGGTCGCGACCGAGGCGATCGGGACGATGAAGGCGGGCGAAGCGGCTTCGATCTCCTACATCCACGGCAAGGTCTCGGCACAGAAAGTCGTCGAGGCGGTGATGTCCGCCGAGCAGACGCTGCAGATGGCGGTGGCCGTACGCGACAAGGTTGTGCAGGCCTACCAGGAAGTCAGCCGGATGGCGATCTGAGGATTCACGCACATGAAAGCTCTTGCCATCGCAGCGACCGGAATGAGCGCGCAGCAGCTCAACGTCGAGGTCATCGCCAACAACATCGCCAACATCAATACCACGTCCTACAAGCGCTCGCGCGCCGAGTTCACCGACCTGTTCTATCAGGTCGACCGCATGCAGGGCGTGCCCAACCGTGCCGGTGAAGGTGCGGTGCCGGAAGGCGCCAAGCTCGGCCTCGGCGTCCGCTCGGTCGCGGTGCGCAAGCTGCATCTGCAGGGCACGCTGGCGCAGACCGGCAACACCTATGACCTTGCAGTCAACGGCCGCGGCTGGTTTCAGGTATCGGGGCCGAATGGTGAAGTGCTCTATACGCGCGCGGGGTCGTTCAACACCAATGCCGACCGGCAACTGGTGACGGCGGACGGCTACACCGTCGATCCGGTGATCATTGTGCCGCAGGGCACTGTGGAGGTCACCGTCAACGAATCCGGGCAGGTCTACGCCAAGCTCGACACCGAGATCGCGCCGCGCCAGATCGGCCAGCTCAATCTCGCCAATTTCGCCAACGAAGCCGGTCTCGATCCGCTTGGCGGCAACCTCTACAAGGAAACCCTGGCGTCGGGCGTTCCGGTGGTCGGCGTGCCTGGTGATCCCGGCTTCGGCAAGATCCGGCAGCACTATCTCGAGAGCTCGAACGTCGACCCGGTGAAGGAAATCACCGAGCTGATCTCGGCGCAGCGCTCGTATGAGATGAACTCGAAGGTGATCCAGGCAGCTGACGAGATGGCGTCGACAATCTCCAAGGGCCTCCGGTAGCAGCGCAGCGGAGAAGCGTCGTGACACGTGCCTTGCCCATGGTGGTTCGCCTTCTCGCGGCATCGCTGCTTGCGGGTACCGTCGTCTGCGGCCCCGCGGCCGCGGACGAAGCCGCGCACTTTGCGGTGCCGGCGACGGTGATCTATCCCGGCGACGTGATCCGCGAGGAGCTGATCATGGATCGCGCGTTCGCGCCGAACATGCCGGGTGCAGCTGCCTTCGTCAGCGACCGTGCGACGGTCATCGGCCGCACCGCACGGCGCACGCTGGTGGCGGGGCAGCCGATCCCGCTCAACGCCCTCGAGGATCAGAAGGTCGTGACGCGCGGTAGTGCCGTCAAGGTGGTGATCGAGGAGGATTCGCTGTCGATCGTCACCTATGCGTCGGCGCTGCAGTCGGGCAGCCCGGGTACGATGATCCAGCTGCGCAATCTCGACACCGGCGTCATCATCAGGGGTATCGTTCAGCCCGACGGCTCCGTGCGGATACAGAACGGATGATGCTGCGTCTTCTCTCGGCCGCCCTCCTGCTCCTGTCCGTCACGGCCGCGGATGCGGCGGTGCGGATCAAGGACATCGCCCACCTCAAGGGGGTGCGGGAGAACCAGATCATCGGCTACGGCCTCGTCGTCGGCCTCAAGGGGACTGGCGACACGCTGCGCAACGCGCCCTTCACCGAGCAATCCCTGCAGTCGATGCTCGACAACATGGGCATCAACATCCGCGGCACGTCGCTGCGCACGCGCAACGTCGCCGCCGTGGTCGTCACCGCCGACCTGCCGCCGTTCGTCGCCGGCGGCTCGCGCATCGACGTCGCGCTGTCGTCGCTCGGCGATGCTTCCTCGCTGATGGGAGGCACGCTGCTGATGACCCAGCTGCGCGGCGCCGATGGTGAGGTCTATGCGGTGGCGCAGGGCGCCATCGCGGTCGGCGGCTATTCGATTGAGGGCGCGGCGCAGACTGTCAGCCAGGGCGTTCCGACCTCCGGCCGTATTCCCAACGGCGGACTGATCGAGCGCGAGGTGCGCGGCCAGTTCAAGCAGATGGAAGCGCTGATTCTCGAACTGAAGAATCCCGATTTCGTCACCGCGACCCGCATCATCGACGCCATCAACCACTATGGTCACGGGCGATATCGCGCCAGCCTCGCTTTCGAGCGCGACTATCGCACGATCATCCTGTCGCGGCCGCGCTCGGTGTCGCCGGTGCGCTTCGTCGCCGAGATCGAGGAACTGATGGTCGAGCCGGACACGCCGGCGCGAGTCGTCATCGACGAGCGGACCGGAACGGTGGTGATCGGCCGCAACGTGCAGATTTCGACGGTCGCCGTTACGCATGGCAATCTGTCGGTGCGGATCACCGAAGCGCCCGTGGTGTCGCAGCCCGGTCCTTTCTCTCGGGGCCAGACAGTCGTGACGCCGCAGACCTTCATCGAGGCCAACGAGCCTGGCGCGCAGATCGCAATTCTGCGCGGCACAGATCTGCAGCGCCTGGTGCGCGGCCTCAACCAGATCGGCCTCAAGCCAACCGGCATCATCGCCATTCTGCAGGCGATCAAGGCGGCGGGTGCGCTGCAGGCCGATCTCGTGATCCAGTAATAGCCGCGCGTCAGCGCCGCGCAAGCCCCGCCGTGCAACGCTTGCGAGCGATTCGGTGCGAGAGAATGAATGATGAGGTTTGCAACGTTACGCGGGAGCATGCTCCTTCTCGGCTGTTGTGCGCTCTTCGCGCAAGTGGCTGTCGCCGAACCGGCGCAGAAGCCGTCTAAACCGCTCAATCTCGCGACCTTCGCCAAGACGCCGCGTGCGGCGCCGGTGCAGAGGGATGCCAGGCCGGAGGCGCCCGCTGCTGCGGCGCAGCCGGTGCTGCAGGCGCCGGCAACGACCGGGGCGATTGGCGGGACAGGCGCCACGCCGCCGGTGGCGGGGGATGGGGCCGAGCGACGCGGATCCGATGCTGCCGAGTTCTGCAGGAATATCACCGACGCGGCGCTCGACGCACGTGTTGCCTGGCAGCGTGAGCAGCTCGAGGCTACGGAAGCCAAGTTGCGCGAGCGCATTGCCGAGCTCGAGGCCAAGCGCGCCGAGTACGAGAAGTGGTTGAAGCTGCGCGAGGACTTTCTCAAGCGTGCCGAGGACAACGTGGTCGAGATCTATTCCGGCATGGCGCCGGACGCGGCCGCGTCGCAGATCGCGAGCATGGCCGACGACACCGCGGCCGCCGTGCTGGCCAAGCTCAAGGTGCGCAGCGCCAGCGCGATCCTCAACGAGATGGAACCAGGGCGCGCGGCCCATCTCGCCGACACCTTGGCCGGGATGCGGCGCCCCGACGACGGGAAGACCGGGAAATGAAGACCCTGCGATTGCTATGCCTGCTGTTGCCGCTGGGCGGCTGCGCGAACCCCCTCACCGAGCTCAACCAGGCGCCCACCATGTCGCCGATCGGACAAGGCCTGCGTGTCGAGGCACGCGGCGTTCCCGTCGATCGGCCGGGGCGCTATGCCGCGGGCTATCAGTCGGTGTGGGATGATCGCAATGATCTCTACCGCGATCCGCGCGCCGGGCGCATCGGCGATCTCATCACCGTCACCATTTCCATGAACGACAAAGCCTCGCTCGACAACAAGTCGGATCGTTCGCGCGATTCACAGATCAAGTTCGGCGGCGACTATCTCGCCCAGATGTTCGGCTGGAGCCAGAAAGGCCAGGTCGATGCCAACATCAACTCGCAGACGTCGTCCAAGGGGGCTGGCAAGGTCGATCGCACCGAGGAGGTGAAGTTCTCGGTCGCGGCCGTCGTCATCGACCTGCTGCCGAACGGAAATCTGCTGATCAGCGGTTCGCAGGAAGTGCGGGTGAACTACGAGATGCGGGTCGTCAATATCGCCGGCATTGTCCGGCCGCGGGATATCGGTCGCAACAACACCATCGCCTACGACAAGGTCGGCGAGGCGCGGATTTCCTATGGCGGCCGTGGCCGGCTGATGGAGGTCCAGCAGCCGGGATGGGGCCACCAGCTCTACGACCAAGTCGCCCCATTCTAGCATGAGCCGGGCGATGGAACAGTCCGAGGGACGTGCGGCAATGGGCAGCGGGATGCAATGGCTGGTGGCGTTCCTGCTGCTTACGGTTGTCTCCGCCGCGGCGGGCTTGCTGTCGAGTTCGCATCTGCTCTCCACCGCGCAACGCGCCGCGGACGGCCACCCGGATGCGCCGGAGCGGTCCGCGGCCTCGGCCTACGGCGCGTCGGTCCGTTTCCGCAAGATCGCCCCGGTTATCACCAATCTGGCGGCGCCTTCGGGGGCCTGGATCCGCATGGAAGGCTCGGTCGTCACCGATCAGTTGAACGAAGAGGAGGCCAGCATTTTGGTCGCCAGGATCGGACAAGACATCGCGTCGTACCTGCGGACAGTCTCGGCGACGCAGATCGAGGGCGCACGTGGACTGCAGTACCTGCGCGAGGATCTCAACGAGAGGGCGGCGATCCGCTCGGGCGGCAAGGTGCGCGAACTCATCATCGAAACCCTGGTCGTCCAATGAAACGCCTCTGGCTCATCCTTCTGATCGTTCTCATGCCCACCGCGGCCGCAGCCCAGGTGCCGGACCTGTCCACGCTGATCCCGTCCGGCGGCGGTACCGCCAGCGGCCGTGTGGTCCAGATGGTCGCGCTGCTCACAGTGCTGTCGCTGGCGCCGGGCCTCCTGATCATGGTGACGAGCTTCACCCGCTTCGTCGTTGCACTGTCGTTCCTGCGCATGGGCATGGGATTGCAGACCACGCCGGCCAATCTCGTGATGATCAGCCTTGCGCTGTTCATGACCTTCTACGTCATGGCGCCGACATTCGATCGTGCCTGGAACAACGGCATCCAGCCGCTGATGAACAACGAGATTTCCGAGAAGGAGGCCTTTGCGCGAGTGACCGATCCATTTCGCGAGTTCATGCTGGCACATGTCCGCGAGAAGGATCTGCAGTCCTTCGAGAACCTTGCGCCCGAAGGGTTTCAGACGCGCTCCGACGGTCAGCGCATCGATCTGCGCGTGATCATTCCCGCATTCATGATCTCGGAGCTGCGGCGCGCATTCGAAATCGGCTTTCTGGTCATCATGCCATTCCTGGTGATCGATATGGTTGTCGCGACGCTGACAATGTCGATGGGCATGATGATGATGCCGCCGACGGTGTTCGCGCTGCCGTTCAAGGTGCTGTTCTTTGTGCTGATCGACGGCTGGAATCTGCTCACCGTCGGCCTGATGCGCTCATTCCTCTAGTAATCGGGGCCGCGCGACCGATTCAGTTTTAGGTAAGGTTCGCGTGCTACCAGCAATACACCACAGGTTGGGTCCTTCCCCTCACCCCCCTCGACCCAAAGGCATGATGCCGCCCTGTGGTACCGGTGAAAGCCCGGTATGTCCCGTGAACAAACACTCACACCATTAAGGGACATCCTATGTCTAGCTTGTTGACCAACAGCTCCGCCATGACCGCTCTGCAGACCCTGCGGACGGTGAGCACCAACATGGCGACCACGCAGAACCGCATCTCCACCGGCTACCGCGTCGCGACAGCGTCCGATAACTCGGCCTATTGGTCGATCGCCACCACCATGCGCTCGGACAACGAAGCGCTGTCGGCGGTGTCCGACGCCCTCGGTCTCGGCGCCGCGACCGTCGACACCATGTACACCGCGCTGACCTCGGTCGTCGGCGACAACAAGAGCGGCCTCACCGCGCTGAAGGCGAAGCTCGTCGCGGCCCGCGAGCCGGGCGTCGATCGCGGCAAGATCCAGGCCGAAGTCAAGGCGATCCAGGACGACCTCAAGAACACCTCTGACCTGGCGGTGTTCAACGGCGAGAACTGGCTGTCGGTCGACTCCTCCGTCGCCGGCTACAACGCCACCAAGTCGGTGGTGTCGTCGTTCTCGCGCGTTGCTGGCGCCGTGACGATCAAGACGATCGACGTCGACACCAGCAAGCTCAAGCTGTACGACAACGCCGGCGGCACCCCCGCGGGCATCATGGACAAGACGCGCACGGGCGCCGGCGGCACCACCGGCACGGTGGCGACGATCGACATCTCGACGCTGACCGATTCGACCGCTGACCAGAAGAAGCTCGACGATTACATCGGGATGGTCGACGCGGCGCTCGGCGACGTGACCCAGGCGTCCGCCAATCTCGGCGCGGTGAAGACCCGCATCGACTCGAACTCCAACTTCGTCAAGTCGCTGCGCGACGCCATCAGCCGCGGCGTCGGTCAGCTCGTCGACGCCGACATGAATGCCGAATCGACCCGCCTGCAGGCCCTCCAGGTCCAGCAGCAGCTCGGCATCCAGGCGCTGTCGATCGCCAACTCGGGCACGCAGAGCATTCTGTCGCTGTTCCGCGGCTAATCGCTTTCGCGATCACTGACATTGACGGCCGCGACCAGCCTGGTCGCGGCCGTCTTCGTTTTCCGCAGTGCGCAACCCTCGGACAAGCTTCGCGGTCGAGAATCGATTCGCAAGCATTGCAGGGGACTTGATGTTTAATCGTGGACATGCGCAGCGGCTCTGGAACAATCTCCTCGAGCTCGGGCCCCGGCGTCTCACCGTGCTTGCCCTGGTCGGCCTTGCGGTCTTTCTCGGCGTGGGCGGCGGCGCCTATTATCTCAGCCGGCCGGAATTCGAGGTGCTGTACACCGGGCTTTCGCGTGAGGACGTGTCCCGTGTCGGCGCGGCGCTGCGCGACGCCGGTGTCGCGTTCGACGTCAATGCCGCCGGCGATACCGTGCTGGTGCGGCCGGGCCAGACCGCCCTGGCGCGCACCCTGCTGGCGGAGAAGGGGCTGCCGAACAGCAGCAGCGGCGGCTATGAGCTGTTCGACAAGATCGGCTCCCTCGGCCTGACGTCGTTCATGCAGGAGGTGACGCGGGTGCGGGCGCTCGAGGGCGAGATCGCGCGCACCATCCAGGTGCTCAAGGGCGTCAAGGCGGCGCGCGTGCACATCGTCATGCCGGCGCGCGGCTCGTTCCGGCGCGAGCAGCAGCCCCCGACGGCCTCTGTCGTCATCCGCTCGGACGGCGCTGCCGATGCCCGCACCGCGCGCTCGGTGCGCCATCTCGTCGCAGCTGCGGTCCCCGGCATGACGGCCGACAAGGTGACGGTGCTCGACAGCGACGGCGCTTTGCTGGCGTCGGACGACGAGGGCACGGCGCCGACCAGCATGGCCAATCTGCAGCGCGTGGTCAGCCGGCTGATCCAAGAGAACGTCAGCAAGGCACTGTCGCCCTATCTCGGACTCGACAACTTCGAGGTCAGCGTCGCCGCCCAGCTCAGCACCGACAAGCGGCAGACCAATGAGACGGTTTATGATCCGGAGTCGCGGGTGCAGCGCTCGGTGCGCTCGGTCCGCGAAAAAGAAGCATCGCAGAGCCTCGACCGCCAGACGCCGACCACGGTGCAGCAGAACCTGCCCGACCAGCAGGTCAACGCCAATGGCGGCAAGAATTCCAACGACGAGAAACAGCGTAAAGAGGACGTCACCAACTACGAGGTGTCGTCGAAGACGACGACGACCGTCAGCGACGGCTATGTCGTCAACAAGCTGTTCCTCGCTGTGCTGGTCAACCGGCCGCGGCTGATGGCCAGCCTCGGCGATAAAGCCAGCGATACGGCGGTCGAGGCGAAAGTCGCCGAGATCGGCCAGCTTGCGGCAACCGCGGCGGGGCTCGACCGCCAGCGGGGCGACCAGATCCAGGTCTCGGCAGTCGAATTCATGGAAGGCGCGCGCGACTTCGCCCCAGTTCCGGCGATCACTTTCACCGAGGTGCTGATGCGCCAGTCGGGCAGCTTCGTCAGCGCGGGGGCCATCGTCGCCGTTGCTGCGATGCTGATCTGGTTCGGCCTGCGGCCCGCAATCAACACCATCCTCGATTCCCGGTCCGCGGACGTCGCCGAGGTCGAGATGGAGGAGGGGAGCAGCGCCCTGCTGGCGGGCGAGGGCAGCGCGCTGGCGGCGCTGGCGCAGGAGGACACGCCTAACCTGGTGCAGGACATCTCCAGGAAGGTTCAGTACGCGCCGCAGAAACGCCTCGAGCAGATCATTCAGCTGGATGAGAAGCAGGCAGCGGCGATTCTCAAGCAATGGATCCGGCAGGAGGAGCCGACATGAGTTCGGAAAAGGTCGCACGCCTGCTGGTCAACTTTGATCCGCCGGAACCACCGAAGGCGCGCAGCCGGGTCGTTCCGTTCGATCATGCGCAGCATATCGCGGCCAAGGTGCAGCCCAAGCCGGAGGTGGCGTCGAACGAGGACGAGGCCTATCAGCGCGGCAAGTCCGAAGGCTATGCCGCGGCCCTGGCCGAAAGCGAGCAGAAGCTCGCCGACGAGAAGGCCCGGCTGAGCGCGGAGCTTGCCGCGGAGCGGCAGAGCCTGATCGACGAGGCTGCCGCGGCGATCGCCCGTGGCCTTGCTGATGCCAGCGCGCAGCTCGAGACCCAAATTGCCGGGGTAACGGCGCGCATCCTCGCGCCGTTCATCGCGGGCGAAGCGCAGAAGCAGGCGGTCGCTGCGTTTGTCGAGCATCTGTCATCCATGGTGTCGGATGTCCGCCATCCGCTGCTGCGGATCACGGGTCCTGTCGCCCTGCTGGACGTCGTGCGCAGCAAACTCACCGCGCGCTCGATTGTCGCGGACCTGCGCGTCGGTTCATCCGCTGAGGTGTCCGTCATTGTCGATCAGGTGGTCCTCGAAACCCAGATCACGCGCTGGGCCGAGCACTTGAAGCTTGCGGTGCCGGCCTGACATGTCTGACCAGGAGCGACCAGAGCTGATCATCGTCCGGCGTCGGACCAGCCTCGAAGCTGCCGAGAGCCACAACAGCGTCTGGAAAATCGCCTACGCCGACTTCATGACGGCCATGATGGCGTTCTTCCTGGTGATGTGGCTGATCAGCGCGACGAACCAGGAGACGCGCGAAAGCGTTGCCAGTTATTTCAACCCCATCAAGCTCGCGGACTCCACGCCCGACCGCAAGGGGATCAACGATGCCCGGCGCGTCGATCCCGGCAAGGCGGTGGAGGACGACAGCCTGCGGCCGAAGCCTGAGCCCGGCCAATCCACGCAGCAAATGCAGCGCCCGCAGGCGCCACAGCCGCGGCTCGGTGAAACGGCGCTGTTTCGCGATCCCTATGCGGCGCTGACGGAGATCGCCGGTACGCCGCCGCGCAACGTCGAAGCCGGGATTGCGCCCGATGCGGCCCGCAAGGAGGGCTGGAAGGGCGGTGAGGCGTTCCGCGATCCGTTTGACCCGACGTCCTGGCCGACCGCGCCCGCGACGCCATCGGATGCCAGGGGACCCGGCAGCAGGCAACCCGGCGGCCTCCTCGCCGATGACGACGCGCCGGAGCCCGGCGAAGCAAAGATGGCGCGTGCATCGACCGACAAGCGCGACGCGGCCGCCGAGGCTGCATCCGAGTCCGATCCGGTGAAGGGGGCGGCCGCGGCGCGCGACAAGCAGGATACCGCAAAAGCTGTGGGACTGTTCGCCGATGATGATTCCCGAAGCAGTCCGGCGGCCAATCGTGCGTCGAGCCCACCGGCCGACAAGACCGCCGCCGCTCCCCAAAATGACAAGAAGTCAGCGTCGAGCGAGGCTAGCAGGCTGCAGGCCGCGATCTCCGCAGCATTGGCTCCCCTCGGCGCGGTGCGCCCTGTCACCGAGGTGAGGGCGAGCGATGAGGGCCTGCTCATCAGCCTCACCGACGACGTCAATTACGGCATGTTCGCCAACGGTTCGGCGGAGCCGACGCCCGGCCTCGTCCGGGCGCTCGACAAGATCACGCCCCTCATCGCCCAGACCAAGGGACAGATCATTGTGCGTGGCCACACCGACAACCGTCCCTATCGCTCGGCGGATTACGACAATTGGCGCCTGTCGACCGCGCGAGCGCACATGGCGCACTACATGCTGCTTCGCGGCGGGCTGGACACCCGGCGCATCGAGCACATCGAGGGCTTCGCCGACCGCCGGCCAAAGAATCCCAATGATCCGTCGGCGGCGGAAAACCGGCGGATCGACCTGCTGATCCGCGCCCCGCAGCCATGATGCGTGCCGGCCCCATCGCGGTTGCCCTGTTCGCCCTACTCGGCACCGCTCGGGCGGAGCAGGCCGAGGCGCCGGTGCGCGAGCCTTATCAGCTCCTGCGCAAGCTTCATGCGCTGCAGGATGAAATCGCGCGCGGCAGCATGGAGGCGCACAATGCGCAGTCCGCCGTGCTCAAGCAACTGGGCGAAGACTTCGTCAACGCCGATCCGGTGGTCTGGAAGAATCCGAAGAATGCCCGCGCCGCCGTGACCTATCTGCTCAGCGGCGGGTCGCCGGAGGTCGTCGGCAAGCTGCGGGCGCATGGCGAACTGGCCATCGATGCGGCAATTCTGGATGGCGCCATCGCCTATATCGAAGGCCGCCCGGACGAGGCCCGGGCACGGCTCGGCGGGATCAAGCCTCGCGACCTGCCCGTCTCGATCGCCGCCGAGGTTGCGCTGGTGCAATCGGCACTGGCTGCGCAAGATGACGCAAAAGCCGCGATCGACCGGCTTGACGAGGCGCGCCTGCTGATGCCGGGAACGCTGATTGAAGAGGCGGCGCTGCGTCGGGAGATTTTTGTCGCCGGACAGGCCGATGATTTCGATCGCTTCGAGGCGCTGTCGCTGCGCTACCTGCGGCGCTTCAGGTCGTCGATCTATTCGGAGAATTTCCGCCAGCGCCTCGGGCGCGCCGTCGCCCGGTTCAGCTTCGCGCAGCAACCGCAGCGCTTTCCCCGCCTCGTCGCCCTGCTCGATCAACTCGACGGGGCCGACCGGCCCTCCCTGTACCTGAGGATCGCGCGCACTGCGCTGGTGAACGGCAAGGTCGAGATGGCCGATCTCGCAGCGGAGCGGGCCATGACATTGACGGACGAGGGCAGCGCCGGGCGTGAACGCGGGCGCTTCTATCGCGCCGCGGCACGCGTTGTCACGCATGCTCATGAGGAAGCGCTGCTGGATCTGCAGGCCGTCGAGGCGGCGCGGCTGCCCGAACGGGACGTGGAGCTGCTGCGGGCTGTGCTGGCCGTTGGCCGCAACGTCCGCAAGGTCCGCCCTGTCGTGACGGCGCAGCAGGATGCGCCGAGTGAGAGCCAGCCATCGATGGGGCCGCGAATCGACTTCAGTCCATCGCGGGCCACCATCAACCGGGCGCAGGCGCTTCTCAACGAATCGCAACGCCAACTGAAGCAGCAGGAGCGATGACCAGCACCGATCCCCTGATGGCGATGCTCCGCCAGCTCGCCCACGCCAAGACAGCGCCCCGCGGCAGCGCCCAGGCCTCCACGATTGCCAAGGACCCTAAGGACCCGAAAGCCAGGGTCGAGGACGGTAGGGGTCGTGCCGATCAATTCCGCGAGCAGCTGCGCGCGTTCGCACAGGTCCCAAAAAAAGAGGTCGTACGGCCGGAGGGGCATGCTGACGCCGAGCTGGCGCAGGCTGCCGAGCCGCTTCAGGAGCAGGCTACGGTCCGCCCGCGCGAGCGTTCCCGCCAGGCGGCGGCCGAACCCTCTCCTCATCGCGTGGCGGGCGAGGCAAAGCCGTCGCTGCCCGAATGGCGTCTCCCAGAGGCCGCGCTCAGTGCGGTGATGTCGCGTCTCGACCACGCCGAAGCGTTCGATCTCCCCGATGATGGCGATGCGGCCCGCGCGGCACCGTCTCCGGCTCATGGCGAGCGCCGCGCGGAGTTGCTGGCGCACGCCGAGTCGGCGAAGTCGACGAAGACCGAGGCAACCTCGACGCAGGGCTTTGCGTCGTCGCTCAGTGCGGCCGAGACGCGCGCGACGCCGATCGTCAAGGTCGCGGTGCGCGAACAGGAGACCCATTTCCAGCCGATCGCGCAGCCGACACTGCTGCAGAAGATCGTCGACCGGATCGCGCCGGATATGGCCGCCGCGCCCGCATCTGCCGCCAGCGGTGCGTCCGACCCCGCGCAAGCGCTCGCCATGCCGCATCGGGGGCCCGATGCGCCGATTCGCATGCTGACGCTGCAGCTCGATCCGCCCGACCTCGGCACCGTGACCGTGCGGATGCGTCTGACCGGCGATGCGGTCGAAGTGAAGCTGTCCGCCGAGCGGCAGGACACCACGCAGCTGCTGCGCGCCGAACGCGGCGCACTGGTGGATGCGATGCAGTCGGCCGGCTACACCTTCGAGATCGCCGCGATCGATCACAGCCACGCCGGGCAGATGGATCCAGGCGCTGGCCAATCGCAGGCGCAGACGAACCAAAATCATTCGCAGCAGCCGCAAGGCGGATCGCAATTCAGCGGCGGAACGCCGGAGCGCCAGCCCAATGATGCGCAGGGTGGAACGCGGCACAACAGGCACGGGCATGATCAGGCTGTCGAACCAACCAAGCAACGTCAGGACGAAGATGCGGTGGCTCGTCGCAGCGGTGACGGTGTCTATCTGTAGCGCAGCGACGACGGCACAGGCCGACGGTCCGTGCGAACGCGAAATGGTGCGGGCGGCCCGCGTGCAGAACGTGCCGCTGGGTGTGCTCTATGCCGTCGGCCTGAGCGAGACCGGGCGCAAGGGCGTATTGCATCCCTACGCGCTCAACATCGACGGTCGCACCGTGAGGGCCGCCGATCTCCGCGAGGCCGTGGCGCAATTCCGCGACGCCAAGAGCAAGGGCGCCAAACTGGTGGATCTCGGTTGCATGCAGGTCAACCATCTCTACCACGGCACGCAGTTTGCGAGCGTCGAAGCGATGTTCGATCCGGTCCAGAACGTCAATTATGCCGCGCGATTCCTCAAGGAGTTGCGCGCCCGAGAAGGCAGCTGGACCATGGCGGTCGCGCGCTACAATGCAGGGCCGAACAACACTATCGGGCAACGTCGCTATGTCTGCAGCGTGATCGGAAATCTGGTGACGAGCGGTTTCGGTTCGTGGACGAGCGAAGCGCGTGCGTTCTGTGGTGCGCGTGCGACCTGAGCTCGTCAGATGGTTGCGGAGTCAGGCTCACACAAGCCAACGCACCTCTAATGAAACCAAATCAGAATGGAGATAAACGATGAGTCTGTATGGTGTGATGCGCACTGGTGGCTCTGGGATGACCGCGCAGTCCAACAAGCTGTCGACAGTGGCCGACAACATCGCCAACGTAAACACCACGGGCTACAAGCGCGCCTCGACCGAATTCTCCTCGCTCATCCTCAAGAGCGGCTCCGGCTCCTACAATTCCGGCGGTGTGGAGACGCAGGTCCGTTATGCCATCTCTGATTCGGGCCCGCTGCAGTACACGACCTCGGCGACCGACCTGGCGATCCAGGGCAATGGGTTTTTCGTCGTTTCCAATACCGCGGGCACACCGTTCCTGACGCGTGCCGGTTCGTTCGTGCCGGACGGCAAGGGCAACCTGGTCAATGCCGCCGGCTTCTATCTGATGGGCTATGACCTCAAGAACGGCCCGCCCAACGTCGTCGCCAACGGCCTCTCCGGCCTCAGCGTCGTCAACATCGCGCAGACCGCGCTGCAGGGCAATCCGTCGACGCAGGGCACGGTGAACGCCAACCTCGATGCCAACGCGGCCATCACGGCGGGCGTGCCAAATTATACATCGAAGACCTCGGTCGTCACCTATGACAACATTGGCAACAAGGTGACGCTCGACGTCTACATGAGCAAGACCGCCGCCAACGCCTGGGATGTAAAAGTGTATGACACCGCTACGTCGACGGCCGGCGGCTTCCCTTACTCGAGCGGGCCTCTTGCGACCAATACCTTTACCTTCGATGTCAGCGCCGCAGGCAAGGGCAAGCTGGCTGCCGGTAGTCCCACCTCGCTCGCACTGACGGTGCCCGGTGGTTCGCCGCTGACGCTCGATTTCTCCACCATGACCCAGGTCGCCGCCGGATTCGCGTTCAAGGCATCGGTGGACGGCAATGCGCCGAGCTCCATCGACAAGGTCGAGGTCGATACCTCCGGCACCATGTACGCGATCTACAGCGACGGCACGCGGCTCGCGCGCTACCACATCCCGCTCGCCACCGTGCCCAGCCCGGACAATCTCGTGCCGGAAGCCGGCAACGTCTACTCGGTTGGAATCAACTCCGGCAACGTGCAGGTCGATTTCGCCGGGCACAGTGGCCTCGGTACGTTCAAGTCGGAGGCACTCGAGCAGTCCAACGTCGACCTCGCCAGCGAACTCACGGCGATGATCGAGTCGCAACGTGGTTACACCGCCAATTCCAAGGTGTTCCAGACCGGTGCCGACCTGCTCGATGTCCTCGTCAACCTGAAGCGCTGAACGGCGTCAGCTTATCATCGAGCCGGGGCATCTCATGTCACTTACGGTCGCACTCAATTCAGCTCGTACGTCGCTCATGACGGCCGGCACGCAGGCGTCGGTCGTGTCGCGCAATATCGGGGGCGCTCAGCAGGATGGCTACTCGCGCAAGAACGTGCTGGTGGCGACCCTGCCCGGAAACGGCGTCTATGTCGCCGGCATCCAGCGCGCCACCAGTACGGGGCTGTTCTACAATGTGCTGAAATCGGCCTCCGCCTCGGCCAAGCAGGACGCGCTGTACAATGGTCTGCAGAAGATCGCCGCGACAACGGTCGACGATCCGCAGCAAGATCAGTCGCCGGCGGCGCAGCTCGCCAAGCTGAAGAGCGCGCTGCAGCAATACGCTACTGCGCCGGACAACACAACAATGGCGCAAGCGGCGGTGACGGCGGCCAAGGGCGTCGCGGCTTCGCTCAACAATGCGACCAAGACCGTCCAGTCGGTGCGAGCTGACGCCGATGCCGATATGGCGACGTCGGTCTCGACCATCAACCAACTGCTCGGGCAGTTCGAGACGGTGAACACATCGATCGTCAAGGGCACGATCAGCGGCAGCGATATCACGGACTATCTCGACCAGCGCGACAGCATCCTGTCGAAACTGTCGCAGGAGGTCGGCATCACCGTCGCCACCCGCGCCAACAACGACACGGTGATTTATACCGATTCCGGCGTCACATTGTTCGAGACAAGCGCCCGTTCCGTGAGCTTCAACCGCACAAATGCCTTCACGTCGGGCACCGCGGGGAATGCGGTCTACATCGATGGCGTGCCGGTGACCGGCGCGTCTGCGGTGATGCCGATCCACGGTGGCAATCTCGCGGGGCTGTCGTCGCTGCGCGACGATACGACGGTGACCTACCAGAAGCAGCTCGACGAGGTGGCGCGCGGGCTGGTCGAGACGTTCGCAGAGAGCGATCAGAGCGGCGCGGGACTGCCGGATGTCCCTGGCCTCTTCACCTATCCGGGGGCGCCGGCGATTCCGCCGTCGGGCGTGATCTCCCCCGGGCTCGCCGGCACGATATTCGTCAATCCGTCGGTCGACCAGGGCGCGGGCGGCAACCCGAACCTGGTTCGCGACGGCGCCATCTCGGGCAACCCGGCCTATCGCTACAACACCACCGGCGCCGCCGGGTTCTCGGCGCGGCTGCAGCAGATGGTGGACCGTATGGCGACCAATCGCCCGTTCGACCCGGCGGCGCTGGCGAAACCGAATGCCAATCTGGTGGATTTCGCCGGGTCATCGGTGAGCTGGCTGGAGGCCACGCGCAAGAATACCAGCGATGAGGCTAAGTACAGCCAGACGCTGCTCGAGCGAAGCGCGGAAGCGCTTTCGAACGTCAGCGGCGTCAACATGGACGACGAAATGTCATTCATGCTGCAGATCGAACGGACGTTTTCAGCTTCGTCGAAGCTGATCTCCACGGTCGATGCGATGCTGAAAGATCTTCTTGCGACGGTGAGGTAACGCGATGGCGACCACGTTCATTTCCACGAATTCGATCTCGACAACCCTACGCCTTGCCACCATGAAGAGCCAGGCCGCGCTGTCCAAGGCGACGCAGGAGGCGACCAACGGCCGCTTCGCGGATATCGGGCTCGATCTCGGTGCTCTGACCGGCCGTGACGTCACGCTGCGGGCCGAACTGCAGGACGCCGACAAGATGGTGGACACCAACGCGCTGGTGGCCGGGCGCCTCGATGTGGCCCAGCACCGGATCGGCGACCTCATCAACACGGCCCAGGCCTTCCAGAAGGATCTCCTGGCGGCTCGCAATTCGGCGAATGGTGGCAACATCATCGTCCAGTCGGCGACGGCCAATCTCGGCAGCCTGATCTCGACGTTAAACGTCACCATGGATGGCCAGTATCTGTTCGGCGGCATCAATACCGGGAACCAGCCGGTGGCGAACTATGCCGCCGGCTCGGCCAGCAAGAACGCCGTCGATGCGGCGTTCCTGGCCAATTTTGGTGTTGCCCAGAACTCGCCGGCGGTCTCCGGCATCAGTGCCTCCGCGATGCAGAACTTCCTGGACACTACGTTCAAGGCGCAGTTTGCCGATCCGGCCTGGGGTACCAACTGGTCGACGGCGTCAGACCAGGTGATGCGCAGCCGCATCTCGACCACGGAAACCATCAACTCCTCGGTGAGTGCCAATCAACCTGCGTTCCGCAAGCTGGCCATGGCCTATACGATGCTGAGCGACCTCGGAACGCAAAATCTCAACCAGGCGGCGTTCCAGACAGTCATCGACACGGCGACGAAGGTCGTCGGTGAGGCCATCAACGATCTCGCCGGCGTCGGCGCCACGGTCGGAACGGCGCAGGAGCAGACCACCAACGCCACCGACCGTCTCAAGGTGCAGGTCGACCTCCTCACCAAGCAGGTGACGGCAATGGAACAGGTCGACCCGGCGGAAGCATCTGTCCGCGTCACCAGCCTGCGCAACCAGGTCGAGATGTCACTGGCGCTGACGACCCGGATCCAGAAGCTCAGCATTCTGAATTACCTCTGATCGGGGACTCGTCGATCAGTAGCCGGCTGCACATGACATGACATTATCCAGTTACGATGCGGTGATCGAGGACGGTGGCCAGGAAGCACGCGGTCGCGAGCGTGAGGCCCTGAACCACGGGATCAACCTGTTGCGGCAATTGCAGAGCGGACAGCTTGCGCCGCCCGAGGATACGGAAGCCCTGCTGTTCGTTCGCCGGTTGTGGACGTTCTTCGTGCAGGATCTCTCCAGTGAGCGCAATGGACTGTCGGAGAAGCTGCGCGCCGATCTCATCTCCATCGGCCTATGGGTCATCAAGGAGGCGGATCGGGTTCGGCAGGAAAAATCCACCGACGTCGCCGAGTTGCTGGGAATTAACATCATCATCCGAGACGCGTTGGCATGAAGAAACCGATGTGCATCTCGCTGCGCAGCGGCGAGAAGATCTATGTGAATGGCGCAGTGTTGCGGGTCGACCGCAAGGTAACCCTCGAACTGGTCAATGACGTAACTTTCCTGCTGGAAAACCAGGTCATGCAGGTGGCCGACGCGACGACGCCTCTGCGCCAGCTGTACTTCGTGGTCCAGCTCATGCTGATGAATCCGCAGGATGTCGCGGATGCCAAGGCAGTTTACTGGGAGCAGCACAATGCGCTTCGCCAGGCCTCCGGGAACGCGGATATCATCGGGGGGCTGGCTGTGATCGGCGAACTGGTCGAGGCGAGGCGCTACTATGATGCCCTGCGGAAGATACGTTCTCTGTTCGAGGTCGAGCAGATGATTCTCGCCGGGAAGGACGCGCCGCAGATCCAGCCAGCCGAGTTGGCCGGCGAACTGCCCGCTGAAATCGCCTGAACGGCGTGGAGAACGACATGAACGTCAATAGCGTGACCAACGCCAAATCCGCAGCGAGCAAGGATGGCGGATCCGCGTCGCCGCCGACCACGGTAAACTACAATCAGTTTCTGCAACTGCTGATCGCGCAGATGAAGAACCAGGATCCGACAAACCCGACTGACATGACGCAGTACATGAGCCAGTTCGCTCAGCTGTCGTCGGTCGAGCAGGCGGTCCAGACCAACACCAAACTCGACTCGCTGCTGTCATCCAGTGCGCTGTCGCAGGCGGAAGGCCTGATCGGCCGTACTGCGACGTTCACCAGCTCCGACGGTCAGAAGACCGTCGGCAAGATCAATTCGGTGCGCATTATCCAGGGCGGTGCCGTGGCGAGCCTGGACAATGGCGTCGAGGTGCAGCTCGGACCGGGCATCACCATCAGTTAGCAATCAGATGACAACATTCGTACCTGTTTTCGGCAGGCCATGAACGAACGCGATGCTCTCGATATCGTCCAGCAGGCGATCTGGACTGTCATCGTTGCTTCGGGGCCCGCAGTTGGCGCCGCGATGCTCGTCGGCGTTGCCATCGCGTTGCTACAGGCGTTGACCCAGGTCCAGGAGATGACCTTGACCTTCATTCCCAAGATCGTGGTCATGCTGATCGTGGCCGCGGTCTCCGGATCGTTCATGGGGGCGCACATCTACGCCTTCACCGAGCTGCTCTACTCGCGGATCGAGCACGGCTTCTAACGCCGGATATGGCTGCCGCTACCTTCGCACAAGCTCGGCGCGGCAAGGTGGGGGCGTGACGATTTGGCGGGATTTTCCATGACCGATACCTCGATCCGGGCGCTTCCGAACGAGCGCCGGATTGGCGCCGATGTGGCCTTCGCGGTGGGCATCGTCGCCATCGTGACGATCCTGATCCTGCCGGTTCCAGCGGTGCTGATCGACGTCGGGCTGGCGTTCTCGATCGCCCTCTCGGCCCTGATCCTGATGGTCGCGCTGTGGATCCAGCGGCCGCTGGATTTTTCGGCGTTTCCGACCGTGCTGTTGATCGCCACTATCCTGCGCCTCGCCCTCAACGTGGCGACGACGCGCGTCATCCTGTCGCGCGGCGCTGAGGGCGAGCATGCCGCCGGCTATGTCGTCGCCGGCTTTTCCAAGTTCGTGATGGGGGGCGATTTCGTCATCGGCCTGATCATCTTCGCCATCCTGGTCACGGTGAACTTCGTCGTCATCACCAAGGGCGCGACCCGAATCGCGGAGGTCGGTGCCCGCTTCACGCTCGATGCCATCCCGGGCAAGCAGATGGCTATCGATGCGGACCTCTCCGCGGGCCTGATCGACGACAAGGAGGCGCAGCGCCGGCGCCAGGAGCTGGAAGAGGAGAGCGCCTTCTTCGGCGCCATGGATGGCGCTTCCAAATTCGTGCGCGGCGACGCCATCGCCGGCCTCATCATCACCGCGATCAATATCTTCGGCGGCATTGTCATCGGCGTCACCCACCATGGCCTGCCGCTGGCGCGCGCGGCTGACGTCTTCACCAAGCTTTCGGTCGGCGACGGCCTGGTGTCCCAGATCCCCGCCCTGATCGTGTCGCTCTCAGCCGGCCTGCTGGTGTCCAAGGGCGGCACGCGAGGTTCAGCCGAGCAGACGGTGCTCAAGCAGCTCGGTGGCTATCCGCGCGCGCAGTCCGTCGCTGCGCTGATGATGTTCGTGCTGGGCTTGTTGCCGGGCTTGCCACTGTTGCCGTTCGCATTCCTGGGCGGAGTTCTGGCCTTCATGAGCTACGCGCTGCCGCGCCGGCAAGCCGCCCGGCGCCAGCACGAAGAAGCCGTCGCCGCGCAGGAGCGCGAGCGCTCGCAGGTGGACTCCAAGGAATCGATCAAAGAATTCCTGAAAACGGCGGACATCGAGCTGTGCGTCGGCAGCCAACTGGCGATCCAGATGCTGCATGCCCATGGCGAGCTCAGCCATCGCGTCGGCAAGATCAGGCGCCGCTTTGCCACCCAGTACGGGTTCGTGATTCCCGAGATCAAGCTCGCGGATGACCTCGCGATCGGACCAAAGACCTACCGCATCAAGATTCATGGCACCGTGGTGGCTCAGCACGAGTTGCGCCTCGGCGAGGTGCTGGTGCTGTTCGACGGCGTGCGCAAGCCGGACGTGCCCGGTGACGAGACCATCGAGCCTGCCTTCGGCATGAAGGCGATGTGGGTGCCGGAGACGTTCCTGGAGGAGGTCAGGAGAGACGGCTTCAAGGTGGCGGACAACATGTCCGTCCTGCTCACTCATCTCAGCGAGGTCGTGCGCAGCAATCTGGCGCAGCTGCTGTCCTACAAGGACATGCGGGCGCTGCTCGATCGGCTCGACCCGGAATACAAGCGGCTGATCGAGGACATCTGCCCGTCGCAAATTTCCTATTCGGGGATGCAGGCGGTGCTCAAGCTGCTGCTGGCCGAGCGGATTTCGATCCGCAATCTGCATCTCATTCTCGAGGCGGTGGCGGAAATCGCGCCCTATGTCCGCCGCTCCGAGCACATCGCCGAGCATGTGCGCATGCGCATCGCGCAGCAGATCTGCGGCGATTTCGCCGACAATGGCGTGTTGAAGGTGCTGCGGCTCGGCAATCGCTGGGACCTTGCGTTCCACCAGAGCCTCAAGCGCGACGCCAAGGGGGAGATCGTGGAGTTCGACGCCGATCCGCGGCTCGTCGAACAGTTCGCTGCCGATGTCTCCACCACCGTGCGCAAGGCGATGGCGCAGGGCGAGAGCGTCGTCCTGGTCGCGCCTCCCGAGGTGCGGCCCTATGTCCGCATGATCACCGAGCGGGTATTCCCGACTCTGCCGGTGCTGTCGCATGTCGAAATTGCCCGCGGCATCGAGGTGAAGTCCCTTGGAGCCATTTCTTGATCGCAGGTTTGTCTGCCTCTGTGCTGGCGACGTTCCTGATCTTCTGCCGCGTCGGCACCTGCCTGATGGTCGCGCCGGGCTTTTCGCGGTCCAACATCCCAGTCCAGGTCAGGCTGTTTCTCGCCATCAATGTCTCGTTGATGCTGGCTCCGCTGCTCGAGGCCATCGTCCGTCCAGCGGTGGAATCGGCGACGACGGCAGCCGTGGTGCGGGCGATCGCAGTGGAACTCGCGATCGGCTTCCTGATCGGCCTGAGCGCGCGGGTGTTCTTCCTCGCCCTGGAAACGATGGCGACGCTAATCGCCTCCACGATGGGGCTCAGCGGCATCGCCGGGGCGACCGACGACGGCGAACATACGCCGGCCGTCGTGCCGCTGATCACACTGCCAGCGGTTGTCCTGCTGTTCCTGACCGACCAGCATTGGGAGCTGCTGCGCGGCCTGATCAGTTCCTATCGGGTGTGGCAGCCCGGGGTCGGCTTGAGCGGCGAAACCGCGCTGTCGCAGCTCACCGATCATCTCTCGCAGGCGTTCATTCTGTCGTTGAGGGTGGCCAGCCCGTTTGTCATCTACGGGGTCATCGTCAACTTCGCCATCGGTCTCGCCAACAAGCTGACGCCCGCCATTCCAGTGTATTTCATTTCTCTGCCGTTCGTACTGTTCGGCGGCCTCATGCTGATTTACCTGACCTGCCGCGAGATGGTGCTTCAGTTCACGATTGCGTTTGCGTCGTGGCTCACCGGATGACCGCGCCATGACGGCGAGGGACCGCAAGATCCGCCGCATCGTGGCTGTGCAGGCCAAGCTGCACCAGCTCGCGCAATGGGAGCTGATGGAATGCAGCGCAAGGGAGCATGAGCTGCAGGAGCGGCAGCGCCGGATCATCGAGAGCTTCAATGACGGGCAGGGCATGCCGGCGCTGGCGGCGCAGACCGCCAGCCGCAATCTGAGAACCGCAAGCGTCGAGCAGGGCGCGCTTGCCGGCGCGAAGGAGCGACTGACCTCCCGGGCGTTGGCCGAAGCACGTAAATTGAAGCAGGTGCAGCGCGCCTCGGAGGCGGCAGATCGCGAGGCGCTGCGTGTGCTTGACAGGCACCTGCTCGACGACATCATCGATAGCGCGGCGAAGCGGCCGCGCGAGGACGCACATATGACGCGAGTTGAGATTACCGAGGGAGAATCCACATGACGGTTGCTCCGGTGCCGGACCTGATCGTCGACGTCATGGCCGCTGCGGATCCGGTGTCGCAGCGGTTGGCGGCGACCAAGCTCGAACGGCTGCAGTCGGCAGCGGGCGGCAGCTTCGTGGCCGAGGTCGATAGCAGGATCGAGGCGGGGAAGCAGGAGCAGGGCGCCGCGCTGCCGCCGCGTGCCGATGCCTCGCGCAGCATGACGCCGCTCGACAGCGGCCACGCCACCGTCGTCAACGCCACGGCTTCTGACCGGACGGTCTATCGAAAATTCGAAGCCTTCGTTCTGCAGACTTTCGTTGAATCGATGTTGCCACAGGATGCGAGCGTCGTTTTCGGCAAGGGCACGGCTGGAACGATCTGGCGATCGATGTTGGCCGAGCAGATCGGCAACGAGATGGCCAAGGGGGATGGTGTTGGCATTGCCAAGCAACTGGCGAAATCACGCTACTCCGACGATGCGGCGGCGGCGCAGGAAGGTTGAGCGACGGGCGTGGACAGGACGAGGGTATCGATGAAACAGAACGAAGAGCGGCTGGCTGGCATTATCGACGGTCAGGAGGAACACGGTTCGAGCGCCGGTCTGCCGGCATTGCCTCAATCCGCGTTGGCGGCCGTGGCCGACGAGCGGCCGGCGCCAGCGCAATGGCTGGGAACGGACTCGAACACGCTGAGCGCAATCGATCGGCTCAAGGCCACCATCGATGAGGAAACCGACAGGCTCGCCAGGCGCGAGGTGGTTGATTTCGACGTCTTCAGCCAGCGCAAGAACCGCGGCCTGCTGGAACTGACGCGGGCCATGCGCCTGACGGAAAGCGTCGAGGCCGATCCGCGCGTCGTGGCGCATCTCTCCGGATTGCGCGCCAGCCTGGTGCGCAATCGGGCAGCTCTGCAGATCCATCTCGACGCCGTTCGGGAGGTCTCCGCGATCATCGCGCGGTCGATCCAGGAGGTTGAATCCGACGGGACATATTCCCTGATGGAGGCTGGCGGATGCAAATAGTCAGGCTGCTGATTGCGGGCGTCTGGGCCTGTATCGTGACGGTCGGTGCCGGCATGGCGCTGTCCTACTGGAAGGACAGTCATGGCGGGCCCGGCGCCAAGCTGGCCCATGTCGAGGGCCTCGTGACGGAGAAGACCAGGATCATCAACGTGCCGATGATCGCCGAGGGCAGCGTCCAGGGTTATATCGTGGCGCAGTTCGCGTTCACCGCGGATTCAACCATGGTCCGCCAGCAGCCGGTGCCACCGGAAACCTACGTCGTGGACGAGGCCTTCCGGAACATCTACGCCGATGAGAAACTCGATTTCAGGAATTTATCCCGCTACGACCTCGCGCAATTGACCCGAACAGTCCGGGAGCACGTCAACAAGCGTCTTCAAGCCGACGTGTTGCAGGACGTGCTGGTCCAGGACTTCAATTATGTTTCGAAGGATCAGATTCGCCGCTAGCACGCGATTTCAGATCTTCGAGACGGTAACCCATATAGCGCTTCGACTCGATGGGATCGTAGCCAAGATGGCCGCGCAGCTTCTTGCGTAGCTTGCTGACGTGCCCCTCGATCACGTTCTCGTCGAAACTCGAGTCGAACAGACCATAGGTCGCGTTGAAAAGCTGCGCCTTGGTCAGCCACTTGCCCTGGTGCCCGACCAGATGCTCGAGAATACGCAGCTCGCGGCGCGGCAAGGCCAGCGTCCTGCCGCCGATTTCCGGGTCGCGACCATCGAGGAAAACCTTGATCAGGTTGGTCGGCGTTCCTGCGGACTGCTCGGACCTGCGCCGGCGAATGACGGCGGTGCGGACGAGGATCTCGCGAACATGGATCGGCACATGGACGACATCGTCGACGCCGGCCTCGAACAGCTCGATCGTTGCGGTGAGCTGCTTTAGGTTGGTCAGGGCGATGATCGGCGCGTGGGACTTGTTGCGAATGGTCTTGGGTATGCTGGTTCGGTCCGAGCAGTCGCCCAGAATGAACGCCCCGATCGCCATCACGTCATGGCCAACCGCCGATTCCAGCCATTCGCGAAAATCCTTCGACGAGAAGCCGACCGATACGACGCCTTCCCGGTCAAATCCCGCTGCGTAACCCCGTGTTACGGTCTCCCGATCATCGATGACGATGAACATGTAGATGCCCCTGTTTGCCCAAATGGTTGTTCTGGAGGCGAAGCAGGCCCACTCGCTCCATTTTGGTTACGCAACTCAACAGGTACTAACGCGATACAAAGCAAGTCCCGAAGACGTGCGCCCGTTCTCACTGAAGAACTGTTCGACGCGCGTGGTGTGGCCGATCGAGAGTATGACGCGGCCGCCGTCATGACGCTGCCCGGGGCGCGTGATGATACTTCGGGATTCATCAGGCGCTGTCTGAGCAAACAAGGTGAAGTCTTGATGAACCGATCATCGTCGAGGCACGAAGCGTGATGATGGGCGCTTCATCAAGAATGCCCTGCGGGTTATTTCGATTTGCGCATCGTGGTGCAGCTCGTGCGCATTCGAATCGTAGAGCGGTTCCATTACGTCGAAGCGGCGTGTGATCGTCAAGCAGCGGAACTGTGCATCCCCTGCCGTGCAGCCAGCTAGCGAATTTTCGTATCATTTTGAAACATCGCATGATGACGAGATGCCCTGATTTTTGCGGTGTAATTGCACGATAACAGCGGTCGAGATCGCGCTCGGGGAATGCATTTCCTGTTGCTGGATCAGTACGCTGAAGGGTGTTGCATCGCTGCGTATCGCGCATTTTGCGAGTGATCTTGGTTGTGTCGTCGAGCCGCGAGTTGCGCGCGCATCGCGTGCTGTTGAAAACGCGATCGGCCGATGATGGTCGGTGTTCGCAGCAATCATGGCTGGAGTCGCAGTGACGTCGCGTTGCCGTTGCCGCGCTGAAAATACTGTTGTGGCTTGAGATGGTTGCTTGTGCCGATGATCGGTTGCGGCGCGGTGGCGTCATCGCGATCGGCATCTGCATATGGTTCCGCGGCAAAGCGCCACATGTCGCGGCGGGGAGTGGATAAGCGCGTGTGCGGGCGCGGATGTTGAATCGTTTTGGGGCACCTGAGCCGAGCGCGATGCGGATGTGCGTATCGTGAGCGCGCCGGGCGCAGTGTGTGCGGGCAACGCGCCGTGCGCCGGCGCATGTTCGCGCCAGCGTGCGAGTCGTGGGCCATCGATGCCGATTGAATTGCGGTGCCATCCGATCGGTTGTGCGTGTGAGCAAGGTCAGCGCGTGGAAAGAATGGTCCCCTTGCTGGTCAGGACCTGCCAGTTTCCATTGTCGTGCTTGATTTCCTCGATGCGCCCGAGGTTCGTGATCTCCTGGCCTCGCATGACCTCGATCACTCCCAGCGGCCCCTCGAGGACTGCGACGCCATCGAATGCGCGCCGCACGCGCCAGCCGGCGACGATGTCACGCCGCGTGCTGCTCGGTCGTTGCGGCTGCACACTGCCGGTGATTTCGGGAGACGGCGCGGCTGCGCCCGTCCGGGCAACTTGCGCCTTTTCCTCGGCGATGCGTTCGATCCTGGTCGCCGATACGGACTGATCTCTCTCGACGCGTTCAACGCTCTGGGTGAGACGGCCGAAGCGGTCGCTTACTGCCTTGTTGGCGACGTCAAGTGCAGCGCGGTTCGCGGCCATATCACCGGACAGGGTGGCGATGGTTCGGCGCAACTGCGCCACGGTCTCGCGCAGATTGCGGAGTTCGGTGTCTGATGTCGCAGCCGTCGTCACTGGTCGCATGAACAGGTAGGCCATGCCTCCCGCAGAGGAGATGGAGGTGATCATCACGACCGCTGCGAGCGCGATGAACGGCGTCAGCCACGGCGGCCGTTGCGAAGGCTTGACCACGAGCGTCGCGGCTGGAATTGGCGTGCGTGCCCTGAACTTGACGGGTTCGCTGCGTGTCGTTGCGCGCGAGCGCTTCAGGTTCGCCAGCGCCTCCTTGGCCAGCAACTCATCAATGGTCGATGCAGGGGCGCGTGACGGTTCCTCGGCGCCCGCCTTGCCAGCGGCTTGCGTCTTGGATGTATGTGTGTTCCCGGCCGCAACAGCTGTGCGTGGGTCAGTCGATGGCGCCGCAGGCGCTGTCTCGCGGGGTGTCGGTTCGACCATGGCTACCGTGGCAGGCAAGCAACTCGTTAACGTTTCGTTAACATGCGAACCTTGTGCGAAACCGGAGGCTGCGGCGGAGCACAATCGGCTTGCGCCGGCCGTACCGTGGGGCAGCGCCGGCGTTTCGGCCACGAGAGGTTTGGAAGAGGGTATATGGGTAGAGGCGTCCGGGAAGCTCCGCTCGGGCATGCAGCGATTGTCGTCGACGGGATGAGGCGGGCTATCCGGTGCCGTCATCAAGTTGTTGCCGACATGTGGCTTTTTCGGCGGCCGATAGCGCCTTCGGCCTCGCTGACGTGGCGGGATGCGCGGCATCCAATCCTGACCATTAAGATCGGCAGGGCTTCACGCGCTGGCTGTGATAATCCCTCAGCTTTCGCTATTGGGAGAACAGGATGTCAGCCCGCTTCCAGGCCCTGGTGTTCGACCTCGGCGGCGTCATTGTCCAGCACGACAATGCAATGTTGTTCGAGCGTCTCGCGTCGCGTTGCTCGCGCTCATGGGGTCTGGAGGAGGTCAGTGCCCGCCTCAGGCAGGGCGGCTGGGGAACGGGCACGCCGATCCGGCACTTCTACGATCAGCTGAAAGCCGAGGGCGGGTACGATGCTCCGTGGAGCGTGTTCCTCGACGACTGGTGCTGCCATCTCGTCCTGGACCCGTCGATGCTGGCGCTGCTGGGGCGGCTTGCACGGCACAATCGCATCGTGATCTTTTCCAACACCAATCAGGAGCACTGGGATTTCATCCTGAGGGCGTCGAACGGTGAGCTCGCTGGCTACGAGGCTTATCTCAGCCACCTCATCGGTCATGAAAAGCCGTCGCTGCGCTCGTTCCAGATCGTCGCCGAGCGCGCCGGCATCGACCCGGCGCGTTCGATCTTCTTCGACGACATGCCCGTCAACGTCGATGGCGCGCGGCAGGCAGGCTTTCAGGCCGAGGTGTTTCTGGGCGAGCAATGGTTGCTCGGTCATCTGCAGGAGCACGGTGTCCTGGTCGAATAGCGGCGCGTCCGCTTGCCGGCTCATCCGGCGGCGAAGCAGCCGAGCGCGGCATCACGAAAGTGCCGGGCCGCCGGACTGGAGAGCTCCGGGAGCAGCAAGGCCAGTCCGACGTCGGCGGCCGGCGTGATATCGGTGACCGGACGGTAGGCGACTCGCGGGTTGGGCGTGTGCTGCATCACCGACGGCACCAATGCCACGCCAAGGCCGCTCTCAACCAGCGACAGCATGGTCTGCACCTGCGTCGCCTCCTGCGTCACCTTTGGCAGGAAGCCGGCATGCTGACACGCTAGCATGGCCATGGCCTGCAGTCCCGCGGCGTCGTCGCGCGTGTAGAACACGAAGGATTCGTTCGCGAGCTGCTGCAGCCTGAGCGCGGCCTTGTGCGCCAGCGGGTTGCCGAGGGGGAGCGCCGCCACGAAGCGCTCGGTCAGCAGCGGCATCAGGTGGGCCTGCGTCGGCGTCATCAGTGGTGTGCGGACCAGTCCGACGTCGAGCTCGCCGCGGTCCACGCGCTCGGCGATACGCACCGAGGTCGCTTCCTTCAGCACCAGCTCCACGTCGGGGTAGGTGTCGCGAAACCGACGCACGATTGTCTGCAGCACGCCGTGGATGGTCGAGCCGACGAAGCCGATGCGCAGCGCTCCGCCGGTGCCCGTGGCCGCGGCCTGGACCGCGGCGAGCAGCTGCTCGTTGTGAAACAGGAGACGTCGGGCCTCCACCAGTGCGGCCTGCCCGCTGGGCGTGAGCGAGACGCCGCCCGCGCCCCCCCGGGTGAACAAGCGGGCCCCCAGCTCCGCCTCCAGCTTCTGGATCGACACCGACAGGGGCGGCTGCGCGATGTGCAGCCGCTCCGCCGCGCGGCGGAAATTCAGCGTCTCAGCCAGCACGACGAATTGCCGGATGCGGCGCAGGTCGAGCACCGTGCCGCCGCGCAGCATCTCGCCGGGGGCGCCGGTTGCCGGCATCGCGCGCGTCGGGTCCGCCATGTGAGCCTCAATCCGTGAAGCGCGGCGCGCGCTTTTCCAGAAAAGCGGACACCGCTTCCGCATGTTCTGCGGTCTTGTGCGCCAGGGCCTGGAACGCGGCCGATATCTCCAGCAGCGTATCGAGCCGCGTGTGCATGGCTTCGCGCATCAGCTTCTTGGTCATGCGCATCGCCAGCGGCGGGTGCACCACGATGCGCGCGGCGAGCTCGCGGGCGGTGTCCATCAGGGAGGCGTGCGGCACCACACGCGAGACCAGCCCCCATTCCAGCGCGCGCTGCGCATCGATCATCTCGGCCGTGAACGTCAGCTCTGCCGCACGGGCCATGCCGATCACCCGCGGCAGCAGCCAGGCGCCGCCGTCGCCGGGGATGATGCCGAGCTTGACGAAGCTCTCCGCGAACTTGGCATTCTCGGACGCGATGCGCAGATCGCACATGCATGCGAGGTCGAGTCCGGCGCCGATCGCCGGTCCGTTCACCGCGGCGATCACCGGCACCTCCAGGTTGAACAGCGCCAGTGGCAGGCGCTGGATGCCGCCGCGATAATCCTCGCGGATGCGCCCGGGCGACACCTCAGGGGCGGCCTGCTGCTGCATGGTGCGGATGTCACCGCCGGCGGAGAAGGCCGGGTCGGCACCAGTGAGGATCACGGCGCGCACGCTGCTGTCGGCATGGATGCGCGCGAGGGCGGCCACGAATTCGTCGACCGCGCTGTTGCCCGTCAACGGGTTACGTCGCTTCGGATCATTCATCGTCAGCGTGACCACGTGATCCTGCTGCTCGTAGGACAGAAAGTCGCTCATCGTTCTTTGCCTTGTTGCGGTGGAGAGGCGGGCCTTGGTTCCCCCGGGCCGCCGATCGGTGCCCCCGGGAGGATTTTTGATACCAAATCGGTATTGAATTTATAAAACTCAATATTGGAGTGGTGCAAGTCACCCCGCCTATGCTGCACCCCCGCATCGGTGAACCGGAGACAACTCAGGAATGAAAACCGCGCTCGGGCACCTCAAGGTGCTGGATCTCACCCGCATCCTGGCCGGCCCCTGGGCCACGCAAAATCTCGCCGACATGGGCGCGGAGGTCATCAAGGTCGAGCGGCCCGGCGTCGGGGACGACACCCGGGCGTGGGGCCCGCCCTTCCTGAAGGATCGCGACGGCCGCGAGACGGCGGACTCCTCCTATTTCCTGTCGGCGAACCGCGGCAAGAAGTCGATCACCGTCGATCTCGCCCATCCCGAAGGTCAGGCGCTGATCCGCGAACTGGCGACGCAGGCGGACGTGGTGGTGGAGAACTACAAGGTCGGCACCTTGGCGCGGTATGGCCTCGACTATGACAGCCTGAAGGCGGTCAATCCGCGGCTGGTGTACTGCTCGATCACCGGCTTTGGCCAGAGCGGCCCTTACGCCGCGTTGCCCGGCTACGACTTCGTGTTTCAGGGCATGGGCGGACTGATGAGCATGACCGGCCAGCCCGAGGGCACGCCCGGCGACGAGCCGATGAAGGTCGGCATCGCCATCAGCGATCTGTTGACCGGCATGTACGCCACCACCGCCATCCTGGCGGCGCTGGAGAGCCGGCATGTGAGCGGCGAGGGGCAGCATATCGATCTTGCGCTGCTGGACTGCGTGGTCGCGATCACATCCTACCAGGCCATCAACTACTTTCTCTCCGGCCGGATTCCGCAGCGCATGGGCAATGCGCACTCGAACATGGTCCCCTATCAGGTGTTTCGCTGCAGGGAGGGCGACGTCATCGTTGCGGTGGGCAATGACGGCCAGTTCCGCGCGTTGTGCAAGCTGATCGGTCGCGAGGACCTCGCTACCGACGAGCGCTACGCCACGCCCGGCCAGCGCAACCGCCATCGTGATACGCTGATCCCGCAGATCGCCGAGGCGATGCTCGCGCGCCCGATGGAGGAGTGGGTCGAGCTGATGGAAGCCGCCAACGTGCCCTGCGGCCCGATCTACAACATGCAGCAGGTCTTCAGGGACCCGCAGGTGCAGCACCGCGGCATGCGCCTGTCGCTGCCGCACAGCGCGGGTGTCGAAGCACCTGCGGTGGCGAGCCCGATCCGCTTGTCAGGCACGCCGATCGACTATGGCCGCTCGGCGCCGCTGCTCGGCGAACACACCGAGGCGGTGCTGACGGAGCGGCTGGGTTTTTCGGCCGACCGCATCGCGGAGCTGCGGGATACGGGCGTGATCTGACGTCCCGCATATCGCGATCGGAAGATGTTTTGACGATCAGGAAGACAGCAGATGCAGGACAGCGTTTTCTCGCTCGAGAACAAGCAGGTCATCGTCACCGGCGCGGGCCAGGGCATCGGCCGTGCCATTGCCACGGCCGTCGCCGGCCTTGGTGGTCGGGTGGTTGCCGTCGACCTCAACCCGGATCCCCTGGCGACGCTGCGCGAGACGCTGGGTCGTGAGCGTTGCGTTACGCTGGTCGGCAACGTGGCCGATCCCGCACTGGCGCAACAGGCGGTCGAAACCGGCATCGCCGCGTTCGGCAGCGTCAATGCGCTGGTCAACAATGCCGGCATCACCCGCACCGCGATGATCGAGAAGATGTCGCTCGAAGCCTGGCAGCAGGTCATCGACGTGCACCTGTCGGGCTCGTTCTACTTCCTGCAGGCGCTCGTTCGCCATCTGCTGGAGCGCGCCCGGGCCGGCGAGAAGGTCGCGGGATCGATCGTCAACATCTCGTCCGACGCCGGGCGGCGCGGCACCATCGGCCAGATCAACTACGGCGCCGCCAAGGCCGGTGTGCTCGGCCTGACCATGTGCGCTGCGCGCGAATGGGCCAAGTACAACATCCGCGTCAACACGGTGGGCTTTGGTGTGGTCGAGACGCCGATGACCGAGACCATCCGCGGCGACAAGTTTCGTGACGCCTACCTGCAGCAGATTCCGATCGGCCGCTGGGGCGAGCCTGATGAAGTGGCCCGTCCTGTCTGCTTCCTGCTCTCGGACGCGGCATCGTACGTCACCGGCCAGCATCTGTCCGCCAATGGCGGCTACACCATCGGGCTGTGACCATGGCAACCCTGCTTGACCGTTTCGAGCCAGCCGCCCTTCCCGCTGTCGCGGAGCGCTTCCGCAGCGAGGTGCGCGCCTTTCTCGCCGCCGAAATGCCGTCGCTGCCGGCGGATCGGCGGGCGCGGTCATGGATGGGCTTCGACGCCGACTTCAGCCGCAAGCTCGCCGCGCGTGGCTGGGTCGGGGTGACGCTGCCGCGCATCCATGGCGGCGCGGAGATGGATGCCTTCGCGCGTTTCGTGCTGGTGGAGGAGTTGCTGTGCGCCGGCGCGCCGGTGTCGGCGCACTGGATCGCCGACCGCCAGAGCGGTCCGCTGATCCTGAAATTCGGCAGTGACGCGCAGCGCGCGTTCTATCTGCCGCGCATCTGCCGCGGCGAGGCATTCTTCTGCATCGGCATGAGCGAGCCCAATGCAGGCTCCGACCTCGCGGGTGTGGGCACCCGTGCGACGCGTCGCGCGGACGGCGGCTGGAGCCTTTCGGGCCGCAAGATCTGGACCACCAACGCCCACAAGTGCCAGTACATGATCGCGCTGGTGCGCACCTCCGGCAAGCCGGAAGACCGCCACCAGGGGCTGTCGCAATTCATCATCGACCTCTCGCTGCCGGGGGTGACGGTGCGGCCCATCACCGACCTGACCGGTGATGCGCATTTCTCCGAGGTGTTCTTCGATGACGTGCATCTCAGCGACGAGGCGCTCATCGGCCAGGAGGGCAGCGGTTGGCATCAGGTGACGGCGGAGCTCGCATTCGAGCGCAGCGGGCCGGAGCGCATTTATTCCAGCATCGTGCTGCTGGAGCGCTGGATCGAGCTGCTGCGCGCGCGTGGCGGCGCCGCGCATGCCGCGACGGTGGGCCGCTTCGCCACGCACCTTGTGGTGCTGCGCGGCCTGTCGCTGTCGGTGACGGCGCTGCTGGCCGCGGGGGAGAGCCCGGTGGTCGAGGCAGCGTTGGTCAAGGACCTCGGCACCACCTTCGAGCAGGATATTCCCGCCGCGATCGAGGCCGCGCTGGGGGAGGATCCCGGCGCGCCGATCGATGCCGAATTGTTGCGCGCCTGCGCCTACATCAACCAGATCTGTCCGACCTATTCATTGCGCGGCGGCACGCGCGAGGTCCTGCGCGGCATGATCGCCCGCGGCCTCGGCCTGCGCTGACCACAGAGAGCCATCGACCATGTTCACCGAAGCGTTTGAGGCTCTGTTGCGCGATCACTGCACGCCAGCCGCGGTACGCGTCATCGAATCCGGCGGAGCACATGCGCTGCTCTGGGACGTGATCACCGACTCCGGATTTCTCGAGCTGATGGCCAGCGAAGACGCCGGCGGTGCCGGGCAGGACCTCGCCGTCGCGTTACCGATCCTGCGCCTGCTCGGTGCCCATGCGATGCCATTGCCGGTCGGCCAGGCGATCGCGCTGCGCACGCTGCTGCCGGCGGGCGAAACCGTTCCCAAGGGGATGCCCACCTTCGCGCCGGCCCTGACGCGCGGGGCGGACGGCAGCCTGCAGGCGCCACGCGTGCCCTTCGGCGCGCTGGCCGATCACGTGGTGGGCGAGCTGGATGGCGAGCTCTTGCTGTTGGACGCCGCTGAGGCGCAGCGCCGCTCCCTCGGGATCCATCATGACGCGACGGCGGATCTGACCTGGAACGCGGCGGTGGCCCGACGTGCCGGCCGCGTGCTGTCCGGCGCTGCGCCGGCCGGAAGCCTCGCGGCCTGGGGTGCGGCGCTGCACGCAGCCTTGCTCGCCGGAGCGCTGGCGCGCAGCTTCGAGCTGGCGCTGCAATATGGCAATGACCGTGTGCAGTTCGGCAAGCCAATCGGCAAATTCCAGGCGATCCAGCACCAGCTTGCGGTAATGGCCGAGCATGTCGCCGCAGCGCAGATGGCGGCGGCCGGTGCGTTCTCCGCGGGGCGGACGATTCCCGCAAGCCTGCCGGCCGCGGTGGCCAAGGCCCGTGGCAGTGAAGCCGTGACGGTGGTCGCTCCCATCGCCCACGCGGTGCATGGCGCGATCGGCGTGACCGACGAATACGACCTGCAGCTCTTCACCCGCCGGCTGCATGGCTGGCGGATGGCACACGGATCCGAAGCCTATTGGCATCGCGTCATCGGTGAACAGCTTCTCGCAGACAGTGAGCCGGTGTCGCGGTTCATACGGATGATCTAGGATCGCTTTGAAGCGCTTGCGAATGTCTCGAGCGCCGGCTATGCGCGGATCGGGCACGATTGGCTGCAATCCGCCGAAGGAGACGATCATGAGCACGACCGAGCACTATCTCCAGGAAGCTGTCCGGCTCGCGCGCGCCAATATGATGGCTGGCGGCCGGCCGTTCGGGGCGGTGATCGTCAGGAACGGCGAGGTCGTTGCGACCGGGGTCAATGAGATGGTCGCGACCAACGATCCCACGGCTCATGCGGAGTTGGTGGCAGTGCGCGCGGCGAGCCGCAAGCTCGGCTCGCCGCACCTGTCGGGAGCTGCCGTGTATGCGAGCGGCCATCCCTGTCCGATGTGCATGGCGGCAATGCGGCTCGCCGGCATCAGCGAGGTCTACTACGCCTATTCGAATGACGATGGCGCGCCTTTCGGCCTCTCCACGGCGGCGATCTATGCGGATCTGGCGAAACCGTTTGCCGAGCAGTCGATGAAGATCCGCCATGTGCCGGTCCGTTCGGCAGGCGATTCTGGCCTCTATCAGGAGTGGGCGGCGAGGCCGAAAGGCTGATCAGTTCAATGCGCTGTGGCGGGGCATGCGATCAGCCGCCGCAGGCCGCCGCGCGTGCGAGCAGAAAGTCCCGCTCGCGGGCGTTGCGGGTGAGAGACGCCGCCTGTGCGAAGGCTTGTTTTGCCTCGGTAAGGCGGCCGGCCCGCAACAGCATGTCACCACGCGCCGCTGGCAGCGGTGCATAGTCGCGAAGCGTGGCAACCTGATTGATCTCCTCGAGCAGGGCGAGCCCGGCGTTCGGGCCGAACGCCATGCTGTGCGCGATCGCCCGGTTGAGATCGACCACGGGGGACGGCATCACCTTGCGCAAGGTGTCGTAGAGGCTGGCGATGGCCGTCCAGTCCGTCTCCTCCGACCGGGGCGCACGGGCGTGGCAGGCGGCGAGCGCGGCCTGCAGCGCATAAGGCCCGCCGGCGCCGCCGAGGGCCCTGGCGCGGTCGAGCGCGGCGAGGCCGTGGCCGATCAGCAGCCGGTCCCAGCGGGCTCGGTTCTGTTCGGTGATCGGAATGAACGCGCCATCGGGCGCCGTGCGCGCCGCAAGGCGGGACGCCTGGATTTCCATCAGGGCGAGCAGGCCGAACACCTCCGGCTCCTCAGGTATCAGGCCGGCGAGAATGCGGCCGAGCCGCTGGGCTTCGGCGCACAGGGTGGGGCGGATCAGGTCCTCCCCGGAGGTTGCCGCATAGCCTTCGTTGAAGATCAGGTAGATCACCTCCATCACCGAGGCGAGGCGGCTGTTGCGTTCATCTCCGGTCGGCACCGCGAAGGTCGGGCGGGCGGTGCCGAGGGCCTTCTTGGCGCGGACGATGCGCTGGGCGATCGTGGTCTCGCCGACGAGGAAGGCGCGGGCGATCTCCTCCGTCGTCAGCCCGCCGATCAGGCGTAGCGTCAGTGCGACCCGTGCGTCGGCGGACAGCACCGGATGACATGCGGTAAAGATCAGGCCGAGCAGCTCGTCGCCGAGGTCGTCGTCGAGGGACGCTTCGAGAGCGGCGACGTGGCTGTCGCGGTCATCTTCGAGATCGCGGCCGATCTCGGCGTGCTTGCGCGCCAGCATCTTGTCGCGGCGAAAGCCGTCGATGGCCCGGCGTTTGGCCGCAGCCATCAACCATGCGCCGGGATTGGCAGGAACTCCGGTCTTCGGCCATTCGGCCAGTGCCGTGACCAGTGCTTCCTGTGCCAGCTCTTCGGCGAGGCCAACGTCGCGCACCATCCTGGCGAGGCCGGCGATGAGCCGCGCCTGCTCGATCCGGAAAACGGTCTCGATCGCTCGATGGGTCTCGGTCGCGGCCACATGTCTCGCTTACGGGAAGGCCGCAGGCGAGACAAGCGGGGACAGCGGCTGGAACCGTCAGTGGCCGGCGGTCTTCTCGCGGTTCCTGTCATGCAGATCGGTCACCTCCGGAGTGAGAGCCTCACCGAAGTCGCTCATCTCGTACACCGGGCGGATCTCGATCTCGCTCGGGCCCGGCATCGGGTTGGGGCAACGCTTTACCCATTCCACCGCCTCGTCCAGGTCCTTGACCTGCCAGATCCAGTAACCGGCGACGAGCTCGCGGGTCTCGGTGAATGGGCCGTCGATCACGCTGCGGCCGGGACCGTCGAAGGCGATCCGCTTGCCCTGCGAGGACGGCTTCAGGCCATCAGCCGCCAGCATGATGCCGGCGTTGATCAGCTGCTCGTTGAACTTGCCCATGGCCTCGAGCAGTTCGGTGGAGGGCATCGTGCCGGCTTCGCTGTCCTTGGTCGCCTTCACCATCACCATCACGCGCATCGTTTCATCTCCTCGAATTGTGGCGGCCACCATGGCCTTCCTGCCCTCACGACGAACGAGCATCGGCCGGATCGACATCCTGCCAGAATTTTTTTCAAACGGCGTGATCGGGGGCACGCGGTTGTGATCCTCAGCCCGAACGTATGCGGATGCATGCGTTTGCCAGCCTTGCCCCACACCAGTATACCTTCTGGTGCAACTTTGGTGGACAGGTCCTCGCGCCAATGGCTGGGTGTCGCCCCTCATGATCGAGGGAGAGCCGTGGCGTCCCCGGGCTGGTCCACCCATTCAGAAGCATCGGGGAGGATGTCATGGAATCGTATGTAGGGGCGGGAGCAGACCGTCTGGATGCGCAGAGTGTCACTGCGGACGAGAAGCGGGTTCTCGTCGCGACGCTGGTCGGAACCACCATCGAATGGTACGACTTTTTCGTCTATGCCCAGGCGGCGGGGCTGGTGTTCGGGCCGCAGTTCTTCGGGCCGATGGTCCAGAACAATCCCTTGCTGGCCCAGATCGTGTCCTTCGCCACCATCGGGCTGTCCTTCCTGTTCCGGCCGCTCGGCGCCATTCTCTGCGGGCATCTCGGTGACCGGCTCGGTCGCCGGGCGGTGTTCGTGATGACGCTGGTGCTGATGGGGGTCGCAACCGCCGCGATCGGCCTGCTGCCGACCTATGCCCAGATCGGCCCGTGGGCGCCCGCGCTGCTGATCCTGATGCGCATTCTCCAGGGCTTTTCGGCCGGCGGCGAATGGGGTGGTGCGGCCTTGATGGCGGTCGAGCATGCGCCGGTCCACCGGCGCAGCTTCTTCGGCTCCTTCCCCCAGATCGGCACACCCATCGGCATGATCCTTGCGACCGGCGTGCTGTGGATCCTGACCTCGACCCTTGGCAAGGCGGCGGTGTCGGAATGGGCCTGGCGCATTCCGTTCCTGCTCTCGATCGCCCTGATCGTGATCGGCGCAATCATCCGCCGCTCCGTCGAGGAATCGCCGGTGTTCGCCGAGATGGCGCGGCGCCAGAAGGAATCCGCCGCGCCGCTGCGCGAGCTGTTCCGCGATCACAGCGCCGAGATCTTCCGCACGGCGCTGGTGTTCATGGCGAACAATGCGGCGGGCTACATCTTCATCGCCTTCATGATCAGCTACGGATTGAATACACTGAAGATGCCGGCGGACCAGATTTTGCTGGTCTCGACCCTTGGCGCGGTGACCTGGTTCGTGTTCACACTCGCCGGCGGCGTGCTCGGCGACAGGTGGGGACGCGTGCGCACCTTCCAGGTCGGCTATGCCATCCTGGTGGTGTGGGCCGTGCCGATGTGGTTCCTGATCGACAGCAAGAACATCGTGCTGTTCTTCATCGCTGCGTTCGGGCTCACGCTGGGCCTCGGTCTTTCCTATGGCCCGCAGGCGGCCCTCTATGCCGAGCTCTATCCGGCCAAGGTCCGCTATTCCGGCGTCTCCGTGGGATATGCCCTCGGCGCCATTCTCGGCGGGGCGTTCGCGCCGATGATCGCGCAATGGATCATCGGCGTTTACAGCACGTCCTGGGCGATCGGCGTCTATCTCATGATCCTGTCGATCATTTCGCTGGCGGCTGTATCGACGATCAGGGAACGCAAGGGCGTCGACCTGAATGTCGCGCACTGACGTCGTGCGATCGCGCCGACGCAGCCTGAAAGTCAATGGAGGGCGGGCGGCGGGCCTCGGGCCGTTGCCCGCCTTCCTCGGCCGTCGATGGCCTAGCGCAGGCGTGTGGACGTGGCCGTCATGTCAGCGCGGGTCTCGTCCAGCCAGACCCACTGGTTCGGATCGTCCTGCGATTGGCGCTTGTGGTAGCCGTAGGGCGTCTTCGACCACAGCAGGACCTCGTCGGTCAGGTTGTCGAGGATGTATTCGCCACGGTCGGTCTTGACCGTCAGCACGGCATGCCCCTCACCGTTGGTCTGGCGGACGATGGTCATCAGCAGGGCCTGGCGCGGCCAGCCGGCTTCGATCAGCAGACGACGCTTCAGCAGCGCATAGCTGTGACAGGCACCTGCGCCATCGTCGGGATAGCGCCACCACTGCACCATGCCGTAATGCTCCCTGTCGGTCATCGGCTTGATGTGATGATTGACCCAATCGTTGAGGCGCCGCAGGTCGCTCAGCGCATCGTCGGTCAGGATGATGTCGCGGGGTTGCAGGCGCTGTGTCTCGCACTCCCTGGCGTAGGTCTGACAGAACTGCACCCAGCCGGTCGGCGGGGCCGATGTGTGTGCGCCGACCCTGACATAGAGCCCCGGCGTGTCGGCCGCGCGCACCCCGTTGGCGGCGCACAGCAGTGCGACCGTGACGGACAGAAAAAGTCGGCAGAACGCTACGCGCGACATCGGGACCTCGCCGTTGAAACGAGGCCGTTCCTCCCATGGAGGATTTGTCACACGACTAAGTCGCGTCGATCAGATTGAATCAAACTTTCATCAATTGGATGACGCTCGATCGTCGCTTGGGCGAGGCGGGCGCCGGATTATGTGAAGAAAAAAGCGTCTAAGCAAAAATGAGTGCGCGTTTGGGTCGCGATTCAGATCGAACGTGCATCCGATCATCGGTGCCCGCGACAATGTTACACGCGGACGAGGTCGTGCGGGATGCGCGTCGTCGCGGCAACGCTCCGGATGGTCGTCACGAACGCCTGGACAGCCGGCGAGGGGGTCCGATGTCGTTGGCTGGCGAGGCCGTAAGTGATGTTGATCGGCGCCGGCCGCATCACCAGATGGGCAAGCTCGCCGCGGCGCCAGTACGGCTCGAGCAGCGCAATCGGAGCCCAGCTGACTGCGTTGCTGGCGGTCACCGCATGGCGCATGGCGCTGAAGCTCTCAACCCAGATGCGCGGCACGAAACCGCCGGACTTTGGCACTGTCAGCGCACGATTTTCGCCGGCGCTCTCCATCACCTCGGAGGCGTAGTGCGAGGGGCGCGGGCCGGCGAGCGGAAAATCCGCGAGATCCATCTCGTTGATCACCTTGTGGCGCAGCAGCGGATGGTTCGGTCGGCAGAACAGCGCCACGTCGACCGTGATCAGCTCGTCGATCGCGAGCTCCTCGATCCCGCGCATCTCGACGAGATCAACCACGGCGATGTCGACCGTGCCGTCCAGGACCTCTTTCACCGCGCGGCGGCTCTCGCTGGAGCGCATGCGACAGCGCAGGTTGGGAAATTCCATCGCCAGCCGTCCCAGCGTCTGCGGCACCCAGAGGTCGGATGGAAACGTTCCGGCATTGACGGTGATCTCGCCGATCGCGAGACCCCTTGCGAGGCGGATCTCGCGGTTGAGGTTGTCGATGCCGCGCATCACCGGCTGGCCCCATTCCAGCACGATGCGCCCGAACATCGTGGGCTCGGGAACGCCTGTGCCGCGGTCAAACAGACGGACGTCGAGATCGGCTTCCAGCGCCTGCAGCGCGCGGGTCAGCGCCGACTGCGTGATGCCGAGCGCCTCGGCGGCACGTCCGAAGTGGCGATGCTGGTCGAGCGCGCGGACGAGCTCGACATGTCTCACGGTAATCATGCTGATGCGTCAAAATCATCGAATCTTGCAAATCATGCGTTTGACACATCGTCGTCGGCTTTGCCAGCCACGTTGATATGAGAGCGTGCACGGCGCGATGCGCGATCGCGCAGTGGCTGCGTGGACAACTGGTCAGGGGCACGATTGCCATCGAGCACGAGGAGAGCAGGGCGCTGCAGCAGGCGCAAAGCGCCGCCGGTCGAGCGGCCCGCTGCCGGTCGTTCACCTGAGGCGCTGGCAGTGGCTCAGTGCAGCCGCGGCTGCTTGAGGAAGCGGGCGCGGTCCGACGACTTCACCTCGACGTCGTAGGTGACGCCGTCGCGGTAAAGTGTCAGGGGGACGTCGACGCCTGCCGATCCCTGAGCCCACAGCTCACGATAGAAGCTGGCGAGGCCGGACACCTTCTCCCCCTTGACCGCGACGATCACATCGCCGACGCGCAATTCGGCACGTGCGGCAGGCCCCTTGGCGGCGATGCCGACGATGACGATATTGTCTTCGATCTCGGTGGCATAAAGCCCGAGCCAGGGGCGCGCCGGTTTGTTGACGCGGCCGTAGCGGCTGAGGTCGCTGAGGTTCGGCTTGAGCAGGTCGATCGGCACGACCATGTTGAGGTGCTCGTTCTTGCCCTTGCGCTCGCGCTCGACCTGGAGCGAGCCGATACCGAGCAGTTCGCCGCTGGCCGAAATCAGCCCGGTGCCACCCCAGTTGGGATGGGCTGGATAGGTGAAGATCGCTTCGTCGAGGGCGTATTCCCAATAGCCGGCGAAGCTTTCCTTGGCCGCAATACGGCCAGCGACGGAACGCGTGCGACCGCCGACGCCGCCGAGCACCACGCGGTCGCCGATATCGGTGACGGAGGAATTGCCGAGCGGCAGCGGTTCAACATCGATCGGTTGGAGCGCCTGTACGAGGCCGAAGCCGCTCTCCTGATCGAAGCCCAGAGCATGGCCTTCCACCACATGGCCATCTCCCATATGCAGCCACACCGTCTCCGCTTCGGTGATCAGGTAACCGACGGTGAGCACCAGGCCACGATCGATCAATACGCCGTTGCCAACGCGTTCGGTGCCGAGCACTTCGGCCGTGAAAGCGTCCGGCGGAATGATGGCATGCAGCCCGACCACGGCGGCGAGCGCGTGCTCGAGGTCGAAGTCGTAGTCATCGCTGCGTGGCTGAGCGGCTTGCGGAACGGTCCACTCGGTCAACGAGGCCATCGGGGCTCTCCTGTTTGCGGTGCACTTTATCACACCGCCGTCGCGGCGACGAGCCGCAGATCCTCCGAACCCGTCATTGAGTTCTTGGCGCGGCATTCGGTCGCCACGGATGAGCAACTGCAGCAATGCAATAAATCGTGTGCTGTTCACACTGGATCAAACTGCGCCGATCCTTTATTTTTGCTGCCTGATCTTTCAGCATCGCTGCGAATCTTGACCGATATGGCGATCGACCGTTTCCAGGCTTCGCTTCCAGGCTCCCGCTCCCTGGGTGTTGCGGAGGGATGGTTATGACAACCGCAGCGTTGTTTGATCTTGYCGCTCGCCGTACGGCTGCAGCCGACCGGATCACCATTCGGCGCGCCGACGATTTCCACGTGCATCTGCGTGACGGCGAGATGATGCGGGCGGTGCTGCCCTATACTGCGGCCCAGTTTGCCCGCGGCGTGGTCATGCCCAATCTGGTGCCGCCGGTGACGACCGTGGAGGCCGCAGCGGCTTATCGCGCGCGCATTCTTGCGGCGCGGGCGCCAGACAGCGACTTTCAGCCGCTGATGACCTGCTACCTGACCGATGTCACGGCGCCGGATGAGATCGAACGCGGCTTTTCCGAGAAGGTGTGGGTAGCGGCCAAGCTTTATCCCGCCGGCGCGACCACCAATGCGCATCACGGCGTCACCGACATCAAGGCGCTGCGGCCGGTGCTGGAGCGCATGCAGCGCATCGGCATGCCGGTGCTGATCCATGGCGAGGCGACCGATCCGGCCGTCGACGTGTTCGACCGCGAGCAGGTGTTCATGGACACGCAGCTGCTGCCGCTGCTGCGTGATCTTCCGGCGTTGAAGGTGGTGGTCGAGCACGTCACCACCGAGGAGACGGTGGCGATCGTGCGCGCCCATGCGGTCCGCGCAGCCGGCACCATTACACCGCATCATCTCGTCATCAACCGCACCTCGCTGTTTCAGGGCGGTCTGCGGCCGCATCTCTATTGCCTGCCTGTCGCCAAGCGCGAACATCATCGTTTGGCGCTGCGCCGGGCGGCGACGTCGGGAGAGCCCTGTTTCTTCGCCGGTACCGACACCGCACCACATCCCTCGCGCGCCAAGGAGGCGGCCTGCGGATGTGCCGGCATCTTCGTCGGGGCGACCGCGCTGCAGACCTATGCGCAGGTGTTCGACGAGGACGGCGCGCTCGATCGTCTCGAAGCGTTCTGCTCGGTCAATGGCGCCACGTTCTATGGACTGCTGCTGAACAGCGGTACCACGACCTTGGTGCGACAGGTGCGTCCGCTGCCGTCGTCGGTCGTGGTGGGAGACGACGAGGTGGTGGTGTTTCGTGGTGACGAGCCGTTGCCGTGGTCGCTGGACCGCGGGGATGGCGGCGGGCATGCGATGTGATCGTGGCAGGAGAGACGCAAGTCTCCCGACAATCGTGGATCGAAAGGTACGACAATGACGGCTGAATCGACGGGCCCGGATACCGTAGAGGTTGCAACCACCCGTTCCATCGAGATCAACCGCGTCGCCACCCGGCGCGAGCATGATCTGCTCGGCGACGCCGAGGTGCCAGACAGCGTCTATTGGGGCGTGCACACCCTGCGGGCGGTGGATAATTTTCCGATCACCGGCGTGCCGGTCGGCCATTTCCCGGATTTCGTGCGCGCGCTGGCGCTGGTGAAGCAGGCGGCGGCGCGCGCCAACCGCCGGCTCGGCTATCTTGCGGCCGACAAGGCGACCGTGATCGATCGGGCCTGCGACCTTATCGCCAGGGAGAAGCGTTTCCATGACCAGTTCGTGGTCGACGCGGTGCAGGGCGGGGCAGGCACATCGACCAACATGAACGCCAACGAGGTGATTGCCAATGTTGCACTGGAATTGATGGGGCGGCCGAAGGGCGACTATGCAGCGCTGCATCCCAACGACGACGTCAACATGTCCCAATCCACCAACGACGCCTATCCGACGGCGTTGCGGCTCGGCATCATCTTCGCCTCCGGCCCGCTGATCGATGCCCTGGAAGAGCTTGCCTTCGCCTTCAAGTCGAAGGCCGTCGAATTCGGCAGCGTGCTGAAGATCGGCCGCACCCAGCTGCAGGATGCGGTGCCGATGACGGTCGGACAGGAATTTGACGCCTTCTTCGTTACCATCAAGGAGGATATCCAACGGATTCGCGAAGCGGCGGCACTGTTCCGCGAGGTCAATCTCGGTGCCACCGCGATCGGCACCGGCATCAATGCCGATCCACGCTATGCTGCGCTGGCGATCGAAGAGCTGGCGCGCTCCTCGCAGCAGCCGATGGTGCCCGCCAGCAACATGATCGAGGCGACCTCCGACATGGGGGCCTTCGTGCTGTTCTCCGGGGTGCTGAAGCGTGTCGCCGTCAAGCTGTCGAAGATCTGCAATGACCTGCGCTTGCTCTCGAGCGGGCCGCGGGCAGGTTTGGCGGAAATCCGCCTACCCGCCGTTCAGGCTGGCTCGTCGATCATGCCAGGCAAGGTCAATCCTGTGATTCCCGAGGTGGTGAACCAGGTTGCCTTCATGGTGATCGGTCACGATCTGACGGTGACGATGTGTGCCGAGGGCGGCCAGCTGCAGCTCAACGCGTTCGAGCCGACGATCGGCTATTGCATCCTGTCATCGATCCGCACCCTGACCGCCGCGGTCTCCACACTGACGCGCAAATGTGTCAACGGCATCGAGGTCGATCAGGAACGCTGCCAGGCGCTGCTCGACAACTCGATCGGGCTGGTCACGGCGCTGGTGCCGACGCTCGGCTACGAGACCTGTTCGCGCGTCGCCAAGCTGGCGCTGGCCCAGAACCGCCGTGTCGCCGATATCCTGCTGGAGGAGAAATTGCTGACACCCGAGCAGCTCAGCCGGCTGTTTCGGGCGGATGCGATGACGGCGCCGGCGCGGGCGCGCTGAGCCCTCACCATCGCTCTGCAGAGCGGCGTCAACCGGATGTGCGGGGCGCTGCCGTCGAACGGCGCACGACCAGTTGCGGCGGCAGCACGATGGTGCGAACCGGCACATCCTGCTGCTCGATCGCCTGCTGCAGCAGGTCGGCGGACTGCCGTCCCATCTCGCGATGGCTGATCCGGATCGTGGTCAGCGCCGGCTCGACCATGTCGACCAGCGGCATGTCGTTGTGGCCGACGATCGATATGTCGCGGGGGCAGATGAGGCCGCGTTCGTGCAGCACGTCGTAGGCACCGAGTGCCAGCAGATCGTTGGCGGCGACCACCGCGGTGATGCCGGGCGCGGCATCGAGCAGGCGCCGCATCGCCGCGGCACCTGCGTCACGGGAAAAAGCATCGGCGCTTTCGCACGGCGCTGCGGCCGCATCGAGGCCGCGTGCCGCCATCGCGGCGGTAAAGCCCTGCCGCCGCAGGAAGCCGGTGGAATGTCGTGCCGGCCCGGCGAGATGGGCAATGCGCCGATGCCCCAGCTCGACAAGGTGGTCGACAGCAAGCTTCATGCCGAGCGCGTCGTCGGAGACCACGGCGGGGAGGCGGGACTGGGTCTCCGCCCGGTTGACCAACACCGCTGGCAAGTCCTGCTCGACGCAGTAGGCGACCAGCGGATCGTCGCGGCTGACGGTGGCGAGGATCAGGCCGTCCACCCGGCGCGCCATAAGCCCGGTGACGAGCTCGATCTGCCGGCTCTCGTCATTGCCGACGTCGGCGACGATCACCGAGTAGCCCTGAGCGGACAGCCGCTCGCTGGCGCCGCTGAGAATCGGGGCGAACACGGTGTTGGCGATATCGGGCACCAGGATGCCGACCAGGGCGGAGCGGCCGGTGCGCAGGCTGGCTGCCACCGGGTCGGGGCGGTAGCCGAGATTGTTGGCGGCCTTCACCACCCGCTCCACCACGGCGGGCATCACCATCGAGCGGGTCGATGGGTTGAGTGCGCGTGAGACCGTGGAGGCGTGGACGCCGGCGAGTTCCGCCACCTGCTTGAGCGTGACGATGCGGCGTTTGCCCTTGCGCGTGGGAGCCATGGAGGGGGATCGGAAGCCTTCTGCGACGGGACCCCGAAATGGGGGCTGCGAAAATCAATCCGGTCATTCTACCGGCAATCGACCTCGACGCAATCGATCGTCATGACTGGCATGCATGGGCAAGTCCGGCGTGGCGGGATACGGTCGCTGATCGTGGCTGGCAGGAGGAAGCACATGGACCAGGCCCGGCTGGACGATCTCGTCGCTCTGCTGCCGCCGCTGCTGCGGTCGCTGGAAGGGCTCGGCTTCATCGCGCGCCATCTCCATCCGCCGGATTTTGCCGCGGTGCTGGAGGCTGTCGGCACCCCGGAGGTTGCGCTGCGGAACGCGTTGCCCCGGCTCGCGGATTGGCCGGAGGCACTGGCGCCTGTCGTCACGCAGTTGCGGGGCGCGGCAGAAGCGGTGCTCGCAGCGTTCGACGGCCTGCGCGCGGCGCCGGGCGAGGCGGATGGTCTGAGGGCGGTGTTCGGCGCGTTGCGACAGTTGCCGCGGGCCCAGGAGGCGCTCTATCCACTGACGGATCTGGCGCCGGTCCATGCGTTCTTTCTCGATCCGCAGGTGCGTGAGGACCCCGATCTCCAGACCCGCTTCGCGCGCGCCGGCAAGCGCGACGGCACCGGCGTGCTGCATGCCGAGAATTCGTTTCGTGATCGTGGCGGCTTTTCGCTCTATGTGCCGGAGTACTACACGCCGGACCGAGCCTGGCCGTTGGTGATGGCGCTGCATGGAGGCAGTGGCCATGGCCGCGCCTTCCTGTGGAGCTGGCTGCGCGATGCGCGCAGCCGCGGTGCCATCCTGGTCGCGCCGACCGCGATCGGCCCGACCTGGGCACTGATGGGGGAAGATCCGGATACGCCCAATCTGGCGCGCATCCTCGCCTTTGTCCGCGAACGCTGGGCCATCGATCCGCAGCGGCTGCTGCTTACCGGCCTCAGCGATGGCGGTACGTTCAGCTATGTCAGCGGGCTGGAGCCGGCTTCGCCGTTCACCCATCTGGCCCCGGTCGCCGCCTCGTTCCACCCGCTGATGGCGCAGGCGGCAGATGCCGAACGGCTGCACGGCCTGCCGATCCGCATTACCCATGGTGTGCTCGACTGGATGTTCCCGGTGGAGATCGCCCGCGGCGCGCGGCAGGCGCTGACGGCGGCAGGCGCCACTGTCAGCTATCGCGAGATCGAGGATCTCAGCCACACCTATCCGCGCGAGGAGAACGCCGGGCTCCTCGACTGGCTGGCGGCCCCCCTGCCGACGGTCGGGGCCTGAGCTACTTGCGAGCAGCTCGCAGGACCACCATCTGTGAAGCCGAGGGTTCACCATGCTGGATTTCACCCAGGATATTTCGCTTCACTCGCCAGCGGACGCAGCGGCGTCGCCCGATCAGGTGCGGTCCGCGACGCCAAAAGAGCCGGTCGATGATCAGGCGCTGCTCGACGCTTACTCCCGGGCCGTGATCGACGTCACCGAGCGGGTCGGCCCGGCCGTTGTGCGTGTCGAGACGCGCACAACGGACGCCGGTGCGCGCGGCCGCGGCGGTGTCGGCTCGGGGATTGTCATCTCGCCCGACGGCTTCGTGCTGACCAACAGCCATGTGGTCGGCACGGCGCGGCAGATCCGTCTCAGCGACGCCGATGGCATGAGCACCGAGGCGCGCGTGCTAGGTGTCGATCCCGACACCGATCTCGCATTGCTGCGGGCCGATGGCGCGCGCGACCTGCATTTCGCCTCGCTCGGCAATTCCAGGACCTTGCGTCGCGGCCAGCTGGTGGTCGCGATCGGCAATCCGCTCGGCTTCGAATCGACGGTGACCGCCGGCGTGGTATCGGCACTCGGCCGCTCGATCCGCTCGGTCAGCGGCCGCACCATCGAGGACGTGATCCAGACCGACGCGGCGCTCAATCCCGGCAATTCCGGCGGCCCGCTGGTGTCGTCGGCGGGCGAGGTCATCGGCATCAACACCGCGATCATCAGCGGTGCGCAGGGCATCTGCTTTGCGGTCGCCAGCAACACCGCGCAGTTCGTGCTGTCGGAGATCATCCGCCACGGCCACGTCCGGCGCGGCTATGTCGGCGTCGCGGCGCAGACCGTGCCGGTGCCGCGCCAGCATGCGGTGCTGGCCGGCATCCCGAACCGCATGGGGGCGCTGCTGGCGCAACTGGAGCCGAACGAAGCGGCGTCCCGCGCCGGCCTGCTGCCGGGCGACGTGGTGGTGCGTCTGGACGGCCAGGAGATCAACGGCGTCGACGACCTCATCCGCACCCTCGATCGCGACCGCATCGACCGCTCGCTGGAGATCGAGGCCCTGCGGCTCGGCCGGCTGCGTGTGTTCAACATCCGCCCGACGCTGCGCAAGCAGGCGGTGAAGTAGGTGGGCCGCGGCAGTTTCTTGCAGACACGCTGCCTCCTCATCCTGATGAGCCCGCGAAGCGGGCGTCTCGAAGGATGAGGCCGGAGAAGCGGCCTGGAGGGGCCTCGTGGTTCGAGACGCGCGGCCTCGCCGCGCTCCTCACCATGAGGGGAGCTCGGCGCTGGCGGGTCAGTGGACCTACGACCGCTGGCCCCAGTTCAACGCGGCGGTGTGCACCGGTGTGTCCCAGAACTTGGCGATCTCGTCGTCGAGCATCGATACGGTGATCGAGCAGCCGGCCATCTCCAGCGAGGTGACATAGTTGCCGACGAGGGCGCGGCCGACGCGCAGGCCGTGTTTCTCGAGCTGTTTGCGGGCAGCGTTGAACATCAGGTAGAGCTCGATCGACGGGGTGCCGCCGAACCCATTGACCAGCAGGATGCAGTCGCCGGTCTGCTTGAGGTCGCCGGCGATGGCGCCGACGATTTCCTCGGCGATCTGGTCGGCGGGGGCGAGCTTGACACGGCGGCGTCCGGGTTCGCCATGGATGCCGACCCCCATCTCCATCTCGTCCTCGCCGAGGGTGAAGGTCGGCTTGCCGGCCGCCGGCACCGTGCAACTCGTCAGCGCCACGCCCATCGAGCGGGTGCCGGCATTGACCCGCTCGCCGAGCGCCTTGAGGGCGTCGAGCGCCATGCCGGCTTCCGCCGCCGCGCCGACAACCTTCTCCACGATCAGCGTTCCGGCGACGCCGCGGCGGCCGGTCGAGAACGTCGACTTCTCCACCGCGACGTCGTCGTCGACGATCACCGTCAGGTTCCTGCTGTCGGTCATCTCCGCAGCCATGGCGAAGTTCATGACGTCACCCTCGTAGTTCTTGACGATGAACAGCACGCCGCCGCCAGTGTCGACGGCGCTTGCCGCTGCGATCATCTGGTCGGGGGTGGGCGAGGTGAAGACCTGCCCGGGACAGGCAGCGTCGAGCATGCCGGAGCCGACGAAGCCGGCATGCAGCGGCTCATGGCCGGCCCCGCCGCCGGAGATCAGCGCCGGCTTGCCGGTGATCAGGTGACGGCGGCGGACGAACTTGCGTTCGTCGCCAAGCGTCAGGATGTCGGCATGGGCGGCGGCGAGGCCGTCGAGGCTCTCCGCGAGCACGGCGTCGGGCGCATTGATGAGCTTCTTCATGGTGTCCTCCCCAGGACGTCTTTCAGATGATGGCGGCGGGCGATCACTCGCCCAACAATTTGCTCAGGCGCTGCACGAACTCGCCGACCAACTGGTCGAGCTCGCGGTTGCGGTCGTCGTCGCCGAGATCGGGCAGATAGATCACGTGCTGGCGCATGCGGCGCATGTCGTCCATCGACGGTGCACGGCGCGGATGCGCCTGCGCGTAGGCGTCGAGGAACAGCCGCCGGTCGTCCGGCGAGAAGTGGCAGATTTCGAAGATGGTCTCGATGTGCTGCGCAGGCACCGGCGTGGCGTAGGCCGGGTTGGTGATCTGGCTGACGAAGGAGCGGTTCTTGCCGAGCGCGTGCGCCAGCCGGCCGCGGGTGCCGGAGGGGCGGTTGTCGAGCACACGCTGTAGCACCCGCTTGTAGTCGGCCACCGCATCGCCGACGTCGCTGTCGTCGGTCATGCCGTGCCTCCCGTCGCAATGTCGCGAAGCGCGAGCTTGACTCGTCCGACCAGTGGCGGCGCCACCGACACCGAGCGCAGGCCCGCGCCGATCAGCGCCGGCAGATGCTGTGGATCGCCGCCCATGTCGCCGCACAGGCTGATGTCGATGCCGAGCGTCCGGCTGGTCTCCACCACGCGGCGGATCAGTGCGGTTACCGCGGGATGACCGGGATCGTTGAGTGCTGCCACCGCGGCAACGTCGCGGGCGCTGGCGGTGACATACTGTGTCAGGTCGTTGGAGCCGATCGAGAAGAATGCGGCTGACTTGAACAGCTCGGGCACGATGGCCACGGCCGGCACCTCGACCATGATGCCGAGCGGCGGCCGGCGGGCATCGACGCCCTCCACCTGCAGTTCGGCGACGGCGGCATCGAGCAGGGCGGCGGCCGCCGTAATCTCCTCAGGTACCGTGATCATCGGCAGCATGATCTTGAGCGGACCATGCAGCGCTGCGCGCGCTAGCGCCCGCAACTGCACCTTGAAGATGGCGGGCTTGGCGAGCGACAGGCGGACGCCACGCAGCCCGAGGAACGGATTTGACTCGCCGCTCTCTGTCAGCCCGGGAACGGGCTTGTCACCACCGGCATCGATGGTGCGGATGGTCACGGGGCGGCCCTTGGCCCAGTCGACGATGCGGGCGTAGGCGCGATATTGGGTTGCTTCGTCCGGCAGCCCGCCCGGCCGGCTGAACAGGAATTCGGTACGCACGAGGCCGATGCCGTCGCAGATCGCCGGATCGAGCGTATCGAGCTCTTCCGGCTCGGCGACGTTGATCTGAACCGAGATGGATACCCCGTCCTTCGTCAGGGCTGGTTGCGTGAGGACGGTTGCTTCCTCAGCGCGGCGGGCCGCGGCGGCATCCCGCGCGGCGCCAAAAGCGGTGATGTCTTCCGCGCCGGGATCGAGCAGCAGGCGGCCATGCTCGCCATCGACAATGGCGGTGGTGAAGGCCTCGTCCGGAATATGACCGAGCCCGACGGCCATCGGCACACCGCGGGAGCGTGCGAGGATCGCGACATGGCTCGACGGGCTGCCCTCGGCAAGCGCAATGGCGCCGCCTTTCGACCAGTCGACGGCGAGGAACCGGCTCGGCGTCAGGTCGCGGCCGACCAGGATCGCGCCAGGCGCGATCCGCGCATCAGTTGTCGCACCGAACAGGTGCGACAGCACGCGGTCGCGCAGGTCTTCGAGGTCGCTGGCGCGGGCGCTGAAATAGGCGTCGTCGCTGCCGCGATAATCCGCGACCTGGACAGCGAGGGCGTTCTTCCAGGCGCTGGCGGCGTCCGAGCCGCGATCGATGGCGGCGAGTGCAGGATCGTGCAGCGCGTCGTCCTCCAGCATCGCCACCTGGAATTCGAGGATCGCCGCGCCATCGGCATCGGTCCCGGCGATGAGATCGCCGAGATCGGCGGTCGCGGCCTCGATCGCACGAGCCAGCGCGTCGCGCTCGCTCGCCGGCGTGTCCGCGGCACGATGCAGCTCGGCGACATCGACGATGCGGTGTACCGGACCGTGGGCGAGGCCGGGCGCGGCAGCGCGCCCCTTCAGTTCAACCGTTGCCGGCATGGGCCTCCGCCTCATCGAAATCGCGTTCGACCAGTGCCACCAGCGCCGCTACCGCGGCATCGGCATCGGGGCCGCTGGCGCGGAAGCGCAGCGTCGTGCCCTGCGGCGCCTTGGCGGCCATCACCTTGACGATGCTCTTGGCGTCGATCCAGCTGTCGCTGCCGTCAATGTTGAGCTCAATGGTCGATTGAAACGTCTTGGCGAGCTTGGTGAGCTTCACCGAGGGGCGGGCGTGCAGTCCGACCTCATGGGTCAACAGGACGCTGCCGGATGTTTCACCATTCACCATGATCGTTCCTTCTGTTGTCCGTCAGGCCGGCGACAGCTCTTCGGCCGTCCGTCGCACCACGTCAAGCGATGCACCGCCCGATGCCTCGGTGGCCGCGATCACCGCGCCCTCCACGATCGGCGCGTTGCACACCACGATCTTGCCCTGCCGTTCCGCCGGCTGCATTTCGATCGCCATCTCCGAATTGGTCTCGGCGCCGCCGAGATCGACCAGGATGGCGACGCCGGCGTCGGACCAGGCGCGGTCAATCGCACTCAGGATCGCCTCGACGCTGGTGCCGAGCCCGCCGCCGGGATCGCCGCCGCAATAGGCGAGCGGGACTTCCTCGCCCACCATCTGCTGCACCATCTGCGCGGTGCCGCGGGCGACGTCGGGCGAATGCGACACGATGACGATGCCGACGTTGCTGCTTGGTGTGGTCTTGGTCATGCCGAATGTCCTGCTATCTCTGCGATGGCGGCGACGAGCAATGCGCTGGAACGCGCGCCAGGGTCCATGTGGCCGATCGATCGTTCGCCGAGGAAGGAGGCGCGGCCGCGGATCGCCTTCATCGGAATGGTGGCGTCGGCCGCGGCCGAGGCGGCCTCGGCCGGATCGCCGGTCTGTGCCAGCGCCTCGGCGACCGGGGCGAGCACGTCGAGCATGGTCTTCTGGCCGACCTCCGACTTGCCGCGCGCCTTCACGGCGGCGATCGCCGCGCCGAGGGCACGGGCGATGTCGGCACGGCTCGGGTCTTCCGGCAGCTCCTTGCCGAGGGTCATGGCGAGCGTGCCGTACAGCGGGCCCGAGGCGCCGCCGACCTTCATCACCAGCGTCATGCCGATGGCCTTCAGCGCCTCCGGCAGCGGCTTGGCGGCAAGGCCATCGAGATCGGCGAGCACGGCTTCGAGGCCGCGCTTCATGTTGATGCCATGGTCGCCGTCGCCGATCGCCTGGTCGAGCGTCGTCAGTTCATCGGCATGGTCGATCACGCGCCTTGCGGCGGTTTCGATCAGGGCGCGTCGTGCCGTTTGGTCGAGCATCAGGCTCCTCCTCCGATTCGATATCCAGCCTGATCGAAATAAAGCGGATCGATCAACGCCAGCGCAACCGTGTCGCCGGCCGCGAGCTCCGTTCCCGGATCGACCAGGGTGGTCAGGCGGTTGTCGCCGATCCGGATGTGCAGGTGGTTCTGATCGCCGAGATGCTCGATCCGCGCAACCTCGCCGAGGGCGTCGCGGCGCGCCGCTTTGGTGATCCGCAGATGCTCGGTGCGGGCGCCGACCGTGGTCGCGCCCGCGGGGGCCGCGCCGGCGGGGATCAGGCCGGCTGGCAGCAGGTTGATGGCTGGCTGGCCGAGGCGGCTTGCGACATAGACATTGGCCGGGCTCTGGTAGATCTCGCGCGGCGTGCCGATCTGCACCAGCTCACCGGCCCGCATGATGCCGATGCGGCTTGCCAGCGTCATGGCCTCGATCTGGTCATGGGTGACATAGAGAATGGTGGCGCCGAGGTCCTGCTGCACCCGCTTGAGCTCGAGGCGCAGGTCCGAGCGCAGCTTGGCGTCGAGCGACGACAGCGGCTCGTCCATCAGGTAGATCGAGGGACGGCGCACCAGCGCGCGGCCGATCGCGACGCGCTGCATCTCGCCGCCGGACAGCCGCGTGGCGCGGTTGTCGAGCTTGTGCGCGATCCGCAGCATGGTGGCGATGTCGGTCACCCGGCGTTTGATCTCATCTTCCGGCACGCGGCGCGCCGGCGAGCGCAGCGGGAAGGCGAGGTTGTCGTAGACCGACAGGTGCGGGTACAGCGAGTACTGCTGGAACACGAAGGTCACGTCGCGGCCCGCCGGCTCGACCGTGCTGACATCCCGGCCGCCGATCGCAATGCGTCCGGCGTCGGCGTGTTCGAGGCCGGCCACCAGCCGCAGCGTCGTGGTCTTGCCTGCACCGGTCGGGCCGAGCAGCACGATCAGTTCGCCATCGGCGATCGACAGTGACAGGTTGGCGACCGCGGTGGTGTCGCCGAAGCGCTTGGTCACCCCATCGAGAACGACGTCAGCCATGGCCGGCTCCTGCATAAAGGGCTGAGGGCACCGCGCGGCCCGAGCCGGCGTCGAACAGCGACAGCCGCTCCGAGCGGAAGCGCAGGCCCACGGTTTCGCCCGGGCGCACCACGCGGTCGGCGGGCAGGCGGGCCTTGATCGCGCCGTGGGCCGTTTCCACCGCAACGATCTGGGTGGTGCCGAGATAGGCGGATTCGAACACCGACCCGCGCAGGCTGGAGGCGTCATCGAACACGATGTGTTCAGGCCGCACACCGAGCGCCAGCGCGCCGGGAGCGCGATCTGCGCGGATTTCCGGCACCGCGACGTCCGCACCGTTGATGCGCACGGCGCGATCGCCGGTCTTGAGGCCGCTCTCGAAGGCGAGGAAGTTCATCGGTGGCGAGCCGATGAAATCGGCGACGAACATGGTGGCGGGGCGATCGTAGATGTCCTGGGGGCGGCCGAATTGCTCGACGACGCCATGGTTCATCACCGCGATCTTGTCGGCCATCGCCATGGCTTCGAGCTGGTCATGGGTGACATAGACCGTGGTCGCCCTGATACGGGTGTGCAAGTCACGCAGTTCGTGGATCATGAGGTCGCGGAACTCGGTGTCCAGCGTGCCCAGCGGCTCGTCCATGAGAAAGGCTTTGGGGCGGCGCACGATGGCGCGGCCGAGCGCGACGCGCTGGCGGTCGCCGCCGGCGAGGCCGGACACCGGGCGGTCGAGCAGATGATCGATGCGCAGCAGGCGCGCGGCCTCCTCGACGCGCTGGCGGATCTCGCTGCGCGCCATGCCCTGACACTTGAGCGGAAAGCCGATGTTGTGACGCACGTTCATGTGCGGATACAGCGCGAACAGCTGGAACACGAAGGCGATGTCGCGCGCCGCGGCGCGGTTGAAGGTGACGTCCTCGCCGCCGAGCAGGATCTTGCCTGCGGTGGGCAGCTCGAGGCCGGCGATCATGCGCAGTGTCGTGGTCTTGCCGCAGCCCGACGGGCCCAGCATCACGAAGAACTCGCCGTCCTCGATGGTGAATGTCGAACCCTTGACGGCGGTGAAGCCACCAAAAGTCTTCTGGACGTTCTCGACCCGGATCTCGGCCATGGCTTACTCCGGAAAATGACTGACGACGGTGAAGGACACCGTGCCGGCAAGGATGGTGACGAACGAATAGGCGTAGGCGGTGGCCGAGAACGGCTGCATCAGCATGACGATGCCGAGGGCGATCACCACCGTGGCGAGGTTCTCCCACGGGCCGCGGCGGAAGCGCAGCAGGCGCTGCAGGATGGTGGGCCGGGTGGGGCCGGGACCGGTCATTTGCGCACCGCTCCGAAGGTGATGCCGCGCAGGAGATGTTTCCTGAGCAGGATGGTGAAGACGAAGATCGGGATCACGAACAGCGTGGTGGCGGCGGCGACGGCGGGCCAGTCCTGGCCGCCCTCGCCGATGATGAAGGGTATGAACGGCGGCATGGTCTGGGCGGTGCCGGAGGTCAGCAGCACGGCGAAGGCATACTCGTTCCAGGCGAAAATCAGGCAGAAGATCGCAGTGGCGGCGATGCCGGTGGCGGCCTGGGGCAGCACCGCCTTGCGGAACGCCTGCAGGCGTGTGTAGCCGTCGATCATCGCCGCTTCCTCATACTCGCGCGGAATCTCGTCGATGAAGCCCTTGAGCAGCCAGACGGCAAGCGAGACGTTGACGGCGGTGTACAGCAGGATCATGCCGAGGCGGGTGTCGGACAGGCCGAGCTCGCGGTACATCAGGTAGATCGGGATCGCCACCGCAATGGGCGGCATCATCCGGGTCGACAGGATGAAGAACAGAAGGTCGTCCTTGAGCGGCACGCGGAAGCGCGAGAAGCCGTAGGCCGCGAGCGTGCCCAGCACCACGGCGAGGAACGTAGAGCCGAACGCGATGATGATCGAGTTGACGAAGCGCGGGATGACGTTGGACGGACCGGCGATCACCATGTTCCGCGACCGCACCAGCTTGTCGTACCAGGTGGTCGGCGGCGGCAATTGCGCGATCACCTCGGGCGACTGCCGCGTCCGCGTCGTGAACAGATTGACGTAGCCCTCGAGTGATGGCGTGAACATCACCTTCGGCGGATAGGCGATGGAATCCGGCGGGGTCTTGAAGCTGGTCAGCACGATCCACACCAGCGGGATCATGGTGATGACGGCATAGACGATCACCAGCGTGCCGGCGATGCGGCGCGACAGCTGGGAGGGAGCGACGACGGAATGAGCCTGGGTTGATCCGGACATGGCGACCTCAGCGCTGCTTCACGCGGTTCAGGGCCTTCACATAGATATTGGCGAGGCCGAACACGGTGACGAACAGAATGATGGCGAAGGCGGAGGAGTAGCCGGTGCGCCAGCTTTCAAACGCCTGCCGCTTCAGGGTGATCGAGGCGACCTCGGTGATCGAGCCGGGGCCGCCGCCGGTGAGCAGGTTGACCATGTCGAACATCTTGAAGTTTTCGATGCCGCGGAACAGCACCGCCAGCATGATGAAGGGCAGCGCCATCGGTAGTGTAATCGACCAGAACTGCCGCCACGGCGATGCGCGATCGACCTCGGCGGCCTCGTAGATGTATTCGGGGATCGAGCGCAGGCCGGCGAGGCAGATCAGCATCACATAGGGCGTCCACATCCAGACGTCGACGATGACGATCGCCCACGGGCTCAGGCGCACGCTGCCGAGCATCTGGAAAGATGAGGGATCGATACCGGATACGAACGCGATGACGTAATTGAACAGCCCGCTCTGCGGCTGGTACAGGAACGTCCAGAAATTGCCGACGACGGCGGGCGACAGCATCATCGGAATCAGGATCACGGTGGTCCACAGCGCGTGGCCGCGGAATTTCTTGTCGATCAGCCAGGCGAGGCCGAAGCCGAGAACGGTCTCGATCACGATGGTCCAGATCACGAAATGCGCCGTGGTCTGCATCGCCGCCCAGATATCGGCGTCGCCGAGGATGCGCTGGTACCAATCGAGCCCGACGAACTTGACCTCGGCGTTCGGCCGGTTGGCGCGATAGTTGGTGAACGACAGGTAGATCGTCCAGATCAGCGGAAAGATGTTGATCGCGAGCAGCAAGGCGATGGTCGGGCCGATGAACAACCAGGCGATGGCCTTGTCGGACAGACCGCGGATCGCGCGGCCGACCGAGGCGGGTGTGGCGTCGGCGGCGCGGTCTGCAAATGTGCTCTGGGCGGAGACTTCGGTCATGGACCCGTGATCCGGCTGGGGCATGGGGGATGGGACGGCGCGCTCGCGCGCGGCGGTGTCGCTGTTGTGGTCGGGACTGGCCAAGACGGTTGATCCGGAAGGGGCGGCTGCTCCGGGAGAGACGGGACTCCCGGAGCAACTGACAACGTCAAGCCTTCATCACTTGCCGTCGTCCTTGAAGATCTGCGTCCAGTCTTCCACCAGCTTGTCGAGCGCCTCCTTCGCGGTGCCCTTGTCGGCGACGACATAGTCGTGGACGCGCTTCTGCTCGGCCTGCAGCAACTGGGCATAGGACGGTTCGGCCCAGAAGTCCTTGACCATGTCCATCGACTTGAGGAATTCCGCCGCGAACGGCGCGCTCTTGGGGAAGCTCGGATCGTTCAGCACCGACTTGGCGCAGGAGTAGCCGCCGAGCGTCCACCACTTCTTCTGCACGTCGCCCTTGGCGAACCACTTGATGTACTTCAGCGCGTCGTCACGATGCTCGGAATAGGAGACCACCGAGATGCCCTGGCCGCCGAGCTGCGTGAACTGGTACTTCGCCGCCGGATTGACGAAGAAGCCGATCTTGTCGCCGCCGACGTTCGGATCCTTGTAGAGGCCCGGGAAGAAGGCGAAGAAATTCATCTGCAGTGCGACCTGGCCCGACTTGAAGGCGTCGAGGCCCTCGCTCATGTAGCTGTTGGAGGCGCCGGGCGGGGTACAGCACTTGTACAGCGACTTGTAGAATTCGAGACCGGCGACGGCGTCCGGCGAATTCACGAAGCCCTTCATGTCATAGGGCTTCTTCGGGTTCTGGTACTCGAAGCCGTAGTCGTAGAGGACGTTGGAGACGCCCATGGTGATGCCTTCGGAGCCGCGCTCGGTATAGATCGAGGCGCCATAGACGGTCTTGCCGTCGATCTCGCGGCCCTGGAAGAAGGCCGCGATGTCCTTCAACTGGTCGTAGGTCTTGGGCACTTCGAGCTCGCGGCCGTACTTCGCCTTGAATGCGGTGCGGATGTCCGGGCGGGCGAACCAGTCCTTGCGGTAGGTCCAGCCCACCGCGTCGCCCATCGCCGGCAGCGCCCAGTAGTTCGCGGTGTTCTTCGGCCATTGCGAGTAGCCGACCACGGTCGCCGGCATGAAGTCATCCATCGAGATGCCTTCCTTGGCGAAGAAGTCGTTGAGCTTGACGTAGTGGCCGTTCTCGGCGGCGCCGCCGATCCACTGGCTGTCGCCGATGATCAGGTCGCAGAGCTTGCCGTGGGAGTTGAGTTCGTTGAGGAAGCGGTCGGCGTAGTTGGTCCACGGCACGAACTCGAACTTCATGCCGATGCCGGTCTCCTTGGTGAAGTCTTTCGACAGTTCGACCAGCGCGTTGGCCGGGTCCCAGGCGGCCCAGCACAAGGTGAGCTGCTTGGTCTGAGCGTGGGCGGGCGCGGCCGGGCCGAAAGCGAGGGCCGCTGCGGTGAGAGCTGTGGCGGCTGTGAGCAACGATCTCATCAATTCCTCCTTGAAACGCCCGCGCGGCGCCGTGCGCCGAAAAAAGCAGAGCGGGCTGTGGGTGGGCGACGTTTCTTCCGTAATGCGCCGGTGACGTCCGGCGTCTGTTTAGTAATTAAGTTTAGTAAAGCGCATTTTGATAAACACCGCAATCGATGAATTTCAGCTAAATATTTTGCGTTGCAGCGAGAATCACTAAACATCCGGCACTGCAGCAGAGCCCCGGGTTGGTCGTGTCATTCTGTTGTGTTGCTTCATACCAACTAGTTGGTATGCTTATGCGGCAAGCAGTTGCCGGAGGCGACGATGAGTTCAGCGATGGTCGATCAGCCACATGAATCCCGGCTCAAGCTGCTCGATGCGGCGCTGCAGGTGATCCGCTCGCGCGGCTACGCGGGGACCCGCGTCGATGACGTCTGTGCGGCGGCGGGGCTGACCAAAGGCAGCTTCTTTCATCATTTCGAGAGCAAGGAAGCGCTGGCTATCGCCGCCGCAGCCCATTTTGCCGCCAAGGCGGATGCGCGCTTCGCGCAGGCGTCATTCCAGGAGGCGCGCAATCCGGTCGACCGCGTGCTCGGCTATGTCGATTTCCGCAGCGCCATTGCCTCGGGTGATCTCGCCAGTTTCACCTGCCTGCTTGGCACCATGGTGCAGGAGGCTTACCGCACCCATCCGATGATACGGGAAGCGTGTGAGGCGCATATCGATGATCACGCGGCGACGGTCGCGCACGATATCGATGTCGCGCGGGCACGGAATGCGCCCGATGCGCCATGGAGCAGCGACAGCATGGCGCTGTTCACGCAGGCGGTGCTGCAGGGTGCTTTTGTTCTTGCCAAGGCGAAGCAGGATCCAGCCGTGGTGGCGGACTGTCTCGCTCACCTCAGGCGGTATCTCGCGCACGAACTGGCGCCGCGCAATCCCTCCGACTGACGATCAGGCCGCGCTTCCCCTTGCATCACCTCCACTGCAGAAGGACGCACAATATGCGCAAGCTGACGGTCTTCAACAACGTGACGCTCGACGGCTATTTCACCAGCACGGAGGGCGACATGAGCTGGGCGCACCGCCGCGATCCCGAGTTCAACGCATTCGTTCAGGATAACGCCAAGGGCGGCGGGGTGCTGGTGTTCGGCCGCGTCACTTATCAGATGATGGCAGGCTACTGGCCGACGCAGCTGGCGCGCGAGCAGAATCCCGTGGTGGCGGAGCGGATCAACGCCCAGCAGAAGGTGGTATTCTCGCGCACGCTGTCGCAGGTGTCCTGGCAGAACACCGCGCTCCTGAAGGGCGATCTCGCCACCGAAATCTCGACGCTGAAGCGGCAGGCCGGACCGGATCTGGTGGTGCTCGGCAGCGGTCGCCTCGTGGCGCAGCTCGCTGCAGCCCGCCTTGTCGACGAATATCAATTGGTGATGGTGCCTGTGGTGCTCGGGGCCGGGCGGACACTGTTCGAGGGGCTGCCGGAGCGGCTGGGTCTCCAACTGCTGTCGTCGCGAACGTTCGGCAACGGCAACGTCTTCCTGCGTTACGCACCGGCGGGTTAGGCGGACGTAGAGCAGGTCTGCGCGGCAACAGTCCAGCTTGTGACTTGCAAAATGCAAGTCGTAAGCTAGGCTCTCTCCCGTGAACGAAAAGGACGCGGCAATGCGTCCAGCGAGGGAGCAGAACCGTGTCCGAGGACGCCCTGGTGACGCGCGAGCAGCGCGGCAATATTTCCGTTTTGACCATGACCTATCGGCCTTACAACCTGCTGGGGCCGAAGCTGATCAACGCCATCGTGCGCGAGGTCGAGCAGGCGCAGCAGGCCGGCAGCCGCGCGATCGTCCTGCGCAGCGGGCTGCGGCACTTCTCCGCCGGTGCCGATCTCGACATCTTCGAGAAGCGTGTGGCGCAGGGCGGCGGTGGTGCCGCCGACGAGGAGCGGCGCCTCAGCGGCGTCGAGTTCCTGCGCTTCATGGAGCTGCTGCCAATTCCGCTGATCGCCAGCGTGCATGGCGTCTGTCTGGGCGGCGGCCTCGAGTTGGCGCTGTCCTGCGACTACATTATCGCGGCTTCGTCGGCCAAGATCGGTTCGGTCGAGGCGACCCTCGGGCTGCATCCGCTGCTCGGCGGCATCCAGCGCCAGGCCCAGCGTATCGGCGCGGCGCGCGCCAAGGAGATGTCGATGCTGGCCCGGCGCTATGATGCGCCGACGCTGGAGAGATGGGGGCTGATCAACCTCACCGTCCCGGAAGAACAGCTGGAGACGGCGACGATGGCGATCGCCGAGGAGTTCGCGCAGGGGCCGACGCTGGCTCATGCGGCGACCAAGGAGCTCGTCCATATCGCGGTCAATGACGGCGTCACGGCCGCCGACGAGGCGATGGCGCGGGTGCAGGTGCCGATCTGGGCGTCGGAAGATCTCAAGGCCGGTCTCGCCTCGTTCCGCAAGAACGGTCCGGGCCTCGCCAAGTTCGCGGGGCGCTGACATGAGCGGACCTCTCCACGGCCTGCGTATCGTCGACTTCTCCCGCGTGCTCGCGGGCCCCTTGTGTGCCCGGACCTTGCAGGATCTGGGCGCCGAAGTGATCAAGGTGGAACCGCCGAGCCCGGACGTTTCGCGCTATGCGTTTCCCTCCACTGACGGCATGTCCGGCTATTACGCCCAGCAGAATGCGGGCAAGCGCAATGTCAGCATCAATCTCAACATTCCCGGGGCCTATGAGCTGGCGCTCAAGCTGTGCGACAGCGCCGACATCGTGGTCGAGAATTTCCGGGCCGGCACGCTCGGCTTCTTCGGGCTCGACTACGAGACGCTGGCGAAGCGCAATCCGCGGCTGATCTATGCGTCGATCACCGGCTATGGCCAGGGTGGCCCGTGGCGCAGCCGCATGGCGTATGCGCCGACCGTGCAGGCCGAGGCGGGGTTTACAGAGAATAGCGTGCGCCATTACGGCGACGCGCTCGCGGAGCCGCGCACCGACAGCCTGTCTCATGCCGACGTCTACACCGGGCTGCAGGCCGTGATCGCTATCCTCGCTGCGCTGCGCAGCCGCGAGGCGACCGGACGGGGCCAGTATATCGATGTCGCCATGGCCGCGACGCTGCTCGCGGTGAACGAGCGGGCCCATGTCGATCTGTCCGACGACGACATCGGTGCGGAACCTGCGGTGCTGGGCGCCACCGACTGCGCGTTCTTCACCGGGCCGCATGGCGAGCACTTCACCGTCGCCACCAGCATTGTCGGCAGCCGGACCTTTCCGTCCTGGCTGCGGGCGATGCGGCGGGTCGACCTGATGGAGGATCCGCGGTTCGCGTCCGCGGCCGCGCGGCGGCTGAATTTCGGCGCCCTGCATGCCATCATTCAGTCCTGGATCTTGACCTTCCCGGATATGGCGACGCTCGACGCGCAGTTCGACGAGGCGAAGATCGCGATGGGTGAAATCCGCTCCGTCAAGGATCTCGCGGAGTCGGAGTGGAGCGACTACTGGGGCGCGGTTCAACTCGTCCCGGACCGCAGCGGCGGCGAATACCGCCTGCCTGGCCGGCCCTGGCACTTCTCGCGGGACGAACTCGCCCCGATCGGCGCGCCGGCCTTCCAGGGCGAGCACAACAGGGAGGTGTTCCGTGAGCTGGGCGTCAGCGACGCCGATGTACAGCGGTTGACAGCATCGGGCGCGCTGGTCGCGCACAAGCGGGCGCTGGCGCCCGAGGCCAGGGGTGATGAAGCCGCGGCCTGATGGGTCGGCACGCACGGTCATGGCCGGCTGCGGCATTGCTGCAGCCGGTGGCATGCGTTGCTGGTCAATCGATGCGATTGAATGCTAGAAGTCGATCCGCGCGCTCCTGGAAGCGCGCGGTCAGGATCCGAGATGCCGGATAAACGGCGCAGCCGTATTGCCAACAAGGAGTGCTCCGTCGCGCGCGCGATGGAGGTGGTGGGCGACCGCTGGTCGATCCTGCTGCTGCGCGAGGCCTATTACGGCGTCAGGCGGTTCGATGAATTCCAGCACTATGTCGGCGTCGCGCCCAATATTCTCAGCACCCGGCTGAAGAAGTTCGTCGAGGCGGGCCTGATGACGCGGGTGCCGCTGCCCGAGCATGCCGGCCGCTACGAATATGTGCTGACCGAAAAGGGACGAGGGTTCTTCCCGGCCTATCTCGCCCTCAAGAAGTGGGGTGACGACTGGCTGGCTGAACCGGCGGGCCCGCAGGTCGTGTTCCGCGATCGCGAAAGCGGCCGGCCGATCGCATATCCTGATTTGCAGTCGCCGCGTGGTACCCCGTTGCGCCTCGAGGATGTCGAGGTCGTACCAGGCACCGGCGCTGTCGCCTTCAACCGCAAGCGGTTCGGGGACCGCGTTGACGATGAAGCGGGCGCCTCGCGCGCCAAGGCGGCCCGCATCCCACGCAAACGGTCCTAGCGACGGCGTCAGCAAGTCAGTCACCGTCCAGAGATGCGAGCGCCCGCGCGACTTCTGTCCGGATCAGATGCTGGCGATAGGCCGCGGGCGCGTAATTGTCCGCGAGACACTCGGCTTGCCCGCTTGCGACGTCCGCGGCCGTTGTGATCGTCGCCTCCGACAGTGGCTTGCCGATCAGCTGCGCCGCGGCGTCGACGGCGACAAAGGCGTGGCCGGTCGCGCCAGTGATCGCGATCGTGGCCTCCGCGACCGCGCCGTCCACGGGCCGCAGCACGACTGCGACGCCGACCACGGCATAACCGCTCGCCGGATGGCGGATCTTGCGGTAGCGGAAGCGCGTGCCGGGCTGCGGCCGGTCGAACTCGACCGCGAGCAGGATCTCGTCGGGCGCGAGCGCCGTGGTCATGATGTCGACGAAGAAATTGCGGGCGGCGACCCGGCTCGGTCCGTTGGGCCCGACGACGTCGAGCGTCGCGCCGAGCGCGAGCACCACCGCCGGCCAGTCGGCGGCCGGGTCGGCGTTCGCCAGCGCGCCGCCGATGGTGCCGCGGTTGCGGACCTGCGGATCGGCGATCAGGTTCGCGGCCTGGCGGAAGATCGGTGCGGCTTCGTGCAGGGCATCGCTTGCCAGCAGCTCCGCATGGGTCGTCAGCGCGCCGATCCGGATGCGGTCTCCGAGTGAGATGCCTTTCAGTTCGGGGAGGTTGCGAATGTCGATCAGCCGCTCGGGTGAGGCAAGCCGCAGCTTCAGCGCCGGAATGAGGCTGTGGCCGCCGGCGACCAGCTTGTTGCTGTCGGGGTCGTCCTGCAGCAGGCCGAGGGCGTGGGACAGCGAGGTGGCGCGGATGTAGTCGAAGGCTGCGGGGATCATGACGGGGCTCCGGTGCGGGCGGCCTGGATCGCCGCCCAGATCCGCGGCGGCGTCATCGGCATGTCGAGATGGGTGATGCCGAACGGCGCCAGCGCGTCGAGCACGGCATGGACGATGGTTGGCGGTGCGGCGATCGCGCCGCTCTCGCCGATGCCCTTGACGCCGATCGGATTGGTCGGCGACGGCGTTTCCTGGAACGAGGCGCGGATGTTGGGCATCTGCTCGGCGCGCGGCACGGCGTAGTCGAGCAGCGAACCGGTCATCAACTGGCCGTTGTCGGGATCGTAGGTCACGCTCTCATAGAGGGCCTGCCCGATCCCCTGCACCACGCCGCCATGGATCTGGCCGGCGGCGAGCAACGGATTGATGAGCGTGCCGACATCGTCGACGGCGACATAGTCGATGATATCGACGATGCCGGTGTCGGGGTCGACGTCGACATAGGCGATGTGCACGCCCGAAGGCGCGCCCATGCCGACGGGATCGTAGAACACCGTCTCGTCGAGACCGGGCTCGAGTCCGGCCGGCAGGCGATGGCCGACATAGGCCATGCGCGCGACGCTGGCGAAGGTCACCGGCGCGATATCGGTGCCGGGCACGCTGAACCGTCCCTGCTCATAAGCGACGTCCTTCTCGTCGACCTCCAGCAAGGCGGCGGCGATCTTCGTCGCCTTGACGAGGACACGGTGAGACGAGACATGCACGCCCGAGCCGCCGACCGCCATCGAGCGCGAGTTGAAGGTGCCATGCCCGGCCTGGACCAGCCGAGTATCGCCCTGCACCACGTCGATGTATTCGATGGGGATCTGCAGCACATCGGCGGCGATCTGGGCCAATGAGGTGGCATGGCCGTGGCCCTGGCTCATCGAACCCGAATAGATCACCGCGCGGCCGCTGGAATCAATGCTGACCCGCGCGCTTTCCCAGCCGCCGCGGTCGAAGCCGCTCGTGGCGAGGCGACGCGACGGCGCCATGCCGCACATATGAGTGTAGGCGGCGACGCCAATGCCGCGGTAGCGCCCCTGGCCGCGCAAGTCGTCCCGCTCCTTGCGCCGCGCATCATAGTCGAATGCCGCGAGCGCCTTGCGAACGCAGCCCTCGTAGTTGCCGCTGTCGAGGATCACGCCCGTGCTGCTATACGGGCGATAGGGAAAGTCCGAGGGCTGGATGAAGTTCTTGCGCCGCACCTCGACCTGGTCGAGGCCAAGATGCCGGGCCACCGCATCGATGGTGCGTTCGGCGATGTAGGCGCCTTCCGGCCGGCCGTAGCCGCGATAGGCGTCGACGGGCACCGTGTTGGTGACGATGACCTTGGAGATCGCCTCATAGTTGGCGATCCGGTACGAGCCGGTACCGTAGCTGATGGTGTTCACCGTCGGGCCGCCGCTCGCCATGTTGGAGAGGTAGGCGCCGACATTGCCCAGCGTCTCCACCCGCATGCCGAGAATGGTGCCATCGTTGCGGATCGCGGCCTCGATGGTCTCGATATGGGCGCGGCCGTGGCTGGTGGATTGATGGCTTTCGGAGCGGCTTTCCCACCATTTCACCGGGGCGCCGAGCTCGCGCGCCAGATAGGTGCACAGCAGTTCTTCCGGATAGAGATGCATCTTGGCACCGAAGCCGCCGCCGATGTCGGGCGCGACCACGCGCAGCATGTGCTCGGAGATGCCGACCGTCTCGGCGATCCAGCGGCGGTGCATGTGGGGCACCTGGCTCGGGATGTAGACGGTCATGACGCCGTCGGCGCCGGGATCGGCGAGGATGGCGCGGGTCTCCATGCAGGTCGGGATCAGGCGGTTGTTGACGATGCGCAGCTTGATGACCTGATCGGCGTCCTGCACCGCCTTTTGGAAGTCGCCGCCCTTGATCCTGAACAGCGTGGTGATATTGCCCGGCACATTGTCGTGCAACTGCGGCGCCCCCTGCCTGATCGCAGCATCCTCGCCGACCACGGACGGCAGCGCCTCGTAGTCCACGTCGATCAGGCCGACAGCGTCGCAGGCCTCCGCGAGCGTCTCCGCCACGACGAGCGCGACGCATTCTCCGACAAAGCGCACGCGATCGACAGCGACGACCGGGCGGTGCGGCACCTTGGTGCCCGGCAGAATCCAGTTCGGCACGATGGCGCCGAGCCTGCCGGTGAGGTCGGCTCCGGCGAGCGCAAGGCGCACGCCCGGCGCGGCGCGCGCTGCGTCGAGGTCGACATGCCTGATGTTCGCATGGGCGTGCGGCGAACGCAGGATCGCCAGATGCAGCATGCCCGGCAGCTTGATGTCGTCGACGTAACGGCCCTTGCCGGTGATCAGCTTGAGATCTTCGCGCCGCCGCAGCGGCTGGCCGATGTAGCGGGGCGCTGCGTCAGTCATGGTGAGCCTCCGCGGCGAGGGTTTCGACGGCGCGCACGATGTTGTGATAGCCGGTGCAGCGACAGATGTTGCCGGCGAGGCCGTGGCGAATCTCGTGCTCGTCCGGCGCGGGACACGTCGCGAGCAGCTGGCGTACGCTCATGATCATTCCCGGCGTGCAGAAGCCGCACTGCAGGGCGTGCTGCTCCTGGAACGCAGTCTGGATCGGGTGCAGCCCGCCGTTCTTCGGCGCGAGCCCTTCGATGGTGGTGACGCAGGCGCCATCGGCCATCACCGCGAGCACGGTGCAGGACTTCACCGCCTGGCCGTCGATGTCGACCGTGCAGGCGCCGCACTGCGAGGTGTCGCAGCCGACATGGGTGCCGGTGAGGCCGAAATCGTCACGGATCAGGTGCACCAGCAGCTTGCGGGCTTCGACCGTTGCCGATCTGCGGGTGCCGTTGATGGTGATCGACACGGCGTGATGCCGGTCGTCGCTCTGGCTCATGTGGATCTCCATGCGCGCCGTTGTTGCCGGGCCCTATGGGGGGCGGCAAGGGCTGGACATTTTGTAACTCTAATAATAAGAGTGAATGAGATGCGCGCTGGATGCAAGCGTTTTGATGCGGGTGGTCCGGTGGCCGGAGGAGAAGTAATGGACGACATGGAGCTTCAGCGAGCCGCCTTGTTCGCGACGACGGCGCAGCGGCGACACGTCGTCGACTGGCAGGCGCCGCAACCGGTGGCGCAGTTGGCGGCGAAGCTGTCAGGGCTCGAGGCGATGCGCGGGATCCGCGATGGCTTGCTGCCGCCGCCGCCGATCGCTCGGCTGATGGGCTTCATGATGAATGTCGCCGAGCCCGGCCTGATCGGCATGGCGATCGAGCCACACGAGAGTCTGGAGAACACGATCGGTTTGCTGCATGGTGGGGTTGCGGCAACACTGCTGGACACCGTGATGGGCTGTGCGATCTCGACCATGTTGCCGGCGGGGCAGGGCGCGGTGACCCTCGATCTCAAGCTGACCTACCTGCGGCCGCTGTCGGCGCGCTCGGGCTTGATCTCGGCGGAGGGCAAGGTCATCAAGCTCGGGCGGCAGACCAGCTATGCCGAAGGCTTCGTTCGTGACGGCGCCGAACAACTGGCGGTGCACGCGACGGCGACATTCGCGATGATCGGGACGGCGGGCAAGCCGGCCTGAGCGGGGAGAGGCGGATCAACGATGCGTTCGAAGAGTTTCGACGGAATGGCGTGCTCGATCGCCGGGGCGCTGGAGACCATCGGCGATCGCTGGGCGATCCTGATCCTGCGCGACCTGTCGCTCGGCCTCAGCCGCTATGAGGATCTGCGGCGTTCGACCGATGTCACCCACGCGACCCTGTCGGATCGTCTCAAGCATCTCGAAGCGAACGAGCTGATCGAGCGGCGCTTGTACCAGACCAATCCGGAGCGCCATGAATACCTGCTGACGCGCAAGGGCTGGGACACGGTGCTGCTGACCCAGGCGCTGATCCAGATCGGCGACAGGTGGAAGGTGACCGGAGAGGACGGCCCGCCGATGAGGTTCGTGAACCGCAAGACCGGCCGGCCGGTGAAGCTGAAGCTGGTCGACGCCGCGACCGACGAGCCGGTCAGGATCTCCGATGTCGCGCCGCAGGCCGGCCCGGGCGCCGACGATCGCATTCGCTGGCGGCTGACTTTTCCGCAGACATGACCGTGCGAAGCTAGCCGGCGTCGGAGACGCCGGCTTCGGCGAAGGTTGCCATGCCGGCATGGCAGGCGACCGCGGCGCGCAGCAGCAGCGCAGCGGTGGCGGCGCCAGAAGCCTCGCCGAGCCGCATGCCGAGATCGAGCAGCGGCTCGAGGCGCAGGTCGGCGAGCAACTGCCGATGGCCCGCTTCGGCCGAGACATGGCCGGCGCGGCAATGCGCCAGCAGCTCCGGGTTGAGCTTTGCGAACGGCAGGATCGCGGCCGTGCTGACGAAGCCGTCGAGCAGGACCGGGATGCGCTGCGCCCGCGCCGCCAGCACCGCGCCTGCCATGGCGGCGAGCTCAAAACCGCCGAGTACCGCGGCGACGGCCAGCGGATCGTTGAGTTGCGCGCGATGGCGTTCAAGCCCGGCATCGATCGCGGCGCGCTTGCGCGCGAGGCCATCGTCGTCGACGCCGGTGCCGCGGCCGACCCAGCGCGCCGCGCCGCCACCGAGCAGGGCTGCGCAAAGCGCCGCCGCGGTGGTGGTGTTGGCAATGCCCATCTCGCCGATGATCAGCAGGTCGCAGGCGAGGGGCACCGAAGCCCAGCCGGCGTTGACCGCGGCAAGGAAGTCGGCCTCGCCCATGGCCGGCGCCCTCGTGAAGTCCGACGTCGGGCGGTCGAGGGTGAGCGGCGTGACGTGCAGATCGGCGCCCAGCAGCTTGGCGAGCTGGTTGATGGCGGCGCCGCCGGCGGCGAAGTTCGCCACCATCTGATGGGTCACTTCCTGCGGGAAGGCCGATACCCGCCGGGCGGCGATGCCGTGATTGCCGGCGAACACCGCGATCTTGATGCGGTCGAGGCGCGGAACGGCCCGGCCCTGCCAGGTGGCGAGCCAGACGGCGAGCTCTTCCAGCCGGCCGAGGCTGCCCGGCGGCTTGGTCAGCGTGTCCTGCCGCGCGGCGGCAGCTTCGGCCGCCTGGGCGTTGCCGTGCGAAGGGTCGCGGCAGAAGGCGCGGATCTCGTCGAGCGTCTCGAAGGGCATGAAAAACCTGTCGGGCGGGACTGCGAACCCTCGATCCCACCGCAGGGAGGGGCTGTCAATGGCGGAAAACGGAAGCAATTTTGGCAGGGCGCGTGTATGCAGCAAGGCGATGCCGTCCGATTGTTGCTGCCGTGCCCATGCATGACTGGTTCGACGATTTCCGCCTTGCCGTGACCTTCCTGACGCGGGTGCCGCTGGCGCCGCCGGCGGGCCCCGTCGACGTGCCGCGGGCGATGCGCCTGTTTCCGCTGGTGGCGGCTGTCATTGGCCTCGCCGCAGGGCTGTTCGACCTCGCGCTGCTGCGGCTCGGCCTGCCGCCTCTTGCCGCAGCAGCGCTGACACTGGGCGCCAGCGCGTGGCTGACCGGCGCGCTGCACGAGGATGGCCTTGGCGACGTTGCCGATGGTTTCGGCGGCGGACGCGACATCGCCGCCAAGCTCGCGATCATGAAGGACAGCCGGCTCGGCAGCTACGGCATGCTGGCGATGATCACGAGCTTCGCCGCCAAGCTCGCGGCGCTGGCCGCGCTGCCGCTGCACGCGGTGGTGCCGGCGCTGGTGGCGACCCATGCGCTGGCACGCAGCCCGCTGCCGGCGCTGGCCTTGCTGCTGCCGCCGGCGCGCAGCGACGGCCTTGCCGCCAGCGCCGGTCGGCCCGATCAGGCCACGGTGCTGACCGCGATGACGGTTGGCGGTGCCATCGCTCTCATTTGCCTGCCGTTCGGCACCGCGCTCGGCGCCATCATGGTGACCGTGTTTGGCGCTGCTGTCATGGGTTGGCTGGCTCGCCGCCAGATCGGCGGCTACACCGGCGATGTGCTCGGTGCGGCCGAACAGGTAGTGGAGGTCGTGGTGCTGCTCCTGCTGTCGGCTCGGTTGGCATGATGACGGATGTCTCCCGGCTGTGGTTGATCCGCCATGCGCCGGTCGATGGTCCGCGGGGCGTGATCCATGGACCGGATGCGCCTGCCGACGTGTCGGATCATATCGCGCTGGCTGGCTTGCGGCGCCTGCTGCCGTCTTCCGCCACCAGCTTTTGCAGTCCGGCCCGGCGCACCCGCGAAACCGCCGCGGCGCTTGGGCTCACGCCGCAGCTCGCCCCGTTGTTTCGCGAGCAAGATTTCGGTTCCTGGACGGGACGCCGGCACGACGACCTCGCCGCCGAGATGGGCGATGCCTATCGGGCGTTCTGGGCTGCCTCCGCCACCAACCGGCCGCCCGGTGGCGAGAGCTTTGTCGACCAGATCGCGCGGGTGTCGCGAGGGTTCGCGGCCTTGCCTGACGGCGAGGCGGTGCTGGTGGTGCATTCGGGAACCGTGCGGGCGGCGCTGGCGATCGCGCTCGACCTTGCGGCGGAGAATGCGCTGCGTTTTGTCATCGATCCGCTGTCGCTGACCCGGATCGATCGGCTGGCGTCGGGATGGCGGGTCGCGGCCGTCAACCAGTCGTCGGTTTCGCGCGGTTGACCCCGGCGATGGCCGCAGATACCGTGCCGGCCGATGGTTCCTTCCCCGGTGGAAGGTGAAAAGGGAAGCCGGTGCGAGCTCGTCTCAAGGCCGGCGCTGCCCCCGCAACTGTAAGCGACGAGCCTGTGCCGAAGCCACTGGGAGGTCCCGGGAAGGCGGCGATCAGGCCGCGACTCGCAAGCCAGGAGACCTGCCATCAGGACTTGTGCTTTGGAGGCGTCGGGGCGGGGTGCACCGGACGGGAGCGTTGACCGATGGCCCGTGCCATCGCGCGATCCGACAAAGCTCGCGGCCCTAGAAGCCACGCCTTGAGAGCTTGTGATGGATCGATCCGAATCCCCGTCCGATGCGCCTACGGTGACCGCGCCCGAGGCCCGTGCGGATGTTCAGCCGGATGTCGTTGTCAGCGTCTGCACCACCTGCCGCGCGGCGGATGCGCCGCCGACGGTCGGGCCCGCGCTGCTCGCGGCGCTCCGCGAGGTGTTCGAGGCCGGTGGCGAGCCCGCCCGGGTTCGTGCGGTGCAATGCCTCAGCGTCTGCAAACGGCCGGTGACCGTCGCGGTGTCCGGCGCCGACCGCTACACTTTCCTGTTCGGTGATCTCGATGTCGAGCGCGGCGTGCCGGCGCTGACCAGCTTCGTGTCCGCGTACCGCATGTCGAACTATGGCCTGGTGCCGTGGCGGTCGCGCGCGGAGGTGCTGCGCAAAGGCACCGTGGCGCGCATTCCGCCGGCGATCTGGTCGCCGGACGATGGCGAGCCGCCCAAATGAGCGTGCTGCAAACCACTCTGGTGCTTGGCGGCGCGCGCTCGGGCAAATCCTCCTTCGCCGAATCGCTGATCGCGGCCAGCGGCCTTGCGCGGATCTACGTCGCGACGGCGGCCGCAGGCGACGACGAAATGCGTGCGCGCATCGCGCATCATCGCGACCGGCGTGGCGCCGGCTGGACCACCCGCGAGGTCGAGCTCGATCTCGTCGAGGTCCTTGCGCGCGACAGCGACGTGGACGTTGCCGTGCTGGTGGACTGCCTGACGCTGTGGCTCTCCAACCTGATGCACGCCGGCCGCGATGCCGCGCGCGAGGGCACGCGCCTCGCCGACTGGCTGCGTAACGCAACTTGTCCCGTGGTGCTGGTGTCCAACGAGGTCGGCCTCGGCCTTGTCCCGGAGACACCGCTCGGCCGCAGCTTCCGGGATGCCCAGGGACGCCTCAACCAGACCATCGCCGCAGCCGTGCCCGAGGTCGCCTTTGTCGCGGCGGGGCTGCCGCTGTGGCTCAAACGTTCGTCCATTCCACCTGCCTGATCCGGAGTTCGCATGTCCCGTGTTCCCGTCACCGTCCTCACCGGCTTTCTCGGCGCCGGCAAGACCACCCTGCTGCGCTCGCTGCTCACCCAGGCCGGCGGTCGCCGCATCGCGGTCATCGTCAACGAATTCGGCGACGCCGGCTTCGATGGCGGCCTTGTCGAGGAATGCGCCGCCAAGGCGTGCGCCCCGGGCGATATCGTCGAGCTGACCAATGGCTGCATCTGCTGCACGGTGGCGGATGATTTCATTCCGACCATGGACAAGCTGTTGTCGCGCGAGCGGCCGCTCGACGCCATCGTCATCGAGACATCTGGCCTGGCGCTGCCGCAGCCGCTGCTGAAGGCGTTCGCCTGGCCTGATGTGCGCACCCGCGCCACGGTGGATGGCGTGGTCACGGTGGTCGACGCGCTGGCGCTGTCCGAAGGCCGTGTCGTGCTCGACGAGGAGGCGCTGGGCGAGCAGCGTGCCGCCGATCCCTCGCTCGATCACGACGATCCGATCGAGGAGGTGTTCGAGGATCAGCTCGCTTGCGCCGACCTCGTCGTGCTGTCGAAGTCCGACCTTGTGGCGCCGCAGGCGCTGGCGGAGATGGAGAGCCGTCTCGCCGCCGTGGTGCGGTCCGGCGTGCGGCTGGTGCGCTCCGAAGGCAATCTGCCCGCCGATGTGCTGATCGGCCTCAAGGCAACGGCCGAAGACGATCTCGCTGCGCGTGCCGGTCACCACGGTGAGGAAGAGGAGCACGACCATGATGACTTCGAGAGCATCGTGGTGACGCCATCAGCCGCGTCGGATCTCGACGGTGTGCGGGCGCGTGTGGCGCAGGCCCTCGCTCTGGATGGGGTGCTGCGCGTCAAGGGGCATGCCCGTATTGACGGCAAGCCGGCGCCGGTAGTGGTGCAGGCGGTCGGCAGCCGGGTCGAACTGGCGTTCGGACGTCCTGATGCGGCGCAAGCCGAGCACCTCGTCGTCATCGGTCTGAAGGGTTTCGACGGCGACGCGGCACGCCGCGCGCTCGCCGGCTAGGAGGTTACGACGATCCGATGCACCTCAAGCTCGACACCAGCGGTGGCATCGACGACGGCGACGTCGCCCGTGATCTCGGGCAGCCGACGACCGACATCGTCGTGCTGTCGGCGGCCGACAGCGAACTCGCGGCGTTCGGCGCCGCGGCCGCACGGCTGGGAGCGGACTTTCCATCGCTGACGCTGACCAATCTGCTGGCGCTTGGTCACCCGGCTTCGGTCGATGCCTATGTCGAGCGGACGCTAAGCGCAGCGAAAATCGTCGTGCTGCGCATGCTCGGCGGCGAAAGCTACTGGCCGCATGGCATCGAGAGCCTGCGGGCCGATGCGCTGCGCCGCGGTGCGCTGTTCGCCTGCATTCCAGGTGAGCTGACCTGGAATCCGGCGCTGGCCGCGCGCGGCACGCTGGATGCAGGCGCCACCGAGCAGCTGTGGCGCTACTGCAGCGAGGGGGGCGCGGAGAACATCGCGCTGGCGCTGCGCTTCGCGGCGCATCTGATCGGGCAGGGCGAGGCACCGCCGCCGCCACGACCGATGCCCGCGGCCGGGTTCTGGCCCGCCGAGCCGGCATCGAGCGAACGCCCCCGTGCAGCCATGATTTTCTACCGCGCGCTGGCCGCCGCCGGTGACACCGCGCCGCTCGCCGACCTCGCCGAGGCCCTGCAGCAGCGCGGCCTCGATCCGGTGGGCGTTTATGTCACCAGCCTCAAAGATGAGCGCTCGAGCGCTTTCCTGCGTGCGGCGCTGGCCGCGCATCCGCCCAAGATCATCATCAACGCAACGGCGTTCGCCACCGCGACCGCAGCCGCCGACAGCGGCGTCCTTGCGGCGTTCGACTGTCCGGTGCTGCAGGTGGCGCTGGCGGGATCGTCCCGCGCCGCCTGGGAGACGTCGTCGCGCGGCCTGACACCGCGCGACCTCGCCATGCATGTGGTGCTGCCCGAGGTCGATGGCCGCGTCTTCGCCCATGCCATCGCCTTCAAGGAGAAGGCGGCTGCCGCCGACGGCGCGTTCGCGCCGACCATGCTGCGTGCCGTTGCCGATCGCGTCGCCGCGACGGCGGAGCTCGCCGCGCGCTGGGTGGCGCTGCGTCGCGCTGCGCCGACTGAGCGGCGGGTGGCGCTGGTGCTCGCCAACTATCCGAACCGCGACGGACGGCTCGCCAATGGCGTCGGTCTCGACACGCCGGAAAGCCTGATAGGTATCCTGCAGGCAATGCGTCAGGCCGGATACGATGCCGGCGCCGCGCCGGGCGACAACGCCGCGATGATGCGGCGCCTGCAGGCTGGCCCGACCAACGACCTCGCGGACCGCGCCGCGCGTCATGGTGGCGTGCGCTGGCCGCTTACCGACTATGCTCAGGCGTTCGCGCAACTCCCCGCGAGCGTCCGGCAGGCGATCACCGAGCGCTGGGGCGATCCGGCGCGGGATCCACATGTCGTGGGCGACGCCTTCCATCTCGGCCTGCATCGCTTCGGCAACCTCATGGTCGGCATCCAGCCGGCGCGCGGCTACAACATCGATCCCAAGAGCACCTATCACGATCCCGACCTCGCGCCGCCGCACCACTATCTTGCATTCTACCTGTGGCTGCGCACCGCATTTGACGCGCACGCCGTGATCCATCTCGGCAAGCATGGCAACCTGGAGTGGCTGCCGGGCAAGAGCGCCGGCCTCTCCGCCGACTGCACGCCGGATGCGGTCCTGGGACCGCTGCCGCATATCTATCCGTTCATTGTCAACGACCCGGGTGAAGGCATCCAGGCCAAGCGCCGCACTGCCGCGGTGATCGTCGATCACCTGACACCGCCGATGACCCGCGCCGAGCTGCACGACGATCTGGCGCGGATGGAAAGTCTGGTCGACGAATATGCGCTCGCCGCCGATCTCGATCCCAAGCGGGCGGGCGCGATCGCTGATGACATCCTGTCGCTGGCGCGGGTGCAGCGCCTCGACGCCGATGTCGGCGTCGACAGAGACACGCCGACCGTCGACGCACTACGGGCGATCGATGCCCATCTCTGCGATCTCAAGGAAATGCAGATTCGCGATGGCCTGCATGTGTTCGGCCGTTCGCCCGGGGGACGGCAGAGCGATGACCTCCTGGTCGCCATCGCGCGGCTGCCGCGTTCCGAGATCCGGCCGGAGGATGCGTCGCTGCACCGGGCGCTGGCGCGTGACCTGGGGCTCGGCGAATTTGATCCATTGACGCGGGAACTGGCGGTTGACTACAGCGGTCCGCGGCCGTCGACGCTTGCTACGCTCGGTGATGCGCCCTGGCGCACCGCTGGCGACACCGTGGAGCGGATCGAGCATCTCGCTGCGGCGCTGGTGCGCGGCGACGCGGCGCCCGATCCGGCCTGGACGCAGGCGGCACCGGTGCTGCACTGGATCGAGACCCGGCTGCGGCCGACCATCAGCGGCTGCGGCGAGGCCGAGATCACGGCGCTGCTGCGCGGGCTCGACGGTCGCTTCGTGCCGCCCGGGCCATCCGGCGCGCCGACCCGTGGACGGCCGGACGTGCTGCCGACCGGCCGCAATTTCTTCGCGGTCGACGTGCGTGCGGTGCCGAGCCCGTCAGCGTGGCGTATCGGCCGGCTCGCCGCCGAGCGGCTGGTCGAGCACTACTGGCAGCAGGCCGGCGAATGGCCCCGCACCATTGCGCTGTCGGCCTGGGGCACCGCCAATATGCGCACCGGCGGTGACGATGTGGCACAGGCGCTCGCGCTGATCGGCGCGCGCCCGCTGTGGGACGAGGCATCCGGGCGGGTCACCGGTTTCGCAGTCATACCGCTCGCGGAGCTGAGGCGACCGCGGGTCGATGTCACTTTCCGGGTGTCGGGCCTGTTCCGTGACGCCTTCCCGACCCAGATGGACCTGCTCGACAGCGCCGTGCGCGCGATCGCGGCGCTGGACGAACCGGATGACGCCAATCCGATCGCGGCCCATGTTCGCGTGCGGGCGCGTGCGCTTGCGGCAGACGGCGTGCCGGCCGACGCCGCGCAGCGGCAGGCGAGCTATCGCGTGTTCGGCGCCAAGCCCGGCGCCTATGGCGCGGGACTGCAGGCGCTGATCGACGAGGGGGGCTGGGACACGCGCGGCGATATCGCCGACGTCTACCTGTCGTGGGGCGCGTTCGCCTATGGCAGCGGCAGCGAGGGCGCGGCTGCCCGCGGCGATTTCGCCGCCCAGCTCGGCCGTGTCGACCTGGTCGCGCAGGCGCAGGACAACCGCGAGCACGATATTCTCGATTCCGACGACTATTACCAGTTCATGGGCGGGCTCGCCGCGACGGTGCAGAGCCTGCGCGGCGCCGCGCCGCGCATTGCTCATATCGACACCTCTCGCCCCGAGGCGCCGTTGCCGCGACCGCTGGCGCATGAGATCTCGCGCGTGGTGCGCGGCCGCGCCGCCAACCCGAAATGGATCGACGGCGTAATGCGCCATGGCTACAAAGGCGCGTTCGAGATCGCGGCGACGGTGGATTACCTGTTCGGCTTCGCCGCTTCGACCGACGCGGTGTCGAGCCATCATTTCGACCAGCTGTTCGCGGCTTATCTGGAGGACGCGCGGGTGTGCGACTTCATGGCGGAGGCCAATCCCGCGGCGCTGCGCGAAACGGCACGGCGCTTTGCCGAGGCGATGCGCCGCGGGCTGTGGACGCCGCGCTCGAACAGCGCCGCCAATCTGGTCGCCGAGCTTTTGACTTTGCAGGAGACACGACTGTGACCGAACCGGACCGCGACGACACCGAGAATGCGCGTCACGCCGAGAAGATGCGCAAGCACAAGGCGGCCCGCGACAAGATCATGGCCGGCAAGACCGGTGACAAGGGCCTCTTGATCGTCCACACCGGCACGGGCAAGGGCAAGACGTCCGCCGCGCTCGGCATGGTGTTCCGCCATATCGGCCATGGCTGGCCGGTGGCGGTGGTCCAGTTCGTCAAGTCGCCGAGCTGGGACACCGGCGAAGCCAGGCTGCTGGCGAAATTTCCGGAGCTCGTCACCCTGCACATCATGGGCGAAGGCTTCACCTGGGAGACCCAGGACCGCGCCCGCGACATCGCGGCAGCCCGCGCCGCCTGGGAGCGCGCCAAGGAGTTGGTTCGCAGCGACGACAACCGCCTGGTGCTGCTCGACGAGCTCAACATCGTGCTGCGCTACGAGTACCTGCCGATCGACGAGGTCGTCGCGTTCCTGCGCGACGAGAAGCCGGCGGACAAGCATGTCATTGTCACCGGCCGCAACGCGCACCCGGCGCTGATCGAGCTCGCCGACCTCGTTACCGAGATGACGCTGGTCAAGCATCCGTTCCGCCAGGGCATCAAGGCGCAGAAGGGCATCGAGTTCTGATGGCGGGCCGCACGCCCGCGCTGATGATCCAGGCGACCGGCTCCAACGCCGGCAAGTCGACCCTGGTTGCCGGGCTGGCGCGGTTGCTGACACGGCGCGGGCTTCGTGTCGCGCCGTTCAAGCCGCAGAACATGTCCAACAACGCGGCGATCGCGGTCGATGGCGGCGAGATTGGCCGTGCCCAGGCGGTGCAGGCGCGCGCCGCGCGGCGGCGGCCGAGCGTCCACATGAACCCGGTGCTGCTGAAGCCGGAGACCGACACCGGTGCGCAGGTCATCGTGCGGGGCCGGCGCACCGGCACGCTACGGGCGCAGCACTATCTCGACCGCAAGGCGGCGCTGCTGCCGGCGGTGCTGGAGAGCTTTGAACATCTCGCGGGGGATGCCGACATCGTGCTGGTCGAGGGCGCCGGCAGCCCGGCGGAGATCAACCTGCGCGCCGGCGACATTGCCAACATGGGCTTCGCCGCGGCCGCCGACGTGCCGGTGGTGCTGGCCGGCGACATCGACCGCGGCGGGGTGATCGCCAGCATTGTCGGCACCCACGCGGTGCTGGAGGCGGAGGAACGGGCGCGTATCCGCGGCTTCCTGATCAACAAGTTTCGCGGCGAGGTCAGGCTATTCGATGCAGGCCTGACGGAGATCACGCGCCACACCGGCTGGCCATCGCTCGGCGTCGTGCCGTGGCTGCCGCAAGCGGCGTTCCTGCCGGCGGAGGATGCGCTCGATCTCGATCGCATGGCAGCCGCGCCGGCGGAGTTGGTGATTGCGGTGCCGATGCTGTCGCGCATCGCCAATTTCGATGATCTCGATCCGCTCGGCATGGAGGAGGGCGTGCGCCTTGTGTTCGTCCGCCCGGGCGCGCCGATCCCGGCGGAGGCCGATGTCGTGGTCCTGCCCGGTACCAAGTCGACCATTGGGGACCTCGCCTTTCTGCGTCAGCAGGGCTGGGACATCGACATCCTCGCCCATGTCCGGCGCGGCGGTCATGTGCTCGGCTTGTGCGGCGGCTATCAGCTGCTCGGCACGACGATCGCCGATCCCGATGGCATCGATGGACCGGCGGGCACGGTCGCGGGCCTCGGCCTCCTCGACGTCACCACGGTGATGAGCGGCGACAAGACGACGGTGCTGTCGCGGGGGACGCACTGCGCCAGCGGTGCGCCGATCGAAGGTTATGAGATCCATCTCGGCCGCACCGAAGGGGGCGACTGCGTTCGGCCGTTCGTGCATCTCGACGACCGGCCGGATGGCGCGATGTCCGCGGACGGACGGTTGCAGGGCACCTATCTTCATGGCCTGTTCGCGGGTGATGCGTTCCGTCGTGCCTGGCTCAGCCAGTTCGGCGTTGCGGCGTCGCTGGCCTACGACGCGACGATCGAGCGGGCGCTCGATGCATTGGCCGATCATCTGGCGGCTCACCTCGATATCGACCGTCTGCTCGAGATCGCGCGCAGTCGCTAGTTCAGCGAGACGGCCAGCAGCACGGCATAGACCGCCGCCTGCAGGATGCAGGCCGTCGCCATCACGCGCAGCGCGCGGCGGATGTCGGCGTGCGCCGCATCCCTGCGGCCTTCGGCGTTGAGCAAGGGATCGTCGACGCTGTAGGTGGCGTAGCGGCGTGGGCCGGCGAGGGCGAGGCCGAGCGCGCCGGCCATCGCGGCCTCCGGCCAGCCGGCGTTGGGTGAGCGATGGTGGGCGGCGTCGCGCGCCATGACCTGCAGCGCACGGCTGATGCTGCCGCTGGCGACGGGCGCGGCGAGCGCGACCAGCAGGCCGGCAAGCCGCGCCGGGATCAGGTTGACGAGGTCATCGAACCGCGCCGCGGCCCAGCCGAACGCCTCGTGACGGGCGGTACGGTGGCCGATCATGGAATCGGCGGTGTTGATCACCTTGTAGGCGACGAGGCCCGGCAGGCCGAGCAGCGCCAGCCAGAACACCGGCGCCACCACGCCGTCGGAAAAGTTCTCGGCGCAGGATTCGATGGCGGCACGGCACACCCCGCTGTCGTCGAGCTGCAGGGTATCTCGGCCGACGATCATGGATACCGCGCGGCGCGCTTCAGTGAGGCCGCCGGATGCGAAGGCGGCGGCGACCGCGGCGACGTGCTCGTAGAGGCTGCGCTGGGCGATGAAGATCGCGGCGATCAGTGCGACAAACAGGGAGCCTGCGGGGAGCGCGCGCAGGGCGATGTCGATCAGATATCCGATGAGCAGCGCCGCGGCCACGAGCACCGCGACCGTGAGGATGCCGGCGACGCGGCGCCACGCCGGCGACTGTGTCTCGTGATTGAGGGCGCGGTCGAGCGCACCGATGGTGCGGCCGATCAGGATGATCGGGTGCGGCAAGCGCCGCCACAGCCAGTCGGGATCGCCAAGCAGTGCATCGAACGCCAGCGCGCCAAGCACGACCAGAAGGCTGTCAGACCAGGATGCCATGTCAGTGGCTGACCCGCTCAAACTCTGCCACCAGGCGATCCAGCGCGTCCGCGAGCATTGGCCCGCCGCACACGGTCAGGCGCTCGGGCAGCACGATGCGCTTGTCAGGCGGATAGAGGTCTTGCAGCGCCGGGTGCAGCAGGAAGGCGCGGCCCTGGTCCTCGGCGAAGTCGTCGCCCTCCGACACCACGATGAAATCCGGCTTTGCGGCGATGATGGCTTCCAGCGACGCGAAGCCGCCGCTGGACTTGAGGTTGACGTCGCGGGCGGCATTGGTGATGCCGATGGTTGCAAGCAGCGAACTCGTCAGGCTGTCGCCGCCGGACACCCAGCCACGGCGTGAGACGCCGAGCACCCGCACCGGCTTGCGCGCTACCGCCTCGCGCGCCCACGCCACTGCCGCATCGATGCGGGCGATCTGCGTAGCGGCTCGCTCGGGATGGCCGACGACGTCGCCGATGCGTATGATCTGCTGCTTGGTGTCTTCGATGGAGCGCACGGCGTCGAGCTCCACCACCTTGAGGCCCTGCCGCTTCAGCAATTCGCGCGTGGCGCGCTTGGTGTAGCGGCCGGCCAGCACCAGGTCAGGCTTGAGTTCCAGAACATCCTCGGCTTCGCCGGATAGTAACGGATAGCGCGCCGCCTCCACGGCCATCCAGGAGCGCGCCTTGTCCAGCGCATAGGGGCTGAGGCCGAGGACCTGGTCTGGATCTGCCAACGCGATCAGCAACTGGTCGGTGCACAGGTTGATCGAGGCGATGCGGGGGCCGGCCGCCGTGGCGGCAGTCACCGTTGCGGACGCGATGGCAAGACCGGCGACGATACCACGAATTCGCTCGCGCAGGCGGCGCGATGGTGGCATGAAGCAGCCATGAAGCATGGTGGCGATCTCGGCGAGGCAATAGCGCAGCATGGCGGTGCGCCGTCGGATTGGCTCGACCTCTCGACCGGGATCAATCCCTGTCCGTGGCCGCTGCCGGATGCGTTTGCCGTAGACGTCTGGCGGCGCCTGCCGTCGCACGCCGACAACGTCGCGCTGCTCGCGGCGGCGCGCGCGGCTTACGCCGTCCCTGAAGGTGTCGACATCGTCGCTGCCGCGGGCACGCAGGCACTGATCCAGTGGCTGCCGTGTCTCGTTGAAAATGGCGCCGTCGCCGTGGTCGGCCACACCTACAACGAGCATGCGCTGGCGTGGCGTCGCGCGGGTCATGCCGTGGTCGCCGTGGACGATCTGGCGACCGCGGTGGCGCGTGGACGCCATGTTGTCGTCGTCAATCCGAACAACCCGGATGGACGCATCTTCAGCCATGACGAATTGCGCCAGGCGGCGCGCGCGGTGCAGCGCAACGGCGGCTGGCTGGTCATCGACGAGGCGTTTGCCGATGTCGATCCCGCGCTGACCGCCGCGGCGCTGTGCGGCGACCTGCCGATCGTGATCCTGCGCTCGTTCGGAAAGTTCTACGGCCTCGCCGGCGTGCGGTTGGGCTTTGCCATCGCTGCGCCGGCGCTCGCCGAACGGATCGCCGAGGCGCTGGGGAGCTGGAGTTGCTCCGGCCCCGCGCTCGCCATCGGCGCGGCGGCGCTGGCCGATCGGGCCTGGGCCACGCGGACCCGCGAGAGCCTCAAGGCCATGGCCGAGGCGCTCGATGGCGCCCTGATGCAGGCTGGGCTGACGATCGTCGGCGGCACGCTGCTGTTCCGCCTCGCGCGACATTCTCAAGCGGCCGCCATCCATGCCCGCCTTGCCCGCCATCACATCTGGTGCCGGCGGTTCAATGATGCGCCAGATCTGCTGCGCTTCGGCCTGCCACCCGACGAGGCTGCGTGCGAGCGTCTGATCACCGCGCTGCGGTCGGGGTGAGCCGTCCCTCATTGCGATCGCTCCGCCCACGGCACGATCACCGTGGCGCCGCCATGGACAGCGCGATAGGCGTCGACCCGGAATACCTCGGCGAGGACGGCGTCGGATAGCGCTGCATCGCAGGAGCCTTGTGCGGCGAGCTGCCCGTTGGACAGCACCAGCACCTGGTCGGCAAAGCGCGCTGCAAGTCCGAGGTCGTGGGTGACGACGATGACAAGCTTGCCGTCGCCGGCCGCGGCGTGCAGGCCGCGCATCACGTCGATCTGATGGCGCGGGTCGAGCGAGGCGATTGGCTCGTCCGCGAGGATCACCGGGGCCTCCACCGCCAGCACGCGCGCCAGCGCCACACGGCTGCGCTCGCCGCCGGACAGTTCGGTGATGCTGCGTGCGCTGAACAGCGTGACGTCGGCGGTCCGCATCGCGCGCGTGACCGCGGCTTCGTCGGCTTCGCTCAGGCGGCTCGGATCGGTGGCGCCGTGCGGGTAGCGGCCAAGCGCCACGACATCGTGCACCGGCAGCGGCCAATGCACGGCATGGCCTTGTGGCAGGTAGGCGAAGCGCCGGGCGCGCTCGCGGATCGACAGCGTGGCGATGTCGGTCTGGTCGAGCTTCACCGTGCCGCGGATCAGGTCGTGCGCCGGCAGGAGGCCGGCGAGTGCGCGCAGCAGCGTGGTCTTGCCGGCGCCGTTCGGTCCGACCAGCGCGATCAGCCCCTGTTGCGGCAGGGCCAGCGAGACGCCCTTGAGCACCTCGCGGCCGGCGAGGCGGACCTGCAGGTCATCCGCCGTCAGGAAGGGCGCGGTCATGCCAGCCCTCCGCCGAGCGCGCGCCGTTCGCGCATGATCAGATAAAGGAAAAAAGGCACGCCGATGATCGCGGTGAGCACGCCGACCTTGATGTCGGTGGTCGCGGGAATGAGCCGCACGGCGATGTCGGCGGCGAGCAGCAGGCAGGCGCCGGCCAGCGCGCTCGGCACCATGATCCGTCCGGGGTCGTGGCCGACGAGCGGACGCACCAGATGCGGTGCCACGAGGCCGATGAAGCCGATGGTCCCGGTTACCGCGACCGCGCCGCCGACGCCGAGGGCGACGCCGACAATGGTGACAAGCCGCACCCGCGCCACGTCGACGCCAAGACTTTGCGCGGCTTCCTCTCCAAGGCTGAGCACACGGAAGGCGTGGCGCTGGCTCATCAGCACGATCGCGCCGGCCACGATGAACGGCAGGGCCAGCATCACATGCTGGAAGCTGCGATCCTCCAGTGAGCCGAGCAACCAGAAGGCGATCTCGAGCGCAGCAAACGGATTGGGCGACAGGTTCATCGCCAACGAGGTGAGGGCGCCGGCGAGGCTCTGCAGGGCGAGGCCGGTGAGGATCAGCAGCAGCAGCCCGGCATTGCGACCGGCAACGGCAAGCAGTGCGAACACCGAGATGAAGGCCGCGATGATCGCGGCCACAGGCAGCACGTAGGAACGGACGTCGGCGAGGCCGAGCGCGATCATCAGCACCGCACCGAAGGCAGCGGACTGCGGCGCGCCGAACAGCGACGGTGATGCCAGGGGGTTGCGCAGGAGCCCCTGCAGCGCGGCGCCGGACAACCCAAGGATGCCGCCGATGGCGAAGGCGAGGATCGCGCGAGGCAGCCGGATCTCGCGAACGATGATCAGGTGTACGTCGCTGCCGAGGCCGAGCAGGGCTCTGACCACGGTCGCCGGCGCGAGCTTGACCGGACCTACTCCCAGCGAAGCGACAAAAAGCGCGCTCGCAAGCACAGCAAGGATCAGGGGGGCCGTGAGTGAAGGCCGGGCGGCGCCGGGGGCTACCATGTCGCGTTGACCCCTCCATGGGCGATAGGCCCGATTGTCTCGTGGTTGGTCACGTCCAGGTCGCTTGCACTGAGGATGTGTCGCTTGCACTGAGGATGTTTTGCGCCGCGGGCGTATCGGCAGTCATCTTGCTCCAGACCTGATCAGCGGCCATGTGGCGGAAGACAGCGATGACGGCGGCACCGAACCACAAAGCATCGTCGCGTGCAAGCACGCGACGATGCTTCACCGGTTTCCAGGCTATCTTACGCCATAGCTGGCGACACGAACGCCACCGAAGATCCCGAAGCCGGGCCGCAGGAATCCGGTCGGGTCCTGATAGCGCTGGTTGAACAGGTTATCGATGCGCCCGAACAGTTTCATCTGGTCGTTGATGGTGTAGTCGGCCGCGAGGTTGACGACGGTGTAGCCCGGTGCGGTCATCCGCGGGATGGAGAAATCGCGGCTGCTGTCGATGAAGCTGCCGACATAGAGCACGGTTCCCGATACCGACAGCACCGCAGAGGGCGACCAGTTCGCCGTCACGCTCGCCTTGTTCTTCGGACGTCGCAGCAGTTCGAGGCCGGTCGTCTTGTCGATCGCGCGGGTATAGGTGTAGTCACCGCGCAACTGAACGGTCTCGGAGACGGTCCAGGTCGCGAACGTCTCGACGCCTTCGGTTTCTGCCGCGCCGATATTGACATAGGTCGAGCTGAAGGTCGCCGGGTTCGACACGGTGTTGATCAGGTCGGTGATGTCGTTGTGGAAGTAGGTGGCGCCGAAGCGGAAGCGGTCGCCGACCGGTTGCTCGAAGCCGGCGTCGTAGCCGGTGCTCTGCTCCGGTTTGAGGTTCGGATTGGCAAAGAACAGGAACGACGGATAGTCGACATAGAGCTGGCTCAGGGTCGGGGCCTTGAAGCCGGTGCCATAGCTCGCCTTCAGCCTGGTCTCGGTGCCTGGAATGATGTAGGCGGGCACCACGCGCCAGGTGGTGTGGTCGCCGAAGCGGTCGTTGTCGTCGAGGCGGATGTTCGACACCACGAACAGCCGCTTGAAGAATTCAGATTGCAGCTCGAGATAGGCGCCTTTGTTGACGTTCTCGGCGAATACCGTGGCAGTGTTGAGCTGCTCTCGCTCGTGCTCTGCGCCGATCACCAGGGTCTGCGCCGGCAGCAGGGCCAGCACGCCACGCCAGTCATATTTCACGCGATCGCCGGTGTTGGTGGAGTTGCCCGCGCTCGGATCGGCATTGAAATTCCAGTGGCTGGCGTAGTTCACGCCGAAATAGTTCTTGAAACGGCCGTCCAGCAGCGACCATACGCCCTCGGCGCGGGTGAAGATCTGCCGTACCTGCTGCGTGCTCTGGGTCGGGCTCGGTGTGCTGGAGAAGGTGACGGGATTGAAGGTGTCGCCGGTGAAGCGCAGCGTCGCGTCGGTGTAGCGGGCCGTGACGTTGAGGGCGAAATCGTCGGTGACGTCGACGCCGAGCTTCGTGGAGTATGTCATGTTGTCATACCAGTTGCCGATCGCCCGCTGCCCCGGCGGCAGAAGCTCGGATGGCGTGACCGGCGTGTTGGATGACGCGAAGTGTGAGACATTGAAGGCGTAGCTGATGCGGTCCTGTGATCCGCTGAGGCCGACGTCCTGGTTGAACGTGCCGAACGAGCCGCCCTCGATGCTGGCGGTCGCCCGCGGCGGACCTTCGCCCTTCCTGGTGGTGATGGAGATCACGCCGCCGATCGCATCGGCGCCGTAGAGGCCGCTCTGCGGTCCCCGCAACACCTCGATGCGTTCGATGTCGCTGGTGAGCAACTGGCCGAGATCGAACACGCGGTTGACGTCGCTGGGATTGCTGACGTCGATGCCGTCGATCAGCACCTTGGTGTGGTTGGCGTTGGTGCCGCGGATGAACACGGCGGTGAGGCCGCCGGGGCCGCCGCTCTGGACCACATTGAGCCCGGGCACGGTGGCGAGGGCGTCAGGCACCGTGCGCCGCTGGTCACGCTCGAGGTCCTTGCCGGAGATCACCGTCACCGAATTGCCGATCTGCTCGGCCGGCGTTTCCGTCCGCGTGGCGCTGACGACGATCTCGGGCAGATTCTGGGCCGCCGTCGGCGCCGGTTGAGCGCGGGCCTGGGAGATGGCGGTGAAGAGCAGTGGTGCGGCGATGGAGGTGACCACCGCCTGGCGGCGGCGCGACTTTGACGCAGTGAAAACAGCAGACATGGAGCCCTCGGTTGACGGCAGTGGCACGTCACAGCAACCGGGGCCCATGCGAGCGTTCACCCTCATGGAACCAATGCCTGTACTCCCCGACCGGCATCGTCGCGTGTGACCACGTTGACGGCAGGTCTCCTGGCTCGCGAGTCATCGCTGCGCCATCGCCTTCCCGGGTCCGAGGGCCCAGTGGCAACGGATGGCTGGCTCGTCGCTTACAGTTGCGGGGGCAGCTGCGGCATCGGAGGGGATCCTCACCGCATTCCCTTTTGATCCCAAATGGGAACCGTCAACCAGACGTTAAGATTTGGCCGTGTCGGGCGTCAATAGCCGCCGGCTGCGGTGCGGCAGGGCGGCTGAAAGTGTTGCGCGTTTGTCTCAGAACGCGACGTGTCAGCGCGGTGCGGTTAACCTTTGGAACGACATTGGAACGAAACACGCCCGAATCGGCCGAATCGCCATGGCGCTCGATCGCGCCCGCCTCATCTGGGGATTGCGCGGATGCGCGGGTACAAGATGAAGATCGGGCTTCGGCACCGATCACGATCGTTTCATTATGCGGCGTGCTGCAATCGTTAATTTCGCGAGACATGGCCGGGCTTGTGTGCGCCTGTCGCCGCCAGGTGCCGTCACGATCAGTGGCATCGCGCAGAACAAGGCATTTGTGTCGAAATGTAACGAACCGCGCTCGTGCCGTTAACATTTCGAACGCTGCCGGAACGAAACGAGGGCGAATCGGCCGAATCGCCGTGATCGTCGATCGCGCCCGCCTCATCTTGGGACCGGCGAATGCATGGCTACAAGATGAAGATCGGCTTCGGGACAGATTGCGATCGCTTCATCGCGCGACGTGTCGCAATCGTTAATTTTCGCGAGAGGCGGCCGGGCTTGGTGTGTACCTGCAGCGGCCAGGTGTCGTCGCCAGCCAGCGACTTCGTGCAGAACAAGGCATTTGTGTTGAAATGTAACGAGCGCGATGAGCGCCTTTAACGTTTCGAACAACGGCGGAACGAAACAGGGGCGAATCGGCCGAATCACCCGGGCGCGATACCAGGCCATGCTTGATCTGGTGATGTCGGCCGCATGCACCACAACATGGCGTTGGCGTCTTTTCAGTCGTGGCGACGCCCGACGTCTCAAATCGTTAACGCCCGCCAGCGGGGCGCGGCCGGCCAAGCGGCAGCTTCCGCGTGGTCTTGAGGCAATCCAGCACGATCGACGAGCGCACATGGGCGACGCTGTCGTGCGGCATCAGCACATTGTTGACGATGTCAGACAAGCTCTTGAGGTCGCGCAGTGCGATCTTGAGCATGTAGTCGGCGTCGCCGGTGAGGGCGAAGGCCTCCTGGATATCGTCGACCCGCAGCACCAGGTCACGAAAGCGCTTGGCGTTGTTCGGCGAGTGGGTGGCGAGCGTGATGTGCACCAGGGCGATGACATTGAAGCCCAGCGCCTCATTGGCGAGGTCGGCATGATAGCCCTGGATGATGCCATCCTCCTCGAGCCGGCTGCGGCGGCGCGAGCACTGCGAGGCGGACAGGCCGGCGATATCAGCCAGCTCCTGGTTGGTCAGGCGCCCGTCATCCTGCAGGGCGGCGAGAATCTTCAGATCGAAGGCGTCGACCGCGACGGTTCCCATCGATGTCATGCAGAAGAAGCCTCCTAGATGCACAGATCGTGCGTGTTCGTGCCGGAAAGCGCCCCATTATGCATGAACATTGTGTCCGATGTGAATGAAAATGTCGGCATCAAAGTCCAGGGAGAGCCGCGATGGGTCCGTTTCCGCACGATGCGCCAGCCGCCACCATTTCCGACCACAACCCGATGGGGACCGACGGCTTCGAGTTCGTCGAATACGCCCACCCGGAGCCGGAGCAACTGCATGCCTTGTTCCGCCTGATGGGGTTCACCGCGGTGGCGCGGCATAAGACCAAGGCGATCACTGTGTACCGCCAGGGCGACGTGAACTATCTCGTCAACGAACAGCCGGGCACTCACGGCCACAGCTTCGTCGCTGCCCATGGCCCGTGTGCGCCGTCGATGGCGTTCCGGGTGGTCGATGCGCGTCGCGCCTATGAACGCGCCATTTCGCTCGGCGCCGAACCAGCGGACATTCCGTCCGCGCAGAAGACCCTCGACGTTCCCGCGATCAAGGGGATCGGCGGCAGCCTGCTGTATTTCGTCGATCAGTATGGCGCCAAGGGTTCGGCCTACGACGCCGAGTTCGAGTGGCTCAATGGCCGCAATCCGCGGCCCGAAGGCGTTGGCCTCTATTATCTCGACCATCTCACCCACAACGTCCATCGCGGCCGCATGGATGTGTGGACCGGCTTCTACAGCCGTCTGTTCAACTTCCGCCAGATCCGCTTCTTCGACATCGAGGGCCGCGCATCGGGCCTGTTCTCGCGGGCGCTGACCAGTCCCGACGGCAAGATCCGAATTCCGATCAACGAAGACGCCGGCGATGCCGGGCAGATCGAGGAGTATCTCCACATCTACCGCGGCGAGGGCATCCAGCACATCGCCTGTGGCGTGAAGGACATCTATCGCGCCATCGAAGCGTTGCGCGCGGATGGCCTGCCGTTCATGCCGTCGCCGCCCGAGACCTATTTCGAGCGGGTCGACCGCCGGCTGCCCGGGCACGGTGAGGACGTGGCGCGGCTGCAGAAGAACGGTATCCTGATCGACGGCGAAGGTGTCGTGAATGGCGGCCACACCAAGGTGCTGCTGCAGATCTTCTCCGCCAACGCCATTGGCCCGATCTTTTTCGAGTTCATCCAGCGCAAAGGCGACGACGGCTTCGGCGAAGGCAACTTCAAGGCGCTGTTCGAGTCGATCGAGGAAGACCAGATCCGCCGCGGCGTGCTGGCGGTGAACGGCAAGACCGCGGCGTAGCGTCAACACGCTGTGATGTGGCGCATCGGCGTTCACTCCGTCATTCCGGACGCCGCTTTGCGGCGATCCGGAATCTCGAAGGCTCCGCAAGATCGACAGCCGAGATTCCGGGGCCGTCGCCGCGCGCCGGCCCGGAATGACATGCAATGGTCTGTCGGCTGGCCGCGCTCTCATTTTTTGTTTTGACGCGTTTTCTTTGCGCGAACCGGTGCCCACTTCGCTCGAAAACGCTTTAGCTCAACGTTTCCGGAAGACCACGCTGAGATTGTTTGCCGGCATCGGCGTGACGGCCGGGCTTGCAAATCCGCTGGCCGTCGCGAGGGCGGCGACATCGTCGAGCAATCGCAGGCCCCACGCGGGATTGCGGCTGCACAGGCTGGCGTCGAACGCGGCGTTGCTCGGCTCGAGCGGAGTGTCGCTGCGCCGGTAGGGTCCATAGAGATAGAGTGGTGCGCCCGGCGGCAGGATCGCGGCCGCGCCGCGCATCAGGCCTTGCGTCGCCTGCCACGGTGCGATGTGGATCATGTTGATGCAGACGACGGCGTCGGCATGGGCGATCGGCCAGGGCGGGGCGGCGGCATCAAGCGCAATCGGCGCCTCGATGTTGGGAAGGCCGCTGTCGGCGACCCAGGCCGCAATGCTGCGCCGCTCATCGATGCCTGGATCGGACGGTTGGAAAACGAGGTCCGGCAGGTGGCGGGCGAAATGCACCACATGTTCGCCGCTGCCGCTGGCGATCTCCAGCACGGTGCCGCGCACGGGCAGAATGGTCCGCAGCACGTCGAGGATGGGATCACGGTTGCGAAACGCCGCAGGCGCGGACAGGCGATCGTCGGTCATCGGTGCACAATACCCCGATCCGCTGCAGACGAAAGCTTCGGGGCGTGATCTGCAAAAGCCGGCGCCCCAAAGCGCGGGCGCCGGCTCCGGGCAATTGGTTGATCGAGCCGGGTCAGCCCGCGTCAGCCACCGCGCGTTGCGCCATCACCTTGATCAGGTTGGCGCGATAGACGGCGCTGCCGTGGATATCCTCGATCATTCCAGTCGCGGGGATCGTGATCGCGTCGAGTGCGGCTGCCGACCAGCTGGCCTTGAGCGCAGCTTCGATCGCCGGCACTCGCATCACACCGTTCTGCGACGCGCCGGTGGCCGCGACGCGGACATCACCGCCTTTGGTTTTCGCCACGAACACGCCGGTCAGGGCGAAGCGCGATGCCGGATGGCGGAACTTGGCATAGGCCGCTTTCTCCGGGATCGGGAAGGAGACCGCGGTGATGATCTCGCCGTCTTCGAGCGCGGTCGAGAACAGGCCCTTGAAGAAGTCGGCGGCCTTGATGCTGCGCGTGTTGGTCGTGATGGTCGCATCGAGCGCCAGCACCGCCGCCGGGAAGTCCGCGGCTGGGTCATTGTTGGCGATCGAGCCGCCGATGGTGCCGCGATAGCGCACCGCCGGATCGCCCAGCGTCGAGGTCAGATGGGCGATCGCCGGGATCGTCTTGTTGACCGCGGGATCAGTCATGATGTCGTAGTAGGTTGTCGCGGCTTTGATGGTCAGCGTATCGGCCGACGCTTCGACACCCACCAGCTCCTTGATCCGGGCGAGGTCGATTACGTCCGATGGCGCCGCCAGGCGCTGCTTCATCACCGGCAGCAGTGTCTGGCCGCCGGCGAGATATTTGGCTTCCGTGCCCTTGGCGAACAGCGCCGTGGCGTCGGCGACGGTCGAGGGGCGATGATATGTGGTCTGGTACATGGTTCGTCTCCCCGTTACTCGGCGGCCTGCGGCTGATGAATGGCGTGCCACACCCGGTCGGGGCTGGCCGGCATCTCCAGGCGGTTGTGGCCGATGGCGTCGGTGATGGCGTTGATGACGGCGGCGGATGAGCCGATGGCACCCGCTTCGCCGCAGCCCTTGATGCCGAGCGGATTGCCCGGGCACAGCGTCGTGGTGTGCGACAGCTGGAACGACGGCAGGTCGTCGGCGCGCGGCATGGCGTAGTCCATGAACGACGCCGTCAGCAACTGGCCGCTGCTGTCGTAGACCGCGCCCTCCAGCAGCGCCTGCCCGATGCCCTGGGCAAGGCCGCCATGGACCTGGCCCTCGACGATCATCGGGTTGATCAGGCGGCCGAAATCGTCGGCGGCGACGAAGTTGATGAAGCTGGTCTTGCCGGTGGCGGGATCGACCTCGAGCTCGCAGACATAGGCGCCGGCGGGGAAGGTGAAGTTGGTCGGATCGTAGAACGCGCCTTCCTTGAGGCCCGGCTCCATGCCGTCGGGCAGGTTGTGGGCGGTGTAGGCGGCGAGCGCCACCATCGGCAAGGCGATCGCCTTGTCGGTGCCGGTCACCTTGAACTGGCCTTCCTCGATGACGATGTCGTCGACCGAGGCTTCGAGCTGATGGGCGGCGATCTTCTTGGCCTTGGCCTCGACCTTCTCCATCGCCTTGACGATGGCGGACAGGCCGACCGCGCCGGAGCGCGAACCGTAGGTGCCCATGCCGAACTGCACCTTGTCGGTGTCGCCGTGGACGATCGACACCTGGCTGATCGGAATGCCGAGGCGGTCGGCGACCACCTGGGCGAAGGTGGTCTCGTGGCCCTGGCCGTGGCTGTGCGAGCCGGTCAGGATCTCGATGGTGCCGACAGGATTGACGCGAACCTCGGCGGATTCCCACAGGCCGACGCCGGCGCCGAGGCTGCCGACGGCCTTCGACGGCGCGATGCCGCAGGCCTCGATGTAGCAGGAGAAGCCGATGCCGCGCAGCTTGCCGTCCTGCTTGGCTTTCGCCTTGCGGGCCGGGAAGCCGGCATAGTCGATGGCCTTCAGCGCGGCGTCGAGCGAGGCATTAAAGTCACCGGTGTCGTACGCCATGATCACCGGGGTCTGGTACGGGAACTGGGTGATGAAGTTCTTGCGCCGCAGTTCGGCTGGATCGACCTTGAACTGCCGCGCCGCGGTTTCCATGATGCGTTCGAGCAGGTAGCTCGCTTCCGGCCGTCCGGCGCCGCGGTAGGCGTCGACCGGGGTGGTGTTGGTGTAGACCGTGATCACCTCGGCGGAGATGTTGGGAATGACATACTGGCCCGACAGCAGCGTGGCGTAGAGATAGGTCGGCACCGATGACGAGAACAGCGACATGTAGGCGCCGAGGTTGGCGTAAGTCTTCACCCGCAGGCCGGTGATCTTGTGGTCCTTGTCGAAGGCCATCTCGGCCTTGGTCAGGTGATCGCGGCCATGGGCATCGGTGAGGAAGGCTTCGGTGCGGTCCGCCGTCCACTTCACCGGGCGGTTGACGCGCTTCGACGCCCACAGCGCCACCATTTCCTCGGGATAGATGTAGATCTTGGAGCCGAAGCCGCCGCCGACGTCAGGAGCGATCACCCGCAGCTTGTGCTCGGGGGCGATGTTGTAGAACGCCGACAGCACGAGGCGCGCGACATGCGGGTTCTGCGACGTGGTGTAGAGCGTGTAGTGCTCCTCGGCGGCGTCGTAGCTGGCGACGGCCGCGCGCGGCTCCATGGCATTCGGCACGAGGCGGTTATTGACGAGGTCGAGCTCGACGACATGCGCGGCGTTCTTGATCGCGGCGTCGGTCGCCGCCTCGTCGCCGATATGCCAGTCGTAGATCATGTTGCCCGGGGCTTCGGGATGAAGCTGGGGCGCGCCCGGCGCGATCGCGGCGCGGATGTCGGCGGCTGCCGGCAGTTCCTCGTAGTCGACGACGACCGCTTCGGCGCCGTCGCGCGCCTGGTTGCGCGTCTCGCCGATCACGACCGCGACGGCCTGGCCGACGAAGCGCACGGTTTCCGGCGCCATCGCCGGCCATGCACCCATCTTCATGGGCGTGCCGTCCTTGGAATGGATCATCCAGCCGCAGATCAGGTTGCCGACCTTGTCGTCGACCAGTTGCTGGCCGGTGAGCACGGCCACCACGCCGGGCAGCTTCAGCGCCTCCGACGCATCGATGCTCTTGACCCTGGCGTGCGGGTGGGGGCTGCGCACGAAGTGCGCATAGGTCATGCCGTGCAGTCGAATGTCGTCGACGTAACGACCGCTGCCGGTAATGAACCGCTTGTCTTCCTTGCGCGCGACGCGCGCGCCGATGCCTTCAACGCCCATGCGATCTCTCCCTGTCCGGCGGACGGCCACGCGACGCTCGCGGAGTCGGGGCGCTTGCCGCCTGTGATTGCTTCGAAGACCAAGTCGGCGGCGCGGCTCATTCGGCCGCGACGGAAACCTTCATGCGCTCGGCGGCGTCGAGCACGGACTTGACGATGTTGTGATATCCCGTGCAGCGGCAAATATTGCCCTCGAGCTCGTGGCGGACTGTCGCCTCGTCGAGCTTGCCGCCATGGCGATGGACGATGTCGATCGCGCTCATGATCATGCCCGGCGTGCAATAGCCGCACTGCAGGCCATGATTGTCGCGGAAGGCCGCCTGCATCGGGTGTAGCTGGTCGCCGGTGGCAATGCCTTCGATCGTGGTAATGCTGCTGCCGTCGGCCTGGCCGACCAGCGTGGTGCAGGATTTGACCGCGCGGCCGTCGATATGAACGACGCAGGCGCCGCACTGGCTGGTATCACAGCCGACATGTGTGCCGGTGAGGCCGAGATGATCGCGCAGCAGATTCACGAGCAGGGTGCGATCTTCAACGTCGGCGGACACCGCCTTGCCGTTGACCGTCAGTTTGACTGTTGGCACGCCGATCCTCCCTCAAAAAGTTCTTTTCATTGTTCCAATATTAAAGAGCAGGGCGTCGTTGCTTTGCAACCACGATTTTGGTCGTAGCGGCGTTTGCCACCGCACGGCGTGCGGCCCGAGGCCGCCTGCAGCTTTTTCAGGCGTGCGATCCCGCTGAGATATGACAAACTTGCGTACAGGGCCGGCGGCGTGCGGCCTTGTCGCAGTGTCACGTGGGTGCAAACAATGCCGGCCACGACACCGATGCCGGTCAACAGATCCAGCACGGCAAAACAAAGATGACGACGGGGCGACAGCCGTCGGCCCCCAGGTGGGAAGGAAAGGTTCGGCGTGATCGACAAGCAGGTCAAGGACATCAGGGAGGCGGTCGCGGATATCCGCGATGGCGCAGTGGTGCTGGTCCCGGGCTTCGGAGCGGTGGGCATTGCCGACCACCTGCTGGAGGCGCTGTGTGACCAGGGCGCGCGCGACCTCACCATCGTCGCCAACAATGCCGGCAACGACGAGCATGGTCTCGCGCGGCTGATCAACCTTGGCCGCGTCCGCAAGGTGATCTGCTCCTATCCGCGGTCCGGTGACTACCGCGCCTTCCTCAATGCCTATCGCAGCAAGAGCCTCGAGCTGGAACTGGTGCCGCAGGGCACCATCAGTGAGCGTATGCGCTGCGCTGCAGCAGGACTGGGCGGCTTCTTCTCGCCGGTGTCGGCCGGCACCAAGCTCGCCGAGGGCAAGGAGACGCGCGTCATCGACGGACGGCTGCATGTGTTCGAGAAGCCGTTGCGTGGCGACGTCGCGCTGGTCAAGGCCGCGCGCGGCGACCGCTGGGGCAATCTGACCTACCGGAAGTCGAGCCGAAACTTCAATCCGGTCTGCGCCATGGCGGCTGACCTCACCATTGTCGAGGTCGAGACCATGGTCGACCTCGGCAGCCTCGATCCCGAGGCGGTGGTGACGCCGGGCATTTTTGTCAATCGCATCGTCGAGGTCGGCCGCCTGCCGCCCAAGAACCATCCGCTTTACGCCAAATACTCGGGAGCTGCCGCATGACCCCGCTGACCCGCCACCAGATCGCCTGGCGCGCCGCCCAGGACCTGCCCGAAGGGGCCTATGTCAATCTTGGCATCGGCATTCCGACGTTGACCGCGAGCTATGTGCCGGCGGAACGCGAGGTGATCTTCCATAGCGAGAATGGCGTGCTCGGCCTTGGTCCGGCGCCGAAACCCGGTGAGGAGGACGACGACCTGATCGATGCCGGCAAGAACTACACCACCCTGATCAAGGGCGGTTGCTACGTTCACCATGCCGATGCGTTTCTGATGATCCGCGGCGGCCATCTCGACATCAGTCTGCTCGGCGCCTTCGAAGTCTCCGGCTCCGGTGATCTCGCCAACTGGACCACAGAGGACCCCGACTTTCCGCCGGGGGTGGGGGGCGCCATGGACCTCGCGGTTGGCGCCCGCGCCATTCGGGTGTTGATGGAGCACACCAGCAAGACCGGTGAGCCGCGGATCAAGCACCGCTGCTCGTTGCCGCTCACCGCCCCGGGGGTGGTGAAGCGCATCTACACCAATCTCGCCGTGATCGACGTCACCCCGCAGGGGCTGGTGGTGCGGGAAATGGTTTCGGGCATGGATCTGGCCCGTCTGCAATCCCTGACCGAGCCGGCCTTGCAGCTCGCACCGGACTGGCAGGAACTGCAGGCGCCGGCGATCACACCGGCCAAGCCTGCGGCGAAAGCTGCCGACCAGGCCGCCTGATCGGGTCCTTACCGCACTACCAGAGGTAGAGGTTTACGCCCTCTTATCGATTTTGCTGTAATTTGATGTATCGCTGTGACCGGGGGCCATCCCGGTCACTTTCGTTTGGCAATCGATTGGGGTGGTTCGCAAATGGGCTGGTTCAGGGGTGCCGGGGGGCAGAAGCACGGCGCGCAGGCGCAAAAGAAACCCGGCTTTTTGTCCAACTTGAGGTTTCGCGCCAAGATCATGCTGGGCTTCGTCACGGTGCTCGGCCTCTCGGCTGTGAGCATGGGCGTTGCCTATTTCGGCTTCGAGCGGATTTCCGCAGGGGTCAGTTCCTACCATACGATCGTGTCGGAGACCGACGCCGCGCGGGACATTGACCGCGAGCTTGCCGCCTACCAGTTACTTGCGCGTTACTACGCCCTGACCGGCTACGCGGCCGATGAATCGGCGGCCCGCTCCGCCGAAGGCGACCTCGCCAAGGCGATCAAGCGAGCCGAGAGTGTCAGCAGCGGCGACAACAAGGCGAAGATTTCGACGCTCGCCGGCAAGTTCAATGAGTTTACGAGGCTGTTCGCCCAGGTCGTCGAGATCAAGACCGAGAATGCGGGCATCGCGTCGAACCAGCTGCTGCGGCTCGGCAACTTCTTCCGCTACCGCCTCGAGGACCTCGCGGATACCGCAGCGCTCGCCGGCCAGACCTCGTTCCAGGCCAGCGTCAAGGAAATGGCGATGCAGTCCGCGGCGGTGACCGCGAACGTCGCCAACTTCATCGTCAAGCCGGATCAGGCAGTGGCGAACAGCGCCACGGCCCGCATTCACCTGCTCAAGAACAGCTTTGCCTCACTCACCTCGAGTGACGAGAAGCTGAGCGCCAAGATCAAGGAAATCGCCGACCAGCTCGGCGGCTACCAGACCTCCTTCACCAAGTTCGTCCAGAACTCGGCGAAGGTCGATGAACTGACCGCCCAGATGACGGAATCGGCCGGTGCCATCACCAAGGACGCCAAGGTGGTCAAGGATGGTCTGCTGGCACAGCAGGACCGCATTTCCGAACAGTCCAACGCCATCGCCCAGGACACCAAGAACTTCGTGTCCCTGCTCGGCATCGGCGGTCTGGTGTTCGGTGCGCTGCTGGCCTGGACCCTGGGTCAGGGCATCTCCCGGCCGATGATCGGGATGTGCGCGGCGATGCGTGAGCTCGCGACCGGCAAGTTCGACGTCGTGCTGCCGGGCCTCGGCCGCAAGGACGAGATCGGCGAGATGGCGAGCGCTGTCGAGGAGTTCAAGCTGCAGGCCGTCGCCAAGGCCGAGCGCGACGCCGCAGAGCGAGAAGCCCAGAACAAGGCGAGTGGCGACGCCCGCCGATCCGAGCTGCATCGTTTCGCCGACAACTTCGAAGAGGCCGTCGGCGGCATCGTCTCCAACGTGTCGCAGTCGGCGAGCCAGCTCGAGAGCGCGGCCGGCACGCTGACCCGCACCGTCGAAACCACGCAGGAGCTGTCCGGCCGTGTCGCCGGCGCTTCGGAGGAAGCGTCGTCCAACGTGCAGTCGGTCGCCTCGGCGACCGAGGAGCTGTCGGCGTCGGTCGATGAGATCGGCCGCCAGGTGCAGGAATCCAGCCGGATCGCCGCCGCCGCGGTGTCTCAGGCAGAGGAGACCGACGCCCGCATCGCCAAGCTGTCGCGCGCCGCGCAGCAGATCGGCGACGTGGTCAAGCTGATTACCGCGATCGCCGAGCAGACCAACCTGCTGGCACTCAACGCGACCATCGAGGCTGCCCGCGCCGGCGAAGCCGGCCGAGGCTTCGCGGTGGTGGCGAGCGAGGTGAAGTCGCTTGCGAGCCAGACCGCGAAGGCGACCGACGAGATCTCCTCGCACATCACCGGCATGCAGGTTGCGACCCAGGAGTCGGTTGCCGCGATCAAGGAGATCGGCCAGACCATCGGCCAGATCTCGCGCATCGCCGCCACCATCGCCACCGCGGTCGAACAGCAGAGTTCCGCGACCCAGGAAATCGCCCGCAACGTCCAGAGCGTCGCCAAGGGCACCCAGGAGGTCGCCGGCAGCATCACCGAGGTCAACCGCGGTGCCGGCGAAACCGGCGCGGCCTCCGGTGATGTGCTGAACTCGGCGCAGACCTTGTCGGTCGAGAGCACCCGGCTTCGCCAGGAACTCGACCGCTTCATGGCGACCATTCGCGCCGCCTGAGCCTGCGTACCGGCTCTCAGCCGCAATCATCGTGTTGCGATCCCCCGGAGCGGTCTCCGGGGGATTTTTTTTACGTGTTCCGGACGTGTTGCCAACGGGGAACCTGACCGCCGGACGGGCGTTACCCTCCCGCGACGGGCCGATATCGGTTCCATCGCGCTGAGCTTCTGGAGCCTGCGCTCCGGATCGGTTTCATTGCGGGTCTGTCCATCACCGGTCACCCCAGAATTACCTGGCGCGCACGAACCCTTCAGGCGTCCACGCCGTGGTGCCATCGGTGCGCGCGGTGGAAGGACGCATGATGACTGCGGCGGATCATGCAGGGCTGGCCTGGTCGGACCGGAGCAGCGGGGACGTATGCGCGCGTGATGTGATGGCGGCGGGCGCGCGGGTCATCGACACCGACATTCCCGCGCGGCTGGACCGCCTGCCGTGGAGCAGCTTCCACACGCTCGTGGTGGTCGCGCTCGGGATCACCTGGATTCTCGATGGTCTCGAGGTGACGCTGGCCGGAGCGCTGTCGGGCGCGCTGAAACAGAGCCCGACGTTGCGCTTCGACAACATCGACATCGGCTTTGCCAGCAGCGCTTATCTCGGCGGCGCCGTGCTCGGCGCCCTCCTGTTTGGCTGGTTCACCGACCGGCTCGGCCGCAAGAAACTGTTCTTCATCACGCTGTCGCTTTATCTCGCGGCCACCGCGGCGACGGCGCTGTCGTGGAATGTGTGGAGCTTCAGCCTGTTTCGCTTTTTCACGGGAGCGGGGATCGGCGGCGAGTATACCGCGATCAACTCCACCATTCAGGAGTTGGTGCCCGCGCGCTTTCGCGGATGGACCGATCTCGTCATCAACGGCAGCTTCTGGATCGGTGCCGCGATGGGCGCGGTCGGAACGATCGTGCTGCTCAATCCCGCGATGATCGATCCCGATCTTGGCTGGCGGCTCGCTTTCCTGATCGGTGCGACATTGGGTCTCGTCGTGTTCCTGATGCGCTTGTGGATTCCGGAGAGCCCGCGCTGGCTGATGATCCACGGTCAACCGGCGCGCGCGCAGCAGATCGTGAGCGAGATCGAAGCTTCCGTCGCTGCTGCGCCGTCGGCGGGCTCTCTGCCGGCGATCCGCCTCACCATGCGATCGCATACGGCGCTGCGCGAGGTGGCGCGGACGCTGTTCCTGACCTATCGCCAGCGCGCGATGGTCGGCCTTGCGTTGATGACCGCACAGGCGTTCTTCTACAACGCGATCTTCTTCACCTATGCCTTGGTGTTGACCGATTTCTTCGGCATCGCGGCCGATCAGGTCGGCTGGTACATCCTGCCGTTCGCGGCAGGGAATTTCCTCGGGCCGTTGCTGCTGGGACGATTGTTCGACAGTCTCGGACGACGCGCGATGATCGCGCTGACCTATGGCGTGTCGGGACTTCTGCTGGCCGTGTCCGGCTATCTGTTCTCGATCGGCGTGATGAGCGCGCAGACCCAGACGATCAGCTGGATGATCATCTTCTTCTTCGCCTCGCCGGCCGCGAGTGCCGCGTATCTCACGGTGAGCGAGACGTTTCCGCTCGAGGTGCGGGCACTGGCGATCGCGCTGTTCTACGCGATCGGAACCGGGATCGGCGGCGTGGCAGGCCCCGCGCTGTTCGGCGTGCTGATCGCGAGCGGTTCACGCAACAGTGTGTTCGCCGGCTATCTTTTGGGAGCATTTTTGATGGTAGCAGCGGCTGTGATCGCGTGGCGGTTCTGCATTCCCGCCGAACGCCGCGCACTCGAAGACGTTGCACGGCCTCTCGCGGCCGAGGAGCATGGTTGAATGATACGGAACGACGCCGATTTGAAGTTGCCGATATCCTCGGTGGCGAAAAGCGCGCCCCTCGTCGCGGCAACGATTCCGTCGCTGGAGGAGTGCGCGCTGCTGCTCGATATCGATGGCACCCTGCTGGAGCTCGCGCCCACTCCCGGTGATGTGCGGGTGCCCACCGGATTGCGACAGACGATCGAAGCGCTGCTCGGGCGCACCTCGGGGGCGCTCGCGCTGGTCAGCGGTCGCCCGATCGACGATATCGATGAGATTTTTGCTCCTGCGCAGTTTCCGGCGGTTGGAGGACATGGTGCGGAGACGCGGGCCGTAGCCCGCGGTCGTATCGTGCCGGCGTCGATCCAGCCGATCGACCCGGACCTGAAGCGGCGGTTTGCGGCGATCGCAGATCTCGCGCCCGGCGTTCTGCTCGAGGACAAGGGCTATTCGCTGGCGCTGCACTATCGTCTCGCGCCGGAGGCGGAGCGCGCGATCTATCATGCGGTGTCGATGATCCGTGCCGAACTGCCGCAGGCGCCAATCGAAGTGCTGCCAGGCAAGGCGGTGTGCGAGATCAAGCCGGCGGGGTTCGACAAGGCCAGCGGGGTGCGCGACCTGATGCAGCGGGCCCCATTCAATGGACGGGTGCCGATTTTCCTCGGAGACGACGTCACCGACGAAACGGTATTCGCCATCATGCCGGATCTGCGCGGGCTGGCGTTTTCAGTAGGGCGTCATGCTCGCGGCGTTGCCGGATATTTCGATAACCCGCGCCAGGTTCGCGCCTGGCTGGAAGGCCTGCTCGTTCGCGAAGGATTGACCGCATAATGACTGACCATGGACTTGACCTTGCCGTGATCGGCAATGGCCGCACGGCCGCGCTGGTGGACCCGTCGGCGCGCCTGGTGTGGTGGTGCTATCCGCGGTTCGATTCCGACCCGATTTTTTCTCGCCTGCTCGCCGGCAATGAGGAGAAGGGATTCACCGACGTGGTGCTGGACGGCATGGTCGATGCGCAGTCCGATTACATTCGCAACACCGCGCTGGTTTCGACCATACTGACCGACCATCATGGCAATGCGGTGCGGGTCACGGATTTCGCGCCGCGGTTTCGGCAGTATGGCCGCATGTTCCGGCCGCCGCAGCTGTTCCGGATCATCGAGCCGATTGCCGGTCTGCCGCGGATCACCGTCCGTGTCAGGCCGACCCATGCCTACGGCAAGCCGCTCGCCTGGCGCACGATGGGCAGCAATCACATCCGCTACGTGCACGACGATCTCGCGATCCGCATGACCACTGACGGGCCATTGGCGCTGATTGACAATGAATCACCCTTCGTGCTGACGCGGCCGCTGCACCTCGTGTTCGGCACCGACGAGCCGTTCCCCGGTGATCTCGCCTCCACGGCCGCGTCGTTCGCCGACCAGACCAGGGCATATTGGCTCGATTGGGTGCGGCGTCTGTATATTTCCTACGACTGGCAGGAAGCGATCATCCGCGCGGCGATCACGCTGAAGCTGTCGAATTTCGAGGAAACCGGCGGCATCATCGCCGCCCATACCACGTCCATTCCCGAAGCGCCGGGCTCGGGCCGCACGTGGGATTATCGCTACTGCTGGCTACGCGACGCCTACTTCGTGGTGAAGGCGCTCAACCGCGTCGGTGCCACCCAGACCATGGAGGACTTCATCGGCTTCACGCTGTCGATCGCCGCGAATGCCGATGACGACCTCAAGCCAGTGTACAGCGTCGTGCCGACGCTATCGCTCGACGAATGGATCGCTGGAGATCTGCAGGGCTACCGGGGCGACGGCCCGGTTCGGATCGGCAACGCGGCGGTGGACCAGATCCAGCACGACACCTATGGCAGCGTGATTCTTGCGGCGCTGCCGTTGTTCTTCGACCGGCGCTTGCCGAAGCCGGGCGACGAAAGCCTGTTTCGCCTGCTGGAGACCCTTGGGCACAAGGCGGCGAAGGTGGCGCTCGCGCCTGACGCCGGCATCTGGGAATATCGCGGGCGGCAGCGGGTCCACACCCATTCGTCGGCGATGTGCTGGGCGGGGGTCAACCGTCTGGCGGCGATCGCCACCCGCCTCGGTCTCGCCGACCGCGCCGCGCACTGGAACGCGATTGCCGATCCGCTGCACGCCGAGCTGATCGAGCGCGCCTGGAATCCGAAACGGCAGGCCTTCACCGCTGCGTTCGGTTCGGATGATCTCGACGCCAGCGTGCTGCTGCTGCCGGATCTCGGCGTCTGCGAGGTCGACGACCCGCGTTTCGTCAAGACCGTCGCCGCCATGGAGCGCGAATTGCTGCGGGAGAAGCATGTGATGCGCTACGCCGCCGAAGACGATTTCGGTCTTCCCGTGACGGCGTTTTTGATCTGCCGGTTCTGGCTGATCGATGCGTGGTGGTCACTCGGCCGCAGGGAAGAGGCGCGCGAGCTGTTCGTCGACGCGCTGGCACACCGCAATCGGTATGGATTGCTGTCGGAGGATGTCGATCCCAAATCCGGTGCACTGTTCGGCAACTTCCCACAGACCTATTCGATGGCCGGGTTGATTCTCACCGGCATGAAGCTGTCGCGGAACTGGGAAGATCGCTACTGGCGCGGATGAGGTGCGCCGGCTTCGCAAGCTGTGTCCGGCGCATGCATGCAGCGCCTGTCGTGCGTTGAGCGCCAAGGAACACGGTTCCCGTGCGGCGTTGCCTGAATTTGACTTCAATTGGGACGAAGGGTGGCCGCCGGACGATTCATCGAGTTCCCGCGAGTGCGGGTGCTCATGAATCGAAACCCTTCGAGAATTGAGGGTTTTGAAGCAATTCCGGCGCGGTACCGCGGGGACTTGACGAAGCGGTTCGCTGTCCGGTTCAGTCAGGAACCATATTGATGAACGGCCGTTTATCTCTCGATCAAAAATCGGAGAACAGCCTGTGAATCTCGTTGTCGTCTCGAATCGCGTGGCGCGCGCGAAGGCCAACGAGCCCATGACAGGGGGCTTGGCGGCGGCACTCTTGCCGATGGTGGAAAAGTCCGGGGCGATTTGGGTTGGTTCCAGCGGTCGCGTTCGTGACGGTGCGCTGAAGGATCCGTTTCCTCGAATCGAGTCGTTGGGCGCGGGTGCGATCGCCATGCTCGACCTGCCGGCGGATCACTATGGCGGTTACTACGAGGGTTTTGCCAATTCGGCCCTTTGGCCGGCGCTCCATTCGCGTCCGGACCTGATCCGCGTCTCCAACGACGACTACCAGTCCTATCGTGAGGTGAATGCGTTCATGGCGCGGGCGCTGCTGCGTTTCCGGCGGCCCGACACCGCGTTCTGGATCCAAGATTACCACTTTCTCGCACTGGGCGCCGAGCTGCGTGATCTCAATGTGCAGCAGCCGATTGGCTTCTTTCTGCACACGCCGTGGCCGGTGCGCGCGGTGATTTGCGGCGTGCCGAACCATCGCGAGCTGATCGGCGCCATGCTCGCGTACAATCTCATCGGCTTCCAGACCGACGATGACTGCGAGAATTTTGCCGACTATTTGCGCGGCGAACTCGGCCTCGAGGTGGAGGACGGCGTGGTGACGTCGCGCTATGGCCTGTCGCGCCTTGCCGTATTTCCCATCGGGATCGATGTCGATGCGTTCACCCAGCACGCCGCCCGGGCCGCTTCGCATCCCGACGTGTCGCGTCTGCGCATGAGCCTGCACGGCGAGCGGCTGGCGATTGGTGTCGATCGCGTCGATTACTCCAAGGGGCTGGTCAATCGCATCAATGCGTTCGACCGGTTGCTGTCGATGCAGCCGTCTCTGAAGCGTTCGGTGTCGCTGTTGCAGATCGCGACCCCATCCCGCGGCGGGATCGAAGCCTATGGCAATCTGCAGAACGAACTGGCCAAGCTTGTCACCGAGGTGAACGGTCGCCATGGCGAAGTGGACTGGACGCCGATCCGCTATCTCAGCAAGGGCTTCAGCCAGACTGTGCTGGCTGGGTTCTATCGCGCGGCGCAGGTCGGCGTGGTGACGCCGCTGCATGACGGCATGAATCTCGTCGCCAAGGAATATGTCGCGGCCCAGAATCCAACCGATCCGGGGGTGCTGGTGCTGTCGAAGTTCGCCGGCGCGGCGAACGAGCTGGACGCGGCGCTGCTGGTCAATCCGCACGACATCGACGCCATGGCGCGCGCGATTTCGACGGCCCTCACCATGCCGGCGCCCGAACGCCGCATGCGCTGGGAGGCGATGATGCAGCGGCTGCGCGCCGGCACGATCCATCAGTGGTTCTCGGACTTCGTCGAAGCGCTCGAAGACGCGCACAACCTCTCCGACAGGTCGATAGTCGCCGCCAGGCCGATGTTTGGCGGCCATGCGGTGAGGCCGCTCTACTCGGTCGGCGCGGGCCGGCTGCAGTAATCCGTCATTGGCGGGTGGCGCCGGCCGTCATCGCAGCGCACGGATGAGCCGTCGCGCCGGCAGGTTCGGGCATTTGCGAGGGACAGACCTGCCAGCATCAGCGGCGCGACATGGTAGCCGCGGCGCGCGATTCGCCTGGCGACCGGGTGGGGATCATGGCTTGCGGATCCGAAAGGTCAGGACGTCGCCATGCTGCTCCGATGCTTCCAGTATGTCGCCGGTCTGCCCCAGCAGCACCGGGATGTCGATTGCGGTCATCGGGTCGGTGCATTCCACCACCACCACATCCCCGCTTGCGAGCGCGCGCAACGCCTTGCGGGTGTGCAGGACAGGCAGCGGGCATTTCAGTCCCTGGAGACGCAGGATCGTTTCGGGCATGGCTGGCTCATTGGTGTCGAGCTCCGGTCTCGCCGCTGACCCGGCAAAAATCAAGCAGGCGGCCGGGCCGGAGGCCGAAAAGGGCGAAGCGGGCGTCACTCTGGTGTCATTCCTGCCCTGCATGGGCGTATCGGAGCGGTCAAGCGGCGAGCGAGGCGCGGTAAATAAATAATCAAAATCAATATCTTGTAGAAATGTGTCGTTGTCGTCCCGCGCTCTCTTGCAAAAGTCCGGCGGCTCCGTATGAGAGGGCGCGTGGAGAGGTGGCCGAGTGGTTGAAGGCGCACGCCTGGAAAGTGTGTATACGGGAAACCGTATCGCGGGTTCGAATCCCGCTCTCTCCGCCACGAGATCCCTGAAACTTTCGTAAAATCAAATACTTGATGCTGGGCGCTCGTTGCACGGGCGTCGCGAGCCGGCAGACCATGTCGGATTGCGCGTCGTCAGGGCGGCCCATCGGCGCGCGTTTCCGCAGCCGCGGCCTCAACGGGGATGCGCGAGCGAGTTGCCAATCTCCCGGAGGGGGGAGGGGGACATCGGGAGGTGAGGTTCGCGGGCAATCCGCGTCCCCAGGATGTCGGTGACGCCGCCGCGGGGCCGGCGCTCGCATTTCCGGAGCGCGAGGCCGAGCACCCAGACCGCAAGCCCGAACGCGGAGAGGATCAGTCCGCCGACAAGCAGGGCACTTCCGAATCGTGTCTCCAGCATCAGAAGTCCTGAGAGGACGGCGAAGAAGCCGCCTCCAATGACTGCCGATCCGATCCAGAGCAGGAGCATTTGTCCTCGCTTTTCGCCGCCGAACTGGTCGTGTGCGGCAACTCGTACCAAGGTGATGTCCAGGCCGGTCATTCCGAGACCGCGGAAACAAGGTGAGGATTGCGGCGTTTCCTTCCGCTCATTCGTTTCGCCGCTCAGCTCGAATAGATTTCCCGCGCGCGCTTGGTTGCCGTTGCGAAGCGCATTGTTGTGCTGAGCTTCAGAAGACCAGCGCGCGTGAGCGACAGAATGGTTCGCTGTGTGTAGAACGGCCCCGATCCGCTCGCGGCATAGCCGCGGGGATAGAAGCGGAGACGTCCGGCGAGCGCTGCCCCAAGCGCCGCTTGCTGCCGCGCCGTGATTGCAGCGCTTCTGGGGCTGCCTGTCGCATTGGCCAAATCGCCGGGACGAGCACGCCGTGGCTTTTGAAATACGACCGTCATCCGTCGACTCATGGCTTGCATCGCGGGGGCCTGCGGTAGAACGATGCCGGTACGCCTGCCTCCCCCCGTTACCACCAGATCAAAATCGCATTTGCGGACTCGACGACATGTGGCGAAAGTCACGATCGGAGATGACGAAAGTCATATTCGTTTGTCGCCGGTCTGGGCGTACGTCAGTATCGGGCGGATAGCCTTGGAATGGGTTCGGGGAAAGGATGATCGATCTCAGCGCTGAGTTGTTTCCGGCGGCAGAGGCCGGCGTCATCGGGCTCGCCATCATCCGCGCCGATCACGTGGTGCAGGAGAGAATCGGTCGTCTGGTCGAATGGCTGCCGGCGATCGGGGACGATTGCTGCCAATGCATGATGCTGGTCGGGATGGAGGCCGAGCTGGCTGCGCTGTCCGAAGGGCGTCGGGACATGATCGCGCTGGCCAGCGTGCGCGGCGCGTCGTCCGGAATGGACGTGCCGGTGACAGCGACCATTCTGTGGAATGGGGCGCAGTCGCACTATCTTGTGATTGCGATGCCGGACTTCGCGGCGCGCCAGGTGGAAGTCCTGCTGGGGAGCGAACGGCGAGCCCGGCGCCTGGTCGAGCAGCAGCTCGAGGCCGCGAGCGCGGAGGTGCGTTTTGCCTCGCTGGCGCGGGCGCGTCTGCGTCTGGCGCGCGACCTGCACGATACGCTCGTGCATTCGATTGTTTCTCTGCTGACCCAGATCCGGCTGATTCGGCATTTCCTGTCGACCGATCCGGCTCGCGTCGCCGACGGCCTTGCGACGGCCGAAGATGCCGCCATCAGCGGTCTGGCTCGTGCGCGCGAAGCCATCGCCCGCCTGAGGATGCCGGATGAGCTGGAGTTGATGCCGGATGTCGAAGAGATGCTGTCGGATTTCACGGCGCGGACGGGCGTCGAGGTGTCGGCGTCCATCGACGACGGGACGCGTGACGGGCTGCGCAACCACAGCATGACGGTGAAGCGCATTCTCAGCGAGGCGTTGCGCAATGTCGAGGTGCATGCGCGCGCGCGGCGGGTGCAATTCCGGGCGATGGCGGAGCGAAGTGCCTCCGGCCAGAGGCTTGTCGTCGAGATTCGCGACGACGGGCGCGGCTTTGATCCGATGGTGCCGCATCCCGGGCATTTCGGGTTGATCGGCATGGCTGAATTTGCTGAGCTGGTCGGTGGAGATTGCCTGGTGGAGAGCTCTCCCGGCGCAGGCACGCTGGTCCGGATTTCGCTTCCGGCGACAATCCCGCCGGTGGTGCCGTCTTCGGGGACATTCGTGAATTGAGTTGCGGCAGATCGAAAATCACCGCACACCGGATGTGACAGATATAGACGAGATCATAGGACCGTCCGTGAGCAATATCGAAAAGATCAGAGTGCTGATCGCCGAAGATCAGGCATTGATCAGGGAGGGCCTTGCCACGCTTCTCGCGCAGCAGAACGACGATCTTGAAATCGTTGCGGGAGCCGCTGATGGCGAGCAGGCGATCGAATTCACGCGTCGATACCGACCGGACGTCATTCTGATGGATCTGCAGATGCCGCGCGTCGACGGCATCACGGCGACGCAGCGAATTCTTCGCGAGTTTCCGCAGACCAATATCGTCGTGCTGACCACCTTCGAGACCAATGATCTGATCTTCGAGGCGGTCAGTGCCGGGGCGAAGGCCTACCTGCTGAAGGATGCCAGGACCGAGGAGATCGCGACCACCATCCGGGCGGTTACGAACGGCCAGTCCGGGCTGTCGCCGAGCGTGGCCGCGCGCATTCTCGATGAGTTCAAGCGACTGCGGCGCCCGCGCGCGTCGGCGAAGCTGTCTGCCCAGGAGGGGCTGACCGCTCGTGAGAATGAAATTCTCAAGCTCATCGTCGAGGGCAAGAGCAACACCGAGATCGGTGAGCAGCTGCATTTGTCCGAGGGGACGGTGAAGAACTATGTCAGCACGATCCTGGGCAAGTGTCAGGTCAAAAACAGAACGGAACTCGCAGTGAAGACAATCACTTAAGAGAAGTCTCGCGGAGCCGCTGTGTGCGATGGTCAATTCCGTACGCAGCGGCTGTGCGCTTGATCTGGGTCGAAATTTCTGAATTAGCTACCATATCAATTCGTTTTTTTATCTGAAGCTCCGCGAGCACGAGGAGTGTTGGATAACCGGGGAACTGCGATGAAGGGCACTGAGCGCCAGGTAAAAATGACAGATGGATCGTTGAATCCGGCGCCCCCGACCAATGGGTTGGATGCCGCTGTGCGCGGGGAAACAACGATCGATCAGGTTCGTGATCTCTTGTTCGGCGGCGCGCAGCGCTCCATCGAGAGCAATCTGTCGGGCCTGCGGGACGAGATGCTGGCATCCCTCGCGCAGCTCCAAGCCGACTTCACGAAGGAGCTGGCCTCGCTGCAAGCGAAGGTCCAGCAGCTGGAGCAGGATACCGAGCACAAGCGGCTCGCGTCGCTGAGGGATATCGGTGCGTCGATTTCGCAGCTTGGTGCGGCCATCACCGGATTGGGATCTGACCGCGCGGGAAAGTAGCATGGGAGCTGCTGCCGGCCAGAACCGGGAAATCGAACAGCTCAGAGCCCTGCTGCTTCAACCCGAGGCCGCGCGCCTTCAGACGCTGGAAGGCAATGTTGCCTTCCTTCAGCAGTATGTTGGTACCGCTGATCGTCTCGAAACGGCGACGGCAGAGATATTGGTCGCCGCGCTGGAGCGCGCGGAAGTCGAGCGTCCGCGCGAGCTCGCCAATGCCATCGCGCCCCTGGTGGTGTCTGCGATCCGGAGCGAGATCAGGAATTCGCGCGAGCAGATGATCGATGCGCTCTATCCCATCACCGGGCGGCTGGTGAGTGCGGCGGTCGCCAATTCTTTCAAGGAGCTGGTGTCGTTCATCGAGCAGCGCATCAATGCGCTGACGTCGGCCGAGCTCTGGATCGGGCGCATCAAGTCGCTGGTGACGGGGCGTCCGATCAGCGAATTCGTCCTGGCGAACAGCCAGCCGGCCCGTGTCAACCGGCTGCTGATCATCGAGCGCGGCAATGGCCGGCTGATCGCGGACTGGAAGCGTGAGGGCACGGTCGACGAGCGTGCGGACTTGCTCAGCGCGATGGTCGCGGCGATTCTCGAGTTTTCAGTTCAGGCGCTGGCCGGAGAGGGAAACCTGCGAACGCTCGATTTCGGCGGGCGGGCGGTCGTCCTTCGCGAGTCGCCGCGGTTCATTCTCGCGGCGGAATGCCTCGGTCCTCTTCGTCCGGCCGATGATGCGCGGATCAATTCGCTTTTCTTCGATACGATCGAGACCATTGACCGCGGCACGGCCGCCGATGCGACGATGCTCGCCTCCCTGGCTGCGGCCATTGAAACAGACCTGTCACCGGCCAGGAAGGCAGGCCGGCGCGGAAGAGCTGCTCTCGTCATCCTGCTCGTTCTCGGTGCTGCGCTACTTGCCTGGCAACTCGCAACATTCGTGAGCCGAACCATGGTCGAACGCCGCACGGACGCGGCGGTCGCGCAACTGGTGGCAAGGCAGCCGTTGCTGGCATCATTTCCGCTGCGGCTGGAATTCGATCACGGCAACCGAAGTGTTTCGGTGTCTGGCATCGAGCCCAGCCAGGTCGAGATTGCTCCGCTGATCGAGGGGCTCACCCAGGCGGCGGCGCCGTACCGGGTCGTCAACCGTATCGGCGTGCTGCCCGGCCTGGAGGCGTTCGCGGCCCTGCGCTCTGATGTCGCGGCCCTGCAGCGGTCGGCTGCCGAAGTGCAGGTGGCCGCTGCTGAAACGCGCACGATGATCGCCGAAGAGACGAAGTCCCGAAGCCTGCAAGATGCCCGCCTGGATGAGCAACAGGCCGGCCTGAAGTCTGTCGTCGACCGGCCAGCCGAACGTCTCAATCGCTTCATCGCTTCGGCGGCCATCTTTTTTGGCAATAGCGACGAATTCCTCAATGGTGATGACGCCGCGCGCCAGATCCGGGACCTCGCAGCACTGCTCGCTGGTAACGATCTGCGCGTGCGTATCGTCGGATATGCGGACGAAAGTGGATCGGACGCGGGCAACAAGGTCCTTGGCCGCAAGCGAGCCGAACAGGTGATGCGGCGTGTGGCGTCTCTCGGGATCGAGCCTTCGCGGCTGTTCGTGGTGTCGCGCTCGGCGTCGAATCCAATCACCGACAGGGTCGGCGTTTCGGTCGGCGGAAACCGCCGCGTCACATTTGAAAACGTGTTTCAGGCCGAAGTTGCGCCATGACGCTGACGGCGAAAGTGATGCTTCTTGGTGACATGGGTGTCGGCAAGACATCGATCATGTACCGCGTCGTCTATGATCGCTTCGACGGGCAATACAAGACCACCTTGGGAGTGGAGGTCTTGAGCTATGACGTCCCCTCGATCCCGGGCGATGGTGCAGACCCGACGCGGTTCGTGTTGTGGGATACGGACGGCGATTTTGGAACGCAGATCTTCGACACCGTCTATGTGACTGGCGCGTCCGCGGCGATCATCGTGTCGGACGTCACGCGGCCGCAGACGGTCACCCGTATGATCGAGCTGATTCACGGCTTCGAAACCCGGTTTCCGGGGCGCCCCTACAGGGCCTTGTTGAACAAGACCGATCTGCCGGAAGCTGCGGGTAGCGCCATGCGTCTCGCCGAGGTCGCGAAGTCGAACGTCAAGTTGGTCAGCGCCAAGACCGGCGCCGGCATCGTCGAGAGTTTCGTCGAGCTTGCTCAGACCATTCGCCGCCGCCAGCTTTAGCGGTGGCCGGCGCATGCGGCTCCGTCCGTCAAAAAGAAAACGCCCGTGGGGGCGGGCGTTTTCTCACTGATGCCACTCCGCGGAGTGACGGTGGACGGGGTCGTTGCCTGGGTCGTTCTGCAGCAATCCCCTCAGCCGTTGCCGGCTGTCGATCTGCGGGGCGCCTCCTGAGGAGGATCAAACGCTCCGCGAATTCAGCTGCTATCGTACCATCGAAGCCATGTTGCTGGTCAGCACGACAGTGTTGCGGGCCTTGAAGACGCCGGCCCGCAGATCATCGGATTGGCTCACACGAGATGAGATGCCGACGGCGGCAACGGCGATGGCTGCAACCAGCGCGACAACCACGATTCTCAGATGTGTCATGCGATCTGCGCTGTAGAGCGAGTGGTTCACGAAAGCCTCCTGCGCACGTCTCATCACAAGTACTTCCTGTCAGAACCAGCCTGCTGCGCGACAGCGTTTCGCCTGAGGTTCGATCACGCTTCGATCATAGGGGCCGCGCCAACCGGGCGGAATATGACTTTCGTCACTTTCTGTGCCGCCCGCGCAGCGTATCGGCGCTACGTCGTGGAACTCGCGACCAGCGCCAGCAGCGCTTCACCGTAGCGTTCGAGCTTCTTGTCGCCGATGCCGGAAATCGCTCCAAGCTCCGGGAAGGTCCCCGGGCGCAGCGCTGCGATGCTCTCGAGCGTTGCGTCATGCAGCACGACATAGGCCGGGACGCCGCGCTTGCGTGCCGTCTCGGACCGCCAGGAACGCAGCGCGTCCAGCAAGGCGCTGCCGGCGCCGGCAGGTACGGCATCGCGCTTCGTCCTGGACTTCGCGCTTCGCCCGGCGGCGGAGGAGTAGGTTTCCTCACGCAGCATCACGCGCGTTTCTCCCTTGAGAACGCCCCGCGCCGTGTCGGTCAGCATCAGGGCGCCGTAGGCCTCGCTGTCGGCCCGCAGATGGCCCTGTGCCACGACCTGGCGGAGCGCGGCGCGCCACTGCTTGTCGTTGAGATCGCTGCCGATGCCGAATACCGACAGCTTGTCGTGGCCGAACTGCCCGACCTTCTCGGTGGCGCGGCCGCTCAGCACGTCGATCAGGTGCATGGCGCCAAAACGCTGGCCGGTGCGGTAGGCGCATGACAGCAGCTTCTGTGCGATGACCGTGCCGTCCGTAATGCTCGGTGGCGACAGGCAGTTGTCGCAGTTGCCACAGTTCGCTGCTTTCGCGGCTTCGCCGAAATAGCCAAGTAAATGGGTGCGACGGCAATGCGGCGTTTCCGCGAGCGCAACCAGCGCGTCCAGCTTGCCGATCGAGACACGCTTGAAGGTATCGGAGCCAGTCGATTCGTCGATCATGCGCCGCTGCTGCACGATATCGGCAAGACCATAGGCCATCCATGCGACGGACGGCTTGCCATCGCGGCCGGCGCGGCCGGTTTCCTGATAATAGGCCTCGACGCTCTTCGGCAGGTCGAGATGAGCGACGAAGCGGACATCCGGCTTGTCGATGCCCATGCCGAACGCCACCGTGGCCACCATCACCAGGCTGTCCTCATTGACGAAGCGGTCCTGGTTGCGTGCGCGCACCGCCGGGTCGAGGCCGGCGTGATAGGGCAGCGCCGGAATGCCGGCCTTGACCAGGGCCGCGGCAGTGTCCTCGACCTTGGCGCGCGACAGGCAATAGACGATGCCTGCCTGGCCGGCGTGATGGCGGGAAATAAACGTTTCGAGCTGGGTCCGCGGATTGCGCTTGTCGACGATCTCGTAGCGGATATTCGGCCGGTCGAAGCTCGCGACGAAGCTGGGCGCATCGGTGAGCGCCAGGCGCTCGGCGATCTCGCGCCGCGTAATCTCGTCCGCCGTCGCGGTGAGGGCGATGCGCGGCACGTCGGGAAAGCGTTCGGCAAGTATCGACAGCCCGATATATTCGGGGCGGAAATCATGGCCCCATTGCGACACGCAATGCGCTTCGTCGATGGCGAACAGCGCGAGACGGCTACGTGCCAGCAGTGCAAGACAGCGCGGCGTCACCAGCCGCTCGGGGGCGACGTACAGCAGATCCAGGTCGCCGGCAACGAGGCGCGCTTCGACCGTGGAGGCTTCTTCCATCGACAGTGTCGAATTGAGCACTGCCGCCTTCACGCCGGCTTCCGTGAGGCTCGCGACCTGATCGCGCATCAGGGCGATCAATGGCGACACCACGATGCCGCATCCTTGGCGCAGCAGCGACGGCAACTGGTAGCAGATCGATTTGCCGCCGCCGGTCGGCATCAGCACGAGACAGTTGCCGCCACCGCTGACGTGGCTGACGATCTGCTCCTGCGGCCCGCGAAAGGCCGTGAGGCCAAACACGCTGTTGAGCAGCGCAACGGCGCGGGATTTATTTCCGGGGTTCGCGGCGGGATTGAACATGAGGTCCTGGCACGGAAGGCGGTCGCGGCATCGTCGCCGCGGTGGCGTGATCTGGATATCGCAAGGAGCGACTGCCGCGCAATCGCTGCAGGCGCTTTTTGTCCAGCCGGCCGCCCGCGTGATTGTGCAGCAAATCCAGAGCCTTGATCGCCTGGACCCGATGCGGCGGGGAGGCGAAGGAGCCGGCGGCTGAAAGTTCGGCCTGCGCGAGGCTGCGGCAAGGCACGCCATTGAATTCGCCGCACGCGTACACATGTCAAAAGGGAAGAGGAACTGCCTATTCGTTGGGCCGTTTCCACTGACAGCCACCGCATGGCGTGCAGCACCAGCGAATGAAGAGTGCTGCCAGTTCGTGATGCGCGGCGTGCGGCGACCGCTTCGAGAACGTTAACCAGACGGGTATCGGGCTATGTCGTTCATGTACGTGAGCTGCGAACGCATCCCGCTGCCGCCGAACTTTTTGGCAACAGCACAGGAATGAAACATGCGTCTGCCTAATTCCTGTATTGCGGAAGGACGTCTTGCGGGTGTCCAATCGCTTAACTGTGCTGCTGATTCGTCGATTGAATGTGCAGCTTTGATGACCGCTGCACGAACGTCGTCGCTCGGCATGCCGAATGACGGGGCTTAAGGAGACGGGGTCATGTACAACGATTCTCTGTTCAACGCCTTCGCTCGCTCGTTCGAGGCACGTAGCGAAGCCGACATGTCGATGTCGGAGTATCTGGAATCCTGCCGCGGCGATCCTATGCGATATGCGAATGCGGCGGAGCGGATCTTAGCTGCCATCGGCGAACCTCAGATGATCGACACGGCCAAGGACGCGCGCCTTGGCCGAATTTTTTTGAACCGGACGATGCGAGTCTACCCGGCGTTCTCGGGATTTTACGGCATGGAGGAGACGATCGAACGCATCGTCTCGTTCTTCCGGCATGCCGCGCAGGGTCTGGAGGAGCGCAAGCAGATTCTCTATCTGCTCGGTCCGGTCGGCGGCGGCAAGTCGTCGCTCGCCGAGCGACTGAAGTCGTTGATGGAAGTACATCCGATCTATGTGCTGAAGGCAGGCGACGAGTTGAGCCCGGTTTTCGAGAGCCCGCTCAGCCTGTTCGATCCCGAGACGATGGGAACGATCCTCGAGGAACGTTACGGTGTTCCGCGTCGCCGGCTCACCGGGCTGATGAGTCCGTGGTGCTACAAGCGGCTTGAGGCATTCGGTGGCGACATCTCGCGGTTCCGCGTCGCCAAGATCCAGCCGTCGCGGTTGCGCCAGATCGCGGTCGCCAAGACCGAGCCGGGTGACGAGAACAACCAGGACATCTCGTCCCTGGTCGGCAAGGTCGATATCCGCAAGCTCGAAACCTACGCCCAGAATGATCCCGACGCTTACAGCTACTCGGGCGGCCTCAATCGCGCCAATCAGGGTATTCTCGAATTCGTCGAGATGTTCAAGGCGCCCATCAAGATGTTGCACCCGCTGCTGACGGCGACGCAGGAGGGTAACTACATCGGGACCGAGAATATCGGCGCGATCCCGTTCACCGGCACCATCCTCGCCCACTCCAACGAGGCGGAGTGGCAGAGCTTCAAGAGCAACAAGAACAACGAAGCCTTCATCGATCGTATCTGCGTCATCAAGGTTCCGTACTGCCTGCGGGTGATCGAGGAGCAGAAGATCTATGAGAAGCTGATCCAGGGTTCGGAACTTGCCAGCGCTCCCTGCGCGCCGGCGACGCTGGAGACACTCGCGCGCTTCACAGTGTCGTCGCGCCTGCGCAAGCACGACAATTCGACCCTGTTCGCCAAGATGCGGGTTTATGACGGCGAAAGCCTCAAGGAATCCGATCCCAAGGCGCGCAGCGTGCAGGAATATCGTGATGCCGCCGGCGTCGACGAGGGAATGGACGGCGTATCCACCCGATTCGCTTTCAAGGTGCTGGCTGCGACCTTCAACCACGACACTGCCGAGGTCGGTGCCGACCCGGTGCATCTGATGTACAACCTCGAGCAGTCGATCCGCCGCGAGCAGCTCCCGGACGAGACTGAGAAGCGCTATCTGGAGTTCATCAAGGCAGAACTGGTGCCGCGCTATGCGGAGTTCATCGGCCACGAAATCCAGAAGGCCTATCTGGAATCCTACGCCGACTACGGCCAGAACCTGTTCGACCGCTATGTCGACTACGCCGATGCCTGGATCGAGGATCAGGATTTCAAGGATCCCGATACCGGCCAGCTGCTCGATCGCGAGCTGCTGAACCAGGAACTGACGAAGATCGAGAAGCCTGCCGGCATCGCCAACCCCAAGGACTTCCGCAACGAGATCGTCAAATTCTCGCTCCGGTCGCGGGCGCAGAATGGCGGCAAGAACCCTACCTGGACCAGCTACGAGAAGATCCGGGAAGTCATCGAGAAGCGCATCTTCTCGCAGGTCGAGGACCTGCTTCCGGTGATCTCGTTCGGATCGAAGCGGGACGGCGAGACTGAAAAGAAGCACGGCGAGTTCGTCGAGCGCATGGTCGACCGCGGCTATACGGAGCGGCAGGTGCGGCGTCTCGTCGAGTGGTACATGAGGGTCAAGCAGGCTGGCTGAGCGCAAACGCGAAGGTGGCAATGCATATCGTTGATCGACGCCTGAACCCGGGTAGTAAGAGTCTGGAAAACCGTCAGCGTTTTCTGCGCCGGGCCAAGGCGTTGATTCAGCGGGCGGTGAAGGACACCTCGCAGAAGCGCGACATCAAGGACGTGCTGGAGGGCGGAGAGGTCAGCATTCCGCTCGACGGCACCAACGAGCCGCGTCTGCGCCGCAGCGCAGGAACCCGCGACTTCGTGCTGCCGGGCAACAAGAAGTTTGTCGAGGGCGATATCCTGCCGCGCCCGAGTGGCGGAGCTGGCGGCAGGCCGAAGGAGGCGGGCGAGGGCGACAGCGAGGATGCCTTCCGCTTCGTGCTCACCCGCGAGGAGTTCCTTGATCTTTTCCTGGATGATCTCGAGCTGCCTGATCTTGCCAAGCGGCGACTCACCGAGGTCGAGCACGAGGGTATCCGGCGCGCCGGGTACTCGATTTCCGGCTCGCCCGCAAACCTGTCGATCAGTCGGACGGTGAAGCTTGCCACAGCGCGGCGGATCGCGCTGCGCCGGCCGAGAACCGAGACCATCGAGCGGATGGAGGCCGAGCTCGAAACCTGTGACGAGGAACGGCGCGCGGAGCTGCTGGCGGAGATCGAGGCCTTGCGGGCCAAGACCAAGCGGATTCCGTTCATCGATCCCATTGACATCCGCTACCGGCGCTTCGAGACGGTGCCGAAGCCTGTCGCACAAGCGGTGATGTTCTGCCTGATGGACGTGTCGGGGTCGATGTCCGAGCACATGAAAGACCTCGCTAAGCGGTTTTACATGCTGCTCTACGTCTTCCTCACCCGGCGCTACCGTCATGTCGAGATCGTGTTCATCCGGCATACCGATCGCGCCGAGGAAGTCGACGAGGAAACGTTCTTCCGCAATCCGGCATCGGGCGGCACGCTGGTATCGAGCGCACTGGAAGTGATGAACGAGGTCGTCCGGACCCGCTTTCACCCGGCGGATTGGAATATTTACGCCGCCCAGAGTTCGGACGGCGATAATGCCTATTCCGACAGCGAGACGACCGCGCGTCTGCTGACGAATATGATCCTGCCTGTCACTCAGTACTTCGCCTATCTCGAGGTCAGCGAGTCCGGTGGTCCGGTCGATATGCCGGACTCGGCGCTGTGGACGCTGTACAAGAAGCTGTGTGCGGATGGCGCGCCGCTGTCGATGCGCAAGGTCAGCGATCGCAGCGAGATCTTTCCGGTCTTCCACGATCTGTTCCAGCGCCGGCGCAAGCAGGAGAAGGTTGCCCCGTGACAGCATCCTCCACCGGTTCCCTCCTGTTCCGTGGTGCGGACTGGGATTTCCAGACTCTGCAGCGCATTCATGATGCCTGCGAAGACATCGCGCTCGGTGAACTTGGCCTCAGCGTGTATCCGAATCAGATCGAGGTCATCACCGCCGAGCAGATGCTCGACGCCTATTCCTCGATCGGGATGCCGCTATTCTACAAGCACTGGTCGTTCGGCAAGCATTTCGCCCATCACGAGGCCTTCTATCGCAAGGGCCTGATGGGCCTCGCCTATGAGATCGTGATCAACTCGTCGCCCTGCATCTCCTACCTGATGGAGGAAAATACAGCGACGATGCAGACGCTGGTCATTGCCCACGCGGCTTTCGGCCATAATCATTTCTTCAAGAACAATTACCTGTTCCGGCAATGGACCGATGCCGAGGGCATTCTCGACTATCTGAATTTCGCCAAGACCTATGTCGCTCAATGCGAGGAGCATCACGGCTCGCTCGCGGTCGAGCGAACGCTCGACGCCGCCCATGCGCTGATGTCGCACGGCGTCTTTCGCTATCCCGGCAAGAAGACCATCGACCTGCGCGCGGAAGAGAAGCGCGAGCAGGAACGCCGCAATCATAAGGAACGCAGCTTCAACGATCTGTGGCGCACGGTGCCGTCGGGGCCCGGCAAAAGCGCTTCCGAACTCAGCATCGACCGCCGCCGTGCCTTGCTCGGGCTGCCGCAGGAGAACGTGCTGTATTTTCTTGAGAAGTCGGCGCCGCGGCTGCAGTCCTGGCAGCGCGAATTGTTGCGGATCGTCCGCCACATCGCTCAGTACTTCTATCCGCAGGGCCTGACCAAGGTGATGAACGAGGGCACCGCGACCTACGTTCACTATCAGATCATGAACCGCCTGCACCGGCAGGGGCGGTTGTCGGATGGCAACTTTCTCGAATTCCTGCAGTCGCATACCAACGTGGTATTCCAGCCGAACTTCGATGATCCCAGATACTCGGGCTTCAACCCGTATGCGCTTGGCTTCGCCATGATGCAGGATATCGAGCGGATCGTGACCGAACCGGATGACGAGGATCGCGCCTGGTTCCCGGATATCGCCGGCACCGGCGATGCCATGGGCGTGCTGCGTGATATCTGGGCCAACTACCGCGACGAGAGCTTCATCAGCCAGTTCCTCAGCCCGCGGCTGATCCGCCACATGCGCATGTTCCACCTGCACGACGATCCGGCGCGGCATGAAGGAATCGAGGTGGAGGCCATCCACAACGAGCGCGGCTATCGCCGGATCCGGCGCGAACTGGCGCGCCAATACGATGTCGGCCAGATCGAGCCCAATATCGAGGTGGTCGACGTCGATCTTGCCGGGGACCGCCGCCTGCTGCTCCGCCATCAGGTCATCAACGGCAGCCTGCTCGATGAAGTCGACGCCAAGCGCGTGCTGCAGCATCTGGCGGATCTCTGGAGCTACGACGTCCTGCTCAAGGAGGTCGATGCGTCCGATACCGTCTTGAAGGAGCATGCGGCGAGTCCGCGCAAGATCGCGGTTGCCGCCTGATCGCGGCGTCCTCCTGGCGGTGAGGTCTCGCTTTGCCGCCGGGCTGTCAGGCGTCGATGCGCCGGAGGAGGGCAAGGATGGCTGACGGCGGACCCAACGGGATCGTATCATCCAGCCATATGATGGCGCCGTCGGTGGCTCCTTTGCATCATTCGGCGGTTGCGCTGCTGGGCGTCCCGGTGGAAATCGGCGCTTCACGACGCGGAACGGCGAAAGGCCCGGCAGCGTTACGGAGCGCCGGGCTGATCTCCGTTCTGGAAGCCAACGGCGTGACGGTCACGGACCATGGCGATGTATCCGGGAGCGAGCTGCATCCTCTGGACCATCCAGGGCCGCCCAACGCAAAGCACTATCGCGAGATCCAGGCCTGGGTTCGGGTCCTCAGCGCGCGTGCCTACGGGCTATGCGAACCGGGCGTCGTCCCCATCTTTCTGGGCGGCGATCACAGCCTGTCGATGGGATCGATCAATGGGGTCGCGCGCTACTGGGATGATATCGGACGGCCGCTGTTCGTGCTGTGGCTCGATGCGCATGCCGATTTCAACACGCCCGCGATCTCGCCGAGCGGCAACATGCACGGCATGTCGGCCGCCTTCCTCTGCGGTGAGCCGGGTTTCGAGAGGCTTCTTGACCATGAGCCCCGCGTGTCGATCGCGCCGGAGCGAATGGAGATATTCGGCGCCCGATCGATCGACGTCCTGGAACAGCAGCTCCTGGAGGAGCGCCGACTCCGTGTGATCGACATGTCGCGGATCGCGACAGCCGGTGTCTCGGACCTGATCCGGCAACTGATCGGGCGGGTGAAAGCGTGTAACGGCGTGCTACATGTCAGCTTCGATGTCGATGTTCTCGACCCGGTGCTGGCCCCGGGCACGGGCACGCCGGTCGCGGGGGGGCTTTCGGTCGAGGATATCTCTGTCGTGATGGCGGCTCTGCGGGAGTCCGGCCTGGTGCGATCGCTGGACGTGGTCGAGCTCAATCCTCTTCGCGACCGACGGCAGCAGACGGCCCGTCTCGTCCTCGATCTGCTTTGTAAGCTGCTTGGCTCGGCCGGAGCGACTGCGGCTGCCGACGTTATGGCGCAGATTCCCTAGCGTATTGTCGAGGAAACGGCCGCCGGTCCGCGTAAACAAAACGGCGTTGCCGATCAGGTGCTGGTCGTTTCCCGCGACTGCAGCGGATGGTGTGCGATGACGCGGAAGCGCGCGGTCGACGTCTCCTGGCGGAACACGGCCAGCCGGTCGATCGCGAGCGTCGCGCCGGCGTGCGTGTGCGCACGGGTCCGCTCGCGCAGGAGCTCCAGCACAGCCTCGCGGCGGTCCGCCGGCACACGTCCCGTCAGCGTCATGTGAAAGCGGAACTCGTCGTTCACGTAGGGATAGCCCCAGCGGTCGAGATAGGCGAGTTGACGTGCGCTGAGCGCGACCGGATTGCGGCGGGCGCGGTCTTGCGGGGTGAGCGGCGCACGAAAGCGATCGAATGCCTCGACGCAGGTCTGCGCCAGTTCCTGCAGCGCCGGCGATGGCTCATCCGGCACCAGAGCGATGAAGCTGCCGAGCGCGCGCGCGACAGGCCGGATTCGCGGCAACGGGCGTGTCGCGGTGACATAGCTCCGGGCAAAGTCCACGCACGCGGCGAGGAGGTTTGCTTCTGTCTCGCCGTCCGCCAGCGTGATCGGCGCCTTCAGCGTGGCGTGGAAGCCGTACTTGCGCGGATCGCGGGTGAGGTCGTGCCAGTCGGGCAGTTCGGCGATCACGTCGTCAGGAAACGGCCACTCCTCGCCGCTGAAGGCATCATAGCCGAGCAGCCCGGCGCCCAGACGATAGAGGTCGCTGTCGGGCGCCGGCACGAAATAGAGAGCATAGCGGGGAGGGCTGGTCATGATGGGTCCAGACACCAGAATAGAGCGTCGTCAGGCCGCCGCAACTGCCTTGCGTACCGGGGAAGTCCGCGACAACCGCTCTGGTTCGGTGAGCTGAACCAGCCGGCCGCCGGCGATCACCGCGACGATGCGGGGGCGCTGCGGGACCTGGTCATCGATGAGCAGGATATCGGCGCGCAGTCCTTCGGCGAGCCGGCCGCGGTCAGTGAGGCCGGCGGCGGTCGCGGGCGCCGATGAAATCAGTGCCCACGCCTCTGGCAGGGTCAAGATGTTGTCGGCAACCAGCCGGAACGCGGCCAGCAGGGGCGCCGGATAGTAGTAATCCGACGCGAGCACGGAGCAGAGACCCTTGGCAATCATGTCGGCCGCCTTGGTCCAGCCGGTATGGCTGCCGCCGCGCACCACGTTCGGGGCGCCGAACACGATATGGTCGCCGGCGTCCGCCGCCGCGCGGGCGGTTGCCTCGTTCACCGGGAATTCCGCGAGCGTGACACCCATCGTCCGGTAGGCGTGGCGCTGCTCCGGGCTCTCGTCGTCATGCGACAGCATGCGGATGCCGTGGGCGCGTGCGGTGTCCGCTAGCCGCGCGATCGATCCCGGCACCTCGTCGGCACGGGCCATCACGCCAGAAACCAGGTCGTCGAATGCAGCGTCGGACAGGCCGGTACGCTCCACCATGCGGGTGCGCTTGTGCGGCTTATCGAGGTTGGCGACCGTGGAATGCATATGGTCGTTGAAGGCGAGCAGGTCGATGCGCCCCGCGGCAAGCCATTGCGTGAGGACGGCCTCCGCGTCGAGGTTGTAGGTCTCGTGGCGCAGGTGGAAGCGGGTATCGGCGAACAGCCGCGGCCGCATTGCTTCGATCGCGCCGAGCAGGCGTTCGGCATTGTCGCCGCTGCGCAGACCCGGCTCCCACGACCAGGTGGTTGCGTGGAAGACGGTGGTCAGGCCGTTGCTGATGGCCTGGCGGTCGCTGTCGAGCAGCGCGACGTCGATCGGAAAATCGACCCCGGGCCGTGGCATCATCTGGCGCTCGAAGGCATCGCCATGGATGTCGACGATGCCGGGCATGACCAGCAGCCCGCTGGCATCGAGGTCGAGCGACGCGTGCGCGCCGCCGTTGCCGACGGCGGAGATCTCGCCGTCGGTGATCTGCAGGAAGGTGTCGAGGATGTCCTGTTGGACGAGGGCGCGGCCGCCCCGGATCAGCATGTCAGTCACGGTCAGGCAGGATGATGTTGGGTTGCGGGAGGGGTGACGGCACGCAGGCGCGCCTCGTACTTGTCGAGAAAGTCTTCAATGGCGAGGTGGCGAACGTCAGGCAGTGCGGTGCGCAGCGCCTCGTGCTCCCAGTCCCACCACTGCAGCGCGGCGAGACGCTCGGCGATTGCTTCCGGAAAGCTGTGGCGAATCACACGGGCAGGGTTGCCGGCGACGATGGCGTAGGCCGGGACATCCATCGCGATGTCCAGCAGCTGGGTGCGGGCGCCAACCTCGCAGTACGTGCCGAGACGACAGTCACGGACACTCGCCGACGGATCGACCAGCGGGGTAGGGGAGAGCGCCTTGGCGGCCATCTTGAAGTCTACAATCCTCGATTGAGCTCCTCGCGGAGCGTCGCTTTACTTCCATCGCTTTCATGACGGTGTCGTGACGACTGAGCGACCGTCAACCTGTTCCGCGTTGCGATAACGCGTCGCACACGGGCTCGCTGTCACACAACTGTAGAATCCCGGCGCTAGCGGTGGCGATGACGGAAGGAATTTTTGGAGTCTCTCATGTTGGTGGTGGATGGTTTGACGTGCCGCTTCGGCGACAAGCTCGCCGTGGACAATGCATCGTTCTCCATCGCGCCCGGCAGTTTCATCGGTGTGATCGGTCGCTCCGGCGCGGGCAAGTCGACGCTGCTGCGCATGATCAATCGCCTCGCCGAGCCGACCTCGGGCCGCATCATGTTCGAGGGGACGGACGTGACCGCGCTGCAAGGTCGCGATCTGCGCAAGTGGCGTGCGCGTTCAGCGATGATCTTTCAGCAGTTCAATCTCGCCGGCCGCCTCGATGTGCTGACCAACGTGCTGATGGGCCGCCTCGCCGACGTGCCGGCCTGGCGCTCGCTGTTTCAGCTCTGGCCCGACGAGGATAGGGCGATCGCGATGTCGGCGCTCGAGCAGTTCGATATCGCCACCCTGGCGGCGCAGCGGGCCGACCAGCTCTCCGGCGGCCAGCAGCAGCGCGTGGCCATCGCCCGCGCGCTGGTGCAGCAGCCCGACATCATTCTCGCCGACGAGCCAATCGCTTCGCTCGATCCGCGCAACACCCGGATCGTGATGGACGCGCTGCTGCGCATCAACAAGCATTTCGGCATCACGGTGATGTGCAACCTGCACTCGCTCGACCTCGCGCGGACTTATTGCGACCGGCTGATCGGCATGGCCGCCGGCCGGGTCGTGTTCGACGACGCGCCGGCAGCGCTGACCGATCAGATTGCCCGGGAACTCTACGATCTCGAAGCCGACGAGGTGATGGATGCGAGTCCCGCCGCCGTGCCCGCGGGCGCAACAGTTCCCGTTCCGCAGTTCGGAACGGCCGCAGCCTGAAAGCTGCGCGTGCAAGCCGGGCGCCTGTGAGCGGATCGGCCTGCGTTTCCTCGAAAGATCAGGAGAAGTCATGATCACCCGCCGTCTTATTCTCGCCGGCGCCGCGGCGCTGGCGATGTCGTCTGCTGCCTCGGCGCAGGACTGGAAAGCCAAGTATCCGGAGCTGGTCTTTGCCGTGATCCCGGCGGAGAACGCTTCGGGCGTCACCGAACGCTGGACGCCGTTCGTGAACTATCTGTCGAAGGAGCTCGGCACCAAGGTCACGCTGCGCATCGCCAATGACTATGCCGCGGTCATCGAAGGCCAGCGTTCCGGCAACATCCAGATCGCAAGCTATGGCTCGGCCTCGTTCGCGCGCGCCCGCCTCACCGGCGTCAAGATTGATGCCTTCGCCAACGACATCAATGCCGATGGCAGCACCGGTTATTACTCGGTGTTCTTCGTCAAGGCGACGAGCCCCTACAAGTCGGTGCAGGACCTCAAGGGCAAGAACCTCGGCCTCGTCGATCCGAACTCGACCTCCGGCAACAACGTGCCGCGCTTCGAGCTCGACAAGATGGGCATCACCGATGCCGATACCTATTTCAGCAAGGTGGTGTTCACCGGCAGCCACGAGAACGCGCTGCTGGCGCTGTCGCAGGGCACGGTCGACGTCGCGGCCAATCAGTGGACCAGCGATGACGACTCGACCCTGGCACAGATGCTGACCAAGGGCATGCTGAAGAATGCCGACGGCACGGCGCTGAAGAAGGACGATTTCCGCATCATTCACAAGTCGGCGCCGATCATCAACGGCCCCTACGCCTACAACTCCGATCTGCCTGATGACCTCAAGACCGCGATCGCCAAGGCGTTCCAGGACGCGCCGACCAAGGACAAGGCGGCGTTCGAGCGTCTGTCGGACGGCCAGAAGAAGGGCTTCCACCCGGCCACCACCAAGGACTGGGACGCCACCATCGAGCTGATCAAGTTCGTCGACAACCTGCGCAAGAAGAAGGCGTCTTGATCGTCCGTCATACCATCGGGAGCCGGGTCTTCGTGACCCGGCTCTTTTTATGGCCGGCAGTCGGGCCTGTCCCGCTGACGACCGCCGCCACTTCGGTGGCGATCTCACTGTCGCGCGGCCACTGACATGCCCGTCACCATCTCGCTGCTTCCTGACCAGCAACTGAGTGCGCTGAACGCGGCCTATCGCCAGGCCGTTGTCCGGAAGCGTCTGCGCTACGCCATTGCCGCCGTCGCCATGGTGGTGGTGCTGCTCGTCTCTGCCATCGGCGCAGAGGTCAATCTGCGCACGCTGTTCACTTATTTTGGCAACTTCTTCAGCTATTTCGATCGCATCTTCACGCTCGACAGCGGCGCACGGGTGTGGACCGATCCGGCCGAATGGCTGTGGGGCTGGCGCAAGTGGCTGTCGCTGCTCGGCGAAACGCTGTTGATCAGTTACGTCGGTACCGTCGCCGGCGCGTTCGTCGCCTTCCTGCTCAATTTTCTGTCCGCGGCCAATACGGCGCCGGCGCCGTGGGTCCGTTTCGTCACCCGGCGTGCGCTGGAATTCTGCCGCACCGTGCCGGACATCGTGTTCGCGCTGATCTTCGTCATCGCGTTCGGCTTGGGGCCGATGGCCGGCGTGCTCGCCATCGCCATCCACACGGCCGGCTCGCTCGGCAAACTGTTCTCCGAGATCGTCGAGAACGTCGACATGAAGCCGGTAGAGGGCGTGCGGTCCACCGGGGCCAACTGGGTCGCCTGCATGCGCTTCGCCGTGGTGCCGCAGGTGCTCGCCGGCTTTGCCAGCTACACGTTGCTGCGGTTCGAGATCAACGTTCGCGGCGCCTCGGTGATGGGCTTCGTCGGCGCCGGCGGCATCGGGCAGGAGCTCGTGGTCGCCATTCGCAAGTTCTATTACTCCGATGTGAGCGCCATTCTGCTTCTGATCATCCTGACGGTCTTCGTCATCGATATCGGCACGGGCTGGATCCGCAGCCATTTTCTCGGCCGGGAGCGGCGCGCATGACCAAGACGCTGGTTGTCGATCCCAAGGGGGATCCGCGGGCACGTTATCCCGAGCTGTTCCAGCGCTCGCTGACCGCGCGATTGCTGGTGCCGGCGCTGGCTGCCGCGATGGTCGCGCTGTTCATCTATGGCCTTGCGGTGCTGGACTTCTCGCCGGCACGGATGCTCGGCGGGCTGCATCAGCTCGGCTGGATCGTGATGATGATGGTCCCGCCGGATCCCGGCTCGTCGCTGCCGACCTATCTGGTCGCGCTCGGCGAGACGCTCTCGATCGCGGTGCTGGGCACGGTGGTGGCGGCCATCGTCGCGTTTCCGGTCAGCCTTCTGGCTGCGCGCAATGTTATTCCGTCGACGCTCTTTCGTTTCCCGGTCCGTCGCTTTCTCGATTCGATCCGCGGCGTCGACACCCTGATCTGGGCGCTGGTGTGGATCAACGTCGTGGGTCTCGGCCCGTTCGCCGGCGTGCTGGCGATCGCGGTGTCCAACTTCGGCATTCTCGGCAAGCTGTTTTCCGAGGCGATCGAGGCGGCCGACCACAAGCAGGTTGAGGGCATCAGGGCCTCCGGCGGCAGCAAGCTGCACGAAATCCGCTTCGGCCTGATGCCGCAGGTGCTGCCGGTGATCGCGAGCCAGGTGCTCTATTTCATCGAGTCCAACACCCGTGATGCGACCATCATCGGGATCGTCGGCGCCGGCGGTATCGGCCTGCAACTGGCCGAGCAGATCCGCGTTCTGGAATGGCAGAAGGTGTCGTTCCTCATCCTGATGGTGCTGATCGCCGTGGCGCTCATCGACTTCGTGTCGGGACGCTTGCGGTTCGCGATCATCGGCCGCCGCCCGGCCGTTTGAAGCTCAGGTATTCTCCACCAGGAACTCGACGCGTTCGGCGACGAAACGCGAATGCGAGGTGAGCAGGGGCTTGCCTTCGCCGTCGAGGTCGGTGCTGTCGACGATCAGGATCGGCCGGCCAAGGTCGAGATCGAGGCGGGCGGCATCGGCCGCGTCGACGATGGCGGCAGTCACGCGGGTGGACGCGCGACGATAATCACGAATGCCGAAATGGGCGAGAACCTTGGTCATCGAGCGCATCCGCTCGTATAGCGCGCCTGCGTCGGGGAACCGGTCCGCCGACAGCCAGGTCGTTCCGATGCAGATCGGCGTTTGATCGGCGAAGCGGAGGCCCTCGATGCGTGCCAGAGGAGCGCCAGCCTTGAGCCCGAGCAGTTTGGCGAACTCGCGTGTTGCCGGCTCGATGGTTGCGCTGATCAATTGTCCGCGCGGTTCGCGACCGCCGGCGCCGACAATCTCCGAAAAGCGCGTGCGGGACCGCAGCGGGTAGGCAAGACGTGGCGCCTCGACATAGGTACCGCTGCCGCGCTCGGCGCGCACGAAGCCGCGTTCGGCGAGCGCGGCGAGCGCACGCCGCACCGTATGGCGGTTGACGCGATAGGCTTCCGCGATCTCCATCTCGCCGGGCAGCCGCTCGCCTGCCGGATAGGTTCCGTCGGCGATGCCCCGTTCGATGGCGTCGGCGACCCGCCGCCAGAGGGCGACGCCGGACGCGGTGGTGTCGGTCATGGTCATGGCACGCGGCGGCTCCGCACCGCAAGCAAAACAGCTGTCGTCATCTACGGTCACTCTTACCCGAGAACCGGCGCGCCGCAAGCAACGGCCGCAAAACCATAGCTGAGAAATCATCCCCGCGTCACGAAACAGTCATGGACGGGGGCTATCAAGTTGTCTAGAAAAGTAGACAACTTGGATCGGGCCATGTCAAGCAGTCAGCCCCACGACGACCTCCAGTTGCAGAAGCGCCGTCAGTCGGCCATGGCGGTGCTCGCGCACAGCGATGTCGACGCGATCGCGCAGAAGCTCACGCCACTTGCGCTGCCAGCCTATGAAAACCTGCGTGAGGCCGAAAACGGCCTCGTGATGATGCGCGGCCGTGTCGGCGGCGATGGCGCGCCGTTCAATCTCGGCGAGGCGACGGTGTCGCGGGCGGCCGTGCGCCTGCCGAGCGGAGAAGTGGGCTTCGGTTATGTGCTCGGGCGCGACCGTCGCAAGGCGGAACTGATCGCGCTGTGCGACGCGCTGTTGCAGTCCGGCGCGCATGGCGCGGCCGTGGAACGCGACATCATTGCGCCGCTGCGGACGCAAATGCTGGACGCCCGGCGCGATCGGGCGGCAGAGACCGCGGCGACGCGTGTTGATTTTTACACCATGGTGCGTGGGGAGGGCTGACCGATGACGGTCGCGGAACTGCCGACAAAATTCGCCCAGCAGGTGCTGTCGGCACAATCGATCTTTCGCTCGGTGATGGACGCCATGGCGCGCCCCGGCACCCGGCATTGCGTATCGTGCGTCGCCGGTGCTCCGGCGCCGCTGATGCAGGCGACCGCAGCAATCGCGCTCACCCTGTTCGACCACGACACGCCGATCTGGCTGGACCCGGCCATGGAGGCGTCGTCCGACGTCGCCAAGTGGCTCAAGTTCCACACCAGCGCGCCGCTCGTCAGCGATCCTTCGATCGCCCATTTCGCGCTGGTCAGCGATATCGCCGCGGCGCTGCCGCTCGACCGCTTTGCCCTCGGCAGTGGCGAATATCCCGACCGATCGACGACGCTGATCGTGCAGGTCAGCCATCTCGGCCGCGGTCCAATGTTCGAGCTGCGCGGGCCCGGCATCGACGGCGCGACGACGCTGCAGGCGCCCCTCGGTGCGGATCTCGTCGCCGCGCTCGCGGTCAATCACACGCTGTTTCCCCGCGGGGTGGATCTGGTGCTCGCGGCGGATGACGCCATCGTGGCATTGCCCCGCACCACGCGGGTCGTTGCGAAGGAGAGCTGAGCATGTACGTCGCCGTCAAGGGAGGCGAGCGCGCCATCGAGAACGCCCATCGGCTGCTGGCGCATGAGCGGCGCGGCGATCGCGATGTGCCCGAAGTGACGCTGTCGCAGATCTCCGAGCAGCTCAGCCTCGGGGTGGATCGTGTGATGACCGAAGGCTCGCTGTACGATCGCGAACTCGCGGCGCTGGCCATCAAGCAGGCGCGTGGCGACATGATCGAGGCGATCTTCCTGCTGCGCGCGTTTCGCGCGACGTTGCCGCGCTTCGGCGCGACCGAGGCGGTCGATACCGGCAAGATGCAGGTGCGGCGGCGCGTGTCGTCGACGTTCAAGGACATTCCGGGTGGACAGGTGCTCGGGCCGACGTTCGACTATACTCATCGCCTGCTGGACCCGTTGCTCGCTGCCGGCAGCGAGCCGGAACAGCCCGCGGTCGCGGAAGCGCCGACCGCGCCGATGCCCCGCGTGACCGATATTCTCGGCCGCGACGGCCTGATCGAGGCTTCGCCAGCGGCGGAAGAGGGGGCTCCGGTCGGCGATCTCACCCGCGAACCATTGAATTTTCCCGCCGGCCGCGACCTGCGGCTGCAGAATCTGGCGCGGGGCGATGAGGGCTTCCTGCTTGCACTGGGCTATTCCACCCAGCGCGGCTACGGCCGCAACCATCCGTTCGCCGGCGAGATTCGCTTCGGCGAGGTCGAGGTCGAGTTTTTTGCCGAGGATGCCGGCTTCGTGGTGCCGCTCGGCGCCGTCGCGCTGACCGAGTGCCAGATGGTCAACCAGTTCAAGGGCTCCGCGACCGAAGCGCCGTGTTTCACCCGCGGCTACGGTCTCGCCTTCGGCCAGTCCGAGCGCAAGGCGATGTCGATGGCCTTGGTCGATCGCGCTCTGCGGGCGGGCGAACTCGGCGAGGACGTGGTCGCGCCGGCCCAGGACGAGGAGTTCGTGATGTCGCACTCGGACAACGTCCAGTCGACCGGCTTCGTCGAGCACCTCAAGCTGCCGCACTATGTCGATTTCCAGTCCGAACTCGGCCTGCTGCGCAAGCTGCGTCAGGAATTCGCCGAGGCCAACGCAACGGCCGACGTAGTCAAGGAGGCCGCGGAATGAACGCGCCCGCTTACAATTTCGCCTATCTCGACGAGCAGACCAAGCGGATGATCCGCCGCGCGATCCTCAAGGCGATCGCGATCCCCGGCTACCAGGTGCCGTTCGCCAGCCGCGAAATGCCGATGCCCTATGGCTGGGGCACCGGCGGCGTGCAGGTGACGGCCGCCATCCTCGGTCCCGATGACGTGCTCAAGGTGATCGACCAGGGGTCCGACGACACCACCAACGCGATCTCGATCCGCAAGTTCTTCGCCAAGACCGCGGGCGTCGAGACCACGACCCGCACCGCAGATGCGACCGTGATCCAGACGCGCCATCGTATCCCCGAGGAGACGCTGCACGCCGGCCAGGTGCTGGTCTACCAGGTGCCGATCCCCGAGCCGCTGCGTTTCCTGGAGCCGCGCGAAACCGAGACGCGTCGCATGCATGCGCTCGCCGAATACGGCCTGATGCATGTCAAGCTTTACGAGGATATCGCCCGCTTCGGCCATATCGCCACCGCCTACGCCTATCCGGTCAAGGTCGGCGCGCGCTATGTGATGGATCCATCGCCGACGCCGAAATTCGACAATCCGAAGATGGACAATTGCGCCGCGCTGCAGCTGTTTGGAGCCGGCCGCGAGAAGCGAATCTATGCCGTGCCGCCCTATACCGAGGTGGTATCGCTCGATTTCGAGGACCATCCGTTCACGCGCTATCGCTTCGACGCGCCCTGTGCGCTGTGCGGAGCGAGCGATTCCTATCTCGATGAAATCGTCACCGACGACAAGGGAGGCCGGATGTTCGTATGCTCGGACACCGACTATTGCGAAACCCGCCGCGACGCCGGCCATCATGGTGAGATGAGCGCACCGCCGCATGCGGAGCCGCGCCATGACTGACGGCATTCCCATGGCGGTCGTCGAGACCAGCGACCAGCCGCTGCTGCTGGCGGACGGCCTGAACAAGTCCTATGGCCGGGTGCAGGCCTGCCGCGACATCTCGTTCGCGCTCTATCCCGGCGAGGTGCTGGCGATCGTGGGCGAGTCCGGTTCGGGCAAGTCGACGCTGCTGCAGATGCTGTCGGGGCAGCTGACTCCGACGAGCGGTCGCGTCCGCTACCGCATGCGCGACGGCGTGACGCGTGACCTTACCGATCTCGGCGAGGCCGAGCGGCGCTTCCTGTTCCGCACCGACTGGGGTTTCGTGCACCAGGATCCGGCGCAGGGTTTGCGCATGGGCGTCTCCGCCGGCGCCAACGTCGGCGAGCGGCTGATGGCGGTCGGCTGGAACCACTATGGCCGCATCCGTGACACCGCGTCGACCTGGCTCGGTCGGGTCGAGATCGCCGCCGACCGCATCGACGACACGCCGCGGACCTATTCGGGCGGCATGCGGCAGCGGCTGCAGATCGCCCGCAATCTCGTCACCGAGCCGCGGCTGGTGTTCATGGACGAGCCGACCGGCGGTCTCGATGTGTCAGTGCAGGCGCGCCTGCTCGACCTGATGCGCAGCCTCGTCGCCGAGCTCGGGCTCGCGGCCATCGTGGTGACCCACGATCTCGCCGTGGCGCGGCTGCTTTCGCACCGCGTCATGGTCATGAAGGGCGGCCAGGTGATCGAGACTGGCCTGACCGACCAGGTGCTCGACGATCCCCGCGAGCCCTACACCCAGTTGCTCGTCTCCTCGATCCTGCCGCCATGAGGTCCGCAATGCTTTCCAGCGATATTTCCGCCGCCGGCCCCGTGCCGCTGATCGATGTCCGCGGCGCAGAGAAGAGCTTCGTCATGCACCTGCAGGGCGGCGTGACGCTGCCGGTGGTGCGCAACGTCTCGTTTCATGTCGATGCCGGTGAATGTGTGGTGCTGTCGGGGCCGTCAGGCGCCGGCAAGTCGTCGATCCTGAAGATGATCTTCGGCAACTATCGCTGCGACCGCGGCGTGATCGGCATCCACCATCTCGGCCGGCAGGTCAATCTGGCGACCGCCGAGCCGCGCCAGGTGCTCGACGTGCGGCGGCGGACCATCGGCTATGTCAGCCAGTTCCTGCGGGCGGTGCCGCGGGTGGCGACGCTCGACGTCGTGGCGGAGCCGCTGCTCGCAGGCGGCGTCAGCCGTGCCGACGCCCAGGGCCAGGCAGCTGTGCTGCTGCGTCGCCTCAATATCCCGGAGCGGCTGTGGGCGTTGCCGCCCGCGACGTTCTCCGGCGGCGAGCAGCAGCGGGTCAACATCGCCCGTGGCTTCATCTCCGATCTGCCGGTCCTGCTGCTCGACGAGCCGACGGCGTCGCTCGACGCCGTCAACCGGGCCGTGGTGGTGGACCTGATCGCGGCCAAGAAGCAGAAGGGTGTTGCCATCGTGGCGATCGTCCACGATGACGAGATGCGCGAACTGATCGCCGACCGCCTGGTCGACGTGACATCGTTTGCGGCGGCGGCGTGATCGGCGATAATCAACGATGCAGGAAAGGCAGTGACCCAGCAATGAGCGATACCAATGAGGCAGTTCTCGGCAATGCCCGGATCGTCCTTGCCGACCGGGTGATCGAACGCGGCTGGATCGCGATGTCCGGCGGCAAGGTCGCGGAGATCGGCGACGGCGCCGCGCCCGCGGGCGCGCAGGACGCCGGCGGTGACCTGGTGATGCCGGGCCTGATCGAGCTGCACACCGATCACCTCGAGGTGCACTACATGCCGCGCCCCAAGGTGCACTGGGATCCAGTGGCGGCGGTGATTTCCTACGATGGCCAGCTCGCCACCAGCGGCATCACCACGGTGCTCGACTCGCTGCGGGTGTGGCGCGAGGAGGGCGCGCCGGATGCCGACGGCCAGGCCGAAATCCTTGCCGCTGCCATCGCAGCGGCGCGTGACGGCGGCCTGCTGCGCGCCGATCATTTCCTGCATCTGCGCTGCGAAATCCCGATGCCGAACGTCATCGAAGAGGCGCGCGGGCTGGTGGACCGTCCCGACGTGCGGCTGGTATCGCTGATGGATCACACCCCGGGCCAGCGCCAGTTCCGTGATGAGGTCAAGCTGCGCGACTACTATCGCGGCAAGAGCGGTGGCCTCACCGACGCCGAGCTCGACGTGATGTTCGCCCGCCGCGTCGCCTATCAGCGCGAGTATGCCGAGACCAACATGCGCGGCATCGTCGCGCTGGCGCACGCGCACAACGTGCCGCTGGCGAGCCATGACGACACCACGGACGAGAATGTGCGCGATGCCATTCGCGACCGTGTCGTGGTCGCCGAGTTCCCGACCACCATGGAAGCGGCGCGCGGGCTGCATCAGGCCGGCATCGGCATCCTGATGGGCGCCCCCAATGTGGTGCGCGGCGGCTCGCACTCCGGCAATATCGCTGCGGTCGATCTCGCACGCGAGGGCCTGCTCGACATCCTGTCGTCCGACTACATTCCCTCCAGCCTGCTGATGGCGGCGCTGCAGTTGCCGGAACGGGTGCCGACGATCGACCTGGCCACCGCGGTGCGGACCGTCACCAAGCGTCCGGCGGAGGCCGTCGGCCTCGGAGACCGCGGCGAGATCGCCGTTGGCAAGCGCGCCGACGTCATCCGCGTCCATGTCGCCGGCCAGGTGCCGGTGGTCCGCAGCGTGTGGCGGGCAGGGCAGCGCGTCGCGTGACATTGGCATCGATCATGGGCGGGGAGCGTGCGCGGGATGACCGGAGCGGCCGGCTTGTGCTGGTGGTGGGCCCGAGCGGCGCCGGCAAGGATGCGCTGCTCTGTCGCGCCGAGGCGGCGTGCGCAGACGATCCTTCCGTGGTGTTTCCGAGGCGAGTGGTGACGCGGCAGGGCTCTGCCCACGAACCCAACGAAACGCTGTCGGCCGACGACTTCGCGCGCGCTGTTGTGGAGGGCGCATTTGCCCTGCACTGGCAGGCCCATGGCCTGAGCTACGGCGTGCGGCGGGCGATCGAGGACGATCTCGCCGCCGGGCGGACGGTCGTGGTCAATGTCTCGCGCACCGTCGTGGCGCAGGCGCGGCAGACCTACACTGCGGTGACGGCCGTGCTGATCACGGCGCCGCCGGAGGTGCTGATGCAGCGTCTCGCGTTGCGCAACCGCGACAGCGACGGCCGCCTGGACGATCGCCTCAACCGTGCAGTCGACACGGCGGCGTTTGCTCCCGATGTGATCATCAACAATGTCGGCACGCTCGACGACCACGCCCGTGAGCTGCTGGCGGCGATCCGCGGAGAGGCGGTCGTCGCCAGACGCCGCGAGACTTGAAACCGGAGGACAGCAACGTGTCGATCATCGCCACCATTGAGCAGCTCGAGGCCATCTACGGCGAGACCGGGGAGACCTCGACGGCCAAGGTGGCGGATCATGTCACCCCGCTCTACCGCATCCTGATCGAGCGCTCGCCGTTCGTGGCGCTGGCGACCAGCGGGCCCGAAGGGCTCGACTGCTCGCCGCGTGGCGACCATCCCGGCTTCGTGCGCATCCACGATGCGCGGACGCTGATGATGCCGGATCGCCGCGGCAACAACCGGATCGATTCCCTGCGCAACATCGTGCGCGACCCGCGCGTCGCGCTGTTGTTCATGATCCCAGGCGCCGGCACCACGTTGCGCGCCAATGGCCGTGCGCAGCTCACCGCCGATCCGGCGCTGCTCGAGACGTTCCGGATGGAAGGCAAGGCGCCGCGCTCGGTGATCGTGTTCCACGTCGACGAGATCTATTTCCAGTGCGCGCGGGCGATCGTACGCTCCGATCTGTGGAATCCCGACAAGCGCGTCGATCCGTCGACACTGCCGACGCCGGGACAGATCCTCGCCGAGATGAGCGAGAACCGGGTCGGCGGCGCCGAGTACGACAAGGCGTGGCCGGCGCGGGCCAGGCAGTCGTTGTGGTGAGCGCTCGGGTCGTGAAAACGGCCTGACGCTTGTTTGCAGGTCAGTAGCCGTTCTCACGGTGTACGTCGTGCACCACGATGCCGGTGCCGGGCTCGGGCATTGCCAGCCAGTCGCGGCGCTGCAGGGTTCGCCGCGTGTCCTCGAGGCCGCTCTGCCAGTGCTCGCGCATCGAGGTGGCGGAGAACTCATAGTCCTTGGCGTGCCCCTCATAGGCTTTCTGCTGGTAGATCAGCTGCAGAATGGTGATCTCGGGCAGGTCCTTCAGGCTGTCGCGCAGGCCACGCTCGCGTTCGGTCAACTGATGCTCGGGGATCTTGCCCAGCGCCCGATACAGGTCGGCTTTGAGGTTGTTCTCGCGACGGTAGATATCGGTGTTGTGGCGGGTGCGTGAGGAGTAGACGATGTCCTTCTGCCGGGCCATGACTTCCTGGATGTCGCGCGGCAGTGAGCCACGCGCGCTGAACAGGTCGACCTGGAACACCAGCGAATTGGTCTTGTCCTGCTGATCGAGCAGATGCTGCAGCGGTGTGTTGGAGACGATGCCGCCGTCCCAGAAGTGATCGGTACCGATCTTGACCATCGGCAGGGCCGGCGGCAGCGCGCCGCTCGCCATCACGTGCTCGGGGCCGATCACTTCCTTCTTGTTGTCGAAGTAGAGGAAGTTTCCGGTCAGCACGTTCACTGCGCCGACGGCGAAATGCATCTTGCGGGCGTTGATCAGATCGAAATCCACCAGTTCCAGCAGCGTGCGTCGCAGTGGCGAGGTGTCGTAGTAGCTGGTCGCGGTGCGGGCACCGGCCAGGCTGAGCCACGGGTTGACGTCGTGCGGCTTGAAGAAGCCGGGCTGGCCGAGCGCGGTGGTGAGGTATGAACTGGCGAAGTTACGGGCTTTGCGATAGATGTCGCCGTCCGGCGTGTAGTGCCATACTTTGCGGCCGGTGATGTGCTCCCAGAAGGCGCGCAGCCGATCCAGCCGCCGCTCCGGCGGGTTGCCGGCGATGATCGCCGAGTTGATCGCGCCGATCGAGACGCCGCAGACCCAGTCCGGCTCGATGCCGTCCTCGTGCAGGGCCTGATACACGCCGGCCTGATAGGCGCCGAGAGCGCCGCCGCCTTGCAGCACCAGCGCGACGCGGTTGCAGCGGTCGGGACGCCAGCCGCGGAAGACCAGCGCATGCGTATCCGGCGTTCGTGCGTCCATGGCAGCAGCCCCTCTGTTGCGACACAGGTCTCGCGATGATGCGGCGTAGCATTTCCGGTCGCCGTGACGCTGTGGTGACAACTGGCCGACGGTTGTGCGGATGGTTGACGCCGTGGAATGCGCTGCTGCGCGGCTGTCATCGGGCTGCACGAAAATCCTCACACCGGCGTCAACTGTGGCCGCTACGACAAAGCTCCGCCGGCTCACCCAGGGAGACCATCGATGCGCAAGGACGACGTGCTGAAGCTGCCCTCGATGCCGGCCGCAGGCCCGAGCTATCCGGCGGGCCCCTATCGCTTCGTCAACCGTGAGTTCCTGGTCATCAGCTATGAGACCGATCCGGAGCTGATCCGCGCCGGATTGCCCGAGCCGCTGGAGCCGGTCGAGCAGCCGGTCGCGCACTATGAGTGGATCAAGATGCCGGACAGCTCCGGCTTCGGCAGCTATACCGAGTCGGGTCTCGTGATCCCTGCCCGCTTCAAGGGTGAGGAAGTCAACTTCGTCTCGCAGATGTATCTCGATGACGATCCGCCGATCGCCGCCGGACGCGAGATCTGGGGCTTTCCCAAGAAGTACGCCCATCCCAAGCTCGAGATCATCAAGGATACGCTGACGGGAACGCTGGAATATGCCGGCGCCCAGGTCGCCGTTGGCACCATGGGCTACAAGCATGAAGCGATGGCCGGCAGCGGTGACGCCACGCGGGCCATGCTGGCCAAGACCCAGATCAACCTGAAGCTGATCCCGGGCGTCGATGGTCGCGCCGAGGTCTGCCAGCTCGTCGCCATCAACCTCACCGATATCGCCGTGAAGGGGTCCTGGGCCGGGCCGGGGCGGTTGCATCTGGTGCCCCACGTCAACGCTCCCGTGGCCGACTTCCCGGTCCGGAAGGTGATCGGAGCGCGTCATTTCCTCGCCGATCTCACCCTGCCTTACGGCCGCGTGGTCTACGACTATAACAAGCAGACCGACGATCTGGCGGAAGCCGCGGAGTGATATTGCCGGGCTGATGGATCCGGCAGTTCGATCGGGTTTTGCATCCGGCTGTGGCTGTGCCAGACTTCACGGCGGTGCCATGGAGGCCGTCGGCGCGTGTTGACCGGAAAGCTGTCCCGTTTTGAAGGCCGCTTGCAGCTGCCGCTGATTGCGGCGCCCATGTTTTTGGTGTCCGGGATCGACCTCGTGGTCGCGGCATGCGCCCATGGCGTGATCGGCTCGTTCCCGACGGCCAATTGCCGCAGCGCGGAGCAGCTCGATCAATGGCTGCAGATCATCCACGATCGACTGCAGTGCGCTGCCGACGCTGCTGGACGCGCTCCGGCGCCGGTGTGCGCAAACCTGATTGTCCATCGCTCCAATCCACGGCTTGCCGACGATCTTGCGGTGGTGCTCCGTCATGCACCGGAGATCGTGATCACCAGCGTTGGTTCGCCCGCGCCGGTGCTGGGCCCGCTGCGCGATGCCGGCGCGCTTGTGCTGGCGGATGTTGCCAGCATCCGGCACGCCGAGCGTGCGGTTGCCGCGGGCGCCGACGGCCTGGTGTTGCTGACGGCCGGCGCCGGCGGCCAGACCGGCTGGCTCAATCCATTCGCCTTCGTCCGTGCGGTGCGGCAGTTCTTCCAGGGGCCGCTCGTGCTGGCAGGTGGCATCAGCGACGGCCATGCGTTGCGCGCGGCGCAAGTGCTGGGCTGTGACCTTGCTTATATGGGGACACGCTTCATTGCCACGCAGGAGAGCATGGCCGATCCCGCCTACAAGGAGATGCTGGTCGCGAGCTCGGCGGATGACATCCTGCTCACCCGCGCCTTTACCGGCTTGCAAACCAACATGCTGACGCCGTCGATCGTCGCCGCCGGGCTCGACCCGGACAAGCTTCCGGAGCGAGGCGCGATCGAAATCGCCAGGGATATCGATGTCGGCGCCCGCGAGGCGCGTTCCAAACGCTGGCGTGATGTCTGGAGTGCGGGGCACGCGACGTCGGGCGTGCATGATATCCCGTCGGTTGCCGATCTCGTGGCACGGACGATCGGAGAATTCCGGGCTGCCTAGCGGCCTCGGGGGGCGGCGTCATGCCGTCTCGCGCAACCGCTCCGGAATCTCTTCATAGACCGCGAGCCGGTCGCGCCCCTGCTTCTTGGCGACGTACAGAGCCTTGTCCGCGGCAGCGATCAGCTTTTCGGCATCGCGCCCGGTTTCACTGGACCAGATGGCGACGCCGATGCTCGTGGTCAGCGGAATCTGCAGACCGTTCCATGAGACGTGGATCTTGCGGGCCGCCTTGATCAGGTTGCGCGCCACCAGGGCGGCGTCGCTCAGGCTGGTGGCCGGCAGGATCACGCAGAACTCGTCGCCGCCGGTGCGGGCGAACAGGTCATCGACGCGCAGACGTGATTGCACCGCCCGTGTAAACAGCCGCAGGCATTCATCGCCGGCGGCATGGCCGGAGCCGTCATTGATCGCCTTGAAGCCATCGAGATCGAGGATCAGCAGCGCGAACGGTTCGTTCGCCCGGCTGGCGCGGGCGCAGGCTTCCGACAGGCGAACCAGAAAATGCCTCCGGTTGGCAATGCCCGTGAGGTCGTCGATCAAGGCGAGATCCGCGACTTCCGCGCGCAGGCGATCGATCGCCATCAGCACGAAGCCGAAGTTGGCCATCATGCCAGCGAAGACCATGATCAGAAGGCAGGCCGCCTGGAAGCCGTTGAAGTCAGCGAGGGCGATGGCACCGTCGACGCGGCTCATGCTGACGAGCGAGCGCAGGCCGTGGGTGAATACGAGCAGAACGAACATGATTGCGGCGAGCTTCGCGCCGGGGCTGCGCCGTCCCTCGCGCGGCGACAGCAGTTCGGTGGTCGCGATCGCTAACGGAATGCACTGCCCGATCGAATAGACCACGATCCGCATCCGGATGTCGTCGTAGACGACGGTGAGCAAGCCGAGCGCGCAGATGGAGAGGATAGTGATGGCGATATTGCCGCGCCAGGGAACCGGCTGCCCGTAGAAGCGTCGGACACCCATCCAGGCAAGGCCGGCCGCGAAGATCAGCAGGCCGTTGCCGACGAGGATGGCCAGCAGCGGATTCATCAATCCGCGAGTGAAGGAAAACAGTGCGCCAAGCGCGGCGACGGAGGTCGAGGCCGTCCAGTAGCGGGCTGCGACGAAGTTCGGATAGCTGCGTGTGAAGTGCAGCCACACCAGGCTCAAAGCCAGGAAGTTGGCGAAGATGACGACATAGATCGTCGGCACACTCAACTGCATGACTGCAGACCCTGCTTCTTTGACGAATTCAGCGGTCGTTGCCGCGAACCGATAGCCGGATGTCTCCGGATAGTGCCGACAGCTTGGGCGCGAGCGCTTAATATTCCTTCACCCGAGCGTTGAAGGGGGCGTTTATGGCTTCTTGTTTATGAAGGCAGTCGGTCGAGTTTGCCGCAATTGCCTGCGACGCCGTCACCGGGGCAAAGGCAGGGCCCGGTTTCAGGCGCTCTTGCGCAGCAACCGGACGGTATGCTGGTGCACCGCAAGACGGTCGCGGCCTTGCTTCTTGGCGACGTAGAGAGCGTGATCGGCTTCCGCGATCAGCTTCTGGGAGTCGTGACCGATGTCGTCCGACCAGACCGCGATCCCGATGCTGGCAGTCATCGACAGCTGCAGACCGTGCCAGTGCAGGGCGGTGCCGCGGCAGGCCTTGACCAGATTGCGGGCGACGAGCGCCGATTCGCTCAAGGTGGTGGAGGGCAGGATGACGCAGAACTCGTCGCCGCCGGTGCGGGCGAGCAGGTCGCCGATCCGCAGGTGGGCCTGCGCCACACGCGTGAAGGTGCGCAGGCATTCGTCGCCGGCGCTGTGGCCGTAGCTGTCGTTGATTGCCTTGAAGCCGTCGAGGTCGATCACCAGGAGGCCGAACGGCTCTTCCAGGCGGCTGGCGCGGCTGCACGCTTCGGTCAGGCGGATCAGGAAATGGCGGCGATTGGCTATTCCCGTCAGGTCGTCGACGAGGGCGAGGCCGGCAACCTCGGCGCGCAGGCGATCGATCGCCATGAGAATGAAGCCGAAGTTCGCCATCATCGAGGTGAAGATCAGGAGCAGGAACGCAGCCGCCTGGACGCCATTGAACGTGACCACGGAGATGGGGCCGCCCAAACCGAGGAAGCCGCACACCGATCGCAGGGCGTGGATGAGCATGACGCAGATAATCATGGTGCTGGCGAGTTCGGCGCCAGGGCTTCGTCCGGGCTCGGGGCGTGCGCGCAGATCGCGTAGCGCGAGACCAAGGGGAATGCACTCGGCCACGGAGAAAACGGCGAGCCGCAGGTTGACGTCCTTCCCGAGCAGGGCCAGCGCCCCGAGCAGCGCGCCTGTGGCGACGACGACCACGGCGCTCGTGCGGACCGGGATAGGCTGGTTGTAGAATTGCCGGATGCCAGCCCACGACAGGCAGCAGGCGAGGATCATCAGGCTGTTGCCGACCGTGATCGGCAGCAGCGGATCCATCACGGGGCGCAGCAGCGAGACCAGGGCTCCGCCCGCGGCGGCCCAGGCCGATGCGGTCCAGCACCCTGCGGCGTTCAGGGTCGGATAGCTGCGGACGACATAGGTCCAGACCACGGCGAGCGCAACGAAGTTCGCGAGAATCACGATCTGAAGTGTCTGCGCGTGGAGCTGCATCACGTCCGCCCTGTTACCTGTCGGGTTCGGCGGTCGTTGCCGCGAACCGGGAGCTTCCGACGGTTCGGAAGTACCGGTTCCACCATGTCGGCTGAGCACTTAAGAAAACCTGACCTGCTGCTTAAACGCAGAGCGGTGGTTTTCAATTGATGAAAATTGTCGCGTCCGGGCACAGCGGGCCGGCCGGCGGACCTTCCAGGAGATGGTTAATCGTCGCCCCTGACTCGGTCGTCCAGTTGGGCCACGCCCCGCTAGATCTCGAGCTCGGTGCCGAACTCCACAACCTGTTTGGTGGGCACGCCGAAGAAGGCAGCCGAACGCTCGGCGTTGCGCTGCAGGAAGGCAAACACCGTCTCGCGCCAGACCGCCATGCCGGCGACCTTCTCGGTCGGGATGATGGTTTCGCGGCCGATGTAGTAGCTGATGTCGTCGAGATTGATGTCTGGCAGCTTGCCCTGATCGCAGGCGAGGCTCAGGCCTTCCGAGATGGTGGGATATTGCATGAAGCCGAAATGCAGGATGATCCGGGTGATGCCGGGCACGATCTCGATCAGTTCGACGCGCTCGGTGTCCGGAATGCGCGGAGCTTCCTCGATCTGGACCGTCACGATCAGCACACGTTCGTGCAGGGCGTGGTTGTGCTTGACGAACTGGGTCAGCGCCAGCGGAACACCATGCGGCGATGATGCGAGGAAGACCGCGGCGCCCGGCAGCCGTGCCTTGCACTTGCTCACCGCGGTTTCGATCAGCTCTTCTTCCGGCTGGCGCAGCCTGCCGCGCGCGGCTTCGACCAGCCGCACACCGCTACGCCAGGTCAGCATCAGGAAAGCCACCGCGCCGGCGAGCAGCAGCGGGAACCAGCCGCCCTCGAACAGCTTGGTGGCGTTGGCGGCGAAGAAGATGCAGTCGATGATGAGGAAGAAGCCGTTGACGGCCAGCACGACGATGGGTGGATAGCCCCACTGGATCGCCACCAGCGCCGCGAGCAGGGTGGTGATCGCCATCAGCAGCGAGACGGCGATACCGTAGGCGCCGGCGAGCGCGTCCGATGTGCCGAAGCCCAGCACGGCGCCGAGCGTCGCGGCGGCGAGCAGCCAGTTCACCAGCGGCACGTAGATCTGTCCGATCTCGTGGCTGGCGGTGTGGCGGATCTGCATCCTGGGCAGGAAGCCGAGTTGGATCGATTGCTGGGTGAGCGAGAAGGCACCGGAGATGATCGCTTGCGAGGCGATCACGGTCGCCAGGGTCGCGAACGCGACCAGCGGATAGTGGATCCAGTTGGGGGCAAGCTGATAGAACGGATTGTCGATGGCGGTTGGATCCGAGATCAGCAGGCCCGCCTGGCCGAAATAATTGAGCACGAGCGCCGGCAGCGCGATCGCGAACCAGGCAAGCCGGATCGGCATGCGACCGAAATGGCCCATGTCGGCATACATCGCTTCGCCGCCGGTCACGGCGAGGAACGCCGCACCGAGGATCGCGAAGCTGACATGAAAATCCTGGTGCAGCAGGAAGTCGACCGCATAGAGCGGGCTGAGAGCGACCAGCACGCCGGGGGCGTGGGCGATGCCGTAAAGGCCGAGCAGGCCGATGACCAGGAACCAGGCGAGCATCACCGGGCCGAAGATACCGCCGATGAATCCGGTGCCCTTCTTCTGCATGATGAACAGCCCGATCAGGATCACCACCGTCAGCGGCACCACGATGGGCGCCAGCGACGGTGCGTCGACCTTGAGGCCTTCGACCGCGCTCAGCACCGAGATCGCCGGGGTAATGGCGCCATCGCCATAGAGCAGCGCGGCGCCGATCAGGCCGACCAGCAGCAGATGCGCACGCCAGGTCCCGGGCCGGGCGTTGCGCGCGGACAACAGCGCCAGCAGCGCGACGATGCCGCCTTCGCCGCGGTTGTCGGCGCGCATGATCAGCATTGCATATTTGATCGAGATGATGGTGATCAGCGCCCACAGGATCAGCGATGCCACGCCGAGCACCGCGTCCGGCGCCAGCGGCCCGCCATGGGCCGCGGCTTTGGCGGCTTCCTTCAGCGCATAGAGCGGGCTGGTGCCGATATCGCCATAGACCACCCCGAGGGCGCCAAGCGTCGCCGCGAGCGGCAGGCCATTGCGACTTTGCGACAGGTCGGCATGGGTCGTGGTCATTGCTTCCCCTCGATCAGAACGCCGTTGGCCCGGCCCGTCACAAGGCCGCTCGCGCGTGCAGTGTGCCGCCGGCCGGGACAAATTGCTAGGGGATGTCGCTGGGGCCGTTCAGGAATCAGCCTTTCACGGCGTGGTTGTGCCATCGTCACCGTTCTGTCGTCTACGACAGCTTGATGCGAGTGTCAGAACCAGGACACCTGCGTTCAGAGTTTCACCATGCGCTTGCCGCGATTGTCGCCGGCGAGCAGACCGATCAGTGCCTGCGGGGTGTTTTCCAGGCCGGTGATGACGTCTTCCTGAACCTTGAGCTGCCCCGAGGCCACCCACGATTGCAGGTCGGCCAGCGCCTGGTCGCGCTGGCTGTCGAAATCCATCACAATGAAGCCTTGCATGGTCAGGCGTTTCACCACGATCAGCCCCGGCACGCCGCGCGGGCCATGGGACGACGGGGTGCCATCATACTGCGAGACCGCGCCGCAACAGGCGATCCGGCCGAACAGGTTCATCTGCGGCAGGCAGGCTTCCAGGATGTCGCCGCCGACGTTGTCGAAATAGACGTCGATGCCGTTCGGAGCCGCGGTCTTCAGTTGCTTGAACACCGGGCCGGACTTGTAGTCCACCGCGGCATCGAAGCCGAGCTCGGTGGTCAGCCAGCGGCATTTGTCGGCGCCGCCGGCGATCCCGACCACACGGCAGCCCTTGATCTTCGCGATCTGCCCGACGATCGACCCGACCGAACCCGCCGCCGCCGAGACGACGACGGTTTCGCCGGCCTTCGGGCGGCCGACATTCAGCAGGCCGAAATAGGCGGTTAGTCCGGCGATGCCGTAGACGCTGAGCAGGTAGGTCATCGGCTCGATCTTCGGCATCCTGGTGAGATGCTTGCCGCGCACCGCGGCGTAGTCCTGCCAGCCGGTGTCGCCGAACACGATGTCGCCGGGAGCAAAGCCGGGGGCGTTGGAGCTGACGACCTCGGCAATGCCGCCACCGGCCATCACGGTGTTGGCCTCCACCGCCGAGCGGTAGGTGGCGCCGTGCATCCAGGCGCGATTGGCGGCGTCGAGCGAGATATAGCGCACCCGCAGCAGAACCTCGCCGTCCTTGGCCTCCGGAATCGGCGCTTCCGCCAGACGGAAATGTTCGGGGCCGAGCTTTCCGGTCGGCTTCTCGACCAGCAGGATCTGACGGTTGACGGCGGTCATGGCATTCCTCCAGGCGGATGCGTTTTTTTGAACGCTAGAGCATTTCCGCCGGGGATGAAATGGCCGCATCATGTCGCGACCGGCGAAGCGGCGCGCTTCGCCGGTCGATGGTCCGCGTCGCGTCAGGCCACGACGAGCCGGACGTCGATATTGTTGCGCGTGGCGTTGGAGTACGGACAGACCTGGTGAGCCTTGTGCACCAGCGCTTCGGCCTGCTCGTGCGGCAGCCCGGGAATGGTGACCTTCAGTTCGGCCTCGATGCCGAAGCCATTGGGGATGGGACCGAAGCCGACGGTGCCCTCCACGGTGGTGGTATCGGGAATTGCCACTTTCTCGCGGCCGGCGACGAACTTCAGTGCGCCGAGGAAGCAGGCGGAGTAGCCCGCGGCGAACAGCTGCTCGGGGTTGGTGCCGACACCGCCGGCGCCGCCCATCTCGCGCGGGGTCGCGAGCTTGACGTCGAGCACGTTGTCCGAGGAAACCGCGCGGCCGTCGCGGCCGCCGGTCGCCGTCGCATGAGCTTGATAGACCACCTTCTGCAGAGACATGGCAAGATTCCTTGATGTGAGGGGAAGCGAGGCTCGAAGAGGAAGGGCTGCAATTTGCCATCGCAAATTGCATTGCGCGCAATCTAATTGCGTAATATTAAAAGTCAAGCGGGGCGGGCATTGTGCCTGCCGGGTCGAATCGCGCAGGCTGACGGATGCCTGCCGCCGGAGTCTTGAGCGTTGAGCAAGCCGTTGAGTAAGTCTTTGAGCGCAAAGAAGATCGCTGCTGGAGACGTGCCGCCGGAGCAACGACTGGACAACCAGTTGTGCTTTGCCGTCTATGCCGCCGGCCATGCCTTCACGCAGGCCTACAAGCCGTTCCTCGATCCGCAAGGGCTGACCTACCCGCAATACCTCGTGCTGCTGCAGCTCTGGGAGCGGGACGACCAGACCGTGAAGCAGCTCGGCGAGCCGCTGTTTCTCGATAGCGGCACCTTGACGCCGCTGTTGAAGCGGATGGAAGCTGCAGGATGGGTCGCGCGGCGTCGCGACAGCGAAGACGAGCGGGTTGTTCGCGTGACGCTGACCGACAAGGGGCGCGCGTTCCGCGAGACGGCGCGGGACATTCCGGCGGCGCTGATGTGCGCCGCGGGGCTGGATATGCCGACGCTCTCCACCTTGCGAAACAGGTTGAAGCGCGTCGCCGGTGGTCTGCGCGATCGTCGCAAGGCCGACGACGAGCGCTGACGAACGGCGTCGCAGCGCAACCAGTGTGCTTGCTGCGCTGCGGGCAGCGGCAGGCACAACTGTAATGGTGTGCGCGTCGAACGCGGTTGCCCCGGTTTAAATTTTCGTCATACTCACCACCGTCGGGATTGGGGAGTACTTGGCTATGTCCAATAAGTTTACTCGCTACATTCTCTTCGCCATGGCGCTCGGCATCGTGATGGGCGCCGCGATCTACGAATATTGGCCTGACACCCGCGCCGAGCTTGCCTCCAGCATCAACCTGATCGCGATGCTGTTCCTCCGCCTGATCAAGATGATCATTGCGCCGCTGGTGTTCGCAACGCTGGTCGGCGGCATCGCCCACATGGGCAGCGGCGCCAAGCTTGGCCGCATCTTTGCCAAGACCATGGGCTGGTTCGTCACGGCGTCATTCGTATCGCTGCTGCTCGGCCTCGTCATGGTCAATATCCTGAAACCAGGTGCGAACTTTCCCGGCACCCTGCCCGCGGCGACGCAGTCGACCGGCCTGCCGGTTTCGGCGTTCTCACTTGAAAAATTTCTCACCCATCTGATCCCGACCTCGATCGCCGACGCGATGGCGCAGAACGAAATCCTGCAGATCGTGATCTTCTCGGTGTTCTTCTCGGTGGCAATGGGCGCGATGCCCGAGCGCTCCAAGCAGATGCTGTCGCTGATCGACGACCTTGCCCATATCATGCTGAAGGTGACGAGCTATGTCATGCTGTTCGCGCCGCTCGCCGTCTGGGCGGCGGTGACGGCGACGGTCGCCAAGAACGGCCTTGGCGTGCTGTGGAAGCTGGTCGTGTTCATGGGCGGCTTCTACCTGTCGCTGCTGATTCTCTGGGCAATTCTGATCGTCGTCGGCTTCGTTGCGATCGGTCCGCGCTATGCCCATCTGCTGCGGCTGATCCGCGAGCCGTTGATGATCGCGTTCTCGACGGCGAGCTCGGAGGCGGCCTATCCGAAGACGCTGGAAGGTTTGAATCGTTTCGGCGCGTCGTCGCGGATCTCCAGCTTCGTGCTGCCGCTCGGCTATTCGTTCAATCTCGACGGCACGATGATGTACTGCACCTTTGCCAGCATCTTCATCGCGCAGTCCTATCATATCGAGATGCCCCTCGGGACGCAGTTCGCCATGCTGGCGACGCTGATGATCACCTCGAAGGGCGTGGCGGGCGTGCCGCGCGCGTCGCTGGTGGTGATTGCCTCCACACTGTCGCAGTTCAACATTCCGGAGGCGGGGTTGTTGATGATCATGGGGATCGACACCTTCCTCGACATGGGCCGCAGCGCCACCAACGTGATCGGCAACTCGCTGGCCACCGCGGTGGTGGCGAAGTGGGAGGGCGAGCTCGCGCCCGAGCACGAACTGCGGCCGGATGACGTGGTGCCGCCGAGCGCGATTCCCGGAGAACCGGTGCCAGCGTAGCCGTAGCCGGTTTCGGTCAAGGATGGATCGAGCGATGGATCGCCCAGTGGATCGACCAATGCGCGCAGCTGTCATCAGGATGCTCCGTGCCGCCTGCGTTCTGGCCGGCGTGCTGAGCTTGCCGGCCTCCGGCGCCGCTCAAACGGAGGGTGGGCTCAGCCCCACCCTCGCCACTATCAAGGCCACTCGCACCGTGCGGCTCGGTTATCGTGAGAGTTCGCCGCCGCTGTCCTTCCTCGACCATGCCAACAGGCCGATCGGCTACAGCCTCGAAATCTGCGAGGCGATCGTCGACGAGGTCGGTATCGAGATCGACGAGGGCGACCTCAAGATCGACTATGTGAAGGTAACGTCGGACAGTCGCATTCCGGCGCTGCTGCAGAAGCAGATTGATTTCGAGTGCGGATCGACCACGGCCAATGCCGAGCGTGCCAAGCAGGTGGCATTCTCGCCGATGATCTACGTGTCCGGCACCAAGCTGATGGTGCCGAAGGCCTCCGTCATCAACGGCCCGAAAGAGCTCGCCGGCAAGACCGTGGTGGTGACCAAGGGCACCACCAACGAACAGGCGATGCATCTCGTCGACGCCAAGTTCAGTCTTGGGCTCAAGTTCCTGGTCGGGGACGACCATGAGCAGTCCTACCAGATGCTGGTGGACGGCAAGGCAGACGCCTTCGCCACCGACGACATCCTGCTCTACGGTCTGATCGCGCGGCACAAGTCGCAGGACAGGTTCCGCGTCACCGGCGACTATCTGTCTTACGATCCCTACGGCATCATGTTCCGCAAGGGCGAGCCGCAGGTTGCCGATGTGGTCGAGCGGGCGCTGCGCAAGCTTGCCACCAACCAGGACCTGCTGCCGCTCTACAAGAAGTGGTTCGTGGCGCGGCTGCCGACTGGCGAAAAGCTCGATGTGCCGATCTCGGCGCAGCTCGAGGACAGTTTCCGGGCGCTGGACGGGTCAGCCGGCGGCGCTCGCTAACCCCTGCTGGGGGGCGGGCGGGGCGGGGCCTGCGGCCGCTGCGCCAGGTCGACCGCGATCTGCGCCACCAGCTCGACCGCCAGCGCGTCCGGCGAGGCCAGCCAGCTCGCGGAGAATGTCAGCGATGGGATGGCGATCTCGGTCGTGAGCATCTGCAGCCGTCCGTCGGCGATCTCGTTCTCGACGATGGCGGTGGGAATGACGGCGATGCCGAGGCCTTCAATCGCCATGTGGATCACGGTGGCGAGTGACGCGCTGGCATGCAGCCGCACCGAGGGCAGATCGGGACGATTGAACAGCGAGCGGATCAGCTCGTAGGGCTGCGTCTTGCGCGGGAATGTGATGATTGGATACTGCGCGAGGTCATGCGCGCTCATGAGGCTGCTCCCGAGCTTGAGCGCCGGGCTCGCGACGAAGGCGTTGGGATAGTCGCAGAGCACCCGGTTGCGCACGGAGGGGGCGGTCAGTGGCCCCAGCAGGAATGCGAGATCGATCTCCTGCGCCAGCAGGCGGGCCTGCAGGTTGGGCGTGATGTCGACCTCGATCTCCAGCGACAGGTGCGGATAGGCGGTGTTCACGTCCTTGATCAGCTGCGATAGCCAAGTGTGGACGATGGTCTCGGAGACGCCGAGCCGCAGCACGCCGCGCATCGCCGTGCGGTCGCGCACCGCGGCCAGCATTTCTGCGCGCAGGCCGATCAGCCGCTCCGCATAGAGCATCATCTGCCGGCCGCTTGGAGTGGGAAGCACGGCGCGGTGGTCACGCTGCAGCAGCTTGACGCCCATCTCGTCCTCGAGCTGCGCAATGCGCTGGGAGATCGCCGGCTGGGTGGTGTTGAGCTTGTGCGCCGCGCCGCGGAAGCTGCCAAGGGTGACCACCCAGACGAAGGTCTCGAGATTCTTGAAGTCGACCATGTGCGGCGCTCAACGTCCGATAAGATGAATTTATCAACATTGATCCAAAAAGACGATTAGACATTATCGTTCCGTGATGGTCCTTTGTCGAGAGGAACAAACTTTGCAACGATCGGGACCACCCGAGAATGGAAACGCCGATGTCGATCACTCCGCCGTCCCCCGACCGTGCCCTGGCCAGCCGTGAGGCGCGCCTGGCCTGCCGCACCGGCCAGATCACCGGCCCGACCGCCAACGTCGCCCTCGGCTATGTGCAGGGCAACCTCGCCATCCTGCCGGAGCGGCTGGCCGCCGACTTCCTGCGCTTCTGCCAGCTCAACCCCAAGCCGTGTCCGATCGTGGGTATCTCGGAGGTCGGCGATCCGCGGATCCCGGCGCTGGGCCTCGACCTCGACATCCGCACCGACCTGCCGCGCTATCGGGTGTGGCGCGACGGCGAGCTGGTCGAGGAGCCGACGGACATCATGGCGCACTGGCGCAAGGACCTCGTCGCGTTCGTCATCGGCTGCTCGTTCTCGTTCGAAGAAGCGCTGATGGCCGATGGCCTCGGCATCCGCCACATCGAACAGGGCCGCAACGTTCCAATGTACCGCACCAACGTGCCCTGCACGGCGGCGGGACCGTTCTCGGGGCCGATGGTGGTGTCGATGCGGCCGTTCAAGCCCAGGGACGCGATCCGCGCCATCCAGATCACCACCCGTTTCCCGTCGGTGCATGGCGCGCCGGTGCATTTCGGCGATCCCTCGCAGATCGGCATCGCTGATGTCAGCAAGCCGGACTATGGTGACGCGGTGACCATCAATCCGGGTGAAGTGCCTGTGTTCTGGGCATGCGGCGTCACGCCACAGTCGATCATCCTGCAGTCGCGTCCAGACTTCGCCATCACCCACGCGCCCGGGGCCATGCTGGTCACGGACCGTCGCAATACGGAATTCGCCATCCAGTAAATCGAGCGAATAGGCGCCATCTGGCGTCATTCACCTTCAGGAGGATCTTCGATGAATCGTCGCGAAGTCTTGTTGTCCGGCGCCGCCCTGTCCCTGCTGGGGACCCGCGCCTTCGCTCAGTCGGGAGGGGAGATTGCGATCGGCGCGATCTGGCCGTTCACCGGCGCCAGTGCGCAGGTCGGCACCGATGCGCGGCATGCCCTCGAAACCGCCGTCGACATCGTCAACAACGCCCACGATCTCGATCTGCCGACGGCGAAGAATGCCGGCCTCGCCGGGCTCGGCAACGCCAAGATCAAGCTGGTGTTCGCCGACCATCAGGGCGACCCGCAGAAAGCCCGTGCCGAAGCCGAGCGCCTGATCACCCAGGAGAAGGTCGTCGCCATCGCCGGCGCCTTCCATTCGTCCGCGTCTTCAACGGCGAGCGTCGCCTGCGAGCGTTACGGTGTGCCCTATGTCGCGGCCGACTCTTCGTCGCCGAGCCTGCACACCCGCGGCCTGAAGTTCTTCTTCCGTCCCGCCGCCCATGACGAGATGTTCACCGCGGCGATGTTCGATTTCCTCGACGCGCAGAAGAAGGCCGGCAAGAAGGTCGAAACGATCGGCATCTTCTATGAGGACACCATTTTCGGCACCGACTCCTCGAACGTGCAGCGCAAGCTCGCCGCCGAGCGCGGCTACAAGATCGTCGCCGACATCAAGTACAAGTCCAACTCGCCGTCGCTCACCGCCGAGGTGCAGCAGCTCAAGTCGGCCAATCCCGACGTGCTGATGCCGTCGAGCTACACCACCGACGCGATCCTGCTGGTCAAGACCATGGACGAGCTCGGCTACAAGCCGAAGAACATCCTCGCCCAGGCCGCTGGATTCGCCGACAAGGCCTATTTCGATGCGGTCGCCGACAAGTCGGTCGGCCTGATCTCCCGCGCCAGCTTCTCGCTGGACATGGCGCAGAAGCGCCCCGCGATTCTCAAGGTCAACGAGATGTTCAAGGCCCGCGCCGGCCGCGATCTCAACGACAACACCTCGCGCCAGCTGATGGCGATCCTGGTGCTGGCGGACGCCATCGATCGCGCCAAGTCGACCGACGGCGAGAAGATCCGCGCGGCGCTCGCCGCGACCGATATCCCGGGTGACCGCACCATCATGCCCTGGAAACGCGTCAAGTTTGGTGCCGACGGCCAGAACGCCGACGCCGATCCGGTGCTGATCCAGTACATCGGCGGCAAGTTCGTCACCATCTATCCGACCGCGGTCGCGGTCGCCGAGCCGCTGTGGCCGATGAACGCCTGATCGCGCGTCACGGAGGCGCCGGCCCGACGTTCGGCGCCTCCCGACTTATGAATGTCCATTTTCCTCGTTGGCGCTGAAGCGCGCCGTCGGATCCCTTTATGATCAGTACGCAGGCATTGTTGCAGGTTCTTGCGAGCGGCCTTCTGATGGGGCTGATCTACGCCCTGATCGCGGTCGGGCTGTCGCTGATATTCGGCCTGATGGACGTCGTGAACTTCGCCCATGGCGAGTTCCTGATGCTGGCCATGTACACAACCTTCGGGCTGGTGTTCGCCACCACGCTCGACCCGGTGCTGATGGCGCCGCTTGTGGTTGCCGTCATGTTCGGGGTCGGGGTGTCCGTCTATGCCGGCGTGGTGCGGTTTGCGATGCGTGCCACCACCAACCAGGGCATGGTGCAGATCTTTGCGACCTTTGGCCTCGCGATCCTGATCCAGGGCGTCGCGCAGTATGTCTTCACCCCTGACTTCAAGAGCATTTCGCACACCTGGCTCGGCGGCAAGACGCTCAATGTCGGCGGCGTGTTCCTGCCTTGGCCGCAGATCTATGGCGGGGTGATCTCGCTCGCTACCTTTGCCGGTCTCTACCTGCTGATCACCCGCACCGATTTCGGCAAGGCGCTGGAAGCGACCCGAGAGGACCAGGGCGCGGTGGCGCTGGTCGGCATTGACCGCAACCGAGTGTTCGCGCTCGGCTGGGGGCTCGGTGCCGCGCTGGTCGGGCTTGCCGGCGCCGTGCTTGCGATCTTCTACTACATCCATCCCAATGTCGGCGGCACCTTCGCGCTGATCGCCTATGTCACGGTCGCGCTCGGCGGCTTCGGCAGCATCTTCGGCGCCCTTGTCGCCGGAGTCGTCGTCGGTCTGGTCGAGGCACTGACCACGCTGATCTTGCCGCCGGCACTGAAGTCGGTCGGCATTTATGCGCTCTACCTGGGTGTGCTGTTCATCCGGCCGAGCGGCCTGTTCGGGAGGCTGTGATGCGGGACGTCGTGACCCAATCCCCTGTGGCCGGCCATCTCGCCGATCGCCGCGCGCAGCTGATCATTGCGCTCGCCGTGTTCGCGGCGCTGGCTTTCGTGCCGAAGCTCGTCTCCGACGTCTATGTGATGAACGTCCTGATCCTGACGCTGCTGTTCGCCGCGTTGTCGCAGAGCTGGAACATCCTCGGCGGCTATTGCGGGCAGGTGTCGCTCGGGCATGCGCTGTATTTCGGCATCGGCGCCTACACCACGAGCCTGCTGTTCGTGAAGTTCGGCATCATGCCATGGGTCGGGCTCGCGACCGGCGGCATGCTCGCGGCGCTGGTGGCGCTGGTGCTCGGCTATCCCTGTTTCCGCCTCAAGGGGCACTATTTTTCGATCGCCACCATTGTCATCGCCGAGATCGGCCTGCTGCTCGTGCACAACTGGGACTATGCCGGTGCGGCACTCGGCATCCAGTGGCCGTTCGGCCGCGACAGCTGGTGGACGCTGCAGTTCGCCCGCGACAAGGCGCCATACTTCTATTTTGTGCTGGGACTGTTCGCGGTGGTGTGGCTCGTCACCTTCAGCATCGTCGAGTCGCGCTGGGGCTACTGGTGGCGGGCGGTGAAGGACAATCCGGAGGCCGCCGAAAGCCTCGGTGTCACCGTGTTCCATTCCAAGATGGCGGCTGCCGGGGTGTCCGCGTTCTTTACGGCCATTGGTGGCGGCTTCTACGCGGCGTTCGTGTCCTATATCGATCCGGAGAGCGTGATGCAGTTCCGCTTCTCGCTGCTGATGGCGCTGCCGGCCGTGCTCGGAGGTGTCGGCTCGCTGTGGGGGCCGGCGGTGGGCGCGCTGATTTTGATCCCGCTCGCCGAGTTCACGCGCTCCTACATGGGCGGCACCGGCTCGGGACTCGATCTCGCTGTCTATGGTGCGCTGATCATGGTGGTGTCGCTGACCCGCCCGGAGGGGCTGCTCAGCATCTTCGACCAGTCCGCGCGGCGGAGGACGGCGTCATGAGTGAACCTCTGGTGTCCTGCAACAAGGTGACGCGCCGTTTTGGCGGTCTGGTCGCCAACGACTCCATCGACATGACCATCGCCCGCGGCGAAATCCTCGGCCTGATCGGGCCCAATGGTGCCGGCAAGTCGACCCTGTTCAATCTGATCGCGGGTGCCTTTCCGCCATCGTCAGGCACGATCACCTTCGAGGGCGGGAACGTGACCGCGCTGCCGGCGACAGAGCGCTGCGTTCGCGGCATTGCCCGCACCTACCAGGTGCCGCGCTCGTTCGATTCCATGACGGTGGTCGAGAACGTCATCGTCGGGGCCTTCGTCCGCCATCCGCGCGCCGCCCAGGCCCGCGCCAAGGCGCTCGACGTGCTGGACTATGTCGGACTGATGACGCAGGCGAACGTACCGGCTGCCGACCTCACTCCACCGCAGAAGCGTCGCCTCGAGGTGGCGCGGGCACTGGCGACCGAGCCGAAACTGCTGCTGCTCGACGAGGTGCTGACAGGCCTGACGCCCAGCGAGTCGCGTGCCGGCGCCGAGCTGATCCGCAAGATCCGCGACAGCGGCGTCACCGTGGTGATGGTCGAGCATGTCATGGAAGTGGTGATGCCGCTGGTCGACCGTGCCGTGGTGCTCAATCTCGGCAAGGTGCTGGCGGAGGGCGCGCCGAAGGATGTCGTGCGCGATGAGAACGTCATCGCCGCCTATCTGGGAGATCGCCATCGTGCTGCTTGAGGTCTCCAACATCACGACCGCCTATCGCGGCCTGATCGCCATCTCGGACATTTCGATTGCGGTCGATGCTAACGAGATCGTCACCGTGGCGGGCGCCAATGGGGCCGGCAAGTCGACCCTGCTGAAGTCGATCGCGGGCATGGAGAAGGCGCGCTCGGGCACGGTCAATTTCGCCGGTGAACGCATCGACACCATCCCCGCCCATCAAATCACCGCGCGCGGCCTCGCCTATGTGCCCGAGAACAAGCGGTTGTTCCCGCGCCTCAGCGTCGCCGACAATCTGCGGCTCGGCAGCTACCTGTTCCGAAACAAGGCCGATCGAGATGCGCCGCTCGATTTCGTGTTCAAGTTGTTCCCACGGCTGCAGGAGCGTCTGCCCCAGCGGGCGGGGACGCTGTCCGGCGGCGAGCAGCAGATGCTGGCGATCTCGCGCGCGCTGATGACGCGGCCGCGCCTGTTGATGCTGGACGAGCCATCACAGGGCATCATGCCGAAGCTGGTCGACGAGATTTTCGAGGCGATCGGCAAGATCCGGGAGACCGGCGTGACGGTGCTGCTGGTCGAGCAGCGGCTGTCCGAGAGCCTTGAAATTTCCGATCGGGCCTATGTGCTGCAGACCGGCCGTATTGTCATGAGCGGTCCTGCGGCTGAGGTGCGCGACAACCCGGAGGTGAGACGGGCTTATCTCGGAATGTAGGCTCGTTGCCCGATCACGGGCGCATTTGACAACTCAGACGGCCGGCGCCGGCGGACCACCGCGGGCGAACGGTCAGCCATTGCCGAAATTTGACGACGGAGACCACAATGTCACGCTGGAATTTCTGGATTGATCGTGGCGGCACCTTCACCGACGTGATCGGCCGCGATCCGCAAGGCGACCTGCACGCCCGCAAGCTGCTGTCGGAAAATCCGGGCGCCTATCGCGACGCCGCGGTCGCCGGCATTCGCGCCCATCTCGGGCTCGGCAGCGGCGAGCCTATACCGGCCGGGCTGATCGACGAGGTGCGGATGGGCACGACGGTTGCGACCAATGCGCTGCTGGAGCGCAAGGGCGATCGCACCGTGTTCGTCACCACCCGCGGCTTCCGCGACGTGCTGGAGCTCGGATACCAGGATCGCCGGCACATCTTCGCCCGCAACATCCTCAAGCCTGACCAGCTTTACGAGCGCGTCATCGAGGTTGATGAGCGGGTACGGGCAGATGGCACCGTCGAGCAGGCGATCGACCTGCCGCAGGCGGTCGAAGCCATGAAGGCGGCATATGCCGCGGGCATTCGCGCCATCGCCATCGCTCTGATCCATGGCTTTCGTTTCCCCGAGCACGAAAAGGCTCTGGCAACGGCCGCGGAGCGCATCGGCTTTACCCAGGTGTCGGCCAGCTACGAGGTGTCGCCGCTGATCAAGCTGGTCGGGCGTGGCGACACCACCGTGGTCGACGCCTATCTGTCGCCGATCCTGCGCCGCTATGTGGCGCAGGTGTCGGAGGAGCTCGATGTCGCCCGAACCGGTGCCCGGCTGATGTTCATGATGTCGTCCGGTGGTCTCACCGCGGCGCAGATGTTTCAGGGGCGGGACGCCATCCTGTCCGGTCCGGCAGGCGGCGTGGTCGGCTTCGCCAAGACCGGTCAGTCGGCGGGCTTCCAGCGTGTCATCGGCTTCGACATGGGCGGGACCTCGACCGACGTCGCCCATTTCAACGGCGAGTATGAGCGCGCGTTCGAGACCGAAGTCGCCGGTGTGCGGGTACGTGCACCGATGATGCTGATCCACACGGTGGCCGCCGGCGGTGGCTCACTGTTGCAGTTCGATGGCGCCCGCTTCCGCGTCGGGCCGGAATCCGCCGGCGCCAATCCGGGCCCGGCCTGCTACCGCCGCGGCGGGCCGCTCGCGGTCACCGATGCCAATGTGATGACCGGCAAGCTGATCCCGGAGTTCTTCCCGACGATTTTCGGCCCGCAGCAGGACCAGCCGCTCGACGCCGGCGTGGTCAGCGACAAGTTCGCGGCCATGGCGGCGGATGTCGGCGGCGGCCAGACCCCTGAGCAGGTCGCCGACGGTTTCATCCAGATCGCGGTCGCCAACATGGCGGAGGCGATCAAGAAGATCTCCGTGCAGCGTGGCTATGACATCACGGCCTATGCGCTGAACTGCTTCGGCGGCGCCGGCGGCCAGCATGCCTGCCTCGTCGCGGACGCGCTCGGCATGACCAAGGTGCTGATCCATCCGATGTCCGGGCTGCTGTCGGCCTACGGCATGGGGCTTGCCGATATCAGGGCCACGCGGGTGCGGGCGCTCGACCAGCCCCTCGAGGCTGCAGGGGCCGCGCTCGAAGAGATCGGCGCCGAGCTCGGCGATCTCTGCACGGCCGAACTGACACGTCAGGGCGTGACGGGAGAGGAGATCACCGTGAACGTCAGCGCCCATATCCGCTATGCCGGCACCGACACCACGCTGGAAATCCCGGCGTTCAGTCGGCGTGACGGTCGGGTCATCGCGGATCGTCGCAGCACCCTGCGTGACGATTTCCTGGTCGCCCATCGCAAGCGTTTTGGCTTCGTCGACGATACCAAGCCGGTGGTGGTGGAAGCGGTGAGCACGGAAGCCGTCGGCGGTGCGGCCACCTTCGCCGAGCCGGAAGTGGCGCCGATCGAGGCCGCGATCCCGCCGGGAGTGCGCCAGACCCAGATGTTCAGTGGCGGTCGCTGGCATACAGCCGAGGTCTATCGTCGCGAGGGACTGGTGGCGGGACACCGCATGCCGGGCCCCGCCATTATCGTCGAGCCCAACCAGACCATCGTGGTCGAGGACGGCTGGGAAGCCCGCCTGACCACGCGCGACCACCTCGTGCTGTCGCGCGTCAAGGCGATGCCGGCGCGGGCGGCGGTCGGCACCGCTGCCGATCCGGTGATGCTCGAGATCTTCAACAACCTGTTCATGTCGATCGCCGAGCAGATGGGGGTGACGCTGCAGAACACCGCCTATTCGGTCAACATCAAGGAGCGGCTCGACTTCTCCTGCGCGATCTTTGACGCGACCGGCGCGCTGGTCGCCAATGCGCCGCACATGCCGGTGCATCTGGGCTCGATGGATAAGTCGGTCGAGACCGTGCTGACGCAGAATGCGGATATCCGCCCGGGGGACGTCTACGCCATCAACGCGCCGTACAATGGCGGCACCCATCTGCCCGACATCACGGTGTGCACGCCGGTGTTCGACGATGCGGAGCAGCGGATCATCTTCTGGATCGCGAGCCGCGGCCATCATGCCGACATCGGCGGCATCGCGCCGGGCTCGATGTCGCCGATCGCCACCACCATCGAGGAGGAGGGGGTCTATATCGACAACTTCAAGCTGGTCGATCGCGGCGTGTTCCGCGAGGCGGCGCTGACGCAGTTGCTGACAGGAGCGAAATACCCGGTTCGCAACGTGGTGCAGAACGTCAATGACCTCAAGGCACAGATCGCGGCCAACGAGAAGGGCGTCGCCGAGCTCAAGAAGATGATCGGCTATTTCGGCATGGACGTGGTGCGTGCCTATATGGGCCACGTGCAGGACAATGCCGAGGAGAGCGTGCGGCGGGTGCTGGACCGTCTTGCCGATGGCGTCTTCCGCTACGAGATCGACCAGGGATCGGTGATCGAGGTCAGGATCACGGTCGACAAGCAGAAGCGCGAGGCGACGGTTGATTTCACCGGCACCAGCACGCAGCGTCCGGACAATTTCAATGCCCCGGCACCGGTCACCCGCGCGGCGGTGCTCTACGTCTTTCGTGTGATGGTCGACGACGACATCCCGATGAACGCCGGCTGCCTGCGTCCGATCAAGTTGATCGTGCCCGATGGTTCGATGCTGGCGCCACGCTATCCCGCAGCGGTGGTCGCCGGCAATGTCGAGGTCAGCCAGGCGGTGACCAACTGCCTGTTCGGTGCGCTCAAGGCGCTGGGCTCGGCGCAGGGCACCATGAACAACCTGACCTTCGGCAACGATCGCTACCAGTATTATGAGACGATCTGCTCGGGCGCGCCGGCCGGTCCCGATTTCGACGGAGCGCCGGGGGTCCACACCCACATGACCAACTCGCGGCTGACCGATCCGGAAATCCTGGAAACCCGCTTTCCCGTGGTGCTGGAAGAGTTCACCATCCGGCGCGGCTCGGGCGGCAGGGGGCGGCACAACGCCGGCGACGGCACGCGCCGCACCATCCGTTTCCTCGAGGCCATGGAGTGCGCGATCCTGTCGGGTCATCGCCGCGTCAGGCCGTTCGGCGTCGATGGCGGCGAACCGGGGGCGCTCGGTGAAAATCTGGTGCGGCGCCGGAATGGCGTCGAGGTGCTCGGCGGCTGTGCCAGCACGGTGCTGCAGGCAGGTGAGGCCGTCACCATCATCACACCGACGGGTGGGGGCTTCGGTCCTGCGACGTGAGTCGCAGAGGACACAAGCGCGAAATTTCATCAAGCCACGGCGCCACGCGATGGCGGCGGATGTAACAATCCGTCGGAACGCGTCGCGCACGCAAGCGAGGGAGGGACGCATGACGGTCTATAGCGGTCCGGTGTTCGACATGGCGGTCAACCAGTTCGGGGTGATCGCCGATCACCTGTCGATCCCGCTCGACGAGCGCGATCGGCTGCTGATGCCCAAGCGCGCAGTGACGATCTCCTGCCCGATCCATCGCGACGACGGCACCACTGCGGTGTTCGAAGGCTATCGGGTGCAGCATCATCTGACGCTCGGCCCCACCAAGGGCGGCACGCGGTTCGCCGCGAGCGTCGATCTCGGCGAGGTCGCGGCGCTGGCGATCTGGATGAGCTGGAAGTGTGCGCTGGTCGGTTTGCCGTATGGCGGCGCCAAGGGCGGCATCGGGGTCGATCCGTCGACGTTGTCGAAGCGCGAGCTCGAGGCGTTGTCGCGGCGCTACATGCAGGAGATGATTCCGTTCGTTGGCCCGCACACCGACGTGATGGCGCCGGACATGGGCACCAACGAGCAGGTGATGGCCTGGTTCATGGATACCTATTCCATGTACCAGGGCCGCACGGTGACGGAGATCGTCACCGGCAAGCCGGTGACCGCCGGCGGCACGCTCGGCCGCCGCGAGGCCACAGGGCGGGGCGTGGCCTATCTGACGCGGCGGGTGATGCAGGATCTGCAGATTCGCCCGGGCGGCGCGACAGCGGTGGTGCAGGGATTCGGCAATGTCGGCTCGGTGGCGGCGCTCGAACTGCACAATATGGGCGTCAAGGTGATCGCGGTCAGCGACCACACCGGTGCGCTCCACCGCGCGAACGGGCTGGATATTCCTGGCCTCGTCGAATATGCCGCGGCTTGCGGCAGCCTGGCCGGTTATGCCAACGAACTGGCCTTCGATCCGCATGAGCTTTTGACGCTGCCATGTGATGTGGTGGTGCCGGCAGCGATGGAGCGGGTGATCGATGCCGACATCGCTGCGCGGCTGCGCTGCCGGATCGTCGCGGAAGGCGCCAACGGCCCGACCACGCCGGAAGCCGACCTGGTGCTGGAACAGCGGCAGCACGAGATATTCCTGATCCCTGACATTCTCTGCAATTCCGGCGGTGTGGTGGTGAGCTACTTCGAGTGGGTGCAGGACCTGCAGCAGCTGTTCTGGGAAGAGGAAGAGGTGACGCGGCGCGAATACCAGATCCTCGACCGTGCATTCGACCGCATGGTGGCGCGCGCGCGGCGCGACAAGGTGTTCAACCGCACCGCGGCCATGGCCATCGGTGTGGAGCGTGTGCGCGGCGCCAAGACCACGCGCGGCCTGTTTCCGTAAGGCGGCTCAGGAGCGCAGCGCCGCGACCATGGCGTCGAGGCCATCGGTGAGGGCGGCCGGCCCCGGCTGCAGGATCAGCGCCGACTTGATCTCGACGATCCGGCCGTCGCGCACCGCCGGCAGGCTGTCCCAGCCGGGGCGGCGGCGATCACCTGCTCGCTCGACACGATCCGGTCGCGGGCCGCCGCGGCTGTGGCGAGGTCGGCGAACACATCGGTGCCGCCCGCGAGACCGATCAGCTCGGACACCCAGCCGATGCCGCTGATCATCGGTTCGTCCCACTCCTCGAAATAGACCCTCGGCCGTCTCACCAACCGCGCCGCGGTGTGGGCAACCGCATCCAGCCGGCGCTCGAGGGTCGCGACCAGGGTGTCGGCCCGGCCGGCGGCATCCACCAAGGCACCCACGGTCCGGATCATGGCGAGGATGCCGGCGACGTCACGCTGGTTGAAGGCATGGACCGCGATCCCCGCACGGACCAGGCCGGCGACGATATCGGCCTGCAGGTCCGAAAACGTGAGCACCAGGTCCGGGGCCAGCGCGGTGATCTTGGGCAGGTCCGCGGAGATGAAGGCCGATACCCGGGGCTTTTCCCGGCGTACGCGGGGCGGGCGGACCGCATAGCCCGAAACGCCGACGATGCGGTCCTGCTCGCCCAGCAGGTACAGCGTTTCGACCGTCTCCTCGGTGAGGCAGACAATGCGGCGGGGCGGGAATCTTCCCATCGGATCACGGGCGTTTGAGCGCGGGACAGAACGCCGCGGCGGCACGGCCGCAGCTCTTTCGGGTTAAGCTGTTCATATTAATATGAAAAAGACGAACCTGCGGTCAAACTTCGTCATGGGAATTGGCCTTGTTTGGTTCTAAAATAGGGGGCAAAGAGAGGCCCCAAGCCGCCGCCGCCCGGCGGGGGGCGCCGGGCCGGATCCCCTCCGGTGCTCCCGGGGGGCCGAACGAGTTCGATAGCCGTCATGCTGTTTCTTGTCGCCGCCATCGGTTGCGCCGCGTGGATCTACTTGGTCGGATTCCATGGCGGCTTCTGGATGACCTCTCGTTTCAATGACCTGGTCGCGCCGCTCCCGGAGCAGGGTCGGCCGGACATCGTTGCCGTGATTCCGGCACGGGACGAGGCGGAGAGCATCGGCGACTGCATCCGCTCGCTGCTGTCGCAGCCCTATGCGGGTCACTTGTCGGTCATCCTGGTGGACGATCAGAGCAGCGACGGCACGGCGGCGCTGGCGGTCGCGGCTGCAGCCGCGATCGGCGCTGCGGACCGCCTCACCGTGATCTCGGGGCGGACGCCGCCGGCCGGCTGGACGGGCAAGCTATGGGCGCTGAAGCAGGGGCTCAGCCGCATCGAGGAGCGCGAGACGGCGCCGACCTATGTGCTGCTCACCGACGCGGACATCGTCTATTCCGGCGACGTACTGTCGCGCCTGGTGGCGCGGGCCGAGAACGGCCATCTGGCGATGGCCTCGATCATGGCGCGGCTGCGCTGCGAAAGCTTCGCCGAGCGTTTCCTGATCCCGGCCTTCATCTTCTTTTTCCAGATGCTCTATCCATTCTCCTGGGTGGCGCGCGAGGACCGTACCACGGCGGCGGCGGCCGGCGGCTGCCTGCTTGCGCGCTGGACCGCGCTGTATGAAGCCGGCGGCATCGATGCGATCCGCGGTTCGCTGATCGACGACTGCGCCATGGGCGCCTTGCTCAAGAGCCGCGGGCCGGTCTGGCTCGGTTTCTCGCCCGACGTCAACAGTGTGCGTGCATCCAAGACGTTCGATGATGTCGGCGGCATGATCTCGCGCTCGGCCTACGCCCAGTTGCAGTATTCGCCGCTGCTGCTCGTCGGCACCATTGTGGCGATGGCCCTGGTCTACCTGGCGCCGGTGTATCTCGCCCTGACCGGCAGCGGCGACACCCGCTGGCTGGCGCTTGCGTCGTGGGTGCTGATGGCGGTCGCCTTCCAGCCGACGCTGCGGTATTATCGCCGCGCGCCCCTCTGGGGCTTCGCTCTTCCCCTCATCGCGCTCGCCTATCTGATGTACACGATCAACTCCGCTTACCAGTTTTACCGGGGTCGTGGCGGCATGTGGAAAGGTCGCGCCCAGGCCAACCTGTCCGGGTTCCGATGACCACCGCTTCCGACCTGCGCTCCGGCAAGACCCATCGTGACGAGAATTTTCCCGTCGCGTCATGGATTATTCATCCGCGCCATCGCGCGCTGATCCTGGCGTTCTACAATTTCGTCCGGATCGCCGACGACATCTCCGACCATGCCTCGCTGCAGCCGCAGGAAAAGCTCGATCTGCTCGACCAGCTCGAGGACGGTCTGTTCGGCCGTCGCGACGACCAGCCGGAAGCGACGACGCTGCGCCTGGCGCTGACCGAGCGCTCGATGGCGCCGAAGCATGCACAGGATCTGCTCGGCGCGTTCCGGCTCGATATCACCAAGCTGCGTTACGAGAACTGGGACGAATTGATCCACTATTGCTCGCTGTCGGCGATGCCGGTCGGTCGCTTCATGCTCGATGTCCATGGCGAGGATCGCTCGACCTGGGTAGCGTCGGATGCGATATGTGCGGCGCTGCAGATCAACAATCACCTGCAGGATTGCGGCAAGGACTATCGCAGCCTCAAGCGCGTCTACCTGCCGCGCGATACGATGGAGGCCTGTGGCGCCAGCGTCGAGCAGCTCGCGCTCGATCGTGCGCCGGCGCCGCTGCTCGCCTGCATCCACAAGCTCGCCCAGCGCACCGAGACCCTGCTGCGCGACGGCCGCCATCTCGGCGCCGAGGTGCGGGACCTGCGGCTGAGCCTCGAGATCTCGGTGATCCAGACCTATGCGGAGAGGATCGTGCGCATGCTGCAGCAGCGCGATCCGCTCAGCGAGCGCGTGCATTTGTCGAAGCTGCAGTTCGCGACCTACAGCCTTGCCGCGCTGCTCGCCGGTCTGCTCCGCCGAGGCAGCGGCCGCGCGGCGGTGTCGCGGACCGCATCGGGGGCATGACTTCTGACATGACAACCGCACCCGCCACCGCCGAGGCGCAAGCGTCCGGCAGCTCGTTTTACGCCGCCATGCGGATCCTGCCGCCGGCGCAGCGCGACGCCATGTTCCAGATCTACAGTTTTTGCCGCCATGTCGACGACGTCGCCGACTCCGAGGCTCCGCGCGAGCACAAGCTCGCGGCGCTGGCGCAGTGGCGGCGCGACATCGATGCGCTCTATGCCGGCCATCCGCCGGCGAGCGTTGCGGCCTATGCGCCCGCGGTGAAGACCTTCGGGCTGAAGCGCGAGGATTTCCAGGCCATCATCGATGGCATGGAAATGGATGTCCCGACGGATATCCGTGCGCCTGACGCGGCAACGCTCGATCTGTACTGCGATCGCGTGGCGAGCGCCGTCGGCCGGCTCTCGGTCAAGGTGTTCGGTGTTCCGTCGCCCGATGGCGAAGCGCTGGCGCATCATCTCGGCCGGGCGCTGCAGCTGTCCAACATCCTGCGCGACATTGACGAGGATGCGTCGATCGGGCGGCTCTACCTGCCGCGCGAGGCGCTCGCTACGGCCGGCATCAGCTCGACCGATCCAAAGGTCGTGGCGGCGGACCCGGCAGTGCCGCAGGCCTGCGTGCCGTTGATCGCGCAGGCGCAGGCGCATTTCGAGAAAGCCGACGCGATCATGGCGCGCTATCCGCGGCGGATCGTCAAGGCGCCGCGGATCATGTCGGAATACTATCATGCCATTCTCGATCGGCTGATCGCGCGTGGCTTCGCGCCGCCGCGCGCGCCGGTCCGGCTCGGCAAGGCGGCCAAGCTTCTCATCCTTCTTCGGTACGCATTCATCTGATGACCAAGACCGTTCACATCGTCGGCGCCGGCATCTCCGGCCTTTCCGCGGGCGTGCGTCTCGCCAATGCGGGGTACGTCGTTCATGTCCACGAAGCGGCCCAGCAGCTCGGCGGCCGCTGCCGCACCTATTTCGACGGCGCCACCGGGCTGATGATCGACAACGGCAACCACCTGCTGCTGTCCGGCAACCGTCATGCGCTGGCTTACGCCCGCACCATCGGTTCGGAGCGCGGGCTGGCCGGGCCCGAGCAGGCCGAATTCTCGTTCGTCGATTTCAAGGCTGACAAGCAGTGGTTGTTGCGGCTCAACGACGGCCGTATTCCGTTCTGGGTGTTCGACAAGGCGAGCCGGGTGCCCGATACCAGCCCGCGTGATTACTTCGCGCTCGCGCCGCTCACCTGGGCCGGCACCGACAAGCTGGTCGGCGATGCCATTTCCTGCCGGGGCACGCTGTATGACCGCCTGGTGCAGCCGCTGCTGCTCGCGGCCCTCAATATCGACCCGCCGCAGGGATCGGCCGGCCTTGCCGGCGCCATCGTCCGCGAAACCCTGCTGGCCGGCGGCCAGGCCTGCCGGCCGCTGGTGGCGCGCGACGGCCTGAGTACCGTGCTGATTGATCCTGCGGTGGAATTCATCCGCGCGCGCGGCGGCAGCGTCACCATCGGCCATGAGGTCCGCGAGCTGGTACGCGCCGGTGGCCGGGTCGAGCGCCTCAAATTCGTCGAAGATGAAGTTGAACTGGGGGCGGACGATGCTGTGGTGCTGGCGGTTCCGCCACGGTCGGCAACAGCCCTCCTGCCAGGGCTGCAGGCGCCGACCCGGTTCCGCGCCATCGTCAACGCGCATTTCCGCTATGCATCGCCCGCCCACCTGCCGCCCTTCATGGGGATTGTCGGGGGATTGGTCGAATGGCTGTTCGCCTTCCCGGAACGGCTGTCCGTGACCATCAGCGATGGCGACCGGCTGGTCGATACGCCCCGTGAGGAACTCGCGCGGGCGATCTGGGCGGATATCTGCCGTGCGGCCGGAATCAAGGCGGAGATGCCAGCCTGGCAGATCGTGCGGGAACGGCGCGCGACCTTCGAGGCGACCCCCGAGCAGCATGCGCTGCGCCCGGGCACAGTGACGGCCTGGACAAACCTGTTCCTTGCCGGGGACTGGACTGATACAGGTCTGCCGGCGACCATCGAGGGCTCGGTGCGGTCCGGCGACCGCGCCGCCGACCACGTCCTGCGGATGCCGTAGACGTTTCCCGGGGATGGTGGAGCCTCGCTCCGCCGGGATTTCCCCGACAGCATCAAAGCCGACGGGCCGCTGTCCCTGCAACGGAGAGCGGCCGAGGAGACGACATTGAACCAGATGATGGTGGATACGCACATCAAGGATTCCCGGGCCGTGCTGGACGCAGGCATCGCGTCGGCACGCGACGCCCTGCTGAAACGTCGCCAGAGTGACGGGCACTGGGTGTTCGAGCTCGAAGCGGACGCGACCATTCCGTCGGAATATGTCCTGCTGCGGCACTATCTCGGCGAGCCCATTGACAGCGTGCTCGAGGCCAAGATCGGCAACTATCTGCGCCGCATCCAGGCGGATCATGACGGCTGGGCGCTGTTTCATGGCGGCGATTTCGACATGAGCGCGACAGTGAAAGCCTACTTTGCGCTCAAGATGATCGGCGATTCCATCGATGCTCCGCACATGGTGCGGGCGCGCAAGGCAGTGCTGGCGCGCGGCGGCGCGTCGAAGAGCAACGTGTTCACGCGCATCCTGCTCGCACAATACGGCGTGCTGTCGTGGCGTGCGGTGCCGGTGATGCCGGTGGAAATCATGCTGCTGCCGCGCTGGTTTCCGTTTCACCTGACAAAGATCTCGTACTGGGCGCGTACGGTGATCGTGCCGCTTCTGGTGCTGATGCTGATGAAGCCGCGGGCACGCAACGCGCTCGGCATCTCGATTCCGGAGCTGTTCGTCGAGAAGGATCTGCAGGCCATCGGCCTCGCACCGAAGGCGCCGCATCAGAAGACGTCGTGGTTCGTGTTCTTCGACATCGTCGACAAGGTGCTGCGTGTCGCCGACCCGCTGTTCCCCAAGGGGATGCGCAAGCGTGCCTTGGACAAGGCGGTCACTTTCACGACAGAGCGATTGAACGGCGAGGACGGTCTCGGCGCGATCTATCCCGCGATGGCCAACAGCGTGATGATGTACGACGTGCTCGGCTATGCCGAGGATCACCCGTCGCGCGCCATCGCGCGCAAGTCGATCGAGAAGCTGCTCGTCGTCAAGGACGACGAAGCCTACTGCCAGCCCTGCGTGTCGCCGATCTGGGATACTGCGCTCGCGAGCCACGCGGTGCTCGAAGCCGGCGGTGACGAGGCGCGCGTTGCGGCAAAGACCGCGCTCGACTGGCTGAAACCGATGCAGGTCCTCGATGTCGAGGGCGACTGGATCGAGAAGCGCCCCGGTGTGCGCCCCGGCGGCTGGGCGTTCCAGTACGCAAACCCCCATTATCCGGATCTCGACGACACTGCGGTCGTCGTCATGGCGATGGATCGCGAGCGCAGGCTCGATGGCAGCAAGGCGTATGACGAGGCGATCGCGCGTGGCCGCGAATGGTTGCTCGGCCTGCAGAGCAAGGACGGCGGCTGGGCCGCCTTTGATGCCGACAACCTTGAATACTATCTCAACAACATCCCGTTCGCCGATCACGGCGCGCTGCTCGATCCACCGACCGACGACGTCACTGCGCGTTGCGTGTCGATGCTGGCGCAGCTCGGCGATACGCAGGACAGCAGCCCGGCGCTCAGGGCCGGCGTCGAGTATCTGCGTCGCACCCAGCTCGCAGACGGTTCCTGGTTCGGTCGCTGGGGCGTCAACTACATCTACGGAACCTGGTCGGTGCTGTGCGCGCTCAACGCCGCCGGCGTCGCGCATGATGATCCCATGATCCGCAAGGCCGCGGATTGGCTCATTTCGATTCAAAACACCGACGGTGGCTGGGGCGAGGACGGTAACAGCTACAAGCTTGATTACCGTGGCTATGAGCGCTCATCATCCGTGGTGTCGCAAACCGCGTGGGCGACGCTGGCACTGATGGCCGCGGGCGAGGTCGATCATCTGGCCACACGGCGCGGAATACGCTATCTGCTGCAAACACAGGCATCGCACGGCCTGTGGGATGAGCAGGCTTACACCGGTGGCGGGTTCCCGCGGGTGTTCTATCTGCGCTATCACGGCTATTCCAAGTTCTTCCCGCTGTGGGCGCTGGCGCGGTATCGGAATTTGCGCGATAGTAATAGTCGTCACGTAGGGGTCGGAATGTGATTCTTGGGGCGGGCGGCGACGCCAATCATGACGGTCTTCCCGTATTGATCGTGACTGGTCTCCGTCAGGAGGCCCAGATTGCTGCCGGCCCGGGCATGACCGTGGTCTGCAGCAGCAGCAACCCGCGTCAGCTTCGGGAATTGATGACCACCTTCGATCCGGGCAGCGTGCGCGGCATCGTGTCGTTCGGTGTTGCCGGCGGTCTCGATCCCGAACTGGAATCCGGCGACGTTGTTGTCGCGACCGAAGTCGTCGTTCGTGACAGGCGCTGGCAGGCCGTGTCGCCGGCGAGCCGCAATCTCGTGTCATTGCCCGGATCAGGTCGCCCGAAGATCGTGCCCGGCGTGCTCGCGGGCTCGGAAGATGTCGTGGTGGATCAGGCCGGCAAAGCGGCGCTGCGCGCGATGACCGGCGCGGCCGCCGTTGATATGGAAAGCCACATCGCTGCAGCCTATGCCGAAGAAAACGATCTGCCGTTCGCAGCCGTGCGCGTCATCAGCGATCCGGCGTCGCGTGCGCTGCCGGCGTTGGCGATGGATGCACTGAAGCCGGATGGCAAGGTCGATGTCTGGAAGGTGATGCGCGGGATCGCAGTCAACCCGATGGCGATCCCGGCGCTGGTGTCCGCAGGGCGCGACTTCAATCGCGCCCTCCGGTCGTTAAGCGGCTGTCGGAGCCTGCTTCTTGGCGAGGGCGGCGGTCGCCTCGTCGGCGCGAATTTCTGACAGCTTCTTCTGCACCTGTTCGGAGAAGATGTACTGCGCCGGGCGCTGGTTGCTGAGATCGATTTCCGGCGCCATCGGGCCTGAGGTGCGGATGCCGCGCAGCGCCACCCACAGCGCCCTGAACGGATTGGCCACCGCCGCGTTCGCCGCCGTCGGCTCATAGCCGCAGTGCGCCATGCAGTCGGCGCACTTCTCGTACTTGCCGGTGCCGTAGGAATCCCAGTCGGTGGTTTCCATCAGCTCCTTGAAGGTCTTGGTGTAGCCTTCGCCGAGCAGGTAGCACGGCTTCTGCCAGCCGAAGATGTTGCGCGCCGGCATGCCCCACGGTTCGCAGTGGAAGTTCTGGTTGCCGGCGAGGAAGTCGAGGAACAGGCCGGAATGCATGAAGTTCCACTTCTTGCCCTTGCCGAGCTCGAACACCTTGCGGAACAGCTCCTTGGTCTTCTTGCGGTTCAGGAAGTGCTCCTGGTCCGGCGCGCGCTCATAGGCGTAGCCCGGTGACATCGAGACGCCGACGCCGAGTTCGTTGGTGAAGTCGAGGAACTTGGCGATCTCCTCGGCCGGATGACCATCGAAGATGGTGGCGTTGACGTTGACGGTGAAGCCGCGGGCCTTCGCCGCCTTGATCGCGGACACGGCGCGGTCGAACACGCCCTTTTGCGACACGGCCTTGTCGTGGTGATCCTTGAGGCCGTCGAGATGGACCGAGAAGAACAGGTAGGGCGACGGCTCGAACAGGTCGAGCTTCTTCTCGAGCAGCAGCGCGTTGGTGCACAGCGACACGAATTTCTTGCGGGCGACGAGGCCGCGTACGATCTCGCCGATTTCCTTGTGGATCAGCGGCTCGCCGCCGGGGATCGCGACCATCGGGGCGCCGCACTCGTCGGCAGCGTCCCAGCATTCCTGCGCCGTCATGCGGCGGTTGAGGATCGCATCCGGGTAGTCGATCTTGCCGCAGCCGACGCAAGCAAGATTGCAGCGGAACAGCGGCTCGAGCATCAGCACCAGCGGATAGCGTTTCCGCCCGAGAAGCTTCTGCTTCACGAGGTAGGAGCCAATCTTGATCTCTTTGAAGAACGGAATAGCCATGATGAGCGACAGACTTTCTCGGATCTGATCAGGGGGTTGGGCTGGCGCTTGCGTAGGCAAGCTCAGCCGGCAGGCGGAATTCGATATTCTCCTCGCGGCCCGGAAGCAGCGACACGGACACGTGTCCGATTCGCCGCAGGGCTTCGATCACGTCATCGACCAGCACCTCAGGCGCCGATGCGCCCGCAGTGATGCCGACGGTTCTGGCGTCCTTGAGCCACTCGGCACTGACCTCGCTGCCGTCAGCCACGAGGTAGCTCGGCACGCCGACCTCCGTGCCGATCTCGCGAAGCCGATTGGAATTGGAGCTGTTGGTGGCGCCGACCACCAGAATGACGTCAACCACCTTGCTGAGGTCTCTGACGGCAGATTGGCGATTTTGTGTCGCGTAGCAGATGTCGCGGGTATCCGGCCCCTGGATATCGCTGAACTTGGCCTCCAGCGCCGCGATGATGTCCCTGGTGTCGTCGACGCTAAGCGTAGTCTGGGTGATGTAGGCCAGCGGGGTGTCGGCCGGCAGGTCGAGCGCGGCGACCTCATCGACGTTCTGCACCAGCGTCACCGGACCGTCGATCTGGCCCATGGTGCCGACCACCTCGGGATGGCCTTCATGGCCGATCAGGATCAGCGAGCGTCCCTTGGAGACGTAGCGCTTCCCCTGATTGTGAACTTTCGTGACCAGCGGGCAGGTGGCGTTCAGGACCGGCAGGCCACGGGCGGCCGCCTCCTCCTCGACACGGCGCGCCACGCCATGGGCGCTGAACACGGTGACCGCATTGGCCGGGACCTCGTGCAGATCCTCGACGAACACTGCGCCCTTCGCCTTCAGGCTCTCGACCACATACTTGTTGTGCACGATCTCGTGGCGGACATAGACCGGCGGGCCATATTTCTCGAGCGCGCGCTCGACGATCTCGATGGCGCGCACGACGCCGGCGCAGAAGCCGCGCGGCTGCGCTAGAACGACCTCGATGGTGCGCTGATCAAGCAAGTTGCACCATGCTCTTGTCGGCGTCGCGACCCAGCGCCTCGAACACCTTGATGACGATGCCCTTGGCGTCGAGCCCGGCCTTGGCATACATCGCCGCCGGCGTATCGTGATCGATGAATGTATCCGGCAGCACCATGCACCGTACCTTCAGTCCCCTGTCCACGGCGCCGCGGTCGGTCAGGGTCTGCAGGACCATTGCGCCGAAGCCGCCGATGGAGCCTTCCTCGACGGTGATCAGCACCTCGTGCTCCCGGGCCAGGCGCAGCACCAGGTCGGTGTCGAGCGGCTTGGCAAAGCGAGCATCAGCAACAGTCGCCGTCAATCCGTGGGATTTTAGAATCTCCGCAGCCTTGAGACACTCAGCAAGGCGCGTGCCAAGCGACAGCAGGGCGACCGATGATCCCTCGCGCACGATGCGGCCCTTGCCGATCTCGAGCGGCACGCCGATCGCGGGGATGTCGACGCCGACACCGTCGCCACGCGGATAGCGGAAAGCGGAGGGGCGATCATCGATGGCGTGCGCGGTCGCGACCATGTGCACCAGCTCGGCTTCGTCGCCGGCCGCCATCAGCACCATGTTGGGCAGGCAGCCGAGATAGGCGAGGTCGAACGAGCCGGCGTGGGTCGGGCCGTCGGCGCCGACGAGGCCGGCGCGATCGATGGCAAAGCGCACCGGCAGGCTCTGGATCGCGACATCGTGCACGATCTGGTCATAAGCGCGCTGCAGGAAGGTCGAATAGATCGCGACGAACGGCTTCATGCCTTCGGTTGCAAGGCCCGCAGCGAAGGTCACACCATGCTGCTCGGCGATGCCGACGTCGAAGGTGCGGTCCGGGAAGGCCTTGTTGAAGATGTCGATGCCGGTGCCGGACGGCATTGCCGCGGTGACCGCGACGATCTTGTCGTCGGTCTCGGCGAGCTTCGTCAGGCTCTCGCCGAACACCTTGGTGTAGGACGGCGCGTTGGCCTTCGCCTTGGCCTGCGTGCCGGTGGCGACGTCGAACTTGACCACGCCATGGTACTTGTCCGACGCGGCTTCGGCGGGTGCATAGCCCTTGCCCTTCTGGGTCACCACATGGATGAGGATCGGGCCTTCCTTGGAGTCGCGGACGTTCTTGAGGATCGGCAGCAGGTGATCGAAATTGTGACCGTCGATCGGGCCGACATAGTAGAAGCCGAGTTCCTCGAACAGCGTGCCGCCGGTGACCATGCCGCGGGCATATTCCTCGGCGCGCGCCGCGCTGGTCTTGACGAATTTCGGCAGCTTCTTGGCGAACTGTTTGCCCATCTCGCGTAGCGAGCGATAGGTGCGGCCGGACAGCAGCCGAGCGAGATAGGCCGACATGGCGCCGACCGGCGGCGCGATCGACATTTCGTTGTCGTTGAGGATCACGATCAGGCGCGAGTCCATCGCGCCGGCATTGTTCATGGCCTCATAGGCCATGCCGGCGGACATCGCGCCGTCACCGATGACGGCGACGACGTTGCGCTCCTCGCCGGCGAGGTCGCGGGCCACCGCCATGCCTAGACCAGCGGAAATCGAAGTCGAGGAGTGCGCTGCCCCAAAGCTGTCATATTCGCTTTCGGCGCGCTTTGTGAAACCGGAGAGACCGCCGCCCTGTCGCAGAGTGCGGATCTGGTCGCGGCGGCTGGTCAGGATCTTGTGCGGGTAGGCCTGATGGCCGACGTCCCAGATCAGGCGGTCGGATGGCGTGTTGAAAACGTAGTGCAGTGCTACCGTAAGTTCGACAACGCCAAGCCCGGCGCCGAGATGGCCGCCAGTCACGGCCACGGCGTTGATCGTTTCCGTGCGCAGTTCCGCCGCCAGCTGGGTCAACTGGCTTTCTTTCAGCTTGCGGAGATCGGCAGGAGATTTAACAGCGTCAAGAAGCGGCGTCTGTGAAGTCATGCACTATCTTCCAACTCAGCACAAAGAACAGGACGAGAACATCTTGAAGTGTAGCATTCTGGCAGATTTTCAGCAGTATTTCTCGGAGGGGGCTGGCGTTATGCCATGATTGTGTGACTTAAGGGCACCGCTCGCGGCCAATACAGTTAACCCGGCAAGCTGCCCAGCCTGCGCCCACTGCTGATCGGTCCAAAGACATAGAAAGAAAAACTGTGCTGACAAGGATTATTGTTGCCCTGGTGAGGGGCTGTACGCGTTTTGCATGGCTCACGATCATTGCGGGAATCCTTCTGGCCGTCGCTGCGGGGGCGTACTCCGCCAAGCACTTCGCGATCGATACCGATGTCGGCAAGCTGATTGCCAACAATCTGGACTGGCGGCAGCGTGAAATCGCCTTCGACAAGGCGTTTCCGGGTCAAAACGACATGATTTTGGCGGTGGTCGAGGCCCCGACCCCGGAACAGGCCCGCCAGGCGGGAATCGAGCTGGAAAAGAAGCTGGTTCCCCAGACCGACAAGTTCATTTGGGTCCGGTTTGCCGGGGGCGGACCGTTTTTCGATACCAATGGCCTCCTGTTCCTGCCGACCGCCGAGGTCGCCAAGCAGACGGAACAGCTCGCGGCCGCGTCTCCGATTCTCGATATCCTGGTCGATGATCCGAACCTGCGGGGGCTCACGGGCGTACTGGAGTTCGCTGTGAACGGCGCCCAGCGCGGGGAGTTTCCCAAGGAGGCTCTGGCCAAGCCGTTGAGCACGGTGGCCGCAACGGTCGAACAGGTTCTCGGAAAGGGGAATGGAAATTTCTCCTGGCGGGAATTAGCCAGTCCGGAGCCGCTGACGCCCGGCGACCGCCGGGTGCTGATTTCTGCACGTCCAATTCTGGACTTTCAGGCGTTGGAACCCGGTAAGGTGGCCACCGACGCCATTCGCGGGGCGGCCCATGAGCTCGATCTCGCCGGCAAATATCAGGCCCGGGTCCGCCTGACCGGCCCGACGCCGATCGCCAACGAGGAGTTCGCCACCGTCCAGGAGGGAGCTCTGGTCAACGGCATTGGAACCGTCGCGGTGGTGCTGTTCATCCTGTGGCTCGCGCTGCGCTCGCCGAAAATCATTGCCTCGGTGTTCATCACTCTTGTCATCGGCCTGTCGCTCACGACCGCGATCGGCCTGATGCTGGTCGGGGCGCTGAACCTGATCTCGATCGCCTTCGCGGTGTTGTTCGTCGGCCTGGGCGTGGATTTCGGCATCCAGTACAGCGTGCGTTACCGCGCCGAGCGTCATAACGAAGGCGATCTGCAGACGGCGATCGAGGTCGCCGCAGATCATTCCGCGGTGCCGCTGACGCTGGCGGCAGTGGCCACCGCGGCCGGTTTCCTGTCGTTCCTGCCAACCGACTACAAGGGCGTGTCCGAACTCGGCGAGATTGCCGGCGCCGGCATGATCGTCGCCTTTTTGGCAGCGCTGACCGTGCTGCCGGCGCTGCTCAAGGTGTTCAATCCGCCCGGTGAATCCGAGCCGCTTGGCTATGCCTTCATGGCGCCTGTCGATCGCTTCCTCAGCCGTCATCGCGTCCCCATCGTGGCGGGAACACTGATCGTCGCGGTGGCGGGCCTGCCGCTGCTGTACTTCCTTCATTTCGATTTCAACCCGATCAACCTGCGCAGCAAGAAGGTCGAGTCGATCGCGACCTATCTCGATCTGCGGCGTGATCCCAACACCGGAACCAACGCCGTCGACATGATCGTGCCGTCGGCGGCGGCGGCGCAGGAGCTGCAGGCCAAGCTGTCAAAGCTGCCGGAAGTGGCGCGGACCATCTCGCTGGACACCTTCGTGCCCGCGGACCAGCCGGCCAAGCTGGCGTTGATCCACAAGGCTGCGGCAACCCTCGATCCGATTCTCCAGGGCAAGCCCGGCGCGGCGCCCAGCGACACCGACCGTGTCGTCGCTCTGACCGAAGCCGCCCAGAGCCTGCGCAAGTTCGCCGGCAGTTCCGATGCGAAGGCCGATGCACCCTGGGTCGTGGCCAGCAAGCGTCTTGCTGACGACCTCGGCAAGCTGGCCGCCGCCGACAACGGCATGCGAGACAAGGTCGAGGCGGTGTTCGTCGCGCCGTTGAATGTGATGCTCGATCAGGTGCGCGCGCTGCTGCGGGCTCAGCCGATCACCGTCACGACGCTGCCGCCGGATCTGGTGAGCGAATGGAGCACACCAGACGGGCGTGTTCGTGTGCAGGCGCAACCGAGCGGCGATCCCAACGACAATGATACGCTGCGCAAGTTCGCCGGGGCTGTTCTGAAGGTCGCGCCGACCGCGACCGGGGGGCCAATTTCGATCCTGGAGTCGGGCGACACCATCGTATCGGCCTTCATCCAGGCCGGGGGCTGGGCGTTGTTGTCGATCGCGATCCTGCTCTGGATCGTGCTGCGGCGGATCGGTGACGTCCTCCTGACGCTGGTGCCGCTGCTGCTCGCCGGCGTGCTGACGCTGGAGATCTGCGTGCTGATCGGGTTGTCGCTGAATTTCGCCAACATCATTGCCTTGCCCCTGCTGCTCGGGGTCGGCGTGGCGTTCAAGATTTATTACGTGACGGCCTGGCGCGCCGGTCAGACCGACCTGTTGCAGTCGAGCCTGACGCGGGCGGTCTTCTTCAGCGCCATGACCACGGCCACGGCGTTCGGCAGCCTTTGGCTGTCGAGCCATCCTGGCACGTCCAGCATGGGCAAGCTGCTGGCGCTGTCGCTGGTCACCACCCTGGCGGCGGCTGTCCTGTTCCAGCCGGCGCTAATGGGGCGTCCCCGCGATCTCGGGAAGTGAACAAATCTCCGCGGCCGGGTCGGCGGGGGGAGGTCCTTTCGCTGTGCCGGCCGTGGCGATGGACTTTGTCTTCGCTTGAGCCGGATTCGACTTTGGTGGCGTACTAGGAGTAGGCGCAGGGGGGATCTGAGTCGCCGCGGGGTCGAGATAGCGGGTCCAGGTCTCACCGCCGCACAGGAAACCGAGGACGCACCCCTTGATCTCAAGCTTGTCGGGGGCCGTTAACCTGATCGTCGAATCGTAGGTCTTGCCGTTCTTGGCGTTGTAAACCTTGCCTTCCCATTCCTCGGGATCGCCTTTATTTTCTGCTGGAGATTTCTTCATGTTCAGGAGTACAGGCATCCCGAAGGTTGGGCGGGTTCGCTTGGAGCGGTCCGGGTTCTGGGCGTCGACATTGCCCGGGACCTTCTCCCAGGAAACCACCCCCCAGAGATGGCTGTTGCAATCAACGATGCGGATGCGCGCGACCCCTTCCTGCACCAACCACTCGCCCAGCGGAGGCACCGGCTCCACGGCGTGGACCGGTCCGAGCGATGCGAGCAGGGCAATCCCGCCAAAGATGACTTTCTTCATAGAACCTCTTCTGCAATGCAGCGAAGCAATGAACAATCTTACCAGAAGTTCCGCAGCGCGGGGCAAATCGCCGCATTTTTGATTTCCTGTTGACGCGCCCTTCCCGAAACGACCTATGTAGCTGATGATGTATCCCAATCTTGACCTTTCCGAGATGTTTGCGGCCCGCCAGGCGGAGCGCAGTGACCTGCATGCGAGCTACCTGAACGAGCAGCTGGTCAGGGTCCTCAAGACCATCGGCTACGATGTGGGGTTCGTTCGTGGGCAGGGGCAGTATCTCTACGATCGCGTGGGCGCGCGTTATCTGGATCTGCTGAGCGGTTTTGGCGTCTTTGCGATCGGCCGCAATCACCCCGCGCTGCGCAGCGCGCTCGGCAGCGTGCTGAACAGCGACCTGCCCAATCTGGTGCAGATGGACGTCTCGACGCTCGCGGGTATCCTGGCCGAGCAGCTGATCGAGCGTGTTCCCTACCTCGACAAGGTGTTCTTCGCCAACTCGGGAACGGAAAGTGTCGAGGCCGCGATCAAGTTTGCCCGGGTTGCCACCGGCCGCACCGACATCATCTACTGCGGGCAGTCCTACCACGGCCTGACCTACGGCTCATTGTCGCTGACCGACGATATGAACTTCCGCAGCGGGTTCGAGCCGCTGCTGCCGGGGTGCACCTCCATCCCTTTTAACGATCTCGCCGCACTGGAGAAGGCGCTGGCCACCCGCCAGGTCGCAGCCTTCATCATCGAGCCGATCCAGGGCAAGGGCGTCAACATCCCCGACGACAACTTCCTGCCGGAGGCGGCTGCGCTGTGCCGGCGCTATGGCACGCTGTTCGTCGCCGACGAGGTGCAGACCGGTCTCGGCCGTACCGGCCGCTTCCTGGCGGTCGAGCACTGGAATGTCGAGCCGGACATGGTGCTGCTGGCAAAGGCGCTGTCGGGCGGGCACGTACCGGTCGGTGCGGTGCTGACCCGCCGCTCGATCTTCAACAAGGTGTTCGACCGCATGGATCGCGCGGTGGTGCACGGCTCGACATTCGGCAAGAACGACCTGGCGATGGCCGCGGGCATCGCAACGCTCGAAGTCCTGAAGCAGGAAAAGCTGATCGAGAACGCGCAGCAGCGCGGCGAGCGCCTGCTCGCGTCTCTCGGCCGCATGGTGCAGAAATACGAACTTCTCAAGGAAGTCCGCGGCAAGGGCCTGATGCTCGGCGTGCAGTTCGGCGCGCCGAAGTCGCTGGCGCTGAAGGCCTCATGGAATGTGCTGGAGACGGCGAGCAAGGGGCTGTTCTGCCAGTTGATCACCATTCCGCTGTTCAAGGATCACAAGATTTTGACCCAGGTGTCCGGCCACGGCAGCCACACCATCAAGCTGCTGCCCACGCTGTCGATCACCGACGAAGACTGCCAGTGGATTGAAACGGCCTTCGATACGGTGATCGGCGCCAGCCATCGCGTGCCAGGGGCCGTCTGGTCGCTCGGCAAGACCCTGGTCGACAACGCCATGCGCAAGTCGGCCTGATCAGCAGTCGGCCTGGCAGCAAGCTGGCCTGACAGACTGTCGGGCCGCACTTGTCTTCATTCACCCTCAGACGTTGACGTTCGCCTGAACCTGCGGGCAACCGCGCGGGATGCGCGGTCCCCCTTGGTTGCGAGGATGCCGTTTATTGGCCGTGGTCCTTGAGGACCTTGTCGCAGGCGGGAGTGATCTTGGGGCGGTTCTGCTGCAGGCAGGACAGGATCACCAGGTCGCCCTGGTCCATCAGCGTCCGGCAGTACCGGGACACATCCTTGGCGCAGGCCTTCTGTTCCTCCGGCGTTCCACTGCGCTGCGCGTTCTGCGCCAGGGTGGAGGTGGAGACGGAAGCGAGAATGAGCGCAGTCAGAAGCAGGGATTTCGACATCACGACCCTTCGGTTTGGCGGTGGAAAGCTTCAGCCCGCGCCTCTCTAACACAGAACCGCAGATGGTCTCCATGCTTCGGGCGAAGGGGCCCGATGAAGGTGCCGGCGCGTGCCATTTCGGAAACAGTCCGCGCCGGCGTCGTCCGTTGCCGGATCAGGCGGCCGGCTTGGCCGGCCAGTAGCGGTCGCGCAGGTGCCGCTTCACCAGCTTGCCGGTCGGGGTGCGGGGCAGTTCCGGGTCGAAGTCGATGGTGCGTGGGCATTTGATCGGGGACAGGTGCTGCCGGCAGAACGCGATCAGTTCGGCCTCGAGCTGCCTGCCGGCTTGCATCATGTCATGGGGCTGCACCACCGCTTTGACCTCTTCGCCCATTTCTTCATTGGGGACGCCGAATACGGCGACGTCGGCGACGGCGGGGTGGGTGATCAGGACGTCCTCGGTCTCCTGCGGGTAGATGTTCACGCCGCCGGAAATGATCATGTAGGCCTTGCGGTCGGTGAGATAGAGATAGCCGCCGTCGTCGACATAGCCGACGTCTCCGAGCGTCGACCAGCCCCTGGAATTGTAGGCCCGCTTCGTCTTGTCCGGATCGTTGTGATAGGCGAACTGTGGCGCGTCGGCGAAATACACGGTGCCGATTTCTCCCGTGGGCACCTCCTCGTCGTTCTCGTCGAGGATCCTGATCTTGCCGACCACCGCGCGACCGACGGTGCCGCGATGGGACAGCCACTCCGCCGAGGTGCTGACGGTGACGCCGTTGCCTTCCGAGCCGGCGTAATACTCGATCAGGATCGGGCCCCACCAGTCGATCATCCGTGCCTTGACGTCGACCGGACAGGGGGCCGCCGCATGGATCGCGCCCTTGAGCGACGACACGTCGTAGCGTCGGCGCACGTCTTCCGGGAGTTTCAGCATGCGCACGAACATGGTGGGCACGAGCTGGCTCTGGGTAACCCGATGCTCCTGCACGAGGCGCAGGAAGGCTTCGGCATCGAACGATTCCATGATGATCGAGGTGCCGCCGAGCACGCCGGCCATCATGTTGAAGCGCAGGGGAGCTGCATGATACAGCGGCGCCGGCGACAGGTAGACCGTATCGGCCGACATGCCGCACATGTGGGCGCACAGGAAGCGCAGGAACGGATTCGGCTTGTCGATCGCGTCGCCGGTGGCCTCGCGCTTGATGCCTTTCGGCCGGCCGGTCGTGCCGGACGAATACAGCATGTCGTAGCCCGCGACCTCGTCCGCGATCGGTGTCTTCGGCTGCGCGGCGAGCGCCTTGTCCCATGAGTGGAATCCAGGACGCGGCGTGCCGGTCATGTAGAACGCGGTCGCCGGATCCGCGCCCACGAGCAGCGGAGCGACGGCGTCGACGCATTTTTCCGACGTCACCACGATGCGGGCGCCACAATCCTTGATAATATAGGCGATCTCGTCGGCGGTCAGGTAGCGGCTGATCGCGGTGTAGTACAGGCCGCTGCGCTGCGCGGCCCAGCAGATCTCCATGAACGCGAGCGAATTCTCCATCAGCAGGGCGATGTGATCGCCCGCCTTGAGGCCGAGCGCGCGAAACAGCTGCGCGCCCTGATTCGAACGCTCGTCGAGCTGGCGATAAGTAATGGCCTCACCTGACCCGGCCATCCGGTAGGCGGTCTTGTCGGGTGTGGTCCGGGCGTGCAGCGACGGGTGGCTCATGGGTGTTTCCTGGCGTTTCCTGGAAGATCCGGCGGCTTCTGCCGCTCATTGGCGCGTGGTCTTGGTCGTAAACAAAAAGGGCGGGTCTTTCGACCCGCCCTTGTCGATCAGGCTCAGAGCCGCTCGACGATGGTGACGTTGGCCATGCCGCCGCCCTCGCACATGGTCTGCAATCCATAGCGCTTGTTGCGCTGCTTCAGCGCATGCAACAGCGTGGTCATCAACTTGGTGCCCGAACCGCCGAGCGGATGTCCCAGCGCGATGGCGCCGCCGTTGACATTGAGCCTGGCGGGATCGGCACCGGTGTCCTTGAGCCATGCGGTCGGCACCGAGGCGAAGGCCTCGTTGACCTCGAACAGGTCGATGTCGTCGATGCTCATGCCGGCCTTCTTCAGCGCCCGGTGGGTCGCCGGCAGCGGTGCCTCGAGCATGATCACCGGATCGTGGCCGATCATGGTCATGTGATGAATGCGCGCCATCGGCTGCACGCCGAGCGCCTTGAGGCCCTTTTCGTTGACCACCATCACGCCGGAGGCGCCATCGCAGATCTGGCTGGCGCTGGCGGCGGTCAGCCGGCCGCCCTCGGTGATCAGCTTGACGCCGCGGATGCCGTCGAGCGTGGCGTCGAAACGGATGCCCTCGTCGATGTGGTGGATGTCGGTCGAGCCGTCGGTGCGGGTGATGGAGACCGGCACGATCTCGTCTCTGAAGGCGCCGGCCTGCGTCGCTGCGATCGCGCGCTGATGGCTCTGGTAGGAGTACTGATCGAGGGCTTCCTTATCCAGGTCGTACTTCTTCGCCATCATCTCGGCGCCGGTGAACTGGCTGAACTGGATGTTGGGATAGCGCTGCTCCATGTTCGGGCTCTTGTAATGCCCGAAGCCGTTCTTCGCCGGCAGTGTCGAGGCGAGGCCCATCGGTACGCGCGTCATGCTCTCGACGCCGGCGGCGATCACGACATCCATCGAGCCGGACATCACCGCCTGGGCCGCGAAATGCAGCGCCTGCTGCGATGACCCGCATTGCCGGTCGATCGATGTGCCCGGCACGCTCTCCGGCAGCCTGGATGCCATGATGGCGTTGCGGGCGATATTGTTGGATTGCTCACCAGCCTGCATCACGCATCCCATGATGACGTCTTCAACCTGCGCCGGATCCGCGCCGCTGCGTTCGACCAGGGCGTCGAGCACGACGGCCGCGAGATCGGCGGGATGCCAGCCTGCAAGGCGGCCTCCCTTTCGTCCGCCGGCGGTGCGGGCGGCTGCAACGATGTAGGCCTCGGCCATTCTTCTTCTCCCTGGTTGACGGGTTCTGGTTGGTTGGCCGGATTAAAAAGACGAGGCTGGACTTAGTCAATCAATCAATTAACTTGTCGGCGCGGAGAATGCTGTCTGCGACGGACGACATTCCACGAAGCGCAAAATGCATCTGCTTGTACGTGAAGAGATGGAACCGCGAATGGCACCGGGTGTGACGACCGACGCTTCGGCCAGACCGCAGCCCTCGCGGAATGCGACGGCAGAAAAGCTGCTCGATGCGGTCAGTGATCTGATGATCGAGCGCAATTCCACCGACGTGTCGCTCAGTGACCTTGCCCAAAGGTCGGGGGTAAACGCCGCGCTGGTCAAATATCACTACGGCAACAAGGAAGGCCTGTTGCTGGCTTTGCTGGCGCGCGATGCGGAGGTTCAGGTCTCTCACCTGGAATATCTGCTGCAGCAGCCGATCTCGCCGACGGAGAAGCTGAAGCTTCACATCGCCGGCATCATCAATGCCTATTATCGCTTTCCCTATATGAATCGCCTGCTGCATCTGCTGTTGCACGACAGCACGGAAAAGGCTGCTCAGTCGGTGTCCCATTTTTTTGTCAAGCCGCTGCTTGATTTCCAGCGGCGGCTGCTCGACGAAGGAGTTGCGGCGGGAGAGTTCAAGCCGGTCGATCCGGTGTTCTTCTACACCCACCTGATCGGTGCCTGTGATCACCTGTTTCATGGGCGCCATGCGATGTCTCGCGCGGCCGGGGTCGGCGAGGTGACCGACGAGGTGCGGCGGCAGTATATCGATCACATGATCGACGCGCTGCTGGGCGGCATGCTGCAGCCGGAGCGGCGGCGCGCCGCGGCAAGGAACTAAGGAACTGGCGCCGGCAAGGTCGCGTGCAACGACAACAAGCCGAGCGGCAGGAAAATGAGGCGGGAGGTATCGAGTGAGCAGGACGAGCGCGGCATCCGGGCCGCTGACGGGCGTGCGGGTGGTCGAATTTGCCGGTATCGGCCCTGGGCCGTTCGCGGCGATGATGCTGTCGGACATGGGCGCGGATGTCGTTTCGGTCGTGCGCCGCGGCGCCGGCAAGCGTGACGACCGCGACTTTGTCAACCGCGGACGGCGGATCGTCGAACTCGACCTCAAGGCACCTGGTGACGTCGCACATGCGCTCGATCTGATCGCCCAAGCCGATGTGTTGCTGGAGGGGTTCCGCCCGCAGGTGATGGAGCGGCTCGGGCTCGGTCCTGACGAGACACTGAAGCGCAATCCGCGACTGGTCTACGGCCGCATGACGGGCTGGGGCCAGGAGGGGCCGCTCGCTCAGGCCGCCGGCCACGACATCAATTACATTGCCATCACCGGCGCGCTGGATTCGTTCCGAGCATCCAATGGCGAGGCGGTGTCACCGCTGAATCTCGTCGGCGACTATGGTGGCGGCGCGCTGTTCCTGGTGGTCGGCGTGCTGGCCGCGGTCATCGAAGCGCGTGCCTCCGGCAAGGGCCAGGTCGTGGATGTGGCGATGTGCGATGGCGTGTCGCTGATGCTGTCCATGTTCCACAGCATGCATGCGTTGAAGCGCTGGACCGAGCAACCGCGGACCAACATGCTGGACGGCGGCGCTCACTTCTATCGCCCCTATGAGTGCGCCGACGGCCGCTTCATCTCCATCGGCGCCATCGAGCCGCAGTTCTATGCCGAGTTGCGCAAGCTGGCGGGGCTGACCGATCCGGCATTCGACGCGCAGATGGACCGCAGCCGCTGGCCGGAGCTGCAGGACAAGCTCGCCGCCGTTTTCAAGACCAAGACATGCGACGAATGGTGCGCGCTTCTGGAAGGCACCGACGCCTGCGCCGCGGCGGTGGTCGGCCTGTTCGAGGCGTCATCGCATCCGCATCTTGCGGCGCGGCGCACCTTCGTCGAACATGCCGGCAACCTGCAGCCGGCGCCGGCTCCGCGCTTCTCCCGGACGAGATCAGCCATCCAGGGGCCGGCCGCGGTACCGCCGACCTCAATTCCCGACATCCTTGCCGCCTGGTCCGATCGGCGGCAGGCCGCTTCGTAAAATCCAACCCGACAGAAAGGCACTATCATGGATCTGAAAGACGTAGCCGTCATCGTCACCGGCGGTGGCTCGGGGCTCGGCGCTGCCACGGCACGCGCCTTGGCCGCCAAGGGCGCCAAGGTGGCCGTGCTCGACGTCAACAAGGAGAACGCGGAGAAGGTCGCCGCCGAGCTCAAGGGCGTGGCGCTGGTCGGCGACGTCGCCGAAGAGAACGACGTCAAGGCGGCGCTGGCCAAGGCCGAGGCGGCCCATGGTGTGGCGCGCGTGCTGGTGAACTGCGCCGGCATCGGCGGCGCGGCCAAGACCGTCGGCAAGAACGGTCCCTATCCGCTCGACCAGTTCTCGCGCGTGATCCGCGTCAACCTGATCGGCACCTTCAACTGCATCCGCCTGACGGCGGAGCGCATGCAGTCGCTGTCGCCGATCGGCGAGGAACGCGGCGTTATCATCAACACCGCGAGCGTCGCGGCGTTCGACGGACAGATCGGCCAGGCGGCGTACTCGGCCTCGAAGGGGGGCATCGTCGGTCTCACCCTGCCGGTGGCGCGCGACCTCTCCAGCCTGCTGATCCGCGTCAACACCATCGCGCCGGGCCTGTTCCTCACCCCGCTGCTGATGGGCCTCAGCGAAGAAGCCCGCGAGAGTCTCGGCAAGCAGGTGCCTCATCCGGCCCGCCTCGGCAAGCCGGAGGAGTATGGTGCGCTCGCCGTGCACATCGTTGAGAACTCGATGCTCAACGGCGAGACCATCCGCCTCGACGGCGCCATCCGCATGGCGCCGAAGTAAGAGCGAAACGCATGACCGACGCGCCGCTGCTCGTCACGCATGCCGACGGAGTGGACCGGGTGATGCTCAATCGCCCGGACAGCCTCAACGCGCTGGACACCGCGATGGTGGACGCGCTGAGTGGCTATTTCGCCGGACTTGCGCGCAACGAGCAGACGCGCGTCGTCGTGCTGTCGGGGGCGGGCCGGGCGTTCTGCGCCGGGCTTGACCTCAAGGAGGCGATACAGCGCCGGCCGGCCGGCGCGCCGCCGGCAAGCGTGGCGGAAGCGCTGGCGCACCAGCGCAGCATCGCCGACATCGTCATGCTGATGCGGCGCTGTCCGCAGCCGATCATTGCGCTGGTGCAGGGCGCGGCGTCCGGCGGCGGCTTTGCGCTGGCGCTCGCCGCCGACATCCGTATCGCAGCGACATCGGCGCGGATGAACTGCGCCTTCATTCGCCTCGGCCTCGGCGGTTGCGACATCGGCACCAGCTATTTCCTGCCGCGTCTCGTCGGCGTCTCTGTGGCCTCGGAGCTGATCCTGACTGGCCGGTTCATCGGCGCCGAGCGGGCGCTGGCAGTCGGCCTCGTGTCCGAGGTGGTCGCGGACGATGCGCTGGAGGCTGCCGCGGCGCCTTATGTCGAGGCCATGCTGGCGGCCTCGCCGCTCGGCCTGCGGCTCTCCAAGGAATGCCTCAACATGAGCGTCGACGCCGCCTCGCTCGAGGCGGTCGTCGCGATGGAAGACCGCAACCAGGTGCTGACCAGCCGGTCGGAAGATTTCAAGGAGGGCATCCGCGCCTTCCTGGAGAAGAGGAAGCCCGTCTATCGCAACATGTAAGGCCCGATAAGCACGACAGCCTCGATGAACGAGGGCAGTGGGCCGGATCCGGGGAGGACCGATGGAAACCATGACTGCGGCGGCGCTGCAAAAGCCCGCCTTCCGCAAGATCAACTGGATGAAGCGGGACATCGCCGTCGAGCGACGGCCTGACGGCGTGATCGTCCTGAAGTCCCGTGTGCCGCTGCAGCCCTATGCGCGGTACATTCCGGAAGCACTTGCGCGGTGGGCCAAGGAGCGCCCCGACCATGTCTGGCTCGCGCAGCGCCGCGGCCCCGAGCGGCAGTGGCTGAAGGTGTCCTATGGCGAAGCCAAGCGCACCGTCGATGGGCTGACCCAGGCCCTGCTCGACCTGAACGTCACCGGCGAGCGGCCGGTCGCCATTCTCAGCGGCAACTCGATCGAGCATGCCCTGATGACCCAGGCGGCGATGCAGGCGCGCATTCCGGCGGCGCCGGTCTCGCCCGCCTATTCGCTGATGAGCCAGGACCACGCCAAGCTCAAATACATCTTCGACCTGATCCGTCCGGCGGTGGTGATGGTGCAGGACGGTCCAATGTTCGAGAAGGCGCTGGCAGCGCTCGATCTCGACGGCGTGACCGTGGTGCATGTGCAGCGGCCGCCGGCCGCCGTGCCGAGCCTCGCCTATGCCGACCTCGCCGCGACGCCGGTGACGGCGGCGGTGGAGGCCTCGATCGCACGGATCACGCCGCAGACGATCGGCAAGCTGCTGTTCACCTCCGGCTCGACCGGTATGCCCAAGGCGGTCATCAACACCCAGCAGATGATGTGTGCCAATGCGGCGATGATGATGCAGACACGGCCGCGCGATCCCGATAGCGTCGATTCGGTGTTTCTCGACTGGATGCCGTGGAATCACACCATGGGCGGCAATGCCCTGTTCAATCCGGTGCTGATCGAGGGCGGCACGCTCTACATCGACGATGGCCGCCCGGTCCCCGGGCAGTTCGACGAGACGCTGCGCAACCTGCGCGAGGTTTCGCCGACCTATTATGCCAACGTTCCGGCCGGCTATGCCGCGCTCGCCTCCGCCATGGAAAAGGACGACGAGCTGTGCCGTGGCTTCTTCAGGAAACTCGGCCTGATGGCCTATGGCGGCGCGCGGCTGCCCGACGATCTCTATGACCGCATGCAGGCGTTGGCGGTGCGCACCACCGGCGAGCGTATCGTGTTCTACACCGGCTGGGGGGCGACCGAGACGGCGCCGACGGCGACCGGCACTTACTGGGACACCGAGCGCGTCGGATTGATCGGCCTGCCGTTCCCCGGCGTCGAGCTCAAGCTCGTGCCGGTCGGGCCGAAATACGAACTGCGGCTGCGCGGCGTCAACGTCACGCCCGGCTACTTCGGTCGCCCCGATCTGACGGCGGCCGCGTTCGACGACGAGGGCTTCTACTGCATCGGCGACGCCGCGGTGTTCGTCGATCCGGACGATCCGGTTCAGGGCCTGATCTTCTCCGGCCGCATTGTCGAGGACTTCAAGCTGACGACAGGCACTTTTGTCCAGGTCGGCGCGCTACGCACCGATGCCATCGCGGCGGCGTCGCCGGTGGTGCAGGACGCGCTGGTTACGGGGCAGGACCGTGATGCGATCGGTCTCTTGATCTGGCCGAACCTCGACGCCTGCCGCCGGCTGATCGGCGACATGACGGCGACCATGGACAGCGTCATCGCTCATCCCGCCGTGATCGCCCGCGTGCGCGACGGCCTGCAGGCGCACAACACCGCGGTCAACTGTGCCAGCAGCCTGCGCATCGCCCGCGCCATGCTGATGGCTGAGCCGCCGTCGATCGACGGCAATGAACTGACCGACAAGGGCTACATCAACCAGCGAGCTGGCCTCGAACGCCGCGCCGCGCTGGTCGAGCGGCTCTATGCCGATCCGCCCGCCGCCGACGTCTTGGTGATCTCCTGACGGCATCGTTTCCTTTCATTCTCGAGAACAAGAGCAAGCAAAGGCCAGACCATGAATTTCGATTTCTCCGACGAACAGAAGCAGTTGCGGGATGAAGCACGGCGCTACCTCGCCGAGCATTCCTCCCCCAAGGCGGTGCGGGCCGTCCTCGAGGGTGGGGCTCCTTTCGATCGCGCCCTGTGGAAGGGGCTTGCTGGCATGGGGTTCCTCGGCGTCGCCATTCCCGAGGAGTTCGGCGGATCCGGTGCCGGTCATCTCGAACTCTGCGTGATCGCCGAGGAGATGGGCCGGGCGCTCGCGCCGGTGCCGTTCTCGTCGTCGATCTATCTCGCGGCGGAAGCGATCATGCTCGCCGGCAGCGACGAGCAGAAGCGGCGCCTGCTGCCGGGGATCTCGTCGGGCGACACCATCGGCACGCTGGCGCTGTTCGAGGGGCCGGGCAATCCGTCGCCGAAGGCGATCAAGGCGAGCGTCAGCAACGGCCAGCTCAGCGGCAGGAAGATTCCGGTGGCCGATGGCGACATCGCCGACATCGCGGTGGTGGCGGCACGCACCGCGGCGAGTGGCCGCGAGACGGATATCGGGTTGTTCATCGTCGATCTCACGGGTAAAGGCGTCACGCGCAAGAGCCTGGCGAACGTCGATCCCAGCCGCAACCAGGCCGAGATCGTGTTCGAGAACTGCCCTGCGGAGCCGCTCGGCGCGGCCGGCGAGGGCTGGAGCGTGCTGACGCGGGTGCTCGATCGCGCCGCGGTGCTGATGGCCTTCGAGCAGGTCGGCGGCGCCGACCGCGCGCTCGAAATGGGGCGCGACTATGCGCTCGACCGGATTGCCTTCGGACGGCCGATCGGCTCGTTCCAGGCGGTCAAGCACCTCCTCGCCGACATGTATGTGTCGGCGACGCTGGCGCGCTCCAACGCCTATTATGGCGCATGGGCGCTCTCGACCAACGCAGCGGAACTGCCGGAGGCGGCAGCGACGGCACGCATCAGCGCGACACAGGCGTTCCAGCACTGTTCGAAGAACAACATCCAGGTTCACGGCGGCATGGGCTTCACCTGGGAGTTCGACTGCCATCTCTACTACCGGCGCTCCAACGCGCTGGCGCTCGCGCTCGGCAGCCAGTCCCATTGGGAAGACCTGCTGATCGACCGCATGCGCAGCCGCAACGCCGCCTGAGATAATCGAGGATCACGACCATGAATTTCGACGACACCCCGCAAGAAGCCGCATTCCGCAAGCTGGCGCGCGACTGGATCGCAGCCAACGCCCCCAAGGAGCTCGAGGCCGAGCTGTCGCGTCCGTCGGTCGGCCGCATCGCGCTGGAACGTGGCAACATCATCGAGGCCTCCAAGGCCTGGCAGAAGAAGAAGGCCGAGGGCGGCTGGGCCTGCCTGCACTGGCCGAAGGAATATGGCGGTCGCGGCGCCTCGCCAATCGAGCGCGTGATCTGGCAACAGGAGGAGGGCGTCTACGACAAGCTCGCCGGCGTCTTCCTGATCGGCCAGGGCATGTGCGGCCCGACCATGATGACCTATGCCAGCGAAGCGCAGAAGCAGCACTATCTGCCCAAGCTTGCCTCCGGTGAGCATATCTGGTGCCAGTTGTTCTCCGAACCGTCCGCAGGCTCCGACGTTGCGGGGTTGCGCACCCGGGCGGAGCGGCAGGGCGACGACTGGATCATCAATGGCCAGAAGATCTGGACCAGCGGCGCGCACTATTCCGACTACGGCATTCTGATCACGCGCACTGATCCGTCGCAGCCCAAGCACAAGGGACTGACCATGTTCTTCCTGGACATGAAGAGCCCAGGCGTCGAGGTGCGGCCGATCAAGCAGGCCAACGGCCAGCAGGAGTTCAACGAGGTTTACTTCACCAACGTCCGCATTCCCGATGCCCAGCGGCTCGGTGCCGTCAACGACGGCTGGAACGTGTCGCTGACCACGCTGATGAACGAACGGATGTCGATCGGCGCGCGGGGCGCCACCGGATTTGCGGAGATGTTCGCGTTCTGCAGCAACCTGATGCTGGAGGACGGGCCGGCGCTGGACGACCGCGCCGTGCGCTCCAAGCTCGCCAACTGGGCGGTGCGCAACAGCGGCCTGAAATACACCAGCTACCGCTCGATCTCGGCGCTGTCGCGCGGCGAGCGGCCGGGGCCGGAAAATTCGATCGGCAAGCTGGTGGCCGGCTCCATGCTGCAGGATATTGCCGCCTATGCCGCCGACCTGCAGGGTGCGGCAGGCGTACTGACCGATCCGAAAGTCGCGGAAGCCGCCGGCCAGTTCCAGTCGATGCTGCTGCGCTCGCCATCCGACCGCATCGCCGGCGGTACCGACGAGATTCTGCGCAACATCATCGCCGAGCGCGTGCTTGGCCTGCCCGGCGACATTCGGGTCGACAAGGACGTGCCGTTCAACCAGATCCCGACCAAGGGCCGCTGAGCCGACCGAGGATTTCTCATGACGATATCAGCAACCGGGCGCATCGATACCATCGAGGCGCTGCTCGCCGAGCGCTATTCCTGCCGGGCTTTTCGCCCGGATGTGGTGCCGCGCGCGACGATCGAACGCATCCTGGCGGCGGCGCAGCGCACTGCTTCGTGGTGCAACAGCCAGCCCTGGCAGGTGATCGTCGCCAGCGGCGAGGCAGCGCGGCGCTTCAGCAATGCGATTCACGATGCGGCCAGCGCCTCGGCGTCGGCCCATGACGTGCACTCGGACTTTCCTTTCCCGCGGGAGTATCGCGGCGTCTATCTCGAGCGCCGGCGCGAGAGCGGGTTCCAGCTCTACAATGCACTCGGCATCACCCGCGGCGACAAAGAGGGCTATCGCCGCCAGTCGCTGCAGAACTTCAGGCTGTTCGGCGCGCCACATGTCGCGATCATCACGTCCGACGAAGCGCTCGGGGTCTATGGTGCGGTCGATTGCGGCGGCTATGTCAGCAATTTCCTGCTGGCGGCGCAGGCGCTTGGGGTCGCGACCATTCCGCAGGCCGCGCTCGCCGGCCACTCCGATATGGTGCGGCGGCATTTCGGCCTTGGCGACGACCGGCGCGTGGTGTGCGGCATCTCGTTCGGTTTTGCCGACGGAGAGCATGCGGCAAATAGCTACCGCACGAATCGGGCGTCGTTGCAGGACGCGGTGACCTTTCTCGAAAGCTGAAGACTTTATCAACACAATGCGGGAAAGACTGGTTCCCGCGTTCATTGGTTAACTGCTCATTAGCATCTCACATTGCATTCTCGGTACAGGAGAACTCGCAATGTGGTCTGGACGCGTCGCTTTTGAGAATGATGCCTGTCCCGTCGGCGATGATCTGCTGGGGCAGTTGTACCGGTCGAACGAAAACGGTCTGCCCGCTCTTGTGGCGTCGGTTTCGCCCGACATTCGCGCCATGCTCGCGCTCTACTGCTATCGCCGCAGCCATCTCCACGCCCTTGGCGTGGCAATCGCGGCGAGCTGCGATGAACGCGAGCTGTCGCAGTGGGGCGGCCGTGCCGGCACCACGCTGTTCGCGATCTCGCGGCAGGCGCCGATGGCAAGACCTGCCCCGTCCGGTCATCGCAAGTCGATCACGCTGTCGACGGCGCCGCTGAGTGCGTTGCCGGCGATGGACGATATCGATGACGAGGCCGAGGAACCGATCGTCGCCTGACCGGCGGATCGGCCGTCATCCGCCTGGCGGCAGGTCGGGAAGGCGGAACCTGCGCCGTGCCATCGTGCACTCGGGATCGCCGGGCTCGCAGGTCCGGCAGACTTCGGGCCTGACCGCATAGATCCCGCAGGCGGTGTGTTCGCCGATCTTGCCGGTCAGCGCGCAGCACCGGTCGCCTTCGCAGCGCATGCCCGACAACCGATCGTTGACGAGATGGGCGGGAATGAGATCGAGCGCGACGTCGTCCTCGATCGTGAACCGTGGCCAGTTCGCCGAATAGGCACAGCAGGCGCCGCAGGACTGGCAGGGGCTTGTGCCGTCGGTCATCGGTTGCCCTCCGGGTGCGGCGCGCGCGGCAGCGTCGCCATCCATCGTGCCCGCAGCGCAGCGCGGCGCTCGGGATATCTGTCATCGAGAAAATCAGCCTGCCGGATGCGGTCGATGCGGAAGCTGCGAAAGTCGCGCCGCAGCTCGCACCAGGCGATGAGGTGACGCACGGTGTCGAGATAGCCGATGGCGACCGGCCAGATGGTGCGTTCGCTGTCGCGCCCCTGCTCGTCGCGATAGTGCAGGTGGATCTTGCGACCGGCATGGACATGCGCCCGCAGTTGCACCACGTCGATTGTGTCCGTTGGTCCGTCCCATTGCGGCCGGGGGCGACTGGCCGGCTCCAGCACCAGCGGCTGCAACCGTTCCGGAACCGTCCCCGCGATCTTGGCGATCAGGTCGCGCGCAGCGGTCGCCAGCACCGGGTCGGCGCGGCCGGCGACCCATTGGGCGCCGAGCACGGCGGCCTCGATTTCGTTCGGTGTCAGCATCAGGGGCGGCAGGTCGTAGCCCTTGTCCAGCACATAGCCGGTTCCGGCCTCGCCGCGAATCGGCACGCGCTGCGCCATCAGGGTCGCGATGTCGCGATAGATCGTGCGCTTGGAGGTTTCGAGCTCCCCGGCGATGGCATCGGCCGTGATCGGGCGGCGGCTGCGGCGCAGCACCTGGATGATCTGGAACAGCCGGTCGGCGCGGCGCATCGATCCCTCGTGATCACTGCTGACAGAATGGTGGCAGCAGGGGGTAGCTAGAAAACGGCATCTTTTCAACGCGCAAGGATGCACGCCATGATCACGCTCTACGGTTTCGGCCCCGGTTTCGACCTCCCGGAAATCAGCCCCTATGTCACCAAGACCGAGGTGCAACTCAGGCTGGCAGGCCTTGCCTACGTCAAGCAGCAGGCGATGCCGGACAGCTCGCCCAAAGGCCAGCTCCCCTATATCGCGGACGGCGATGCCCGCGTCGCCGATTCCACCTTCATCCGCCTGCATCTCGAGCAGGCCCATGGGGTGGATCTCGATGCCGGGCTGGACGATCGCCAGCGCGCCGAGGCGTGGGCGCTCGAGCGCATGATCGAGAACCATTTCAACTGGGCGTCGGGCTATGCCCGCTGGATGCTGCCCGAGAATTTCGCCAAGGGGCCGGCCCGGTTTTTCGATGGTGCGCCCGAGGACATGCGCGAGGCGCTGTGTCGGGATGTTCAGGGGCGCGTCGGGGAAAACATGCGGAACGCTGGTCTCGCCCGTCATACGCCGGAGGAGATCGTCATGCTCGGCGTGCGCTCGCTGTCGGCCCTGTCGGTGATGCTCGGCGACAAGCCGTACCTGTTCGGCGATCGCCCGTGCGGCGTCGATGCCACGGCGTTCGCGGCGCTCGCCGGCCTGCTGACACCGTTCTTCGATTCGCCGCTGCGGCAGCAGGCGCTGCAGTTTCCCAATCTGCTGCGCTATGTCGATCGGATGATGGCGCAGGTCTATCCGGAGCACGACTGGCAGCCGCTGGCGGCCGCGTAACGATCCTGGCTCAGGTGCTCGGAGACGCCGTGGAAGCGGCGACAGGTGCAGCGGCGGCCAACTGGCTCTTCAGTGCCGCCACTTCCGTCTCCAGCTCGGCGATGCGTGCCTCGCGGACTGCGAGCACCTCCGCGACATCGGGCGCGTCGAACCGCTGCGGAATATGCTGCGGACAATTGGCGCTCCAGGCGCCGACCGTGAACACGATCACCTGTTCAGGACGCGCCTTGTAGCCCTCCGGCATCAACTGGCGCAGCAGGTCCGGGTTATCCTCGATCACGCGGGCCTCTCCCCAGATCTTGACGCGGCGGCGGTGCGCGTAATCGATCAGGAAGATGTAGGCCTTGGGATTGTCCTGCAGGTTGCCCTGCGTGATGTACTGTCGGTTGCCGCTGAAATCGGCGAACGCCAGCGTCTTGCGGTCGAGGATGCGGATGAACCCGGGCGGGCCGCCGCGGTGCTGGATATAGGGCTGGCCGTCGGCATTGGCGGTGGCGAAGAAGATGCTGATCTGCTCGGAGATGAAGGCGGCGAGGTCGTCGGTGATCTCGGTCTCCCAGCCGCCACTCTCTTCCTGATGCTGATAGGCCCGGCGCGAGCCCTTGCGGCTCTGGATCGCCTTCACGGTCGGGGTGAAGGCGATGTCGCTGGATATTGCGAAATTGCCGTCCATGTTCGCCTCCTGGCGTCGGTTCCTGCCTCCAAAATGGATAAAGTCCTCATTTGCTGCAATTCCCAGCATTGACACTAGATTATTGCCAAATATGAAATAAAAGCATGGACCGGATCGAAGCCATGGAAGCGTTTGTCGCGGTGGCGGACCTCAAGGGGTTCGCGCCGGCGGCACGCAAGCTGCGCCTGTCGCCCTCCGCGGTCACGCGGCTGGTGGCGGCGCTCGAGGAGCGCGTCGGGGCGAGGTTGCTGCAGCGCACCACCCGCTCGGTCGCGCTGACCGATATCGGCGAACATTATCTCGCCCGCGCGCGGCGGATTCTCGCCGACGTCGAGGAAGCGGAAGGGGCAGCGCGCGCCGAGCGCACCCGGCCGTCCGGGCATCTCGTGGTGTCGGCACCGCTGATGTTCGGGCGGCTGCATGTCAATCCGCTGATGTCCGAATATCTGCGGCGCTATCCCGACGTCACCGGCGAGCTGCGCCTGTCCGACCGCCCGGTCAACCTGATCGAGGAGGGCGTCGACGTCGCCGTGAGGATCGGGCATCTGCCGGATTCCAGCGTCGTGGCGAAGAACGTCGGCGACATGTACCGCGTCGTCGTCGCGTCACCGGAGTATCTCGCCCGCCGCGGCGAGCCGGCGTCACCGTCGGACTTGCGCGTGCATGACATCATCCAGTGTTCCGCGCTGCTGCCCTCGAACGAGTGGCGCTTCATGCAGGACGGACGGCCGCTCCGCGTCGCCATCGCGCCGCGTTACACCACCAACAGCGCCGAAGCCGGGGTCTGGCATGCCGAACAGGGCGGCGGGCTGACCATGGTGCTCGCCTATCAGGCGCTGGACGCGATCCGCGATGGCCGCCTGCGTCTCGTGCTGCGGCCGTTCGAGCTGCCGCCGCGTCCCATCCATCTGGTGTATCCGGCGTCGCGGCTGCTGTCCGCCAAGGTCCGCGCGTTCGTGGACCTCACGGTCGAGACCTGCGACTGGCGTTTCAGCGCGCGCTAAGCCGCGGCGCGCGCGGGCTTGAGCACCTTGAAGGTCGCGTTGCCGCGTGCGCACGGTGTGCCGTCGGCGGTGACGAGGCATTGCGCGAAGCAGATCGAGCCGCCGGCCTTGACGAAGTTGGTATCGACCTGCAGCCACTGGTCCAGTGCCGCCGCGCCGAGGAAATCGATGCCGAGGCTGATGGTGACGAGCGAGCCGGGATCGCGCAGCGCGAGCCCGCAACTCAGGCCCATGGCGTTGTCAGCCAGGGTCGCGATCAGCCCGCCGTGCACCAGTCCGCGTGAGTTGGTGTGGGCGGCTGCGAGGCGCAGACCGACGATGACAGCCGTGTCCGTTCGTTTGGAATAGATCGGCTCCCACGGCTCGGTCAGGGGACTTTGCCGGAAATGCCGGGCAAATCCCTCCGGCACGTCGCTGTCGTCCATCGACGCCTCCTTTTATTAATTAGACCAGTCTATATAATCGGAATATCGACGCAAGGGGAGAATCGGCGATGGGAGCCGCACCGAAGCACCGCGATGCCATCGTCGCCGCAGCCGCCACGCTGTTCCGCCGCCACGGCTTCGCCGCCACCGGCATCAACGAGATCGTCGCAGTCAGCGGCGCGCCGAAGGGCTCGCTCTATCACTATTTCCCCGGCGGCAAGGACGAGATCGGCGAGGCCGCGGTCCGTTTCGCCGCCGATCGCGTCACGGCGACGCTGCAACGGCTGTCCGCGGAAACCAATTCGGCGGCGGCGATGATCAAGGCCTATGGTGGCCTGCTGCGGGGCTGGATGGCGCAGTCGCGGTTTCGCGACGGCTGCCCGATCACCACCACGCTGCTGGAGACGGCGCCGGAGTCGGTGGCGTTGACCGCCGCGGGGCGCACGGCGTTCGAAGCGTGGACCGGCATCATCGCGAAGGCGCTGCTGCGCGACGGCTTTTCGCGGGCAGAGGCGCGCAAGCTTTCGGTGCTGGCGATTTCGGCGTTGGAAGGCGCCCTGATCCTGGCCCGCGTTCAGGGCGACGGTCAGGCGATCGCCGATGCGGTCGACATGCTGGCGAAGGCGATGAAGGCGCCGGCGGCCTAGCCGCCGGCGGAGAGATCAATACGGCAGGCCGACGTAGTTCTCCGACAGCGACGTCGTCGCGGCGCGCGAACTCACGAGGTAGTTGAGCTCGGCGATCTGGATGCGCGAGCTGAACTCGTCGGTGTCGTCGAAGCGGTGCAGCATCGAGGTCATCCACCACGAGAAGCGCTCGGCTTTCCACACCCGCGCCAGTGCGCGGGCGGAGTAGGCGTCGACGCCGGCACTGGACTTGTCGGTGTAGGCCTCGCGCAGCGCCTCGGCGAGATAGTGCACGTCGCTGGCGGCAAGGTTGAGGCCCTTGGCGCCGGTCGGCGGCACGATGTGGGCGGCGTCGCCGGCGAGGAACAGGCGGCCAAACCGCATCGGCTCTGCGACGAAGCTGCGCAGCGGCGCGATGCTCTTCTCGATCGACGGGCCGGTCACCAGGGCTTCCGCCGCTTCCGGATCGAGCCGGCGGCGCAACTCGTCCCAGAACTGGTCGTCCGACCAATTGTCGACATGGTCCTCGAGGCTGCACTGCACATAGTAGCGACTGCGGGTCAGCGAGCGCATCGAGCACAGCGCGAAGCCGCGCGCGTGGCGGGCGTAGATCAGTTCCGGCGACACAGGCGGGGTTTCGGACAGGACACCGAGCCATCCGAACGGATACACCCGCTCGAACTCCTTCAGGGCGGCGGCCGGCACGCTCTGGCGGCTGACGCCATGAAAGCCGTCGCAACCGGCGATGTAGTCGCAGGCGATCTCGTGGGTGACGCCGTCCTTGACGTAGGTCACACGCGGCGACGGCCCGTCGAAATCGAGCGGGGTGACCTGATCGGCGTTGTAGATGGTCTGACGTCCGGCCGCGACGCGGGCATCCATCAGATCGTGGGTCACCTCGGTCTGGCCATAGACGGTGACCGTCTTGCCGCCGGTGGCCTCCTTCATGTCGATGCGATGGCGGACACCGTCGAACAACAGCTCGATGCCATCGTGAATGAGGCCTTCGCGGTGCAGTCGCGCCGCGGCGCCGACATCCTCCAGCAGCCGCACGGTGCCTTGCTCGAGCACGCCGGCGCGAATGCGGCCAAGGATGTAGTCACGGTCCTTGCGTTCGACAATGATGTTGTCGACGCCGTATGTGTGGAGCAACTGGCCGAGCAGCAGGCCCGCCGGTCCGCTGCCGATGATCACAACCTGCGTGCGCAAGGCTTCGATCCTCCCGTTGGTGCTGATCCCATCCGCCGCCATTGCGACGGTCGCGCCATTCCGACCCATTCATTATACGATGCAACGACTGTTGAAAAGGTTGCTTAGGCAACTTTTTGTCGTCAGCCTGTCTGACGGCCATCATGACCCTCTGGCATCACCGGGGGCAAGGGAACCGGCCGTTGTGGCGGCGCGGCAACGTGGCGACTTGCAAAGCAGGGCTGACTAGATAACGTGTTAAGGAACGATCCGGGCAACCGGGCGCGACGATGTCGGACAGGAAGACCTGGGACAGAGTCTATCCTCGACAATCGTCTTGGATCATCATGTAGAGGGAGGGACGCCTGATGAAGAAAACAATGTTGGCGCTCGCGGTGGCGGCGGGGACGATGTCCGCGCTCAATCCTGCAATGGCGCAAGACAAGACCGTCAATCTCAAGATCTCGCTGTGGGTGCCGCCGGCGCATCCGCTGGTGCCGGCGACGCAGGCATGGGCCGCCGATCTCGATAAGGCCTCGGGCGGCACCATCAAGTCGACGGTGTTTCCTTCTGAGCAGCTTGGCAAGGCGTTCGACCACTACGACATGGCGCGCGACGGCATCGCCGACGTCACCTATGTCAACCCGGGCTATCAGCCGGGCCGCTTCCCGATCGTGGCCGCCGGCCAGATCCCGTTCACCTTCGGCGACGGCAAAAAGGGCACTCTGGCGCTCGACGAGTGGTACCGCAAATATGCGCCGACCGAGATGAAGGACACCAAGCTGTGCTTCGCCTTCATCCACGATCCCGGTTCGCTGCATGGCAAGAAGAAGATCGTGGTGCCGACCGATCTCAGCGGCGTGAAGGTGCGCCCGGCGCAGAGCACCATTGCCGAAATGGTCAAGCTGCTGGGCGGCACCAACGTGCAGGCATCGGCGCCGGAATCCCGTGATGCGCTGGAGCGCGGCGTTGCCGACGAAATTGCCTTCCCATGGGGTTCTATCTTCCTGTTCGGCATCGACAAGGTGGTGAAGTACCACATCGATACCCCGCTCTACACCACGGTGTTCACCTATAACGTCAATCTCAAGACCTATAATTCGATGTCGGACGCCCAGAAGAAGGTGTTCGACGATCACTGCTCACCGGAGTGGGCGGCGAAGGTGTCCGATCCCTGGACCGAGTTCGAGGCCAACGGCCGCGTCAAGATGCGAGCATTGCCAGGTCATGAGGTCTACAAGCTGACCGACGACCAGATCGCACAGTGGAAGACCGCGACACAGGTGCTGCGCGCGAGCTGGGCCGATGCGGTGAAAGCCGCCGGTGGCGATGCGGCCAAGATCCAGGCCGACCTCGACGCCGCCATCAAGAAGCACGACGCCGGGATCTGAGCCGGCACTGGACGAGACAGGCGGCGGCGCCAATCCGGCGCCGCCGCCTGCTTTCATATGACCAGGTCGTCCGTTCTGTGATTAAGTCGTGTCGTCCCGAGACCGTCAGCCTTCATTCTTATGCCTTTGTGCGGGGCGGCCGGTCTTGGATGATCTGGGAGAGCTGCGATGAGTGCACAACCGCAAGTCAACCAGGGTGGCACGCCGTCGGGCCGCAAGAGCCTGATGGACCGCTTCATCGACACGATCGAGCTGATCGCCGCCGCCTTTGTCGGCATCGTGGCGCTGAACACCTTCATTGCGATCTTCATGCGCAAGTTCTTTGCCGTGACGATCCCCGACTACTACGACTTCGGCCGGCTGCTGCTCGGCATCCTGATCTTCTGGGGCATTGCCGCGACCAGTTATCGCGGCTCCCACATTACCGTCGATCTCGTCTGGGCCAACGCCACCCCGCGCTACCAACGCCTGATCGACATCTTCGCGACACTGGTGCTGCTGTTCGTCGTGACGGTGCAGACCATCACGCTGTTCGACAAGGTCTATACCACCTATCAGGACCACGTCCTGACCTACGACCTGCGGTTGCCGAACTGGCCGTTCTTCGCGGTCGCCTGGATCGGTGACGTTTCGGCGGTGCTGCTGATCGCGATCCGGACCTATCGCCTGATCTTCCACCCCGAGGATATCCATGATGCCAAGATCAAGACGGCGGAGTGAGCAGCTGTGACTCCTGAAACCGTCGCCGTCCTCGGCTTCGTCACCCTGTTCGTTCTGATGCTGCTGCGCGTGCCGGTCGGCATGGCCATGGGCCTCGTCGGCGTCACCGGCTTCGGCTACCTGACTGGCTTTGGCCCGGCGCTCAAGCTCGTCGGCCAGAC